>NZ_JBIBGL010000019.1:0-195267 GCF_042956465.1 Embleya sp. NPDC008237
ACCCCCTCGGAGAAACCGGTACCGTCCGCCGCCGCCGCGAACGCCTTGCACCGCCCATCCGGAGCCAACCCGCGCTGCCGGGAGAACTCCACGAAGCCGTCCGGCACCGGAATCACCATCGCCCCGCCGGCAAGTGCCAGCGAGCACTCGTCGTTGCGCAGGGCCGTCACGGCGTGGTGGATCGACACCAGGGACGACGAGCAGGCCGTGTCCATGCTGACCGTCGGCCCCTCCAGGCCCAGGACATAGGAGATCCGGCCGGAGGCGACGCTGGTCAACATCCCGGTCATCGCGTAGCCCTCGATACCCGTCGAGGAGGCGTCGACGGTGGAGGCGTAGCCGGTGTACATCACGCCGACGAACACCCCGGTATCGCTGCCGCGCAGCGAGCGCGGGTCCATCCGGGCCCGCTCGATGGCCTCCCACGTGGTCTCCAGCAGCAGGCGCTGCTGCGGGTCCATCGCCAGCGCCTCGCGCGGCGAGATCCCGAAGAACGCCGAGTCGAATCCCTTGACGTCGCTGAGGAACCCGCCCTCCCGCGCGTAGAACTTGCCCATCGCATCGGGGTCCGGGTCGTACATGCCCGCCACGTCCCAGTCGCGGTCGTCCGGGAACTCGGTGATCGCGTCGACGCCGTCGGCGGCCACGCGCCACAACTCCTCGGGCGTCGACACGTCGCCGGGGTAGCGGCAGCCCATGCCCAGGATGGCGATGGGCTCGGACCGGCTCGACTCCAACTCGTCGACTCGCGCCCGGGCCTTGTGCAGGTCGGCGGTGACCCACTTGAGGTAGTCGAGGAGCTTCTCGTCCTTGTTCAGCTGCCTGTCGCTCATGAGGACACCGCCCGAATCGAGTTCTCCAGTCCCGTGGCGGGACCCTGCTTGGCCAGCACCGACGAGCCGAGCCGTCCGGCCAGGTACAGCGCGAGGTGCAGGCGAAGGTGGTCCTCGCGCAGGGACCGGCCGAGCAGTTGCTCCGCCTTCTTGACCCGGTAGACCACGGTGTTCTTCGCGATGTGCAGGTGTTTGGCCGTGACGGCCACGCCCCGCTCGTTGTCCAGCAGACACCGCACGGTCTCGCGCAACGCGGCCATGGTCCGGTTGTCGGCGGCGAGCGGGCCGAGTTCACGGCGGACGAAATCGGCGGTCGCCTCGGCGTCGTTGCCGAGCAGGATCACCAGCTCCAGGTCGCCGTAGTCGCAGAGCCTGGACGGGCCCGGCTCGGTGATCCGGCCGACCCGCTCCGCGGTGACCGCCTGCTCGTGGGAGCGCTGGAAGCCGGCCACCCCGTCGCCCGGCAACCCGGACGCGACGTGGACGTGCGCGGGCAGATCCACCGGCTTGGGCGATCGCCCCAGCTCGCCCGGGTGATCGGTGGCCCGGCCGCCCCACGCCCACAGCCGACCCGGGCCCGCGGGGAGCAGCAACATCGAGGAGCAGCCGACCTGGTCCAGCAGGCGCAGCGCCGTGGTCTCCAGTTCGCGCCGGCTGTCCGGGGTGATCTCGTCCTGCCACAGGACCAGCGCGACGTGGTGCAGCGTCAGGTCGTACTGCAACCGGCGCAGCGCCTTTCGCGTGTCGACCGGCTTGCCCTTCAGGATCGCCGACACCAGTTCGAAGCGTTCCCCCACGGATCCGGCGAACCAGCGGTTGCGTTCGGCGGCGAACTTCTCGGTCACCGCGGCGGAGAGGCTCTCCATTCCCTCGAACAGGTCGGCGGAAATGGACCGCATCATGGCCGGCTGGTCCTGCGCCGGGATCTGCGCCTCGCACAATGCGAACAACTCGCGCGTGAAACGCGCGTGGGTGGCCCGGACACAACGAAGCAGCAGGTCGACCGTGGTGTTGTCGGCGATGCGTTCCCGAATGGCATTCGTGAGTTCCGTGGAAATCAGCCCGGTGATGGCACGCACGCCGCTGAGCCGCAATACGACCCAGAGTGCTATCGCCTCGACCAGCCGCGTTTCGCTACACGATCTTCGGTCGAAGCGGGCGAACGGCTCCCCGGCCAACTCGGCCAGCAGCAGACGGCTGTGCTCGATTGCCCAACCGGTTGCACCCGGACCGACACGGACGACGACCTCCTCGACCAACTGCGCGTTCGTCGCCGGAAGATGGAGAACGGAGTCGTCGGTGGGGCGCAGCAGATGCAGCAGCGAATAGGTGGATGTGATCTGTCGTTGCGCAGGAATAGCAGCCTGCGATATCGGATAGGCCGACAACGAGTAGCCTCCGTACCGGAAAGCGGGCGCGACTGGTCGTCGGCAGCCTTACACGGTTCCATCCACGGTGGGTAATCGACCGGTAACCGCATACCCGCGGCGAAATTACCGCGCGATGGGCGGCCGTGACCGGCCTACGGGATCGGCATGTCCTGGTGTTCCGCGCCGCGAACACCGTCCTGCGCGTGCTCGAACCGGCCGGTGTTTGCGGCGGTATGCCCGTCTCGGGTCGGCGTGCGCGCAGAGCCGCACGCGCCCTGCGCGGGTTCGGGCCGCGCAGGACGCGTGGGAGATCGTGGTGTGCGGCGCCGGCCCCTGCCGGGCGGCCGGAGGGATGCGCCGTTCGTCAGTTCGGTACGCGGTCGCCTTCGGCCCGCACGGGCGCCGGCGCGACCGGGAGGCCGGCCCGCTCCGCCTTCGGCCGGTGTCGTCCGAAGCGCCGTACCAGCGGCGTCTCCACGTACCGGTACAGGAGTGCGGAGCACACCAGTGCGACCCCGAGCACGGCGAGGATCAAGAGCACGCCGGTGCCCGTCGAGAACGTGCGGGTGGGGCCGATCAGGTCGGCGGCCTCGACGATGACGAGCCAGTGCACCATGTAGAACGCGAAGGAGATCTCACCCAGGAAGACCATCGTCGGTCCGCGGAACACCGAGGCGCCGCCCTGCCGGTCGGCGACCGCGGCGGCGGCGATCAGGGGTGCGGTCCACACGGTCGCCACGCCCGCCGTGCCGGCCAGGTACGGCTCGTACCGGGTGAGCACGTATCCGAAGACGGCCAGGCCGAAGGCGGGCGCCAGGCCGATGCGCGGCCATCGACCCGCCGCGACGATCCTGGCCAGGAGAATGCCCAGGACGAATTCGAGCGCGCGGGCCGGCGGGAAGAAGTAGACGAACCACACCTGGTCGAACGACACTTCGCCGGACACGGCGAAGGCGGCGAGGCGCGGCTGATCGTTCACCACGAACGTGCCGACCAGGAACACGCCCACGATCAGCGCGAGTACCGCCGCGACCGCCGGCCACAGCCACTCCTCGCGGATCCGGCGCAGCCCCGGCAGCAGGGCCGGAAAGAGCAGGTAGAAGAAGAACTCGCAGCACAGCGACCAACTCACCCCGTTGACCGCCGAGACGGTCCCGATGTCCGGGAACCACGACTGCTGCATGGTCGCCGACGCGAGCCAGTCGACCATCCGGGTGGGCCGGTCCGTCTCCAGCACGAGAAGGGCGGCCAGGCCGAAGGTGACCAGGTGCATCGGGCCGATCTTCACCAGGCGGCGGCGCCAGAAGGAACCGGCCGTGTCGTCCGAACGCGCGGTCCAGGTCAGGACGAAGCCGCTCAGGATGAAGAAGAAGCCGACCCCATAGGAACCGGAGAGGGCGAACGTCTTCCTGAGTTCCGTGCCCGCATCCCCCGGGACGAGCCGGGTGTACCACAGGATGTGCGTGGCGAAGACCAGCATGGCCGCCAGGAATCGCAGTCCCGTCAGCGACGGCAATCGTGCGGGTTCCGGGTGGGTGGGCGCGTGGGCACGGCCCACGCGGCTCGGGCCTGTTTCGCTGGTCACCATGTGAATGTCGGGGGTCGGAGGTCACGAGCCGGTTCTGCGCTTTCCCGAGCGGGACGCGGCGGATTCGATGGAAAATGGGTGGACGTGATCTGCGGGTGCGCAGGAATAATTGCCTGCGATATCGGATAGCCCGACAACGAGTGGCCTCCGTACTGGAAAGCAGACGCGACTGGGTGTCGGCAGCCTTACACGATTCCTACAGTGCCGGGTAATCACCCGGTAACCGCATCCTTTGTGGCGGAATTACCGCGCGGTGGGCGGAAATACGCGACCTGCGGATATCCTGCCATTCGCAGTCCGCCGATCGGTGACGACGAGGAGCGCTCGTGAACAAGCCGGCCACACAGGAGATCCCGATCGGAGTCGGCGCCGGAGCCGGCACGGTGCCGTGGGTGCTGTCCGGGCGAAGCGAGAAGGGTTTGCGCAGTCAGGCCGCGCGGCTGCTGGCCCGGCTCGACTCCGACGCGGCGCTGGACGTCGTCGACGATGTCACCGAGGTGGGCCGGTCGTTGGTGGCGGCCGGCGCGGCCTTCGAGTATCGGGCCGTGGTGCTGGGACGCGACCGGGCGGAGCTGGTCGTCGGGCTGCGGGCGCTCGTCGAGGAGCGGGCCGTGCCGAACCTGATCTCCGGCCGGGCGACCCGACAGGAGCAGGCCGACGGCCGGCCGGTGTTCGTCTTCCCGGGCCAGGGCACCCAGTGGGTCGGCATGGCGGTCGAGCTGTTGGACACCTCGCCCGCGTTCGCCCGGGAGATTCGGGCCTGCGAACAGGCGCTGTCGCCGCACCTGGACTGGTCCCTGGAGGACGTGCTGCGGGGAGCGCCGGGGACTCCGCCGCTGGACCGGGTGGATGTCGTGCAGCCCGTGCTGTTCTCGATGATGTTGTCGCTGGCCCGGCTGTGGGGCCGGTTCGGCGTCGAACCGAAGGCGACGGTCGGTCATTCGCAGGGCGAGATCGTCGCCGCGCACGTCGCGGGCGCGTTGTCGCTGGAGGACGCGGCGCGAATCGTCGCGCTGCGCAGCCGGGCCCTGACCGCCATCCGCGGCCGAGGCGAGATGCTGACCGTGCTGGCGCCCAACGACCGGGTGCGCACGATGCTGGCCGACTGGGACGGCGTATTGGCGGTGGCCGCGGTGAACGGCCCGGCCACCATGACCGTATCGGGCGACGTGGGCGCGATGGCCGAGTTCGGCGCCGCGTTGTCCGCGGCCCGGATGATGCGCTGGCGGGTGCCGGGAGTGGACTTCGCCGCACATTCGGCGCACGTGGAGGACCTGCGCGAGACGCTGCTCGACCTGGCGGCCGGGATCCGACCGGCGCGCGGCGACGTGCCGTTCTACTCGACGGTGACCGGCCGGCGGATCGACACCGACGAGCTGGACGCGGAGTACTGGTACCGGAATCTGCGCCAGACGGTGCGGTTCGACGATGCCGTGCGTTCGCTGGTCGCCGACGGCCACACGATCTTCGTCGAATGCAGCGCCCAGCCGGTGCTCACGGTCGGCATGCAGGACATCGTCGAGGAGCTCGGTCGTTCGGCCGTCTTGATGGCCACCCTGCGCAACGGGGACGGCGGCATGGGCCGCTTCCTGGCCGCGCTGGCGGAAGCGTACGTACACGGGATCGCGGTGGACTGGACGGCTGCGTTCGCATAGCGGGTCCAAGGGCCCGGCCTGCCCGCCGATCCCGCGCCGAGGCTTGGGCGCACCGGCTTCGGCGCCCGCCGGCATGCCGTCGAGCGCGGTGGTGGGCCGGCCGATCCCGGCGCCCGGCGCGGCCGTGTCCGGCACCCGCCGGGGTCGGGTCCCCGCCGGCGCCGGCCGCGGAGATCTCCTCGATTCGGCGTAGCGGGCGCAGTCCGGCCTCGACCGCGAAGAAGCCGGGCAACGGCAACGAGCCACGGCCGCAGTGCCGCTTCGGCGCATGCCGCGCGGCGGGTCGGCTTCGTCCGCAGGGGACGAAGGCGGCCCGCCGAGGTGGGGCGGGGTCGGTCAGGTCGACTCCGGGGCCACCGGGATGCGGCTGGTCATGCGTTCCATGCCGCTGATCCAGTTGTCGCGCAGCGCTGCGGTGGCGGCGGGCACGTCACCGGCGCGCAGGTGCTCGGCGATCCGGCAGTGTTCCTCCGCCTCGCGCTCCAGCAGCGTGTCCTCGCCGGCGATCAGGTGGGTATAGCGGCGCATGCCCGCCTTCACACTGGTCACCAGATCGAGCAACCGCTCGTTCGGGCACTTGCCGAGCAGCAGATCGTGCCACTCGTCGTCGTGCCACTCGATCTCCGACTGCTCCGCCACCGGATCCGGGAAGCCCCGGGCCAACCGCAGCAACTCCGGTGCCATCTCCCGTAGTTCATCGGGGTCCGAGAGCTCCAGGGCGAGCGATTCCAGTCCCGCGACGATCTCGCACAGCTCGCGGAACTCCTTGCTGCTGACCGGCGCGAACCGGAAGCCGCGCCCCTGATTGCTCTCCAGGACGCCTTCGCCGGCCAGGGTGATCAGGGCTTCGCGCAGGGGGGTGCGACTGACGCCCAACTCGGCGGCAAGCACCACCTCGTTGATGTCCTTGCCCGCCGCGAAGTCGCCTCGGTCGAGGCGCAGAAGCAACTCCTCGCGGATCTGCTCCCGCAGAGGTCGCCGCTGGATGGCCATGTGTCGGTTACTCCTTGTGTCGATCGGCGCCGATAACTGGTGCTTGACATGACGCACCGCACACACCTTGAATTATGAATACAGAATACATGAACGGGAGGTCGACGTGCGGTTGACGCGAGTGCCGGGATTGCTGTTCGGGGGTGACTACAACCCCGAACAGTGGCCGGAGGAGGTCTGGGCCGAGGACGCCAAGCTGATGGCCGAGGCCGGCGTGAACATGGCGACCGTCGCGGTCTTCTCCTGGTCACGCCTGGAACCCCGGCCCGGGGAGTACGACTTCGGCTGGCTGGACCGGGTGCTCGACCTGCTGCACGAGCACGGCATCGCCGCCGACCTGGCCACCGCGACCGCGACCCCGCCGCCGTGGCTGATCCGCGAGCACCCCGAGGCGTTGCCGGTCGACGCGAACGGGACCCGGCTCGAATTCGGCTCCCGCCAGGGCTACTGTCCGAGCTCGCCGATCTTCCGCGCGGCCACCGTCCGGCTGGCCCGGGCGATGGCGGAGCGTTACGCCGAGCACCCCGCCCTGGCGATGTGGCACATCGGCAACGAGTACGCGGACCACACGCTCGAGTGCTTCTGTGCCGAGTCCGCCCGGCACTTCCGGCGTTGGCTGAGCGAGCGATACGAGCACATCGACGGCCTCAACGACGCCTGGGGCACCTCCTGTTGGGGCCAGCACTACACCGACTTCGAGCAGATCGCCCCGCCGCGCAAGGCGCCGGGCCCGATCAACCCGGCCCAGGTGCTGGACTGGCGACGGTTCTGCTCGGACGCGCTCCTGGAGTGCTTCGAGGCGGAGAAGAGCGTGCTGCGCGAGGTCACCCCGGACATCCCGGTGACCACGAACTTCATGAGCATCCTGCACGGCCTGGACTACTGGAAGTGGGCCGGCGCCGAGGACATCGTCAGCGACGACGCCTACCCCGACCCGGCCGACCCCACCTCGCACGTGGGCATCGCGGTCAGCTACGACCTGATGCGCTCGCTCAAGCGGCGCCCCTGGCTGCTGCTGGAACAGGCCCCGAGCGCGGTGAGCTGGCGTGAGGTCAACGTGCCCAAGCCGCCCGGCAAGATGCGCCTGGACAGCCTCCAGGCACTCGCGCACGGCGCCGACGGGGTGATGTTCTTCCAATGGCGCCAGGCCCGGTACGGACCGGAGAAGTTCCACTCCGCCCTCCTGCCGCACGGTGGTGTGCAAACCCGCGGATGGCAGGACACGCTACGCCTGGGCGGCGACCTGCAAAAGCTCGCCGAGATCGCCGGCACCCACACCGCCGCGGACGTCGCGCTGCTCCTGGACTGGTCCTCGTGGTGGGGCCTGGAGGCCCCCGAGTCGATGCCGTCCAAGCGGCTGGAGCTCAAGCGACTCCTGAACGCCTGGTACGCGCCGCTGCACGCCCGCGGAATCACCGTGGACCTGGCCCCGCCGGACCGCGACCTGTCCGGGTACCGCGTGGTCATCGCCCCCAACCTCTACCTGTGCACCGACGAACAGGCCGAGAACCTGCGGACGTTCGGCGGCGAACTGATCGTCGGCCCGTTCAGCGGCGTGGTCGACTCGGCCGACCGGGTACACCCCGGCGGCGCGCCCGGTCCGCTGCGCGACCTGCTCGGCCTGAGCGTCGACGAGTTCTGGCCGCTGGCCGACGGGGTGGCCCAGAGCGTGCGATACGCCGACGGCACCCCGGGCACCGCGACCCGGTGGGCCGAGTGGCTTCGGCCCGAGGGCGCCACGCCGATCGCCGACTACGAGGGCGGCGACCTGGCCGGACAACCCGCGATCACCCGGCTCGGCCGGGCCACCTACGTGGGCTGCGCCCTCGACGACGTCACCCCGATCCTGACCGACGTACTGACCCGCGCCGGCGTGCGCCCGGTCGCGGACGTACCGCCCGCCGTCGAGGCGTGCCTGCGGACCGGGCCCGACGCCGACTACCTGTTCCTGCTCAATCACGGCACGACCACCGCGGCACTGACCCTGCGCGCCCCCGGCACGGACCTGCTGACCGGGCGCGACCTGCACGGCTCGATCGAGATCGGGCCCAGGGACGCCGTGGTGCTGCGCACCGCTCACGAGGGAGAGAAGTGACCCACCCCTACATACCCAATGCCGAGCCGGCCGTCCGGGCCGAGATGCTGGCCGCGATCGGGGTCGAGTCCGTCGAGGACTTCTACACCGACATCCCCGCCGCGCTGCGCCTGAACCGGCCGCTCGACCTGCCCGCGCCGATGAGCTCGGAAACCGAACTGGTCCGGCACATGCGCGGGTTGCTCGGTCGCAACACCGACACCACCGAGGTGCTCAGCTTCCTGGGCGGCGGCTGCTACCCGCACCACGTGCCCGCCGTGTGCGACGAGATCAACTCGCGCGGCGAGTTCCTCACCGCCTACGCGGGCGAACCGTACGAGGACCACGGCCGCTTCCAAGCGCTCTTCGAGTACGTCAGCATGATGGGCGAACTCCTGGAGCTGGACGTCGTCAACGTCCCCACCTACGACGGCTTCCAGGCCTCCGGCACCGCGCTGCGGATGGCCGCGCGCTACACCGGCCGATCCAAGGTGCTGGTCACCGCCGCGATCGGCGCGGACAAACTGAGCAAGCTGCACGACTTCCTCGCGCCCGACATCGAGATCGTGATGATCCCGGTGGCCGAGAACGGCGAGGCCGGCGCCTTCACCGTCGACGACACCGTCGCCGCGGTCTACCTGGAGAGCCCCAACCTCTACGGCGTGGTCGAGGCCCGGACCGCAGAGATCGCCGAACTCGCGCACGCCGAAGGCGCGTTGCTCGTGGTCAGCGCGGACCCGATCTCGCTCGGCGTACTCGCCCCGCCCGCCACGCTCGGCGCGGACATCGTCTGCGGCGACATCCAGTCGCTGGGCATGCACCAGAACTACGGCGGCGGTCACGCCGGTTACATCGCCACCCGCGACGAACCGCGCCTGGTCGCCGAGTTCCCCTCGCGTCTGTTCGGCATCGCGCCGACCGCGGTGCCGGGCGAATACGGCTTCGGCGACGTCTTCTACGACCGCACCTCCTTCGCACTGCGCGAGGAGGGCAAGGAATGGGTGGGCACCGCCGCCTCGCTGTGGGGCATCACGGCCGGCGTCTACCTCGCGCTGATGGGCCCGGAGGGCATGCGCGAACTGGGCGAGACGATCCTGGCCCGGACCCGCTACGCGATGGACGAACTCGGCGCAATCCCCGGAGTACGGGTGCGGCACGCCGCCGCCGTGCACTTCCGCGAGTTCGCGATCGAGGTGGCCGACACCGACGCGCTGCTCACCGCGCTGCGCGCACACGGCATCTACGCCGGCATCGCGCTGGACGCCACAACACTGCTGGTCTGTGTGACCGAGCGGCACACCAAGGACGACATCGACACGCTGGTGCGAGCGGTACGAGAGGTGCAGGGCTGATGGGTGCCGTCGGAGAATCCTTCGCGAAGTTGCCGATCGAGGCCAAGCCGCCGCTGCGCCGGTTCCACCAGGCGCGCTGGGACGAGCCGATCATCTTCGATCACTCCAGCCCCGGCCGGCGCGGCATCGGGGTGCCCGAGGCGGGCGTACCCGCCGTCGAACTGCCCGCCGGGATCCGGCGCGAGACGCCGCCCGCACTGCCGCAGATGTCCCAACTGCACGTGCTCCGGCACTACATGCGGCTGTCCCAGGAGACCGTTGGCGTCGACCTCGGCATCGCCGTCGGCCAGGGCACCTGCACGATGAAGTACAGCCCCAAGATCAACGACCGGCTCGTCGGCGACCCGAAGATCGCCGAACTGCACCCGGCACAGCCCGAGGACAGTGTGCAGGGCGTGCTCGCGATCTACTGGCACCTGGAGCAGATGCTCAAGGAGATCTCCGGTATGGACCGGGTCAGCCTGCAACCGGGCTCCGGTTCGGCGGCGATCTACGCCAACATCGCGATGATCCGCGCCTACCACGCCTCCCGGGGCGAGGGCGAGCAGCGCGACCAGGTGATCACCACGATGTTCTCGCACCCCACGAACGCGGCCTCCCCCAAGACCGCCGGGTACGAGGTGATCACCTTGATGCCGGACGCCGACGGCTACCCGGACATCGAGGCGCTGCGCGCGGCCGTGGGCCCGCGTACCGCCGCGCTGATGATCACCAACCCGGAGGACACCGGGATCTACAACCCCCGGATCGCCGAGTTCGTCGAACTCGTGCACGAGGTCGGCGGGTTGGCCTGCTACGACCAGGCCAACGCGAACGGCATCCTGGGCATCACCCGGGCCGCCGACGCCGGTTTCGACCTGTGCCACTTCAACCTGCACAAGACCTTTTCCACACCGCACGCGTCCGGCGGTCCGGCCGCGGGTGCCTGCGGCGTCGCGGAGAAGCTGGTGCCCTTCCTGCCCGGCCCGACCGTCGAGTTCGACGGCGAACGCTACTTCCTGGACGCCGACCGGCCGCAGTCGATCGGCAAGATCCGGCCCTACCTGGGGGTCACCCAGAACGTGGTGCGCGCCTACGCGTGGATCATGGCGCTGGGGGCCGAGGGCCTGCGGCAGGTGGCCGAGACGGCGGTGCTGAACAACAACTACCTGATGCACAAGGTGTTGCAGATCCCGGGCGCTTCCGCCCACTGGGACAAGCGCCGGCTGGAGCAGGTCCGCTACTCGTGGCAGGGCCTGTACGAGGACACCGGCGTGCACTCGGAGGAGATCGGCGTGCGCGCGGCCGACTTCGGGGTGCACTACTGGACCAGCCATCACCCGTACCTGGTGCCCGAGCCGTTCACCCTGGAGCCGACCGAGTCGTACTCCAAGGAGGACCTGGACGAGTACGCCGCGATCCTGGCGCACGTCGCGGACGAGGCGCGCAGCGAACCGGAGTTCGTCAAGGGCGCGCCCTACAACCAGACCGTGCACAAGATCGACCCGACCTGCCTGGACGACCCGGAGCAGTGGGCGATGACCTGGCGGGCGTACGTCCGCAAGCACCTCTCATGAGAGTCGGCCTGATCGTCAACCCGGTGGCCGGCCTCGGCGGTGCGGCCGGGCTCAAGGGCAGCGACGGCGCCGACGTGCAGCGCGAGGCGCTCGCCCGCGGCGCGACCGCCCGGGCCGGGGAGCGCGCGGCGGTGGCCGTACGCGCGCTCCTGGCCGCCCGCCCGGACGCCGTCGTGGTCACCGTGCCCGGCGCGATGGGCGAGAACTCCGTGCGCGCCGCCGGCGCGGTGCCCGAGCTGGTGGCGTGCGCACCGGGGGAGCCGTCCTCGTCCGCCGACACCCGGGCGGGCGTCCGGGCGTTGGCGGCGGTGGACCTGCTGCTGTTCGCGGGCGGCGACGGCACCGCGCGGGACGTGCTCGACGCCGGGCCGACCGCGCCGGTGCTCGGCATTCCGGCGGGCGTCAAGGTCTACTCCGGCTGCTTCGCGGTCGGCCCGGCGGCGGCCGGCCACGCCGCCGCCGAGTTCGCCGGGGACACCGCCGACGCCGAGGTGGTGGACCTGGACGAACAGGCCTACCGCGAGGGCCGGGTCAGCCCCCGGCTCTACGGCACGCTGACCGTGCCCGCGGCCCGGGTACGGCTGTCCGGCCGCAAGACCGGCTCCTCGGGCGCCGCGCCGGAGACCGTCGAGGGCATCGCCCGCGAAGTGGTCGCCCGGATGCGCCCGGGCGTGCGCTACATCCTGGGCCCGGGCACCACCACGCGCGCGGTGGGCCGCGCGCTGGGCGCCGAGTCCACGCTGCTCGGCGTGGACGTGGTCGCCGACGGCGTGCCGATCGGGGTCGACCTGAGCGAGCGCGCGCTGCTCGACCTGGTGGACGGGCACGAGACGGACGCCGTGGTATCGGTGATCGGCGGCCAGGGCTTCGTGCTCGGTCGCGGCAACCAGCAGATCAGCCCGTCGGTGCTGGCCCGCGTGCACGGCCTGACCGTGCTCGCCACCCGCACCAAGCTGGCCGCGCTCGGCGGCCGGCCCCTGTTGGCGGACACCGGGGACCCGGCCACGGACGCGCGGTTGAGCGGTTTCGTCAAAGTGATCACGGGCTACCGCGAGAGCGTCCCCTATCGAATTGTTCCTGCGAGCGAGGAGTGCTCTGGATGAACGGGATGACTGGATCCCTGCACGGCAAGGTCGCCATCGTTACCGGCGGCGGCTCGGGCATCGGCCGGGCCACCGCGCTGATGTTCGCCGCGGAGGGGGCGGACGTGGTGATCGCCGACATCGACGCGGCGGCCGCGACCCGCACCGCGGAGGAGATCACCGCGCAGGGCGCCCGGGCGGTCGGGGTCAAGGCGGACGTGTCCGCCGAGGCGGACTGCGTGTCCGTGGTGTCCACGGCGGTGCAGACCTTCGGCGGTCTGCACGTGCTCTTCAACAACGCGGGCATCATCCGGCGCGCGGACGCGATCGGCACCACGGTCGACGAGTGGGACCGGGTGATGGCGGTCAACGTGCGCTCGGTCTTCCTGATGTGCAAGCACGCCGTCCCCGCGATGAGCGACGGCGGCTCCATCGTCAACACCGGTTCCGGCTGGGGCCTCAAGGGCGGCGGCAACGCGATCTCCTACTGCGCATCCAAGGCCGCCGTGGTCAACATGACCCGCGCCCTGGCGATCGACCACGCGGCGGCGGGCATCCGGGTCAACTCGGTCAACCCCGGTGACACGGACACCCCGATGTTGCGCGAGGAGGCCCGGCAGTTGGCGGAGGACTGGACGGCCTTCGCAGCCGACGCGGCGGACCGTCCGATGGGCCGGTCCGGCACGCCCGACGAGATCGCCCGCGCGGTGTTGTTCCTGGCCTCCGACGCGGCCAGCTACATCACCGGCACCGCCCTCGTCGTAGACGGCGGCGGCCTCGCCTAGTCATCCCGGCCCCGTGCCCGTCGTCGCCATCGGCGACGGGCCCGGGCCCGGTCCCAGCACGCGTACGTCCCGCACACATCCCCCCGGAGGCACAACGTGTCATTTTCCCGCGCAGCGAAGACCGTCGCCGTGCTGGCCGCCGGTGCCGCACTCGCCGCAACCACCGGTTGCGGCGGGAGCAGCGGCTCCGGCTCCGGCTCCGGCAAGACCACCGTCACCTGGTCGACCTGGGGCAACCCGGAAGAGCTCGCCCGCTTCAAGGACTTCGAGAAGGACTTCGGCAAGCGCCACCCCGACATCAAGCTGAAGCTCCAGGCGGTCCCCTCCTACAGCGACTACCACTCCAAGCTGCTCACCCAGCTCTCCTCCAAGACCGCACCCGACGTGTTCTACGTCGGTGACGACTTCATCGGGAAGTTCGTCTCCGCCGGGGTGGTCTCGCCGCTCAACGACAAGATGGCGGCCCCGGACAGCAAGGCCAAGCCGGAGGACTTCTTCGACGGCCTGTACGGCGGCGCCAAGAAGGACGGGCAGATCTACGGCATACCCAACGACGCCAACCCCGAGGTGCTCTGGTACGACAAGCAGGCGCTCAGGGACGCCGGCATCACCGAGGACCCGGCCGCGCTGAACGCCCAGGGCAAGTGGACGATGGCCACCTACCTGGAGATGAACCGCAAGCTCAAGGCCGCGGACAAGGCCGGCTCGATCTTCTACAACTGGTACGGCTCGACCTACAGCATGATCAACGGCTTCGGCGGCAAGGTCTACGACGGCGGCAAGTTCGTCGGCAACACCGACCCCAAGTCGCGCGAGGCATTGAAGACCCTGGCCGACGGCTACCAGAACGGGACCTTCCTGGTCGCCGACAACCTGCCCGAGGGCAACGGCTCGGACGTGCAGTTCATCAAGCACAAGGCGGGCTTCTCCGCGGGCGGCCGCTGGATGATCGACACCGTGAAGAAGGGACAGCAGGACAACTACGACATCGTGCCGTTCCCGTCCCAGACCGGCCAACTGATGCCGCAGACGGTGGGCACCTCCTTCCTGGCGCTGAACAAGAACGCCAAGAACGCGCAGGCGGCCTGGACGTTCCTGTCCGAGTTCGTCTCCAAGGACGGCCAGACCGTGCGGCTGAAGGGCGGCGGCAACGCGGTCCCCTCGGTCAAGGGCGCGGACAGCGTGGTGATGGAGGGCTACCCCGCACACGCGCAGACCTTCGTCGACGCCCGTGACGGCGGCTTCGCCAACTACCCGGAGGAGGCCGGCGTCCCGGAGCTGACGGCGAGCATCAACGACCTGCTGATGAAGTTGTGGACCGGCAAGATCGGCTTCGACCAGGCGATGAACGACCTCGGCTCGCTCGTCTCCGCCAAACTGCACTGACCGGGGGCCGCCGTGACCACGTCCACGCTCAGCCGCACCACCGACGCACGGCGCCCGGCCACCGAAACGCCCGACAGCCGCCGGTCCCTTCGGGGCCGGCGGCGCCGGGAACGGTGGTGGGCCGCCCTCTTCCTCGGGCCGCAACTGGCCGCTCTGCTCGCCTTCACGCTGGGACCGCTGGGCTTCGCGGTCGTGCTGGCCTTCATGAAGTGGGACGGCCTGGGCGAGAAGTCCTGGGTCGGCCTGGACAACTTCCAGACCCAGCTGTCCGATCCCACCTTCCGTGACGCGGTGCTGAACACGCTGACCCTGGGCCTGATCACGGTGCCGGTGGGTCTGGCGCTGGCCCTGCTGATCGCGATGGCGCTGAACAACGTGCGCGGCAAGACCATCTACCGGGTGATCTACTTCCTGCCGGTGGTGACCAGTTCGGTGGCCGTCGCGGTGATCTGGCAGATGTTGCTGGCCAGTGGCGACCTGGGGATGCTCAACAACACCGTGCACGACTGGTTCGGCATCACCCTGCCGGACTGGCTCAACGACCCGGACTGGGTGATGGTCGCGATCGCGGCGGTGACCATCTGGTCCTCGCTGGGCCTGAACGTGGTGATCTTCCTGGCCGGCCTCCAGTCGATCCCGGCGCACCTGACCGAGGTGGCCCGGATCGACGGCGCGGGACCGGTGCGCATCTTCCGGCACGTCACGCTGCCGCTGCTGTCCCCGACCATCTTCTTCTCCTTCGTGGTCGCGGTGATCAGCTCGTTCCAGGCATTCGACCAGATCTACGTGCTGGTCGACCCGGACCACAACGAGGGCGCCCGCACGATCGTCTACCAGGTCTACGACCTGGGCTTCAAGAAGTTCGAATTCGGCGCCAGCAGCGCCGCCGCCCTGCTCCTGACGCTGATGACGATCGTGGTGACCGTGGCGCAGTTCGGCATGCAGAAGCGCTTCGTCCACTACGAGTCGTAAGAGAGGATGGTCGTGATGGTCACTGCCATCCGCCGACGTTTCGGCACCGTCGCACTGCACACCCTGCTCATCGTGGGTGGGCTGCTGATGACGTTCCCGTTCGTGTGGATGCTGCTCACCGCGTTCAAGAGCGAGGGGCAGATGATCCAGGATCCGCTGGCCTGGCTGCCGGACCCCTGGCGCGCGAGCAACTTCCCCGACGCCTTCGACGCGATGCCCTTCGGCCGCGCCTACTGGAACAGTTTCTACATCGCGGTGATCACGGTCGTGGCGACCCTGCTCACCGCCTCGATGGCGGCCTACGCCTTCACCCGGATCGAATTCCCGTTCTCCCGCTCGCTGTTCGTGGTCTTCCTGCTCACCCAGATGGTGCCCACCCAGGTCACCCTGGTGCCGCTGTACGTGATGTTGTCGAAGCTCGGCTGGATCGACACCCACCTGGCGCTGATCCTGCCCGCCATCGCCAACCCGTTCGCGGTGTTCATGATGCGGCAGTTCATCCGGGCGGTGCCGATCGAACTGGAGGAGGCCGCCCGGCTGGACGGCGCGAACCGCTGGACGATCTTCACCCGGATCGTGCTGCCCAACATCAAGCCGGGCATGGCCGCGCTGGGCATCATCGTCTTCCTGGGCAGCTGGAACAGCTTCATCTACCCGCTGATCTTCCTCAACTCCGAGGACAAATTCACCGTTCCGATGCTGCTCGCCTCGTTCAAGGGCCAGCACGGCGGTCTGGACTACGGCATGCTCCTGGCCGCCTCGACGATCTCCGTGGTGCCGATGCTGATCGCGTTCGTGATCGGTCAGCGGAAGATCATCAGCAGCATGGCGGCATCCGGCATGGGAGGACGCTGAAATGACCGCGCACGACCGAGCCCCACTCGACGCGGTGACGTTGGATCTGCGCGAACGGCCGTTCACCGACCGGGGTTCGCGGCTGCTGGTCCTGGCACAGGAGGACGGCGACCTGTGGGTCGCCCGGTCCGAGTACGAGACCCGGCTCACCGACACGACCGTGCTCACCGGGTTGCGGATCGAGTCGGCCGGCGGCGACCCGCTGCCGATCCGGGCCGCGCACCCGGACCGGATCTCCTTCGCGGGCGGCGTACACCTGGCCTTCGCCGATCCGGACACCCTGGTGCTGGTCGGCGCCGGTGCCCGGGCCCGGTGGACGGCCGCGGACGGCACCGCGCACGAGGCCGTGATCGAGGGCTGCCGGGTCCTGATCGGCGAGGCCGCCCCGGCGGACGGGCCGACCGTGCTCGCCGCGGCCCGGGCACGCTGGAGCGCCTGGTTCGACCGGATGCCGACCGTCCGCGCGGACCTGTACGAACGGGCCGCCATGGCGTGGTGGACGCTCGGGGTGAACCTGCTGCCGATCGGCTTCGCGGGCGGTCGGGAGGGCCTGGTCCCGTCCCGGTTCGGCTACGTCGGCGTGTGGAACTGGGACTCCTACTTCCACGCCATCGCCCTGCGGCACGGCGACCCCGAACTGGCCCGGGACCAGATCCGGATCCTGCTCGCGCACCAGCGGCCCGACGGGCTGATCCCCGATGTCGTGCACGACGAGGGCGTGTTGGCGGAGACCGACGACCTGCCGCGCTCGGACCGGGCCCGCCTGGCCGAGCACGTCGGCCAGGCGCTGGGCGAGGAAGCGGCACGGACGGCCGCGGCCGGCGAGGTGGTACCGGTGACCAAGCCGCCGCTGACCGCGTGGGCGGTCTGGAAGATCCATCGGGCCGCCCCCGACCTCGCCTTCCTGGCCGAGGTCTACGAGCCGATCGCCCGCTCCCAGGAGTGGTGGCTGACCCACTCCGACCCGGACGGCGACGGACTGGCGGAATACCTGCACCCGTACTCCAGCGGGCTGGACGACAGCCCGGTCTGGGACTACGGCCCGCGCGCCGAGCCGCCGGACCTGAACGCCTACCTCGCGCTCCAGTTCGACGTGCTGGGCGACATCGCCGAGGCGCTGGGCCGGATCGAGGACGCCGCGACATGGCGGCAGCGGGCCGCCGCGCACACCGAACTCCTGGTGGCCCGGCGGTGGGACGGCAAACGCTTCACCACCGTGTCGGCGGGCCGCGTGGTCTCGGTGCGCACACCGCTGGAACTGCTGCCGCTGCTCACCGGACGTCTGCCGCGCGAGATCGCCGACCGGCTGGTCGAGGACCTGCGCTCGCCCAGCTTCTGGGGCGAACGCCCGGTGCCCACCGTGGCGTTCGACGATCCGACCTTCGATCCCGACGCGATGTGGCGCGGGCCGGTCTGGCTCAACGTCAACTACCTGCTGATCGAGGGCCTGCGTCGATCCGGATACCCGGACGTGGCCGACGAGTTGACCGAACGCACGGTGCGGATGGTGGCCGAGGGCGGCGGGCTGTACGAGTACTGGAACCCGCTCACCGGCGGCCGGGCCGGGCGCGCGACGACCGGATTCGGCTGGTCCAGCGCGCTGTTCGTGGACCTGGCCAGGAGTTGAGCAACACCGCCCGCAGGCGCCGGATCCGGCGCCTGCGGGCGGCCCGTTGCGGCTCAGCGGGTGCCGAGCACGTCGGCCAGGTCGTAGCGGGCCGGTTCGGCGAGTTGTTCGTAGGTGCACTCGGCCGGATCCTTGTCGGTACGCCACCGACGGAACCGGGTCGTGTGCCGGAACCGGTCGCCCTGGACGTGGTCGTAGGCCACCTCGCAGACCGACTCCGGCCGCAGCGGCACCCAGTCCGAGAGCCGGCCGCCCGACCAGCGGGTGACCGCGCCGGGCAGCCGGTCGGCCTCGTGCGCCTCGGCCTCGGCCCAGTGCGCCCACGGGTGCCCGGTCGGATCCGCCATCCGGTAGGGCGCCAACTCCCGGACCAGTTCGGCCCGTCGGGCCGCGGTGAACGCCGCGCTGACGCCCACGTGTTGCAGCCGCCCCCGGTCGTCGTAGAGGCCCAGCAGCAGCGAGCCCACCACCGGGCCCGACTTGTGCTCGCGGTAGCCCGCGACCACGCAGTCCGCGGTGCGTTCGTGCTTGACCTTGACCATCGCCCGCTCGTCCGGCAGATACGGCCCGGCCGGGTTCTTGGCCACGATGCCGTCCAGACCGGCGCCCTCGAACCGGTCGAACCAATCCTGTGCCCGTGCCACATCGGTCGTGGCGGGCGCCAGGTGGATGGGCGCCGTCACCTCGGCCAGTGCCCGCTCCAGCGCGACACGGCGCTCGGTCAGCGGGCGGGACAGATACGACTCGTCGTCCAGGGCCAGCAGGTCGAACGCGACGAACGACGCCGGGGTGGTCTCGGCCAGGTGCCGCACCCGCGAGGCCGCCGGATGGATCCGGTCCTGGAGCCGATCGAAGTCGAGCCGGCCGTCGCGGGCGATGACCAGTTCGCCGTCCAATACGCAGCGCGGCGGGAGCAGCCGCAACACCGCGTCCACCACATCCGGGAAGTAACGATCCAGCGGCTTGGTGTTACGGCTGCCGATCAGCACCTCGTCGCCGTCCCGGAAGACGATGGCCCGGAACCCGTCCCATTTGGCCTCGTAGTGCAGGCCGGCGGGAATCCGCGCAGCCGCCTTGGCGAGCATCGGCTTGACCGGGGGCATCACGGGAAGGCGCATGCGCCTCAGTGTGCGCGGGCGCCGTACCGGTCGCCTCCGCAGCGGCCGAACGGCGGTATGCCATCGGGACGAAGTCGGGCGAATCTGCCTACCCTGAGGGATGAGCGCTGCCGAGGAATTCGAGGTCGACGGCAGGTCCGTCCGGGTGAGCAACGTCGACAAGGTCTACTACCCCGCGCGCGGCTTCACCAAGGGTGACGTGGTCCGCTATCTGATCGCGGTCGGCGAAGGAATGTTGCGCGGCCTGCGCGATCGACCCACCACGCTGCAACGTTTCCCGGACGGCGTGGACGGCGAGTCGTTCTTCCAGAAGCGAGTGCCCAAGTCCCTGCCGGAGTGGATTCCCACCGCCCGGATCACCTTCCCCAGCGGCCGGCACGCGGACGAGATGGCCCCGGACAGTGTGGCCGCACTGGTCTGGGCGGGCAACCTGGGCTGCCTGACCTTCCACCCCTGGCCGGTCCGGCGCAGCGCCACCGAACACCCGGACGAACTGCGCATCGACCTCGACCCGCAGCCGGGCACCGACTTCGCCGACGCGGTCCGCGCCGCACACGCGATGCGCGAGGTACTGGCCGACTACGGCCTGACCGCCTGGCCCAAGACCTCCGGCGGACGCGGCCTGCACCTGTACGTGCCGGTCCGCCCCGAGTGGGAGTTCACCGAGGTGCGGCGCGCGGTGATCGCGCTGGCCCGCGAGCTGGAGGCGCGCATGCCCGATCGGGTGACCACCGCTTGGTGGAAGGAGGAGCGCGGCGAACGCATCTTCGTCGACTACAACCAGATGGCCCGGGACCGCACCATCGCCGCCGCCTACTCGCCGCGTCCCACCGCCCGTGCGACCGTCTCGGCGCCGCTGACCTGGGACGAGGTGGACGACGCGCACCCCGACGACTTCGACCTCGCCACCATGCCCGAGCGCTACGCGCGGCTCGGCGACGTGCACGCGGACATGCCGTCGCACGCCTTCGACCTGGGCCGGGTGTTCGAACTGGCCGAGCGGCAGGCCCGCGACCACGGCGCGGGCGACCTGCCCTACCCGCCGGACCACCCGAAAATGCCCGGCGAACCACCCCGGGTGCAACCCAGCCGCGCCCGCGAGCACTGAACCGGAAACACGAAGCCACCAGAAGAAGCCACCAGGAAACACCAGGAAACGCCAGGAAACACCAGGAAAAACCAGGAAAAGAGTCCCTCATGTGTCTGTCGCTTCGCGCCCCCGTGTCGCTCCACAGCCCGGTTTCGATCCACAATCCACTCTCGAAACGCACCCGATCGTCCGTACGCAAGGACGTGGGCCTGCTCGCCCTGCGGATCGGCACCGGCGGCGTGCTGTTCGCGCACGGCGCGCAGAAGTTGTTCGGCTGGTTCGGCGGACACGGCGTGGCCGGCACCGGCTCGGCGATGGAGCACATGGGCTTTCGGCCCGGTCGGCAGAGCGCGATCGCGGCCGGTCTCGGCGAGGCCGGCGGCGGGGTGCTCCTCGCGCTCGGCCTGGCCACCCCCGCGGCAGGTGCGGCGGCGGCCGGCGCGATGGCGGGCGCGGTGGCCGTGCACGCGCCGGCCGGCTTCTTCGCCCAGTCGGGCGGCTTCGAATACCCGGCGTTCCTCGGCTTCGTCGCGGCCGGGCTCGGCCTCGCGGGTCCCGGGCGGTTCTCGGTGGACCACATGACCTGCCACGTCCTCGACCGCCCGTGGGTGGTCGGCCTCGCGTTCACCGGCAGCGCCGCCGCGGCCGCCGCCGTGATCGGCAGGCGCCGGGCCGCGGCCCGGGACGAGACGGACGCCTCGACCGAGTAGGGATCAGCGAGCGGCGCCGGCCCAGTCGAGCAGTCGGTCGACGGGCCACGTGGTGATCACCCGGTCGGCCGGTACGTCGCACTGTTCGGCCCGGGCACAGCCGTAGCCCTGCCAGTCGAGTTGGCCGGGGGCGTGCGCGTCGGTGTCGATGGTGAAGTGCACCCCCGCGGCGAGCGCCAGGCGGAGCAGCCGGGACGGTGGATCCCGGCGCTCCGGGCGGCAGTTGATCTCCACGGCGGTGTGCGACTCGGCACACGCGGCGAACACCGCGTCGGCGTCGAACACGGACTCCGGGCGCTGCTTGCCCCGGATCAGTCGACCGGTGCAGTGGCCCAGCACGTTCACCCGCGGATTGCGCACGGCGGCCAGCAGTCGGCGGGTCATGGCCGGCTCCTCCATCCGCAATTTGGAGTGCACCGAGGCGACCACGACGTCCAGGCGGTCGAGGAGATCCGGCTCCTGGTCCAGTGAGCCGTCGTCGAGGATGTCGCACTCGATGCCGGTCAACAGCCGGAACGGAGCCAACTCGGCGGCGAGTTCGGCCACCACGTCCAACTGCGCGCGGAGCCGCTCGGCGGTCAGTCCGCGGGCCACGGTCAAGCGCGGCGAGTGGTCGGTGAGGACGACCCACTCGTGCCCCAGGTCCCGCGCGGTGCGGGCCATCAGGTCGATCGGGCTGCCTCCGTCGGACCAGTCGGAATGCATGTGACAGTCGCCGCGCTGGGCGGCGAGCAGTGCCGCGCCGTCGGTGGGCACGGGCGACGGGCGGGATTCCAGATCGGCCAGATAGCCGGGTACCCGGCCGGCGTGCGCCTGCTCGACGACGTCCGCCGTCTTCGGCCCGATCCCCTTCAAGTCGCCGAGCGTGTGCTGCTCGACCCGGCGGCGCAGGTCGTCGGAAGCCAGCCCGGCCACCACGGCGGACGCGGTGCGGAAGGCCTTGACCCGATAGGTGGGCGCCTGGTCGCGTTCGAGCAGGAACGCGATGCGTTCCAGTGCGGCCACGGGGTCGGGGGCGGGCGGGGGAGCGGACGCGGGTCGTGGAGCCATGGGGGGACTGTGGCCGCACCGGGCGAAGGTAAACCGCGCCGGTGGGCCGATCGGCGCCCGTGCGGACGAGCCGGCGTGCGGGAGCAGGCTTCGGCGTCACCCGGGCCTGGTGGGTCCCTTTCGGACCGCCTACGTCCCGCGCGGCGTCGCGGTCGGCGAACGGCTGCTTCGGACGGCCGGCCCGGGTGCGGAGTGCGGGCACCCGCGGTCAGCGACCGGGTTCCTCGTCCTTCAGGAACTTGCGGATCTCCTCGCGGAGTTCGGGCGAGTCGGTATGCCCGTGTACCGCCACGGCATGTTGACTTGCGGCCAGGACGACCTCGTCCTCGGCTCCGGCGATGGTGAGCGTGCACCCGGACTCACTGGGCATGTCCCGGCAATCGGCGACCTTGCGCATGACGTCCTCCCGGACTGGGATCTCGTCCCCCGAGGGGCACGGCCCCGGACCCGACGGCACGAGGCCATGTTCATAGTTTAGTGCGTTTTGCGCCTGGGCTTCGGGTCGGCCCGCAGCGCCCCGCACCCCCTGTCGCAGGTGCGTCGGGGCGAGCTCGGGCTGTCGCCGGCGGATGCGTGGGGTCGGCCGGGCGGCCCGGCCCCGGGGCTGCGGCCCGTGATCGTTCGGGTCGCACCGGTGACCGGGCCGCCGGTGTGCGGGCGGGGCCGGCGAGCCGCCGAGGTCAGCCGTTGGCGAACTCGTGCACGCCCCACCAGCCGCTGTCGTCGCGGTAGATGCCGATGCCCGCCTCGGTGTGGGTCGGGTCGGTCTGGTTGCGGTAGTGGCCGGGACTGTGCCGCCACATGTCCTGGAACTTCTCGGCCGCCTGCCGGGCGGTCATGGCCGGGTCGCCCCACCACACGATGTTCTCGGACACGCCGGTCCGGGCGCCGGTGACCAGGACGTCGACCTCGGGGCCGGAGTGGGCGAAGCCGGTACGGCGCATGTGTTCGGCCCACTTGCGGGCGAAGTCGCTCAGGTCGGCGCTCGCCCGGAGCGGGCGCAGGCCGACCTTCGCGCGTTCGGCGTTGAGCAGTTCCAGGGACATCGCCTCGGCATCGGCGATCGACCGGGAGGCGGGCCGGTTGTCGCGCACGGTGGGATTGGCCCCGGGCGGCCCGTCCGCCGCCGACGCCGTGGTGGGTCGGGCGCTCTTGGCGGCCGGGGCCTTGGCGTCCGTCCCCGCGCGGCTCGCGCCGGCGGCCGCGGTCGGCTTGTGGGTTGCGGGCGCCGTGCCGGTGCTCGGGACGGCCCCGGTGCTCGGGCTCGTGCCGGTGGGCAGCCCGGGCGCGGCCGACGTCGGTGCCGCCGACGCGGTCGACGCCGATGCGGTGTCGATCGGGGCCGCCGGCCGGGCCGCGTCGTCGTGCCGCTCGGCGGGCGAGCCGCAGCCGGCCAGCACGAGGGCGGCCAGTGCGGCGGCGAGGGTGGTGGACACGGCCCGGTGGTGTCGGTGCTGCCGGTGGTGTCGGTACTGCACGATGCGCAACTCCTCGAAAGGTACGGCTCGTCGCCCGGCACGAACGCCGGGGACACCAGGGAGAGCCGCGGGGCGCGGGTGGATAACGGAAATCGGCGCGGTTTTTCGCGTCGGGTCGGGCGGGCGATGGAGTGGGCCGGGTCGGGCGGGTGCATGCGCCGGATATGCGTGCCGGCTGCCGGCTGCCCGGGCCCGGGTGCGTCAGGCAGGTGCGGCGAACACCTGGGTCCACCAGGTCGTCCCGCCCGGGCCGACCGTGGCGCCGACACCGATGTCGGTGAAGCCGCAATCGAGGATGTTGTCCCGGTGGATCGGACTGGCCAGCCACTGGGCGACCACGTGCGCGGCGTCCGATCGACCCCGATCGAGGTTCTCGCCCCACTGCCGCCACCGGTAGCCGGCGGCGGTGATGCGAGCGTCGGCGCGTACCCCGTCCGGGTTCGAGTGGTCGTAGAACCGCCGGGCGAGCATGTCGTCGGAGTGTTTGCGGGCGGCACTTCGCAGCCGGTCGTCGACCCGGACGGGAGCACAACCGTGCTCGGCCCGGGCGGCGTTGACCAGGTCCACCACGGTGCGTTCGAGCCGCGCGCGGGGGTCGGCGGAGGCGGTCGAGCGGGTGGCCGAAGGCTCGGTCGCGGGCTCGGTCGAGGGCGGCGGGGCGATGGCCGGCGTGGTGGCCGGCGGCGGCGCGGTGGTGGGCGTCGCGGAGGGTGCCGACGCGGCTGCGACGACCGGCGGGTGTGCGGCGGGCGCGCTTCGGGTCGGCGGGTCGTGGTGGGGGCGGTCGACGATGACGACCGCGGCCAGGACGACCAGGACGATCGCGGCGCCGCCGGCCGCGATCCGGCGGGGTCGGCGGGCCGAACGCGGCGCGGCGTGGCCGGGGGAGGGAGGGCCGGCTTCGGTGGGCCCGGCGGCCGGTTCGGTGGACACGCTCCCGCCCCGACCCGGATCGGCGGGCGAGGCCGCACGGTCGGCGGGGCTCGGATCGTCGCCCGCGCTCGGATCCCCGCCCCGGCTCGGCGGGGCGCTGCCGCTCGGATCTCCCGGCGGGCTCGGCTCCCCACCCGTGCCCGGCCGGCCGACCATGTGCGGATCGCCGGCGGCATTCGAGTACGCAGCCGCGTTCGGGTCGCTTGCCGTGTTCGTGTATGTGACTGCGCTCGGGTCGCTCGCCGTGTTCGAGTGCACAACCGTGCTCGGGTCGCCGGCTGAGTACGTGCCCGGGTCGCCCGCCGTGTTCGAATACGCCACCGTGCCCGGGTCGCCGATCGGGTCCGCTGTTTCGATCGGTGCCCATGGGCTCTGGCGGAGCAGGTGCAGCAGTACGGCCGTCGGCGGCAGTAGGGCCAGGCCCGCGAGCAGGCCCTCGACCGGGGCCAGGTCGTACCGGTGCGCGCCGCATGCGCCGCACGTCCGGGCGTGCCGGGAGATGCGCTTGCGCCACAGCGGGGTCGGCCGGCCGTCCCAGGGCGCGAGCAGCGCGCCGGCCTCCGCGCAGCGGGGATCGGCGGCGAGTGCGCGGACCACCACGCGGGCGGCCTCCAACTGCTCCTTCATGCGCTGGACCCGGACCGCCACGTGGGTCGCGGGCAGGTCCAGGGCGGTGGCGAGTTCGGCCCGGGTCAGCGTGCCGGCCGCCTCCAGCCACCACAGGGCGAGCAGTTCGCGGGTGTCCGGATCCAGCCAGCGGGTCGCCTCGGCAACGTCGCGGCGCTGCCCGGACAGGCCCAAGCGCAGGATGGTCAGGTCGGCGAAGTCGGCGGCCGGGTCCGGGTATTCGGCGATCTCGTCGAGCGGCGTGGTGAGCGCGCGACGGGCGTGCCGGCGGCGTACCTGATTGATCGCGATGGCCACCAGCCAGGACCGGAAGCGCTCCGGATCGCGCAGGCCGCCGAGGCCGGACACCGCGCAGAGCATGGTCTCCTGCACGACGTCGTCGACGTCCGCGTGCCCGTTCAGCGCCCGGCCGACGATGTTGTACACCAGTGGCAGCCAGTCGGCCACGAGCCGGTCGCGGGCACGCAGATCACCGCCCTGGGCCGCGACGACCAGGGCGGTGTTGTGCTCGTTGTCCACGTACATCCACTTTCCTCGACCGGCGTGACGGGCCCGCTCCCGTCCATCCGCCACTCGGGAGAGCACCCGGGTCGGCGCGGATAACGGAAATCGCCGGACGAGTTCCGAACGTACCCACCCGGCGTCGCCGGGCGGCCCGCCCCCCGACGTCCGCCCTCGGAGTCCGTCTCGGAAACCACCCCGAGGTCGCCGGTCGCGGCGGCCGGCCTCGGGGGGAGTCGGGCGTCGCGCCGGTCAGTTCGGCTCGGCCGCCAGCAGGCGCTCGACCCGGGAGCGCACCTCGGGGGTGTCCAGCCCGCGAATGGTCACCGTGGTCCGGCGCCGCAGCACGTCGTCCACGGTCATCGCCCACTCGTGGTCGCGCGCGTAGGCGACCTGGGCCCAGATGTCCGGCCCGTCCGGGTGGATGCGCTCGCCGAGTTCGCGGTCGGCCCGCACCAGCGCGGCCAGGTCGTAGGCGAGGTTGCCGTAGTGCGACGCGAGGTGGCGGGCCACCACCGGGTCGACGCCGTCCTCGGGGGTGGCCTCGCCGAGCAGCCGGTGCGCCACTGCCTCGGGGTTCGCCGAGCCCGGCAGCGCCACCCGACGCAGCGGGGCCGCCATGTCCTGCTCCAAGGCCACGACACCGGCCTTGGCCAGCTTGTCCAGTACGGTGCGGCCGATGTGCCGGTAGGTGGTCCACTTGCCGCCCGCCACCGACAACATGCCGCCGCGCCCCTCGGTGACCACCGTCTCCCGCTTGGCCTCGCTCGTGGCGCCCGCCCCGCCGGGCAGGACCCGCAGGCCGGCGAACGCGTAGGTGATGTCCTCGCGACGCAGCTGCGCCGGGTCGACCGCGCTGCCCGCCTCGTCCAGGATCTGGGCGATGTCGGCCTCGGTGGGGGAGACCTTGCCGGGGTCGCCCTCGTAGGCCTCGTCGGTGGTGCCGAGCAGCAGGTGCTCCTCCCACGGAATCGCGAAGGACACCCGGTACTTGTCGATCGGGATGGTCAACGCGGCCCGCCACGGCTGCTGTTGGCGCAGCACCAGGTGCACGCCCTTGGACAGCCGGATGCTCGGTTCGGCCGCCGGGTCCTCCATCCGGCGCAGGTGGTCCACCCACGGGCCGGTCGCGTTCAGCACGACGCGCGCGTTCACGCCGAACTCGGCGCCGTCGAGTCGGTCGCGCAGTTCGGCGCCGGTGACCCGGCCGCCGGCGTCCTTGCGCAGGCCGACCACCTCGGCGTGGTTGAGCACGACCGCACCGGCCTCGACCGCCGCGCGCACGGTGGTCACCGCGACCCGGCTGTCGTTCATCTGGTGGTCGCCGTACACGGCGGCGCGGCGCAGGCCCTCCTTGCGCAGGGCCGGGACGAGTTCGAGCGCGTTGTCCGGGCCGATCACCTTGCCCAGGCCGTCACCGAAGGCGGACAGGGCCGAGTACAGGAACACGCCGGCGCCGAGCTTGGCCGAGCCGTGCGGGCCGTCCTTGTAGACCGGGACCAGGAAGGACAGCGGCCGCACCAGGTGCGGGGCCACGTCGCGGGCCAGCGTGCGGCGTTCGCGGTGGTTCTCCGCGACCAGCTTGAGGTTGCCGGTCTGGAGGTAGCGCAGGCCGCCGTGCACGAGCTTGGAGGACGCGGACGAGGTGGCGCCGGCGAAGTCGCCGGCGTCGACCATGGCCACCCGCAGCCCGGTCTGGGCCGCGGTCCAGGCCACCGCCGTGCCGAGGATGCCGCCGCCGATGACGAGCAGGTCGTGGGTGCCGCGCGAGAGTTCGGCACGGCTGTGGGCACGAGCGGGAACGGTCGGATCCGTGGCGGTGCTCATCACGCGTCTTCTTTCCACTGGGCCGGCTGCGAAGCGGTGGGACGGGGTCCCGGTCCGAATCTACGTGGTCGGCATTGTCGAACGACGAACGACAGTTTTCATTGCCGGTCGGGCAATGGTCAAGTGCCGCCGGTCCGAAGCGGCCGCCCCGGGCGAGCCGCGGACCGGTCCGCACCCCGTGCCGCGGCCCGGGGGCGGGCGTCCGGCCCCGGGGCGTCAGTACGGAAAAGTCGCCCCCAGGTCGCGCGAGATGGCGCGCGCCGCGTCGCGGACCGAGGCCACGAGCGTGGGTCGCGGCGCGTCGTCGGCGACGATCCGCTCGACCGCGCCGCTGATGCCCACCGCGCCCAGCGGCGTGCCGCGCCGGTCCCGGATCGGCGCGGCGATGCCCGCCAGGCCCGGCACCGACTCCTCGATGTCGCAGGCCCAGCCGCGCTCGCGCACGGTGACGCTCTCCGCGTCGATCGCGGCCGGATCGATCAGCGTGCGGGTGGTGAAGGCGACCGGGGCGCTCTCGTTCAGCTCGGCCCGCGCGGCCGGGTCCACCGCGAGCAAGACCTTGCCCCACGCGGTGGAGTGCAGCGGCAACATCGCGCCGATCTCCAGCACCTGACGGCTGTCGTCCGGGCGGAAGACGTGGTGGATGACCAGCACGCCGCCCTTGTGCAGCACCCCGATGCGCACGCTCTCGCCACTCGCGCGGGCCAGGTCGTCCGCCCAGACCAGGGCCCGGGCGCGCAACTCGTGCACGTCGAGGTAGGAGCTGCTCAGCCGGAGCAGTTCGGCGCCGAGCTGGTACTTGCCGCTCTTGGCGTCCTGTTCGACGAACCCCTCCTGGTGGAGCGTGCGCAGGATGCCGTGCGCGGTGCCCTTCGCCAGGCCCAGGGTGGTGGCCACCTCGCTCAGACCGAAGCGCCGTTCGCCGCCGGCGAGCAGCCGCAGGATCGCCGCTGCGCGTTCGAGCGACTGGATGGGACCGGGCATACCAACTCCTCCATCGAAGATCAGGTTGGCAATGAAGATCGGGTTGGCAATGTAGAACAGCGGTCGTACGCATGCCGGTCGGGTCCACGGCCCGCCCGCCGGGCCCGGCGCTCGCGGGCGGGGTCGGGAACGAGATGTTCACGGACTCTTGACGGCGGCGCAACCCGCGGAGAACACTGCCGGACAGCGGTCGTCAATGTCGAATGCCAGTCGGAGTCATCTGCCGGATCGAACGGACCACGCCCAACGATTCTTCCGATCCGCGTGCGATCGGGATTCGCCCGGTGTGCGCACTTCACGGCACCGCAGCGGTCGTCCTCCCGGCACCGCCCTGATGTGGTGCGGATTCCCGCAACCCCGTACGGCGCGTCGATTCGGCGCGCCGTACGCCCGTCCGGCGCCGCATCCCGGCGCCGTCCCACCCGTGCAGTCAAGAAGGGGCCGTGTTGTTGTGACGAGCGACAAGATCTTCATCGGCGAGACCCTGGGTACGGCCATCCTGCTGCTCCTGGGCGTCGGCGTGTGCGCGGCGGTCACCCTGAACCGGTCCAAGGCGCAGAACGCGGGCTGGTTGGCGATCACCTTCGGCTGGGGCTTCGCGGTCCTGGCCGGGGCGTACGCGAGCGTGTCGTTGTCCGGCGCGCACCTCAATCCCGCCGTCACGTTCGGCATAGCCGTCAAGACGGGAGAATGGGACAAGGTGCCGGTGTACCTCGCCGGGCAGTTCACCGGTGCGGTGATCGGCGCCGTGCTGGCCTGGGCCACCTACCTGGGTCAGTTCAAGGAGCACGGCGAACCCGTGCTCGGCGTGTTCGCCACCTCGCCGGAGATCCGCAACCCGGTGCAGAACCTGATCACCGAGACGATCGCCACCACCGTGCTGGTCATCGTGATCCTGACCCAGGGCCTGACCGACGGGCTCGCCCTCTCCGGCACCGGCATCCTGATGACCGCACTCCTGGTGGTGGGCATCGGCCTGTCCCTGGGCGGTCCGACCGGCTACGCCATCAACCCGGTCCGCGACCTCGGCCCGCGCCTGGCACACTCGCTGCTGCCCATCCCCAAGAAGGGCGGCTCGGACTGGGCCTACGCGTGGGTCCCCGTGGTCGGTCCCACCGTCGGCGGGCTGGCGGCCGGCGGCCTGTACCGGCTCGCGTTCTGAGCCCGCACGTCCGTACCGACCCCGACCTTTCCCTCGGATCCTTCGGAAGAGGAGCCATGTCCGACACCTACATCGCCGCGATCGACCAGGGCACCACGTCCAGCCGATGCATCATCTTCGGCGCGGACGGGCGCATCGTCGCCGTCGACCAGCGCGAGCACCGGCAGATCTTCCCGCGCCCGGGGTGGGTCGAGCACGACGCCGCCGAGATCTGGAGCGTGGTGCAGGCCGTGGTCGCCGGCGCGCTCGCCCAGGCGGGCATCCGGCGCGAGCAGATCCGCGCGCTGGGCATCACCAACCAGCGCGAGACCACCGTGTTGTGGGACCGCCACACCGGGGTGCCGGTGCACAACGCGATCGTGTGGCAGGACACCCGCACCGACGCGCTGTGCCGGGAACTGGGCGGCAACGTCGGCCAGGACCGCTTCCGGGTGGAGACCGGCCTGCCGCTCGCCAGCTACTTCGCCGGTCCCAAGATCCGCTGGCTGCTCGACAACGTCGAGGGGCTGCGCGAGCGGGCCGATCGGGGCGACATCCTGTTCGGCACGATGGAGTCGTGGGTGGTGTGGAACCTCACCGGCGGCCCGGACGGCGGGGTGCACGTCACCGACGTCACCAACGCCTCGCGCACGATGTTGATGAACCTGGAGACGCTGGACTGGGACGACCGGATCCTGCGCGCGATGGACGTGCCGCGCTCGGTGCTGGCCGAGATCCGCTCCTCCTCCGAGGTGTACGGCACCGCCCGCGGCATCCTGGAGGGCGTCCCGGTCGCCTCCGCGCTGGGCGACCAGCAGGCCGCGCTGTTCGGGCAGACGTGCTTCGAGGAGGGCGAGGCCAAGAGCACCTACGGCACCGGCAGCTTCCTGCTGATCAACACCGGATCGCGGATCGTGCAGTCGCATCACGGCCTGCTCAGCACGGTCGGCTACCGGCTCGGCAAGGAGGCGCCGGTCTACGCGCTGGAAGGCTCGATCGCGGTGACCGGGTCGCTGGTGCAGTGGATGCGCGACCAGATGGGACTGATCTCCACCGCGGCCGAGATCGAGACGCTCGCGCTGACCGTCGAGGACAACGGCGGCGCCTACTTCGTCCCGGCCTTCTCCGGACTGTTCGCGCCCTACTGGCGTTCGGACGCGCGCGGCGTGATCGCGGGTCTGACCGCGTACGTGAACAAGGGACACATCGCGCGGGCCGTCCTGGAGGCCACCGCGTGGCAGACCCGCGAGGTGGTGGACGCGATGGAGCGCGACTCCGGGGTCAAGCTCGCCACGCTCAAGGTGGACGGCGGGATGACCGCCAACAACCTGCTCATGCAGACCATCGCCGACGTGCTGGACGCCCCGGTGGCCCGCCCGTTCGTGGCCGAGACCACCGCGCTGGGCGCGGCGTACGCGGCCGGGCTCGCGGTCGGCTACTGGCCCGACCTGGACTCGCTGCGGGCGAACTGGCACCGCGCCGCCGAATGGACCGCGCGGATGGACGACGCCACCCGCGACCTGGGCTACCGCAACTGGCGCAAGGCGGTGGCGCGCACGATGGACTGGGTCGAGGAGGGCGACCCGGCCCCCGAGCCCGCCTGACCTCTGCCACGGGCCGCGTCGCGGGTGGGCGCCGAGGGCTTCCTCGGCGCCCACCCGCGGGCATGATCACCGATCGGTCCGGACCGTTCAGCGTGTGGGCAGGTGCCGGGCGAAGAACCCTTGGACGTACCGGCGCACCGTGGGCACCGACACGGCCGGGTCGATCGCGCCGATCAGGGAGATCCGGTCGGCGGCGGACATCAGGCCGGCGGCCTGGAGCCGGGGCGCGAAGACGGCATGGTCGGTGAACACGTGGTGCGCGGCGGACTCGATCCGGTGCCGCGGGACGTGCCGGCGGGAATGCGCGAGCAGCGCGGACCACGAGCGTTCCAGGTTGCGCCGGTCGGGGAAGCCGTCGGTGTCCAGCAGGAGCAGCGGCCGATCGGTGCCGTCGCGGGCGATCGGGTACAACTCGCCGTCTCGGCCGGGCGCGGGCGACGGGTGGTCCAGATAACCCTCCAGGTTGATCGCGGCGGCGATCCGGCGATCCTCGTACATCGTCTCGGCCGCGGTCGTGCCACCCGCCGAGTGACCGTAGACGCCCACCCGGCGCAGATCCAGCGCCCGGTGCAGGCCGTCGGGCAGCGGCGCGCCGGTCGGATCCGGGTTTTCGCCGCGGGCCAGGACCGTCAGTCGATCGAGCACGAACCGGGTGTCCGCGATCCGAGTGTCGATCATGGTGCGAAACAGCCCGGGGTCGGTGCGCGCGTCGAAACGGAGGACGGTCCACCGGACCCGGCCCTCGCGACCCGCCATGTCCACCGGGAATTCGACCACGGCGCCGTCGCCCGGGTGGTCGATGCACACCACCACGTAGCCCCGACTCGCCAATTCCTCGGCGACGCCGGTGCCCATGCCGCGCGGGTCGGCGCCGCCGGGACTGTACAGCAGCACCGGGCGGCACTCGGTCCGCGCGGGCGCGTTCGTGTACGCGTGGGTGCTCGTGGCCGCCCAGTCCACCCCCGTCGCGGGCAACTGCGCGTGGGTCGGCCGCGCGGCCGACCCGAACGCCTGCCCGGCTTCGGCACTCAGTTGCGGTGCGACCGGGCAGCCGCGCACGGTGCGGGCCGGGTAGAACACCGTGACCATCACCTCCCGCACCGGGATCGGCTCCCACGGGTCCGGTCGGGAGCGGTCGACCAGGTACAACGTGCAGGCCCCGATCGCATACGGGCCGGTCGGCGGTGGGAGCCGCAGCACGACGCCGGTCGCCGGCCGGGAAGCGGCGGGTCGGGCGGACGCGGGTCGGGCGCGGGCGACGCCGCCCGCGAGGACGAGTGCGGCGGCGGGCACGGCGGAGGCGATGAGCCGTCGTCGGTCGATCCCGGCGGGTCGGTCGGCTGCGTCGCGAACCATGGAAACTCCTCGTGTCGTGGTGGGCGAATCGGCCACGGGATCGCTGTGACCCACGCCCTTGCGGCGTTCGATGCCTCCTGGATGAATGCCGGAGGCATGTCCCGAAGGCTGGCATCCGGCGTGGACGACACGCGAAGGTTGAGGCTCGGGCCGAAAGGATGGCGCCGGGCCGGCAGGGAGAGTAGTGATCCGGATTCACTTCACCGCCGCCGACTTCGCCCGGATCCGGTTCGCCCCCCGACCGGCCCCACTCCAGGAACTCAACGCCGCGTTGACGCGGATGGTCCACCCGGACGACGCGCTGCTGCACGGTCGTTGGCGGCAGGCGCTGCTCCGGACCCTGCCGGCGGCCGTCGAACCGCTCCGGGATCTCGTCCCCGGCGGGCACCCGCCCATGTTCATCGACGTCTTCGACGATTCGCTGACCGGTGGCCTGGACACGGTCCGGGCCACCCACCCGGAGACGGTGCGAACCGAGCTCGAACGGGTGTACGCCGGACATCCCGTGCCCGCGCCGCGGTGGATCCGCGACCTGCACCGCGGTGACGCGGACGCCTGGCGGGTCGTTCGCCGAGCCCAGCACGCGGCCTTCGAGGCGGTCCTGGCCCCGGTGTGGTCCCTGGTCCAGGACCTGCATCACGCGGAATTCACCCGACACGCGCTGACCATGGCCGAACACGGACTCGGCGCGACCCTCGCCGAGCTCGTTCCGGGCAGCCGACTGCACGACGACGTCTGGGAGTTCGCCGGGGCGGTCGACGAGGACATCGCGCTGCGCGGGCGCGGACTGCTGCTCCTGCCCACGTTCCACTGGAGTGCGCACCCGCTGGTGTCGAACCTGCCCGAGCGTCCCGTGGCCGTCACCTACCCGGCGGGCCCGGGCCTGCCGCTCGCACTCGCCGGACCCGGCGGCACCGAGGACGCATTGGCCGCGGTGATCGGCCGGACCCGGCTCGACCTCCTGCATCTGCTCGCCGCCGGGCACACCACCGGCGACCTCGCCCGCCGGCTCCGGGTCAGCAACGCGACCGTCTCCGCGCACACCGCCGCGCTGCGTGCCGCGGGACTGATCACGACCACCCGCACCGGCCGCTCGGTCCGGCACGAACGCACCGCGCTGGGCGCCCTGTTGGTCGGACGGCACACCGGCTGACGGCGCGACCGCGGCCACCGGCTTCCGGTTGTGGCCGAAGGAGTGGACGCGGTTCGGCGCGGGTGACCTCGCCGGTGGTTCGATGCCGCCCGACCGCGGCGACCCGGCACGCGACGCGCGGTGGGGGAAGGGACGGTCAGCGCAGCACCGTCGGCGAGGCCGCCTTGGCCGCGAGCAGGCGGGGCGTGCCCGATCCGTCGGCGGGCGTGGCGTAGACGTCACGGCCCCGGCCGTACATCACGGTGTGGTCGTCCAGCCAGGCCGCCTGGTCGTCGATGCTCTCCCGCTCGGCCAGCGGGGTCTCGCGCATCGTGGCCAGGTCCAGCACGTGCAGTCGCCATGTGGTGGGGCCGGAGCGCTTCTTGAACGCGATCCGGGTGCCGTCCGGGGACAAGGAGGGGCATTCCAGATTCTCCCGGACCGTGTGCGCCTCCCAGTTCGCGTAGTCGCCCTCGACCAGGTAGGTGCGCCCCTTGGTGGACACGGTGGCGTAGAAGCGGTTGTCGTCGGCGGCGAACGTGACGCCCCAGTAGTTGACGTCGGCGGAGCGGTAGCGCTTGCCGTCGATGGTCAACGGGATGGCCTCGATGTTGATCAGCGTGTAGTCGGTGCGGGTGTCCAGGATGCCGGTCCAGGTGGAGAATCCGGTCTTGTTGTAGGACTCGCCGGTGACGAAGACGGTCCAGGACACCATCCGTCCGCTCGCCGAGACCCGGGCCCGGCTCGGGGTGCCCGCGAGTTCGATCCGGCGCCGGACGTTCATCGCCGGGTCCACGATCAGCGCGTCGGTGCCGGGCAGCGGGCCGCCGCGGGTCTGGAGGCAGACGCCGGTAGCGGCACCGACGGCGAAGCGCTCGCAGCGCAGTCCGCTGTCGGTGCGGGCCGGGCCGGTGTTGCCGGCCGGGTCGATCGCGGTCGCGGCCACGGTGCGGTGGCCGCCCTTGCGGGCGGTGTCGACGAACACCAACTGCCCGCCGGCGGCCAGGTCCAGCGGTCGACGCTCGACCGCGGAGTCGTCCTCGCGATCGGCCGCGAAGGTCGAGTAGCCGACCGCCACCCCGACCAGCACCAGCAGGCCGAGCAGCAGGCCGAGGGCGCGCTTCATCCGGTCACCTCCGGCAGTGCGGTCCGCGACGGCAGCAACCGCCGGGCCACGACGAGTGCGCCGACCAGGCCGGCGCCCATGACGAGCAGTGCGGGGCCCGAACCCCACAACGTCCAGGCCGCGCCGAAGAGCACCGAGGAGAACAGCCGGGCGCCGGCCTGACCGGTCTGGAGCAGGGCCAGACCGCTGGTGCGCAGGTGCACCGGCAGCAGCGGCCCGGCGGCGGCCATCAGCACACCGTCCGTGGCGGCGTAGAACAGGCCCTGCAGGACGAGCACGCTCAGCAGCACGGTCCACAACAACAGCGTGCCCGGAGCCCCGCCGCCGTCGGGTGCGGCGGCGACCGCGTAGGCCGCGAGCAACGCGAGGTGGCCGCCGAGGAAGACCCGGAACCGGCCGACCCGATCGGCGAGTCGACCGAGCGGCACCGCGAGCAGCAGATAGGCGCCGGCGGTACCCAGCGGCAGCAGCGGGAAGTAGCGCAGCGGGATGTCGAATCCGTGTTGCAGCACCAGGTACACGAACGTGTCGCCGACGGTGAGCAGTCCGAGCATCGTCGCGGCCAGACAGGTGCGCCGGAACGGGCGCAACCGCAGCAGGGCGAACGCGGCCCGCAGCGACGACTCGCGCCGCGGAACGGGCGGTTCGTGGTGATCGCGTACGTACAGCGCCATCAGCAGCACCGCGAACATGGCCACGCAGAAGCTCACCACGAACACGGCGTCGTACGCGTCGTGGGTGGCCCACAACACGGCGAACGCGGCGAGCGGTCCGAGGAACGCGCCGACCGTGTCCATCGCGCGGTGCACGCCGAAGGCCCGACCCAGGTCGGGCGCCGGGGTGCTGAGCGTGATCAGCGCGTCGCGCGGCGCGGTGCGCAGCCCCTTGCCGGTGCGGTCCGCCGCCAGCACCAGGCCCAGCCCGGTGACCGACGAACCGGCCAGCGGGAGGCCGAGTTTGCACACGGCGGACAGCCCGTATCCGGTGCCCGCCACCAGCTTGCGCCGGCGGGTGCGGTCGGCCACCTGGCCGCCGAGCAGGCGGACGAAGGCGGTGACGCCGAAGTAGGTTCCGTCCAGGAGCCCGTACTGCAATGGGCTCAGTCCCAGGGTGAGCACGAAGTAGGTGGGCAGCACTGCGGTGACCATCTCCGAGGAGATGTCGGTGACCAGGCTGACGGCGCCGAGCGCGAGCACGTTGGCCGGGACGTTGCGCGCGAATCTGCGCGGTGCCTTGGCCGCGGTGATCCCGCCGGCCTGATCCGCGCGCCGGGTGGCGGCGATGTACACGGGCGGTCCTCCCTCGATCCGTCCGGGGACGGTGGACTCGGGTCGGGTCGGAGCGGTACGGGTTGCTCGGAACGGGTCGGCCGGGGGCGGGACCGAGGAGCGGGACGGGGTTCGAGGCTGGTGACAACAGCCTTACGGTCCACGGCGGTTCGGGTCGGGTACGGGCCGGCCGGGGAAGTGGTCGCCGGCCGGCCCGCACGTTCGGTGGACTCAGTGGCAGCCGACCGGCCCGAAGGAGTCGAGCTGCTTGCCGTCGTAGCGCACGAGCTGTCCGGAGTAGCTGTCGGCGGAGAGGGTCAGCTTGAGCACGGCCGGCGAACCGGTCACCCGCTTCTCACTGTTGGGTTGCGGACTCTCGAAGTCGTACGGGTCCGCACCACCGGTGCCCACGAGCAACTCGCGGATGCCGGCGGGGTCCGCCTTGGCCTTGGGATTCTGCGGCGCGTAGCGCTCGTAGAGGTGGTCGTGCCCGTTGAGGATCAGATCGGTGTGCGCGTCGTAGAGCACCTGCCACGCGGTCTGACTGACCTTGTCGGCCTGCGGCCCCGAGCTGTACAGGGGTCGGTGCCAGTAGGCGGCCACGCAGCCCTGCGAGTTCTTCGCCAGATCCGCCTTGAGCCACTGGATCTGCGCCGAGTTCGCCGACATCGACTGCTCGGTGTCGAGCGCGATGAAGTGCCAGCCGCCGCGGTCCCAGCTGTACCAGGTGGTCCCGTTCGGGGTGGCCCGGTCACCGAAGTACGCCTTGTACCCGGCCTCGGAAGGGTTGTCGTCGGCCTCGTGATTGCCGGGCGCGGGACGGGTCTTGGCCTTGAACCGGCCCCACGTGGTGTCGTAGTACTTGCGGTAGTCGGAGAGGCTGCCGGTGTCGTACTGGTTGTCCCCGAGCGTGATCACCTCGTCCGGGTTGATCGCCTCGACCCGCCGTGCGGTCTGCTCGGCCCCGCACTCCTGGCTCGACGTGCAACCCGGGTCGGAGATGTCGCCCGCGGCGACGACGGTGAACGAGGAGCCGCCGGCCTGCGGGGTGCCGACCACCGCCGCGCTGGGCGCGGACAGGTTGCCCGCCGCGTCGCGGGCCCGGACGGTGTAGGTGTAGCCGACTCCGGTGGTCAGGCCGGTGTCGGTGTAGGAGGTGCCCGCACTGGTTCCGACCGTGACGCCGTCGCGCAGCACGTCGTAGCCGGTCACCCCGACGTTGTCGGTGGAGGCGGTCCAGCCCAGCGAGACGCCGGTGGGCGTGGTGCCGGTCACCCGCAACGCGGTCGGCGTGGTGGGTGCGGTGGTGTCCGGGCCGCCTGCGCCGAATACCTCGAACTCCCAAAGGGAGTAGCCGTATTCGGTGCCCCGAGTGGTTGCGTACACGCGTACGTGGCGGCCGTGGGTGGACAGTGCGCCGACGTCGTCGGTGCCGCCGTCGCCGGCCGACGTGTTGTAGACCTTGGTCCAGGACGCGCCGTCGGGCGAGACCTCGATCCGGTAGGCCTTGGCGTAGGCGGCCTCCCAGGTCAGCTTGACCCGGGAGATGGAGACGTCGGAGCCGAGGTCGACGCTCAGCCATTGGGCGCCGGCACCCTCCGTACTCGCCCACCGGGTGGTGGACTTGCCGTCCACGGCCTTGGCCGGGCCGAGCGTGGAGTCCTCGCTGGACGAGGCGGTGGCGGGTTTGCCGCGGGAGAGCAACACCTCTGCGGCGGAGGCGGTCTGGCCGAAGGTCAGCACGGTCGCCAGCATGGCGATCACCGCGATGACGGCGGGAAATTTGGGCAGTCGGGACACGGCGCGCCGAGCACTGCGAAACGAGGGACTTCGGCGGGTCGGGCGCGGGGGCAGGGACAGGTGCACGTCGTCCTCCAACGTTGAGGAGCCGATCGTCGTGCCTGAGCCGGGCAGGATGGTGCGCTCGAATGGGCCGGAAAGTGCCGTTGCGTGACGTGGCACCACCGCGGTCGGGTGGCCCGCGGTGCTCCAACAGGAGCCTCCGGTCCGGTTGTTGGCCCTGACGATCCCAAGGTGCCGAGCGCGCCGTCAAGACTTGTTAGGAAACTTTACTAACAAGACTTCGGGGCGTCGCGCCCCGGTGGCGGGCCGTCCCGGCCCGCGCCGCGCGGACGTCACGAGGAGGACATCACGCAGCGGGCGTCACGGGGTGGGCGTCACGCAGCCGGCGTCACCGGTGGGCGGCACGCGGCGGACGTCACGGGGCGGGCGGGTGCTCGAAGGTCGGGCCGGCATCGGCGGGCGCGTGGTTGAGGACCAGGACGCCGATCACCGTGGCCAGGGTGAAGACCAGCACGATCAGGCCGGCCAGGATCAGCCGGCGGCGGCGTTCGCGGCGCTGCCAGTCGCCGTGCGCGGTGCGGTACGCGTCGGGGGCCGGGTGGATGCCGGCGGCCAGGATCTCCAGTGCCTCGCACAGTTGTTCCTCGGTGCCGGGAGGGGTGCTCGCCTCGGTGTCGGGAGGGTTGTTCATCGCCGTACCTCCATCGCGTGCGTGAGAGTGGCGAGCCCACGCGCGGTGTGCGTCTTGACGGAGCCGACCGAGATGCCCATGGTCGACGCGATCTCCTTCTCCTTCAGCCCCAGCCAGTGGCGCAGCACGAGTGCCTCGCGCTGGCGCGCCGGCAACTCGCGCAGCGCACGGATCAGCGCCTGCTGGTCGTCGCGCAACAGCGCCGAGGTCTCGGCCGAGGCCACCGTGTCCACGGGTTCCTCGACGTGTCGGCGGGCGACCTGGAGATGGCGTATTCGCATCCGGACCAGATTGCACACCACCGAGCGCAGATAGGCCGCTGCGGCTTCGGGTGTACGCAGTTTGCGGAATTTGCGGTAGATCTCGTAGTAGGCCTCGGCGACGATGTTCTCCGGATCGTCGGCGCCGAGCAGGGTGGCGAGCCGGAGCATCGAGGGATAGTGCAGGTCGAACAGGCGCGCGACCTGCACCTCGCGGTCGGAGTCGGCCGCGCTCGTCGCGAGCTGCGGCGCCGACGGCGGGACGGGCACCGGGCCCGAGACCTGAGCCGGGCCCGGTATGTGCGCCGTGCCGGGAACCCGAGCCCTGCCCGGGGCGGCCTGCTCCGAGGCGGGCACGGTGCGCGGCGCCGGCGGCGCGTCGGCATCGCGGCGCAGGCGTTTCACGAGCCGTTCGCCTCCTTCCCCGCGATGCCCCGGCCGGTCAGCCGGGACGGCAGGGCCGTGGTGTCCGTACCGCGTGCCGCGCCGACCCGGTCGAACACCCCGGTCAGGGCCAGGGTGACCGCCAGGTTGAGCAGCAGCGCGGCGAGCCCCGCGTACATCTGCACGCCGTGACCTCCCAGTTCGACCCGGACCAGCGAGACGAAGCCCTCCCGCACGACCGCGACCGTACCGGCCAGCATGCCCACCGCCCAGCCCGCCAGCAGCGCCCGATGGTGCAGACGTCGGGTGAACAACCCGATCACCACGGCCGGGAAGATCTGCAGGATCCACACTCCGCCCAGCAGTTGCAGGTTGATCGCGGCCTGATCGCGCAGTCCGAAGACGAACGCCACCGCACCCACCTTCGCGATCAGCGACACCAGCTGGGCGACTCGCATCTGCCGCTTCGGCGTGGCCGTCGGGTGGAAGTACTCGACATAGACATTGCGCACGAACGAGGTCGCGGCGGCGATCGACATCACCGCCGCCGGCACCAGCGCGCCGACGATGATCGCGCCGAACACCAGACCGGCCGGGAAGGCCGGCAGCAGCCGGTCGACCAGGAGCGGCACGGCCGCCTCGGCGGTGCCCGACGGCGCGTCGACGTCCACCGCCAGCGCCGCGATGCCCAGCACGCCGAACATCGCCAGCACCGAGGTCCACGCGGGCAGCGCGATCGACACCCGGCGCAGCGTGTCGGGGCCGGCGGCGGCGAACCCGGCGGTCAGCACGTGCGGGTACAGCAACAGCGCCAGTGCCGAACCGAGCGCCAGGGTGGCGAAGCCCGCCTGCTGGTGCGGGCCGAGCACCAGCGACGCGTCGACCGGCCCGCGCCCGGCGAGCCGGTGATCCGCGGCCTCGAACACCGGACCCGGCCCGCCGAAGCGGCGCAGCACGAACACGACCGCCACCGCGGCGGAGCCGAAGATGGCCACCCCCTTCAGCGCCGAGATCACCGTCGGCGCCCGCAACCCGTGCCGATACGTGGCGATCGCCAGCCCGGCGAACAGCGCGACCATGCCCACGTCCCCGGCCGCGCCGCGCGGATGCAGCCCGGCGGCGGCGAGCACGGCACGGATGCCGAGCACCTGAAGGGCCAGGTAGGGCATCGTGGCCAGGATCCCGGTCAGCGCGACCACCAGGGCCAGTGCCGGCGAACCGTACCGGCCCCGGACGAAGTCCCCGACGGTCAGGTAGCCGTGCCGGCGGGCCACCGTCCACAACCGGGGCAGCAGGACGAAGGCCATCGGGCAGACGATCACCGTGTACGGCAGGGCGAAGAACGCCGACGCGCCTCGGCCGTACACCTGGCCGGGCACCGCGGTGAAGGTGTACGCGGTGAAGATCGTGCCGCCGAGCAGGAACCAGGTCCAGACCGCGCCCAGGCCGCGATCGGCCAGCGCCCAGTTCTCCAGGGACGGCAGGTCGTGACTGCGGTGCAGCCGCGGCGCGGTCACGGCCAGTAGCGAGGCGCCGCCGACGACGATCAGGAAGGCCGCGGTCATGGCCCCGTGGGTCATCCGTCACCGTCCGGATCGGCGTGCGAGCCCGGGCACGGTTGCCGCGAGCGTACCGACTTTATCGGCCGCCTCCGGCGTGCCGGCGTGGCCGAAAACGCCCGCGGCACCGGTCGGGCACCTCGCGGAGATCCGTTGGACATCGGCTGTCATCGGCTGTCAACCAAAACGCGAGCCCGCGCAACTCTTCCACAGGGCCGGCGAACCGGCGGCCCGGAGCACCGAACCGCAGGAGGCGCGATGACCGGGGACCGTGTCCCGTCCACCGCCGCACGGGCCCGTGCGGCACGCCGGATCGCGGCCGGCGGCTGCCTCACCGCACCCGTCGCGGCGCTGTTGTGGGTGCCCGCGTACGCGCGCCGAGGGCCGGAGTTGGCCGGCATCCCGTTCTTCTACTGGTACCAACTCGCGTGGGTGCCGGGATGCGCCGCCGCCATGTTCATCGCCCACCTGCTGCTGCGCCGGCCCGACCGGCGACATCCCTGACCCACGCCGTCCCCCGGCCCGACGTCGCCCCCGGCCCGACTGCGCCGACCGACCGATCCGGCTAGGCCGTCGCCCCCGGCCGATCCGGCGGCTCTCGTCCGTCGCTCTTTCGTCCCCTGCCCGATGAGGAGTACGCGTGCCCACCACGACCGACACCCGCAGCCCGCGTTCGTACCACCCGAGAACGATCCTGATCTGGACCGTCGTCGCGCTGATCGGCGCGGCCGGCTGGGGCGTGGTCGCCCTGGCCCGAGGCGAGGAGATCTCGGCCGTCTGGCTGATCTTCGCGGCGGTCGCCTCCTACGCGATCGCCTACCGCTTCTACTCCCGCTTCATCACCCGACGAGTGTTGGAACCGGACGACACCCGGGCCACCCCGGCCGAGCGGCTCGACGACGGCGTCGACTTCCAACCGACCGACCGCCGGGTGCTGTTCGGCCACCACTTCGCCGCGATCGCCGGCGCCGGGCCGCTGGTGGGCCCGGTGTTGGCCGCACAGATGGGTTATCTGCCGGGCACCATCTGGATCGTGGTGGGGGTGATCTTCGCCGGGGCCGTGCAGGACATGGTGATCCTCTTCCTGTCCATGCGCCGGGACGGCAAGAGCCTGGGCCAGATGGCCCGCGAGGAGATCGGCCGGGTCGGCGGCGTCGCGGCGCTGATCGCGGTGTTCGTGATCATGATCATCCTGCTCGCGGTGCTCGCCCTGGTCGTGGTCAACGCGCTGGCAAACTCGCCGTGGGGGACCTTCTCGGTCGCGCTGACCATCCCGATCGCCCTGTTCATGGGGGTCTACCTGCGCTTCCTGCGACCCGGTCGGGTGGTGGAGACCAGCGTGATCGGGGTCGCGCTGCTGCTGGCCGCGATCGTCGGCGGCGGGCAGATCGAGGACACCGCGCTGGGCGACGCGTTCACCTGGAGTCCGACCACCCTGGTGTTCTGTCTGGTCGGGTACGGCTTCGTCGCGTCGGTGCTGCCGGTGTGGCTGCTGCTGGCCCCGCGCGACTACCTGTCCACCTTCATGAAGGTCGGCACCATCGTGCTGCTCGCCGTCGGCGTGCTGGTGGCCGCGCCGAACCTGAAGACCGATGCGATCAGTTCCTTCGCGGGCTCCGGCTCCGGGCCGGTGTTCGCCGGGTCGATGTTCCCGTTCCTGTTCATCACCATCGCCTGCGGCGCGCTCTCCGGCTTCCATGCCCTGGTCTCCTCCGGCACCACGCCGAAGCTGATCCAGAAGGAGTCGCAGGTCCGGATGATCGGCTACGGCGCCATGCTGATGGAGTCGTTCGTGGCGATCATGGCGCTGATCGCGGCGTGCGTGATCGACCCCGGTCTGTACTACGCGATGAACGCCCCGGCCGGAGTGCTCGGCGCCACCGCGGAGAGCGCCTCGCACGCGGTGGCCGGCCTCGGCTTCACGATCACCCCCGAGGACCTGCGCGCGGCGGCCTCGGCCGTCGAGGAGAAGACCCTGATCGCCCGCTCCGGCGGGGCACCCACGCTGGCCGTGGGCATGTCGGAGATCTTCGCCGACGTGTTCGGCGGTTCCGGGATGAAGGCGTTCTGGTACCACTTCGCGATCATGTTCGAGGCACTGTTCATCCTGACCACCGTGGACGCGGGAACCCGGGTGGGCCGCTTCATGCTCCAGGACATGCTCGGCAACGTGTGGAAGCCGATCGGCCGGACCAACTGGAAGCCCGGCATCTGGATCACCAGCGCCGCGGTGGTCGGCCTCTGGGGCTACTTCCTCTACGCCGGCGCCACCGACCCGCTCGGCGGGATCAACCAGCTCTTCCCGCTGTTCGGCATCGCCAACCAGCTGCTTGCCGCGGTCGCGCTCACCGTGGCCACCACCGTGCTGATCAAGTGCGGCAAGCTGCGCTGGGCCTGGGTCACCGGTGTCCCGCTGGCCTGGGACGTGGCGGTGACCTACTCCGCCGGGTGGCAGAAGATCTTCTCCGACGATCCCCGGGTCGGCTTCTTCGCCCAACGCGACCGCTACGCCGATGCGATCGACGCGGGCAAGGTACTGGGCCCGGCGAAGAACATGGACGACATGCACACCGTGGTGTTGAACTCCACCGTGGACGGCGTCCTGATCGCCCTGTTCCTGGTGCTGATCGCGCTCGTGATGGGCAACGCGGCGATCGTGTGCGTACGTGCGGTCCGCGCCGGCGGGTCCGTGCCCACCACCGAGACGCCCTACGTCGCATCGACGCTGGTGCTCGAACCGGTGGGCGCACCGCGGGAGAAGGAACTCGCCCGGACGGGCGGCGGCTTCGGCGACCGGGCGGATCGGTCGTGACCGGGCCGGCCCCGAGCGCCGCCGGTCGGATCGCGCCGATCCGGCTGATCCGGTGGATCCGGTGGTACCTGCGGGAGATCTCCGGTGCGGCGGACTACGACCGGCACTGCCTGCGACACCTGCGCGAGCATCCGGATCGGCCGGTCCCCACCCGCCGGGCCTACGAGGCCTGGCGGACCAGGCGGCGCGAGGAGCACCCGCAGACCCGCTGCTGCTGACCCCGGACCCGAACCGGGATCCGGCGACCGACATGCGCCGACCCGTTGTCGGCGTCCCGGATCCAGGATCCCGGATCCCGGATCTTTGGAAGGCGGGAACGTCGGGCGGCGTCGAAGGATTTTCGACGCCGCCCGACGTGCGTTCCACGTGCGTCCGGCATGCACCGCCATCGCCGAACGGCCGAGCACCGACGTCGGGAGCCGCCTCACGTGACGACCCGACGGCGCGGCCGGCACGGCGGGTCGGCCGACGGCTCCGGGGGGAACGCGCCCGGGCGGTGCAGGTCGGCGATCAACTCGTCCACCCGTCCCCTGCTCAGGTGCCGCATCACATACAGGTGCACGTACGTGCGCGGCACGCCGTCCACCGGAACGGTTTCGGCGGCGAGCGAGTAGCGGTGGACGATCTCCGCGCGCGGTTGCCGAAAACGCACGGTCAATGCCTGCGGGCTGCGGGCCACCCACAGGTCCCGGCCGAGCCGGTGCTGGAGGTCGAGCAGCCGCTCGTGCACGTACCCGGCCAGTCGATCGCAGCCGGCCGCCAGCCGGACCTGGTCGTCGTAGGAGTGCCGGGCCAGGTGGTCCCACATCAGCAGCGCGGAGAAGCCGTTGCGCGAGCCGGCGAACGTGGTGTCGGCGGCGCCGATGTACTCCGAGGACTTGGGCGGGGTCATCTGCAGGCCGGTGCGGCTCATGAACACCCCACAGGCCCACGGCGTACCGAACCACTTGTGCCCGCTCATCGTCAGCGAGTTGACGTCGGCGATCCGGAAGTCGAACATCGGCGGCGCCTGGTCGACCATGCCCACGTTCCGGGCCATCTCCAGGAACGGCGCGTACCCGGCCCCCAGCGCACCGTCGATGTGCAGCCAGTACCCCGAGCGTTCGTCGTGGTCGCCGGTCGCGGCCCGGCGGATCCGCCGCCGGTGCAGCCCGTACTCGGTGCAGATCCCGCGCACCGTGCGGGCCACCGCCGCGACGTCGTCGTAGGCGCCCTTGAACGTGGAGCCGTAGTTGAGGCTGACCAGGATCGGATACCCGCGGGAGGCGAAGAAGCGCACCAGGACGGCCAGTCGGTCGATGTCGATCGCCCCGTCCGCGGTGGAGGGCACCTCGGTCGGCCAGGGCGTCCCGGGCCGAAGCGGATTCTCGTTCGGGTAGCGGGTGCTGCCGACCGCGTGGAAGGTGTCGATGGCCAGCGCCCGCACGGCCTTGGTCAGCGAATAGTGGGTGTCCTCGGAGAAGAACGCGATCGGATGGAAGGCGTTGGGACTCTGTCCCTCGCCGGCGGGAGCCTGTTCGCCGGTGATCGCGCCCGCGCCGCGGTCGTGCCCGCGCAGCAGCCTGCCGGACAGGTAGTCGCGCGCGTTCCACAGACCGTAGAGGTTGCCCTCACTGGAGCCCATGGTGAGCAGATAGCCCCAATACGACTCCGGATCGCGCTCGTCGTGCGGCCACTTGGCGTGCCACAAGGATGCGAAGTAGTCCAGCACCGCCCGCTCCAGCACCTTGGAGTTGAGCGTGTACGAACTGGACTGGAACGGGTCGCCGACGTTGTTGAGATGTCGGTCCAGGTAGTGGGCAAGACGCGACCGGTAGTCCAGGTCGCTGGTGACCTGGTAGCCCGCGAAGTTGCGGGTCTGCGTGTCGATGTGGCTGCGGAACAGCGCCTCGGCCTCGGCGTACTGTCCGGGGTCCAGCCCGCCGGGGGGCAACTGCACCTTGGCGAAGGGCACTTCCGGAACGCCGATGTAGGCGTCCCGGGGGTCGGCGGACGGGGGAGTGCCGTACCGGGGGCCGCCGACGAGCCGCAGGTCGCTGAAGGTCTTCTGCCACGGGGCGTCCTCGGGCCCGAACGGGATGTCCGAGGGGGCGTCGTCGTCGTGAGCCATCAGGGCCGGTCCTTTCGCTTCGCTAGACGGTGTGCGGTACGCCGACCCGGTCACTGCGCCGTCGGGGCGAGGCTGCCGGCGGCATCCGTCGGGCGCGCATCCGGGGCCGGTGCCGCCGCCGTCGGATCGAGGGTCGGTCCGGCCGGCGCGGGCATGCCGCCCAGGCGCGCGTACCGTTCCGGTCGGGCCACGCGCAACCGGTACGCGAACCCGATGCCGGCCACGGTGACCGCGGGCAACAACCAGGGCAGCGCGGTGACCACCGGATTCGTGGTCCCGGTCAGCACGTCGAAGTTGGACACCACGAGAACGGCCGCAGCGGTCAACCCCACGGCCCCCAGCACGGGCGCGACCAGGGTCTGCCACCGACCCTCGCGGCGGCGCCGGAAGTAGCCCACCACGGCCACCGACGCCAACGCCTGGAGCAGGATGATGCCGAGCGTGCCCAGCCCCAGCATGCTGGTCGACATGTTCACGTACGGGTCCAGGCCGGCGGCGGCGAACGCGACCACCACCACCACGCTGAAGCCGCTCTGCACCAGGCTCGCCCGATGCACCGACCCGTGCCGCCCGTGCGCCGCGCACAACCGGGCCGGCAACAGCCCGTCCCGGCTCAGCGCGTACATGTACCGGTTGGCGGCGTTGTGCAACGCCAACCACGCGGCGAACAGGCTCGTGCACAACAGCACCTGCATGGTGACGGTGGCCGGGTGCCCGAGATAGCTGTCGCCGAGCCGGAAGAACAGGTCGCCCAAGTGCTGTTCGGCCTCGGTGCGGACGCGGCCCGGGCCCACCGCGCCGACCGCGACCCAACTGGTGAGCGCGTAGAAGGAGGCGACCACCACCACGGCGATCACGGTGGCCCGCGGCACGCTGCGCCGCGGCGCCTTGGCCTCCTCGGCGTACAGGGCCGCCGACTCGAAGCCGAGGAACGATGCGAATCCGAACATCACCGACACGCCCAGCCCCGGGGCGACCACATGCTCCGGGGCAAAGGAGGTGAGCGGCAGCGAGGCCGTGCCGTGCCGGCTCAGGATGGCGATGTCCAGCGCGAACAACATGGCGATCTCACAGATCATGCACGCGGACAACAACCGCGCGCTGAGCTCCGCCTCGCGGTAGCCCAGCGCGCCCACCACGAGCAGCCCGACGAACGCCCAGACCTCCCACGGCAGATCCAGCCCGTGACCGGCGGCCACGTCCTGGGTGAAGTAGGCGAAGGCGCCCAGGACCCCGACGGTGGCCGCGTTGTACGCCAGCACCGCCAACAACCCGGCGCCGGCCGCGATCGGGCGGCCGAGGCCGTGTGCGATATGCGCGTAGAAACCGCCCATGTTGCTGATCCGCCGGGCGATCGCGGCATAGCCCACGGAAAAGCACAGCAGGGTCACACCGGCGAAGACGAACATGGCCGGGACCCCGGGACCGGTGCCGATGGCGAAGGACAGCGGGACGGTGAACACCATCGCGGCCAGCGGGGCGGCGGCCGCGATGATGATGAACACGATCTTCGGCGTGGTCAGCGTGCGCCGGAAGTCGCGGCCCGGCGCGTCGGGTGCGGAGCCGGTCATCTCAGGTCAGCCGCAGGATCTCGACGGCTTCCGGCAGGCCCATGTACGCCAGGCGGATCGCGGCCATCTCGTCCGTCCAGCGCTCGGCCCTCGCGTAACGCTCCTCGGCGTCGGTGTCCACCAGCCGAGTCCCCGGCCACACCTGGTAGTCGCCCACCAGATCGGCGTGTTGCCGCAGGCCCTCCTGGAACAGGTGCTCGCGGACCATGATGTATTTCCGGTCCGGAATGGTGTCCCACAACGACCGGCCGCGCCGGATCACGTGCAACAGCCGGTCGTGCGACTCGGGATGACGCAGCAGGTGCTCGCGCACGATGGAACTGCCCACCGTCAGATGGCGGATCTCGTCGATCGCCGCCCCTCGGGCGATCGCCGCTGCGGCCGGGTCGAGCACGCACCACTTGCGCTCGCTCAACTCGGCCGCCGGCGCCAACACACCCTCGATGACGACGGTGAACACCGCGACGCCGCCGATGAAGTCGCCCTCGTCGCGCACCGTGCGCACCGCGAAGTCGAGGATCGGGTCCAGCACGTCGTGCCGGTAGTCGGTGGTCAGCTCGTCGATCGTCGCGTGCAGGTCGGCGGCGGGCACACCCAGCTCCACCAGGTGCCCGCGAAAGACCATCGAGTGCCGGGCCTCGTCGATCAACTGGGTCGCGAAGAAGTCCAGTTCGGCGACTCCGGGCGCGCCGGCCACATAGTGCGCCAGCGCCCGGGTGCCCTGCTCCTCGGCAACCGAGCGGCAACCCAGCTCCAACAGTTGCGCATCGCGCAACGGCCCGTCCACGCGCATGTGTTCCGGCGTGGGCTCGGCCGCGGTGTGCCCGGTCCGCACCCGGTCGCGCAACGTGCCCTGGGCGACCCCGCGCAGCCAGTAGGCCAGGCCGCACTGCTCGGCGGTCAATTCCAGGTTCATCGCGCCGTCGAGCAGACCCGGCGCGGTATCCCAATCGGTCTCGGGCGGTATGGACGTTGCCATGACGGGAACTCCCGGTTCGTGAGGGTGGCTCAGTCGAGGGTGGTCGTGGTGTCGGCGCGCCAGCCCTGCCGGCGGCGCACCCCGTGGAACTCGACGTCGTGCAGCCGGCCGGCGAAGCCGATCAGCGGCCGACCCGACCCGGCGCGGGCGTACACGATCTCCGCCACGAGCAGGTCCTCGCCCCCGCCGAGCGGGATGTGATCGCTCAACCGGCAGTCGAACCACGCCAACGCGTCCACCAACAGCGGGATGTCGGTGCCCGGATCGAGCTCGGACCGGACCAGGTCGAACTGGGCGAGCCCGGCCGGCCGGCGCGGATTGGCGAACCAGTCGGCGAGCAGGGCCTGACGCGAGGAGAGCACGTTGACGAAGAACCGGCCGCTGCGCCGGATCAGCTCGGTCATCGGCGAGCCGCCGCGCAGGCACACCCCGAGCCGCAGCGGCTGCTGGGAGAGCACCGTGGTGGTGGAGACCGTGGCGCCGTGTGCCGACTCCCGGTACGCCGAGGTCAACACCGCCACGCCGGTGGGCAGCAGTCGCGACATCTCGCGCAACTCGCGCGCCCGGTCGCCGCCGGGTCGAGGCCGATCGGCGACGCCGACCGTCGGCTCCGGGCCGGCCGACCCCGCGCTCATCGGCTCGGCCGGGCGACGGAGGCCGCCGCCGGGGTCGATGCCGGCGCCGGCGCCGCTCCCGGCTCGCCGCCCGCGCGGCCCTTGCCGAACAACCGCCGCGACAGCCGGGCGAAGTCCTCGTCCGGGACCGGCTCGAACGGCAACGCGAACGGCTTGAGGAAGTTGCCGAACACGCCTCGATCGGCGAACAGGTGGATGGGGACGGCCAACAGCGCCCACTCCGCACCGCTCACCCAGATCCACACGCCGATCACCGCCGCCTGGGTGATCAGGCTGTGCATGGTGTTGTAGGCGATGTAGTAGCCCTTGGGGATGCGCCCGGTGGAGCTGCGCCGGAAGGCGATCGCCCCGGGGATGTAGCCGATGAGGTCGATGTAGACGAACAGCAGGACGGCCGGCAGCCAGCGCACGTCGCCGCTGTGCGCGATGAACAGCGCCAGCGAGACGCCCAGCCCGACCAGGTATTCACCGCGGTGGAGGCGGAAGGTGGTAGGGGACTCGAACACGTTGACCTGATCCATCTGAACTCCACTGGTCGAGGGTGCCGGGCTCAGATCCGCAGCGGTCCGCCGTTGAAGTACTCGACGAGGTGCGGCGAGGACGAGGTCCGGCCGGGCGGGTGGAAGGCCAAGGGGTGCAGGGCCGAGGACAGGTAGGCGATCTCCGGCGACTTGATGAAGGCGATGCCGCCGAGGAGTTCCACCGCCTGCTCGGACACCGTGGCCAGCGACTTCTGGATGGCGAACCGGGCGGTCAGCGCCGCGGCGACGGATTCCTCGCCGGTGACGCCGTCGCGCAGCGCCCGGGCGGTGCCCTCGGTCAGGCCGACGGCCGCCTCCAGTTGGATGCCCAGCGCCGCCCGGTCGGTGACCGTGCCGCGCTCGCGCTTCATCACCGACTCGGTCAGCGCCGACGCCGCGCCCACGTAGGCGGAGGTGATCAACAGCTCGAACCAGACGAAGGTGGCCTCCTGGAGATCGTCCAGCCGGCCGGGATCGTCCGCCGTACCCCGGATCACCAGGTGCTCGGGCACGTGCACGTCGTGCAGTCGCACCTCGTCGCTCTGTGCGGCGGCCAACACCGGACTGTCCCAGAACGGGTGCACCGAGATCCCGGCGGAGTCCGCCGGGATCAGCAGCACCGCGAGCGAGGTCCGGCCGTCCGCGTCGGGCAGCGTGACGCTGGCCGTGAGCAGGTCCATCGAGCGGGAGAGGCTGCACGGCTTCTTCGCGCCGTTGACGACGAACCCGTCCGCGACCGCCTCGGCGGTCACCGACGGACTGAGGATGTCCTGCTGGGTGCGCCCCTCGGCCCAGCCCGAGGCCAACAACATGCCCTCGGGTGCGATCCGGGCCAACAATCGCTTCTGCTCCGGCGTCGGCGGCACCACCCGGTCCGCGAGGGCGAACAACATCGCCACGGTGAAGTTGTGCATGGTGGCGCCGGCCGCCAGCGAGGGCGAGTACGCGCCCAGTGCCCGGGTGACCCGGACGGCGTCCAAGGCGTCCGCGCCGACGCCGCCGTAGGCCCGGGGCACGAGCAGAGCCGCGCCGCCGTGCTCCTTGAAGATGTCCACCACGGGACTGTCGCGCGCCTCGCGCTCGGGCATCGGCAGCGCGTCCAGTGCCTTCAGCAGGCCGGGATGGTGACGCTCGCAGGTGTCGCGGGCGATGTCGAGAGAAAGCATCCGGGGTCGCCTCCGGTATTTGAAGGGAATGCCGTGGGCCCACCGTCACACGACACTCTGACTGCCTCCTGACATCATTCTGATGACGCGATATCCGGCACCGAAGGCGATGTTCTGACACGGCGATGACGCCGGACTGACGGCCGGCCGACAAACTCTCTCCGGCATTGCGTGCGGCGGTGCTCCGCATCATCATGAGCGGTGGATCGTGACGCCACGGGCAGGGAGACCCAATGACACAGGGAATGATACGGGGAACAGTGACGGAGGCGGCACACGCCTCGGCGGAATACGCGCTGGAGGCGATTCGGAAATACACGCGCGCGGAAAACCCGAGTTCCTTCCTCGCAGTCAACCGAGGAAATTCGTATTTCACGCTGCCGGGCCGCCCGGGAATCATCGTCTACCGCAGTGCCGGAGAATACCTGGTCCAGTTCGGCGGACCCTTCGCGCCGGACGAGTCGTACGTGGACCTCATGCGGGCCTTCACCGAGTACACCGCGGCCCGGGGCCGGCGCCAGGCGATCATCCAGCTCCAGCTGCACGACGCCCGCATCCACGCCCGGCACGGCTACACGGTGAACCAGGTCGGCGCGTCCTACGCCGTCGACCTGGGCGGCTTCACCGTCGCCGGGACCCGGTACATGCAGCTGCGCAACAAGATCTCGCGGGCCCTGCGCAGCGGCCTGACCGTGGTGGAGGCCGACTACGAGCAGTGGAAGGAGGGCGTCGCCGACATCGACCGGCGCTGGCTCCCGCTCAAGGGCGAGGGCGCCCGCCCGCTGGAATACCTGGTCGGCCAGACGGGCGGCGACATGCAACGGCTGCGCCGGTTGTTCCTCGGGCACATCGACGGCGAGGCCATCGGATACGTCTCCTATTCACCCGTGTACGGCACGTACGAGGGATGGATGCACGACCTGAGTCGGCGTCTGCCGGAAAGCCCGGCAGGTGTCATGGAGGCCTGCAACAAGGCGGCGATCGATACCTTCCGCGCCGAGGGGGTGCCCTGGTTGCATTTCGGCTTCACGCCGTTCACCACGCTGGAGGAAGAGCGCGAGGTGCCCGGTCACAGCCCGGGCTTCAAGTGGCTGATGCATTACCTCTGGGAGAATCAGGTCGTCTACCCGGCCTCGTCCCAGTTGGCCTACAAGGACAAGTGGAATCCGACCCTGGTCACCACGGAGTACGCGGGATTTCCGGACGGGGCGAGTGCGGAGGGGTTCGTCAATATCTGGCGGGCCGCGAATGCGATGTGACGAGCGAGCGAACGAGGCCATGGTGATCCGGACCGACGGGAGATGCGGATGTCGATGAGCGCGAGTACGCACACGGATGTCGAGAAGAATTCGATCGAGGAAATGCAGGCACAACTGACCGAGGGCTTCCTCGCGTTGTGCGCGGACCCGGACGACGCCGAGGCGGCCGGCCGCGCGGACGGCGCGCTGCACGCGCTGGACGTACTGCTCGCGCCGGACGCGGCAGGCTCACCGGCCGACGGCCCGTTCCAGTAGCGCGCGCAGCCGGGCCGGGTCGGTCCGCGCCAGCCCGGGCCACTGCCGGGTCACCGCGGCCGGCCCGCCCGCGGCATGGAACTTGGCGGCGATCAACTCCCGGTGCCGGGACCGCAGTTCCGGGCCGAGGCCACCCCGGGGAATGCGGTACTCGCGGACCAGCACCCGGCCGTCGTGCAGTTCGACCCGCACCCGGGCCGGCGTCGGCTTCTCGGCCGCGGTGAAGTCCCCGGCCGGTGCGCGCGATGCGGGAGCCAGATCGAGCAACTCCGCGCCGCCGAACTCCGCGAGCCAGGCTCGCCCCGCATCGCCCGCCTGCCGCAGCGCCTCCCCGAACGGCGCGTCGCCGGCCAGGAGTTCGCGGGTCATCGCGGGGTCGTGCACGAGTCGCACCTTGGCCGCCAGTCGCCAGCGCTCGGGTGTGTCGACCCGGGGCGCGGCGAAGTCCTCGATGACCAGTTGCCCGGTCAACAGCGCGGTGGCCACCGGGTAGGGGGTATCGAGCACCAGCGCACCGATCGGGGTGCGCGGCCCGTCGAGATAGGGCCGGGCCTTGCGGGCGGCGAAGAGCGTGTAGACGGAGCACTCCACGATCACCTCGCGCACGTCCTCCACCGCCCACGTGCCCAGGTCGGTGTGCAGGTCGACGGCGCAGTCGACGGCCGCGTCGATGCCGGGACCGCCGGGGTGCAGCTTGAACGAGAGCGTCTCCGTGTGCCAGCGCCGCCCCAATCCCAGGGTCAGCGCGTCCGGCAGCGGCACGGTGGCGAACCGGGCGAGGAAGCCGTCGGGATGCTCGACGATGTCGGCTGCGCCGTGCAGGCCACCGGCCGCGGCGTCGCAGGCGTCCAGGCCCATCCGGACGGCGACCGGGACGTGCAGCAGTCGGGCGTCGCCGGCGATGAAGCCGCGCAGCAGGGTCCACGGCGGCGCGCTCAGGGCCAGTGCGAGGGCGTCGAGCCAGCGTCCGGCCGGGGCCCGTTCGCACGCGAGTCGGCCGGCGACCGCGCCGACGACGTGGGTGTGCAGCGCGGTCTGGCCGCGGAAGGGGCCCAGGGTGGCCGCCGAGGTGATCCGCGCGGCGCACTCGTCGGCCAGGATCACCGCGCGCAGCAACTCGGCGCCGGAGAGCCCGAGAGCGTGTGCGTAGGCGAGCGGGACGCCCACCGTCGAGGGGCCCAGATGGCCCGCGTAGGCGGTGTCGTCGAGATTGAGCCACGCGCCGACCCCGCCCAGGACGCGCGCGGATTGCGCGGTGTCGGCCTGGAACGGGGTGCCCAGCGCGCGGACCAGGCGGTGTCCGTCCGGCTGCTGCAACCCGGTTCGGATCGCCGCGAGTTGGGAGAGCACGTGGGTGGCGGCGAGGTCGATCACGCGTTGCGGGACGTCGGACAGTTCCAACCCGGCGGCCCAGTGGGCCAATTGTTCCAGCGGCCCGCCGTCGCCCTCGGTCGGCGCTTCGGGGGCGGCGGCCTCGACCCGGCGGCCGCTCACCCGCCGGTTCGCTTCGGCGAGGCGAGCACGTGCAGCGCGCGGGGCAGCACCTCGACGGTGATGGTGCCGCGCTCGGTGGGCACCACCTCACCGTCGTGCTCGAAATGCAGCGGCAGGCCGTCCAGTCGCTCCAGGGTGACCGATCGGCCGCGGGCATAGGTCGAGCCCGCCGAGTCGAGATGGCCGCCGGTGCGCATCAGTTCCAATGCCGTCTCGGCGGGGGTGTCGGGGTCCAGCACGCACACGTCCAGCAGTCCGTCGTCGCGGATCGACCGGGGGAGTACGTTCAGCACGCCGGCCCGATGCCGTCCGCCGCCGACGTTGGCCAGGATCGTGCGGCCCGACTGGACCACCGTCCCGTCCACGAGCACCCGGCCGGGATAGGGCCGATAGGTGCGCAACGACTCCGCGATGGCCTGTTGGTAGCGCGGGCGCCCGGCGATGGGCGAGGACCTGGCCCGGGCGGTCGCGTCGGCGAACAGGCCCGTGCTCAGGCCCAGTACGACCAGCCGATCGGGTTCCACGAGCCGGGCCAGGTCCAGGCGACGGTGCTCGGCCTCGCCGGCGAGTACGGCGTGCAACGACTGCCACCACGGGACGTCGTCCCACAACGAGCGGTAGTTGGAATTCGCGGTGCCGCCGGGCAGGACGGCCAGCGGGGGCGGTGCGGCGGCCCCGCCCCCGACCAGGCCCGCCACCACGTCGCGCAGCGTCCCGTCGCCGCCGATGGACACCACCAGGTCGGCGCGCTCGGCGCCGGCCGCCAGCTCGGCCGCCAACGCCGTGGCGTGTCCGGGGTGTTCGGTGGGCGCGACCCGCACGTCGTCCGAGTGCTCCCGAAGGATGTCGGTGACCGCCGAGAGATACTCGGCGGTCGTGGAGCCGGCCCGCGGGTTGAAAATGATTACGATGTTGGGAAAGCGATTTCCGTGAGTCCCGAACTCGTCCAAGGCCGGTCCACCGCCCGTTGTCTCGCCGTTAACCATTTCCGGATGCGGGGCCTGGAGATGATCCCTCGACGCCTTCACCGGCCTGTCGGAATACACACTGCGCGATGCGTCTGATCTCGCTCTGACACGGTTCTGACCGCGGTTGGGCTCGACGCTTCTTGATCCGCGGCATTCCGGTGCCAAGATCGGAAAAGCCGGTGCGTCCGACTTCCGGCAAATGATTCGTAAATACTCTTGTAGGCATGGCAGGGTAATGTGCAACGATTCTGCCGATGACTGCCGATCGGTCATGGATCGGGGGTGATCAAAAAGACGAGGTGATATGTTTGGGCCAACCAATGACTGGTGCTGCGTCTTTGACCATCGGGGGTATGAGATCTCGGCGCGGGGATGAAGATCGATTTTCTGGCGTTTAAAATTTGTCGCATAATTGCGAAATGCCCGATGTCGACGTCTTTTTTGACGTTGGTCGGCTCGGGCTCGGCCGCGGTGCGGGTGTGGGGGAACACAGTCGCGCCGTCGGCCCGGGGGTACGGGGGACTCGCTGTCGTATGGCCGGGTTGCCGTGTGCTTCGCCGGGCCGGGTGGCCGGAGGGGAATGGCGTGCGCCGCTTTCGGCGGCGCGCTTTCGCCTTCCCGGGGGTTGACTGCCCGGTTCGTACGATTCAGGGTGTGGATGCGCAGGAGGCGTGATGCTTACGTTCCAGCTGCTGGGAGCCATCGGGGCAAGATCGGAAAAGGGGGAATTGCGATTGTCGGGGACGCTCCAACGAACGCTCTTGGCCGCGCTGCTGATAGCCGAAGGGAGTCCGGTATCGAGAGGCGGCCTGATCGACGAAATGTGGGGGAGTAACCCTCCGGTTGTGGTCGAGAACGCCATCCAGGCACACGTCAGTCGACTTCGCCGCAAGCTCGCGGCGCTCGAGGACGATCCCGAGAAAACCAGGTTACTCACCGAGCACGCGGGATATCGCCTCATTCTGGACGGCGCGACGCTCGATGTGGCGGTCTTCATCCAGGAATACGAGCGGATCAAATTCGGCAATCTTCCGCGCGGCGTGGCGGCCCGGGAAATACGTGGCGTGCTCAAGATTTGGCGGGGACCGATCTACGGCGGCTCGCACGTGGGTCAGGCGTGTCAGGCCGCGGCCGCGCGCTACGAGGAGACCAGGCTCGCGTTGCTCGAATTCCTCTTCGACTGTGAGCTGGAGAACTTCGAGCACCGGCGGATCATCCCGGAGCTGCAGACCCTCCTGGTCGAGCACCCCTACAACGAGCGCTTCCGCCAGCAGCTGATGGTCGCGCTGTACCGCTGCGGCCGACAGACCGACGCGCTCGACGTCTACCGAGGGTTGCACATCCAACTGTCCGAGGAACTGGGGCTGTCGCCGTCGCCCATCATGCGGGACTACGAACGGGCCGTGTTGGAACAGGACCCCTCGCTGCACGTGCGGTCCACCTGAGGACAGGGGCAGACGTCATCGCGATGTCAGTGCCCGGTCAGCGGGGGCCGGCACAGTGGAACACGTGAACGGCACCGAGTCCCCGGGACTCGGGTCGGGATCGGGAGAGGTGCCCGGAGCGGCTGATCGGGGACCGAAGGCATTGCCGAGGTCGGATTCCACGGAGTCCACGCAGGTTCGAATCCTGCCCTCTCCGCACACGCAGAACCGGGCCGAAGGCCCGCCGCCGGCGTCACCGCCGATGCGGGGCCCGGAGCCGGAGACCCGTCGCGGTCGGCACGGGCCGGCAACGCAGGCACCCCACGAGGCACCGCGGACCGACGAGGCCGGCGCACGACCCGCCCGCGCTCCGCGGAGTTCGGCCGGTCCGCTTTCGACCCGGCCATCGTCGACCCCCGGTCTGTCCTCGGCCGGATCACCTCCGGCCGGTCTGCTTTCGGCCGATCCCCTTCGTCCGGGTCTGTGCGCATCCGCGCCGCCCACCGTTCGGGTGGGTCAACGCCGATCGCCCGTGCTCGACCCGCGCACGCATGCGACGGGCCGACCACGGGCGACGGGAAACGCCACCGGCAGGGTCACCGGTGAATCGCCGGCAACACCCGCTCGGCGATCTCCTCGAGCTGTCCGGCGGGCTCCAGCGAGCCGACCCGGATGACGATGTGCCGGGCCCCGGCGCGGACGTAGCCGGAGAGCCAGTCCGCACACTTGGCCGCCGAACCCCAGCCGTAGGCCTGGATCCGCGCCATCTCGGCCAGCGAACGCCGGTAGTAGCGCTGCGCGTAGTGTTCCAACTCGGCCTCCGCCGCGGCCTCGTCCCGGTTCACGTTGACGGTCGCGTACAACCCCGGGGTGACCGCGTCCGCCGGCCGCCCGGCCTCGCGGACCAGCTTCCCGATCTGCTGCCACGCGTGTGCGTAGGCGGAGACCGAGGGCAGGTACGGCAACCAGCCGTCGTAACGCCGGGCCACCCGGCGCAGCACCGCCGGCGTATCACTGCCGGCCAGCCACAGCGGCGGCCCGCCGATCCGCGCCGGACGCAGCAGCAGGTCCAGGTCCGCGGCCTGCAGATGCCGGCCGACGAAGTCGGTCCGGGCGCCGGGTTCGCCGCTGCTCCAGGCCCGGCGCCACAGGTCGACGATCTCGTCCAGGCGGCCGGCCCGCCCGGCGTAGGCCGCCCCGACGGCGGCGAACTCCCGTTCCGTCTCCGGGATCGGGAAGCCCGAACCCAGGCCCAGGGTCAACCGGCCGGCGGCCACGTGGTCCACGCTGGTGATCAGGTTCGCGCCGATCAACGGATGCCGCAGGGCCGGGGTCAGCGCCGCGGTGCCCAGGCCGATCCGGTGGGTGGCCGCCGCGGCGGCGGACAGCACCACCAGCGGATCCAACCGCGCCCGGGCGATCAGCGAGTCCCCGGCCCACAACGAGTCGAAGCCGAGCAGTTCGGCCCGGACGGCGAAGTCGATCAGCGGGCGTGCGTCCAGGGCACCGACGATGGCCAGTTCGCGGGTCGGCAACAGGATCCCGAAGTGGGGCAGGGCAGAGCGGGGCATGGCGTGCTCCTTGACGGGTACCGGGACGGCGGTCGGGCCGGCACGCGCGGATCAACCGCGCGCGGCGGCCTCCAGTCGGTAGAGGTGACCGCAGAAGTCCTGGGTGATCGCTTCCACGTGGGTGTCGATGAAGAAGTGACCGCCGGGGTATTCCCGGTGCCCCAGATACTGCGGGCTGCGCGGGATCCAGGACTCGAACGCGTCCGCCTCCTCCTGGAGTCCGTCGCTGCGACCGCCGTAGGACACCAGCGGACACGGCACCAACGCGCCGAGGTCGACCCGCTGGGCGGCCACCGACAGGTCGGCGCGCAGGGCGGGGATCACCATCGCCAACATCGCGGGGTTGTCGTAGATCTCGGCCGGGAACGATCCGAGTCGCTTGATCCAGGAGACCAGTTGCTCCTCGGGCATCTCGATGTGCTCGTCCGTCGGGCAGAAGAATCCGGTCGGCGCCCAGCCGGACATGCCCACCATGAGCGGTCCCGGTACCCCGTCCCGCTCCATGCGCACCGCCAACTCGTAGGCGAGTTGCGCGCCGAGGCAGTGTCCGAAGAAGGCGAACGGGCGGTGGTCGGAGGCGCCGAGCACGGCCTCGTACAGCCCTTCCACCAGGGGCTGCCACTCGGTGTACGAGGTCTCGCCGCGGCGCTCCTGGCGGCCCGGCAGGGTCACCGCCTGGGCGCCGATGTCGGCGGGCAACACTTCGGGCCAGTCCCGGTAGATGATCGCCCCGCTGCCCGCGTGCGGGAACAACAACAGGCGGATCCGGGCCTCGGGGTCGGCCTCGGCGGGCTGAAACCACTGGCCCGGCCTGGACATCTTCCTGGCTATCGCGGTGCTCACCGTGAAGTTCCTTCCATTGCCTCGGCTGTCGTCGCAGACCGGTGGCCTGCGGTGTCCGTGTCCGGCACGGTCCGTGCACTCTCCAACCGCTCCCGGACCACCCGGCGCAGGATCTTCCCGGCGGGATTGCGCGGAAGCGCGGGCATGACGTGATAGGCGGTCGGGATCTTGTAGTCGGCGACTCGACCGCGCAGGAAGAGCATCAACTCGCGCGGTGTGGCCCGCCGATCGGGCCGAAAGGCCACGCACGCGTGCACCGCCTCTCCCCAGCGGGCATCGTCGAGGCCGACCACCGCGCTTTCCGCGACGGCGGGATGCTCGGCGAGTTCCTTCTCGATCTCGGCCGGATAGATGTTCTGTCCGGCGACGATGATGGTGTCGTCGATGCGGTCGCAGACGTACAGGTAGCCGTCCTCGTCGAGGTAGCCGTTGTCGCCCATGTACAACCAACCGTCGCGCAGCGTGCGGGCGGTGGCCTCGGGGCGGTTCCAATACCCCAGCATGCGGGACGGGGTGTGGATGCAGATCTGGCCGATTTCGCCGGCCGGCAGCTCCCGCCCTTCGCCGTCAAGGATGCGCAGTTCGTTGCCCGGACACACCCGGCCGGCCGAGCGCAGCAGCGGACTGCCGGGGCGGTGGTCCGCAGGTGGCAGGCACACCGGCACGCTGGCCGTCTCGGTGCTGCCGTAGATCTGCACGAACTCGCAGCGGAACACCTCCAGGCTCCGGGTCAGCAGGTTGGTGGAGATGGGTTCGCCGCCGTAGGCGACCTTGCGCATCGACGCGAACGCCTCGGGGCTCGCCTCGCGTTCGTCGAGCATCATCCGCAACATGGCGGGCGCGGCGAAGGTGGTGGTCACGCCGAGCGTGCGGATCAGCCGGACCGCCTCCTGCGCGACGAAGGCACGCATGACCACATTGGTCAGACCGGCGTTGAAACCCTGCCAGAACCACGCGGTGCCCGCGGTGCCCAGGCCGGGCAGCGAGATCAGGTTGACGTCCTCGGGCAGCCAGTCCACCCAGTCCACACCGGCCGCACGCATCGCGGCGGGGAAGGTGAAGAAGCTGCGATGCGGCACCACGGCACCCTTGGGCAGGCCCGTGGTGCCACTGGTGTAGATCTGCACCACCGCGTCCTCGGGATCGACCGCGGTGTCGGGGTCGGTGTCCGGCGCGTCCGCCCACCACGCGTGCAGACCGCCGCCGACGTCGTCGCCGCGGTCGATCCGCACGAGCGTCCTCAGCGCGGGCAGGGTGGGTTGTACCGGCGCGATCACCGGGTCGAACTCGCCGTCGAAGAACAGGAGTTGCGCGCCCGAGTCGCGCAGGATGTGATCCGCCTCGCGCGCGGTCAGCCGCCAGTTGACGGGCACCAGCACCGCGCCGACCTTGGCGCACGCGAGCACGATCGTGTAGTAGTACTCGGACTCGCGGCCCAGCCAGGCCACCCGGGCGCCGTGCCCGATGCCGGCCGAACGCAGGGCGTGCGCCGCGCGGTTGCTCATGCGGTGCAGCTGCGCGTAGTCGACCCGGCGGTCCTGGCAGATGATCGCCGGGTGGTCGGCGCGATCGCGGGCATGTGCGGCGGACGTGGCGACCAGCGTCCATTGCCTGGCGTCGTCCATGGTCTCCTCCGAGGGTGATGCGGCCCGGGGGCCGGTCGGTCCGGGGTCAGCCGGCCGGGGGCACGAGTTGTCCGTCGAGGAACTCGGTCAGCAGTTGCGGGGACGGGAAATCGAAGGCCAGCGAGGCGGGCAGCGGGATGCGGAAGGCCGACTCCAGACCGGTCTTGAGCTCCAGCGCCATCAGCGAGTCCAGTCCCAGCGCGACGAATTCGGTACTCGGATCGATCTCCTCCTCGTCCTCGGCGTGCAGCGCGGCGGCGACACCGGCCAGCACCACTTCGGCCACGGCGGCCCGGCGCTCCGACTCGGGCTTGGCGATCAGCGCGGCCAGGTCCAGACCGGTCCGGCCACCGCCCCGCTCCTCGCCGGCATCCGGACCACCGGCGCCGACCAGCCGGGCGTACAGCGCGTTGCGCAGCGGGCTCTGGGACAGGTACCGGTCCCAGTCCCACTCGCCGGCCACGTACTGCGCGTCCGGTCCGGACCACAGGCGGTGCATCGTGCGCAGCGCACGGGCCGGCGAGAAGTAGCGCATGCCGCCGCGTTCCAACTCCCGGGCGAGGTTGTCGCCCAACCGCGCCGACATGCCCACGCGCGACCACATGCCCCAGTTCGTCGCCCGCCCCGGCAGGCCCTGCCGGGTGCGCCACGCGATCAGGCCGTCCAGGAAGGCGAACGCGGCGGCGTAGTGTGCCTGGGTCGAGCCGCCGACCACCGCGGCGATCGAGGAGTGCACGATGAAGAAGTCGAGTTCGGGGCAGTCCAGGCTCGCCTCGTGCAACAGCCAGCCGCCGTACGCCTGTGCGTGCAGCTGTTCGTCGATGGCCTCCCAGCTCAGGTTGCCGATCAGCGCGGAGCCCGCGTTGCCCGCGGCGTGCACGATGCCGGCCAGCGGGACGCCGCCGGCGCGCACGTCGGCGAAGAGCCGATCGACCTCGTCGGCATCGCCCAGGTCCGCCCGGGCCACGGTGACCCGGGCCCGCTCGCGCAGCGCGGCCAGGATCGGGACTGCCTCCGGGGTCGGCCGGCCGCTGCGGCCGACCAGGACCAGGTGCCGGGCGCCGAGGTCGACCAGCCTGGTCGCGGTGACCAGGCCCAGACCGCCCAGACCGCCGCTGATCAGGTAGGTGCGATCCGGCCGGATCGACACGGCCCGCACCGGGTCGGAACGCTCGGGTGCCACGGTCAGCACCGGTTGCCCGGCGCCCCCGTCCCGGCCCGCGGCGAGCGCCTCGTCGGCCTCGTCCAGGTCGAAGCCACGCACCCGGATCCGCGGCAGCTCACCGCGGCGCACCGACTCGACCACCGCCGGCAGCACCTCGGCGACCAAGCGGGTGCGCGCCTTTGCCGACAGCTCGGCCAGGTCGGCGGATCGATACATCGCATCGGGCCGCGCGCTCGCACCCGCGTCCGCGGCCGCCTGGGTGCCCGTGTGCGCACCGGTAGCCGCTTGCGTGTCCGCGGCCGCCCGGGTGCCCGGGTGCGCACCCGCGGCCGCGTGCGTGCCCGCTTCCGCGTCCGTGGCCGCCCGGGTGTCCGCGTGCGCACCCGTGGCCGCTTGCCCGTGCGCTTCCGTGACCGCGCCCGCGCCCGCTTTCGTGCTCGCGTCCGGGTCCGCCCGCGGACCGGGCTCGGCGCCGCCTACCACCACATATCGGCCACCCTCGACCAGGCAGCCCACGCCGACCGCCGTGCAGCCGGCGCCGAATTCGACGAACGCCGCGTCGACCCCCAGCCCGTCGGTGCGTCGCAGCACCTCGGTGGTCGGGTCGGCCAGGTCCGGCGCGAGTTCGTACCGCGCCCCCGCCGTCGACGGCCGGTCCGGGTCGTCCGGGTCGGCGAGGCCGATCACCTCGTACCCGGCCCGGACCGCCAACGCGGTCAGTGCCTGCCCGACCCCGCCGGTCACCCGGACCAGCACGACCGCCCCGGCCGGGACCCCGTCCAGGGCCCGCAGCGCGTGGTGGGCGGCGACATAGGCCGCGGGCAGCGCCGCCGCCGCGTGCGCGGGCACGTCGTCCGGGGCGAGCGCGACCGCCTCGGCCGGCACCGTCACCGTGCGGCGTACGGTGCCAGGGTGATGCGCGACCACCGGGTCGCCGACCGCGAAGCGTACGCCGGCGCCGACCGCGACGACCGTGCCGCTGCATCCGGAGCCCGGCACCGGCGCCGGATCGCCGGCCGCGGCCACCCGCAGGTCGTGCGGGTGGACCGCGGCGCTGTGCACCCGCAGTTGCACCTGGCCCGGCCCGGGCGCGAGATCCTCGGCGGGCACCGGACGCAGGTCCGCGGTTTCGCCGGACGCAGATGCGCGCAGTGCGAAACCGCCGTCCCATGAGGGGGTGCGCTCGCCGGGCAACAACCGGCGGGCGTAGCGCAGACCGTCGCGGTAGGCCACCTGGAAGTCGCCCACGTCGGCGGCCCGCCACTCGTCGGCCAGGACCGCGAGATCCGCATCGGCGGGCAGGTCGAGCAGGGTGGCCCGATGCCGCGGGTACTCGTTGAGCAGGACGTGCCCGAACCCCCACAGCGTGGCCGCCGCCAGCTGTTCGCCGGTGCCCGGTCGGTCGCCCGGCAACCACTGCGCGCGCTCGGTGACCAGCCACAGTCGCGGCGCGCCGGCGGTGCCCGAGGCGGTCAGTGCGGCCACCACGGCCGACAGGTCGCGGTAATTGCGTTCGCACTCGCGGCGCAGCCGGCCCGCGGACATCGGCCCGTCCAGCGCACGCCAGAACCAGCACACGTCGGTCACCGAGGAGTCGTCGAGCGCCCGGGCGAGCCCGTCGGGCCCCTTCGGGTGGGACAACCTGATGCCTGCCGTCGCACCGGCGGCGGCCAACCGGGCCGGGTCGGCGCCCAGGACCAGGACGTGCCGCTCGACCGATGCCGGGCCCGGCGTCGCCCGATGCCGCAACCAGCTCAGCCGGTGCAGGAACACCGGTCGCTTGTCGGGCGGTTCGGGCAGGGCGAGCCGTACGTCGCGCAGCTCGGCGACGGGCGCGTCGCCGTCCAGGAGGAGGAGGTCGACCAGTCGGCGGTCCGGACCGTCGGCGTCGACGCGGGCGACCACCCGCAGTCGCTCGCCGCGCGGCTTGCGGAACAGCCGCACGCAGCCGAACCGCACGGGGGCGAATGCCGGACTGTGCGCGTCCGCGCCGACGGCGACCTGGAGCGCGCAGTCCAACAGTTCGATGGGCAACTGCTCGACGGCACCGGCCTCGCGACCGGTCAGCTCACCGGTCAGCACGCCGTCCCGATGCCGGTCGACCCGGGTCGTCAGGCGGTAGCGCGGGCCGTGCCGGCGGCCCACCGAGGCCAGGTCGGTGTACAGGTCGTCGGCATCGACGCTCTCCCGGATCGGGCCCGGCCGATCGGCCAGGGCACGCAGCGCACGATCGGGACGATCGTCGTCCCGCGGTGCGGCCAGGAGCGCGGTGGCGTGCGTGCGCTCGTCCTCGGCCGGACCGCTGACCACCTCGACCCGGGCGCCGCCGTCCGCCGACGGGACCAGCCGGGTGCGCAATTCGACGGCGTCCTCCTCGGGCAGCGGCAGCGGTGCGCCGATCTCCAGGTCGCGTACCGCGCCGTGGCTGTCGCCGTACACGACATCGCGCAGCGCCAACAGCAGCTCGACGTACGCGGCGGCGGGCACCACCGGGCCGTCCGGACCCTGGTGGCCCGCCAGGCACGCGGGGCGCTCGGCGGTGTAGTCGGCGACGAACCGGCGGGTGCCGGCGGGGTCGTCCGCCGTTGCCGGGACCGGTCGGCCCAGCAGTGGATGCCACGCCGCTCCCGGCGCCGAGGCACCGGCACCGCTGCCGGCCTTCCCGGCCACCGGCAGCCAGTACCGCTTGCGCTCGAAGGCGTACGTGGGCAACTGCATGCGCGCCGCCGGGCGTCCCGCGTGCACGCCCGCCCAGGACACCCCGATGCCGGCCGCGTACAGCTCGGCCAGGCCGCGCAACACGGTGTCGCCGTGCGGGTCGCGGCGTCGGACACTGGCCGCCCACCGGTGCTCCTCGGCGGTGGTGCACCGCTTGGCCAGCGCGGTCAGCGCGGTCGAGGGGCCGATCTCGACGAAGGCATGCCGGCCGCGCTGCTCGACCGCCCGCACCCCGGCCATGAACAGCACCGGTTCGCCGATGTGCCGCACCCAGTAGTCGGCGGTGCCCAGTTCGGCGAACCGGCCCAGCGCGCCGGTGGTGTTGGAGATCAGCGGGATCTCCGGCGGCCGGAAGGTGATCCCGGCGATCGCCGTGTGGAACTCGTCGAACACCTCGGCCATCAGCGGCGAATGGAACGCGTGGGACACGGCCAGGGCATCCACCCGGACGCCGCGGTCACGCAACTCGACCACCAGTTCGTTGAGTTGTTCGCTGCCGCCGGAGATCGTGCACTGGTCGGGGGCGTTCACCGCGGCCAGTGCCAGATCGGTGCGCCCGGCCAGCAGCGGGCGGACCTCCTCGGCGGGCAGCGCGACCGCGGCCATCCCGCCGGGCTTGCGGACCGACTGCATCAGCCGGGCGCGCGCGGCCACCAGCGTCACCGCGTCCGGGAGCGAGAACAGGCCGGCCACCGCGGCCGCGGCGACCTCACCGATGCTGTGCCCGATCAGCACGTTGGGCTGGACACCCCAGGAGATCCACAACCGGGCGAGCGCGTACTCGAAGGCGAACAGGGCGGGTTGGGTGTACCCGGTGCGATCCAGCAGCGTGTCGTCCCGGGCCCGACCCAGGATCAGGTCCCGGATCGACTCGGCCAGGTGCGGGGCGAACCGCGACTCGCACTCGTCCAAGTACTCGCGGAACACCGGGAACCGCTCGTACAGGGCGGCGCCCATGCCCGGATACTGGGCGCCCTGGCCGCCGAACAGGAAGGCGACCTTGCGTACCGGTGCGGCGGCGGGCCGATCGTCCGGCTCGATCGCCGCGTCCAGGAGCTTGACCAGGTCGGCGCGGCTTTTGACGACGCCGGCCAGCCGGTGGCCCAGGTGGGCCCGGCCCACGTTGGCGGCGTGGCACAACCGGCCGAGGTCCGGTTCCGGGGTGCGGTCCAGGAACTCCCGGTAGCTCCGGGCCTGGCGGCGCAATCCGGCGGCGTTCTTGCCGGACAGGGTGAACACGGCCGTGGACGGGGCGGGTTCGGGGAACGGTGCGGCGGACGGCTCCGGGGCCTGTTCCAGCACGGTGGCCGCGATGGTGCCGGCGAAGCCGAAGCTGTTGACCACCGCGCGCCGGATCGGCGCCCGCCAGGGCAGGCACTCGGTGGGGACGCTGATCGGATACAGGTCCCACGGGATGCGGCGCGCGGGCTCGGTGAAGTTCAGGTGCGGGTAGATGGTGGCCGAACGCAGTTGCAGGACGGTCTTGATCACCCCGACGATGCCGGAGGCCGGCTCCAGGTGCCCGATGTTGGTCTTCGCCGAGCCGACCACCAGCGGCGCCCGCGCGCTGTGCGAGTCGGCGAACACGGCGTTGATGGCGCCCAGTTCGATCGGGTCGCCGAGCGGGGTGCCGGTGCCGTGCGCCTCCACGTACTGGATGTCGGCGGGCGTCAGTCGGGCCGCCGCCAGCGCGGTGCGGATCACCTGCTCCTGCGCGGGGCCGTGCGGCACGGTCAGACCCGCACTGTCGCCGTCCTGGCCGATCGCGGTGCCGCGAATCAGCGCGTGCACGGTGTCGTGGTCGCGCTCGGCGTCCGACAGCCGCTTGAGCACCACGATGCCGCAGCCCTCGGCCCGTGAATAGCCGTCGGCCGATTCGTCGAACGTCTTGCAGCGTCCGTCGCTCGCGAGCATCTGGCCGTGCGAGAACATCACCATGAAACTCGGGTGGTGCACCGCGTTGACCCCGCCGCTCAGCGCGATCGTGCACTCGCGATTGCGCAGCGCCTGTACCGCCATGTGCAGCGCGCTGAGCGAGGACGAGCACGCGGTGTCCACACACACGCTCGGGCCGCGCCACCCCAGGAAGTAGGACAGCCGGCCGGACATCGAGAAGATCGTGCAACCCGCCGCCAGGTGCCCGTCCAGTTCCTCGTAGGGCAACGCGCCCATGTGCAGCGCATAGTCGAACGAGCTGACACCCATGTAGACGCCGCCGTCGCCGCGCCGCAGCGGCGTGGGGTCGATACCGGCGTGTTCCAGTGCCTGCCACGCGGTCTCCAACACCATGCGCTGCTGGGGATCGATGTAGCGGGCCTCCTTGGGGGAGATGTTGAAGAACGGCGCGTCGAACAGGTCCAGGCGGTCCAGGAAACCGCCGCTGTGCGTGCCGATCTTGCCCCTCTGGTCCGGCTCCTGCGCACTGAAGGCCGCAACGTCCCAGCGGTCCTCCGGGATGGTCCGGATGCCGGACCGCCCGGCCCGCAGGAACGCGTCGAACTCGTCGGGGGACTCGGCTCCGCCGGGCAGGCGCAGGCCGATGCCGACGATCGCGATCGGCTCGTCGTCCGGTTCCCATCGGCGGTCGCTCGTGCGCGGGCTATCCGACATCACTGGTTTCCTTGGTTTCCGTGCCGGGCGGCCGCGAGTCGGCCGAGTGCATGATCGGTTCGGCGGGCGGTGCGGACAGGACGTCGGTCAGGTAGGCGACGAGCTGCTCCACCGTCGGGCGACCGAACAGGATGGTGGCGTCGATGCCGATGTCCAGTGACCGCTCCAGCCGGGACCTGACGTCGTTGAGCCGAAGAGAGGTCAGACCGAGGTCGAAGTAGCCTTGGTCGAGCGGCAGTTCCTCACTGTCGTCCATCAGCAGGATCTCCTTGAGGTATGCCACGACGAGGTCTTCCAGGGCGTCTCGGCGCTCGCGCCGACTCATCTCACGCAGGTGTCGACTGGTATTCATCGGCCTCAGGTAAACAGCCGTTGCTGACGCCGGGCTGATCCAGGGCTGATGTGATTGCCGCCGCGCTCCGCCCGGCCGAACCGGCCCGGTCGGTTCCGGGCGCGCGGATTTATTACCTCCCGGGTAGTGGACCCGGCTCTTCGCCCGCCGGCACGCTCGGATCGGCGAAGTGACGACGCGGCGGCTGCGCGGTGACGCGGAAGGCGACGCGGCGGCGGCACGCCGGAGCAAAACCCACGAGCCGACGGCCCGGTCCACGCGGATTTATTACGTCCGAGGTAATCGACCGGGCTCTCTTTCGGTACCAGGCTTGAGCCGTCGGGGCGTTTTCCGCCCCACGCGAGGCCGAACCCCCGTACGCCCTCGTATTCAAATCCCCGTGTGATCGTATGAGGAGTGCATGTGAGCGAGATCGAAGCGATCGTGGAAAGGTACGTCGCGACCTGGGCGGAGCCGGACGCCGAAATCCGGCGGAAGAACATCGCCGAACTGTGGGCCGAGGACTGTGTCTACAGCAACACCGCCACCGTGTATCGAGGCCGTGAAGGCATCGAGGAGGCGGTCACGGAAGCGTACGAGAACTTCGTCCCGAAGGGCTTCGGGTTCCGGGTCGCCAGGGTGGACGCCACCCAGGAGGCCGTGCGCTACCAGTGGGAGGTGGTCCCGGCGGCCGGCGGCGAGCCGACGATGACCGGCACGCAGGTGGTCACCTTCGACGCGAACGGCCGGATGGTCCGCGACCACCAGTTCATCGACAAGGTGCAGGCCGACCAGGCCGACTGAGCACTCGCCATCCGCCGCGCCGCGACCACCTCGCGGGATCGGGTGCGGTCGATCCTCGCGGCGCGGGTCGATTCCGGCACGGGCCCGGGTGCACCACCCGTCCCGTGCCGGACCCCGCGCCGTCGGCTCCCGGCGGCGGCGAAGCGGCCGGAAGCAACGACGACACCTCGATCGGGAGTTCGACCATGTCGACCGACGCAAACACCCGCACCGCCGCGCCCGACGCGGTACCGGCGGCCGAGCCGGAGGCGGACCGGCACGCCCTGATCCGCATGCTCATCGTGGTCTCCGGCATGTTCATGATCACGTTGGACTTCTTCGTGGTCAACGTGGCCATCCCGTCCACCCGCGCGGACCTGCACGCAAGCTCCGCAGCCGTCGAGTTCATCGTCTCCGGGTTCAGCCTCGCCTACGCCGCCTGCATGCTCACCGCCGGCCGACTCGGCGATCTGTACGGCAGGCGCCGGATGTTCGCCCTGGGCATGGTGCTGTTCACGGTCGCCTCGCTGGGCGGCGGCCTGGCACCGGACTCGGGCGTACTGATCGCCGCCCGGGTGCTCCAGGGCGTCGGCGCGGCCGTGATGACCCCGCAGATGCTGGCCATCCTGAACACCTCGTTCACCGGCCCGCAACGCGTGCGCGCGTTCACCGCGTTCGCACTGTCGATGGGCATCGGCGCCACCTTCGGTCAATTCATCGGCGGGGTGCTGATCCACCTGGACATCGGTGGCCTGGGCTGGCGCACCATCTTCCTGATCAACGTGCCGATCGGCCTGGCCTCACTGGTACTGATGCGCCGCTTCATCCCCGAGTCGCACGGCTCCGGTCGGCTCGGCCTGGACCTGCTCGGCTCACTGCTCGGCTCGCTCGGCCTCCTGGCCATCGTCTTCCCGCTGGTCGAGGGCCGCGAACAGGGCTGGCCGGCGTGGTCGTGGGCATGCCTGGCGGCCTCGGTCCCGCTGCTGGCCGGGTTCGCCGTCCGCCAGCACCGACTCGAACAGCGCGACCAGGCACCACTGATCTCGCTGACCCTGTTCCGGGAACGGGCCTTCTCCGTCGGCGTGCTGATCATCCTGGGCTTTTTCGCCGCGATGGCCTCCTTCATGCTCGTGCTCGCGCTCTACCTCCAGGACGGCCACGGCCTGTCGCCGCTGACCACCGGCGTGGTCTTCGGAGCCCTGGGCATCGGCTACGTCCCGGCCGCGTTCGCCGCACCCGTGCTGGGCGTCCGACTGGGCAAGCACGTGCTGACCCTGGGCGCACTGGTGGTCGCGGCAGGATACGGCCTGCTGCTCGCCGCCGTCGCCGGGATCGGCGTCGACGGACCCTCGGCGTGGGTGATGCCCGGACTGTGCGTGGCCGGCATGGGCATGGCGCTGTTCATCAACCCGGTGACGCCCACCGTGCTCGCCGGGGTCTCACCCAGCCACGCCGCCGCCGCGGCCGGAGTGTTGTCCACCGCGCAGGAATGCGGCAACGCGCTGGGCGTGTCCGCCATCGGTGTGGTGTTCTTCGGGGTGCTGGGCGACGGCCACTCGCTCGCCTACGCGCACGCCTTCGAATGGAGCGTGGCGGTCCTGGCCGGCTTCACCGTCGTGGTGGCGGGCCTGGCCCAACTCCTGCCCGGGCCCGCCGCACAGGAGAGCTGATCGACCTCGGCCCGGTGGCGCAGCACACCCCACCGGGCCGAGGGTTCGCCACCGCACCCGTTCGGCTCGCCCCGTTCGCACCGCAACCGTGCGATCGGCTCCACTCTCCGCGTGAGGAGGCACGATGACCGACACGACCCAGGACACGACGATCCCGACCTGGCCGATGCCCCGATCCTGCCCGCTGCTGCCCCCCGACCGGTACGCCGAGCTGCGCGAGGAACCGCCCAGGCAGGTGCGCCTGGACGACGGCACCCTGGCCTGGCTCGTGACGCGCTACGCGGACATGCGCGCGGCCATGCTCAACCCCTCGCTCAGCGTCGACATCACGCTGCCGGGATTCCCGCTGCGCCTGCCGCTCCCGCCCGACCCGCTGCTGCACTCGTTCCTGCGGCTGGACCCGCCCGAACACACCCGAGTGCGGCGCATGGTGATGCCGGAATTCAACAACACGGCCGTGGACGGATATCGGCCGGCCGTACGCGAACTCGTGCAGGGCCTGCTGGACACCGTGGCCGAACAACCGCAGCCGGTGGACCTGCTGCCCGCATTCGCCTTTCCCATTCCGGCGCTGATGATCGCCCGAATACTCGGCGTACCGGAACGCGATCTGGACGCCTTCCAGGAACAGAATCTGGCGCTGACGCGATGTGATCTACGCAATGCGGATGCGGTCGACGCGTTCGGCGCCCTTTCCGAATATCTGGAAGGGCTGGTCCGGGACAAGGAACGTGAACCATCCGACGATCTGATCAGTCGCCTGGTGCATTTGCACGTGGCCAAGGGCGAGTTCGGGCGGGACGAACTCGTGGCAATGGTGTTGCTGCTTCTGGTCGCGGGCGCGGAGACCACGGCCAGCCAGATCGCGTTGAGCGTTTTGACCCTGCTCCGGCACCCGGAACAGATCCAACCCATGCTCGAACAGCCCGGCCGGCTGGGCAAGGTGATCGACGAACTCCTGCGCTACTGGTCGATCTCGCAGGACAACCAGGTCCGGGTCGCCAAGCGGGAAACCACCCTGGGCGGCGTGCCGATCCGGCCGGGCCACGCGGTGGTCTTCGCGATCTCCGCCGCGAACCACGACGACAGCGTGTTCACCGACGCGGCCCGCTTCGACCCGGACCGGGACGCCCGTCACCACCTCGCGTTCGGACACGGCACGCACTTTTGTCCGGGCGCGGCCCTGGCCAAGATGGAGATGGAGATCGCGCTGCCGGCGCTGTTCCGCAGGTTTCCGAACCTGCGCCTGGGCGCCGACCTCGCCGATCTCTCGTTCCGTTACGACACAGTGGTCTACGGCGTCAACGAACTTCCCGTCACCTGGTGATCGACCGGTGGTGCCGCACCGCCGCACCGGACCGACGGCCCCGCCACGCGGTCGACCCCCGAGACCGCACGCCGGGGCCGTCCTCCACCCACCTCACCGGCAGCCCATGCCCCGCGCCCGTGCCTGCGCGCCCGCGCGGGACCGCGCAAGTGGGGTGGCCGGGCGGCGGAGGCCGCGCCCGTGCCCGCGCGCCCGCGCGGGACCGCGTTCCCCGCCGGCGCACACCGCGCCACCCGATACCCCGTTCACCATGCGCGCCGCCGCCCGGGTATCGACAATGGAGCCAGGCGGGCCGGAGGATGCCCGCCGGGAGGACGAGGTAGGGACCAGTGACGGTGACCACGACCCCGCGCCAAACACAGCCCATCGGCGACCTGCTGCGCCAGTGGCGCAAACGTCGTCTGCTGAGCCAACTGGAACTGGCCACCCAGGCGGAGATCTCCCCGCGCCACCTGAGCTTCATCGAGAACGGCCGCTCCGGCCCCAGCCGGGACATCGTGCTGCGCCTGGCCGAGGCCCTGGGCCTGGAACTGCGCGAACGCAACCCGTTGTTACTCGCCGCCGGTTATGCCCCCGTCTACCACGAGACCAGCCTGGAGGCCCCGCACATGGCGGCCGTGCGAGCCATGCTGCGCCAAGTGCTCGCCGCGCACGAGCCGTTCCCGGCCGTGGTCCTGGACCGATACTGGAACCGGGTGGAAGCCAACGAGCCCGCCCTGCTCTTTCGCATCGGCGTCTCGGACGAACTGCTGCGCGAGCCGGTCAACCTGCTCCGCCTGAGCCTGCACCCGCAGGGCCTGGCCCCGCTGATCGCCAACCTCGGCGAATGGCGCGCCCACCTGCTCAGCAGGTTGCGCCAGCAGGTGACGATGACCGCCGATCCGGACATCATCAAGCTCTACGACGAACTCGTCGGCTACCCCTGCGACCAGCCGGAGCCCAAGGTCGAACTCCCCGGCCCCGGCGACATCGCCATCCCGCTCCGCCTGCATCACGACGGCCGCATCCTCACCTTCTTCAGCACCATGGCCACCTTCGGCACCCCGCTGGACATCACCGTCGCCGAGCTGGCCATCGAGTCCTTCTACCCGGCCGACCCGGAAACCGCGGAGGTCCTGCGCACCACCAAGTGGTAGCCGCGGCACCGGCACCACCGCGTCATGCCGGCCCCGCGCCGCCCACCACCCGCGACGGATCCAGGCCCGCCAACACCACGTCGGCGCGCCGACGCCACGTGTAGCGGTCCAGGACCTGCCGCCGCGCCTCGTCGCCGAGCGAGCGACGCAACTCGTCGTCGCCCACCAGTTCGAGGACGGCGTCCGCCCACGCGGGCGGATCCGCGGGCGGGCGGATCAGGCAGTTCACCCGATCCGTCATCACCTCGTGCAGGACCGGCAGGTCGGAGACGACGATCGCCCGCCCGTGGGACATGTACTCGAACAACTTCATCGGAGACGTCCACCGGCCGGTCTCACCGAGCCTGCCGGTGAGATACACCTTCTCCTCGTACGGCGCCAGGACCACATCGAACTGCGGGAAATAGCCGGGTAGTTCCGCAGGCGGTCGATGCCCGTGGAAATACACGTTGGCAAGGGCACACGGCTGCTCCCATCGATCCCGGTCCTCGGGTGTGCCGCCGACCAGGTGGAAGTCCAGGCCCGGGAGCCGCTCGGCGAGGTCGAGGATCAGATCGATGCCGCGCCCGTCGTACAGATGCCCGACGTAGCCGACCCGGGGCACCCCCGCCCGGCCCGGCAGCCGCACCGGCTCGGTCGCGGGGCGGGGCGGGTCGGCGCAGTCGGGCGCGACCAGCACGGCCGCCGGATCCAGCTGCGGGTAGGTCGCACACAGATCCTGGGCGAGCGCGTGCGTGATCACCACGACGCGGGCCAACCGGGGCTCGGCGAGCAGCCGTTGCTCGGTCTCGGGCGGGGAGAGGTCCGTCCGGATCTGGTGCACCTCGTACACGAACGGCGCCACGTCGGCGGCCACGGCGAGGCAGTACGGATCGCGCCCGAAGATCAGATCCGGAACGCCGTCGCGGATGAGCGACTCCCGCACCCGCTCGGCGCGCTGCCGGTATCCGGCGGGGGAGTGGTCCGGCGCCGCGACGGTACGGATGGGGAAGCGGTGGCGGACCCCGTAGTACGCGTACGCGTCGTCGGCCGGATAGGTGCCGGGGGCGGCGTAGAGGGTGATGTCGTGCCCGGCCGAGGCGAACGCGTCGCACATGCGCATGACATGGACGTTGTTGGCCCAGTAGGAGGGGATGCTGCCGCCGTGCAGGTAGGCGATGCGCATGCCGCCCTCAGCCCTGTACCGGAGCCGGCGGGCACAACCCGCGCCGGGCATCGGGAATCGTTCGGGTCGGTGCGATGCGGGCGGGGCTCATCGGCGTCTCCTCGTCCTGGGCGGCGGTGATCCGGCGGTGCCGGCGTGCGCCCGGGGCGGCGACGCCGGGACATCATCACCGGTGATCACCGTGTTGCCAAGAGTGACGCGCGGACAACGGCGAGAACCGGTCGACACCACCCGCCCGGGGCATCTCGCGGGGCGAGCGAAGACCGGTGCCCGACCCGGACCGCGGGGCGGGACACCGGACTCGCCCGCCCCGGATGCGGGAACCCCAGAACGTCCGGATCCGGGTGTCGCGGCAGCGGACGGAACCCACCGCTCGGGCCCGACCCGCCACCCCCGAGGCGCCGAACCGTGCCGTCGTTCGTGGCTCTCCCGCGGCATTTGCCTCGCCGGGCAGAACTTGCCTCGTTGTTTCCGGCCATTGTTTGTCCGACGCACGGCACCTCGGCGGTCCGGATGAGCTGTTGACATGCCGCGGCGGATGTGGCCGGCATTCGCGCCTCCCGCCAAAACGGCTGCCGGCCCGCTCGGTTCGGGACGAAGCGGGGTCATCCGCGCGAAATACAAGGGCGTTTCCGGCTGTACCGACTCGGCTCCCCACGGAGCGCAACCGTCGGCTACTCCTTGTGCCGATCGTCGTTGCGCGCCCACGATGGCGCTTCCGGTCGTCCTCGTCGACGGCGGGGGAACCGGCGATCCGAAGGGAGTCCGATATGCACGACGACATCGAACTTGTCCCGGAAGAAGAACTGCCCGAGCTGGCCTTGATGATCGACCTTCCCAGCTGAGGCGACGTCACCGTGTACGACGGGCCGGAAGATCCGGCCCGTCGTACACCCCGCATCGGGATCACGAGAGGTACTCGCCATGCGAGTGGAACCAGATGCCGGGCAAAGCGCCGAGGAACGCGCGGTCCTGGCGCGCATGACGCAAACGATCCTGGCCCGAGCCGACCTGACCATCACGCCGCGGGAATCGACACACCCGGCCGTCATCGAGACGGCCCACGTCGCCCAGCGAGTCCTGCACGCCGAACCACCCGACCCACAACGCCTGGAAGCGCTGGGTCGCATGCTCGAACGCGCCAGAGCCGACATCGCCGACCCGCCCCCCGAACTCGCCTGGCCCGTCGACCTCGTGGCCCCGCGGGCGCATCTGCAACGCAGCGTGGCCCGGGCCCTGAAGGCCATTCCGAAGCGGGACGACGACACCACGACCGCACCCGCCTCGACCGTGGTCGCCTGGCGCGACGCGGACACCGACACGGTCCGCGAGACCACCCGCCTGCTGGCCGAGGTCTGGCCCGAGGCAAGCGCGGAACTCGGCGAAATCCTGGTGCAGATCGCGCTGTTGGACGGCGCGGCGATCGACGGCTTCACCGACTTCGGCGTGCACGGCGCGGTGTTCATCCGACGCGACCGGCTGGATCGAAGCGCCCACGGGCTGCCCGGCCCGATCCGATTGGCCGAGGCCCTCGTCCACGAGGGAACGCACACCCGCTGCAACGCCGCGACCGTCGCCGCCGAGCCCTTCCTGCGTCGCCTCGCCGAAGACGACGGCCCACTCGTCGCCACCCCGCTGCGCGCCGATCCGCGGCCGCTCACCGGCCTGTTCCAACAGGCGGTCGTGCTGGCCCGGAGCGTGCTGCTGTACCGGCGGCTGCTGGACGCGGGTCCGGCGGCGACCCCGACGGAGGCGGCCGACGCCGTGCGATCCCGGCACGACCTGCTCGCCCGCTCCGCGATCGACGCCGTGGGTACCCTGCGCGAGCACCGCTGCGCGCTCACCGAGCACGGGCTGTCCGTCCTGGAACAGGCCGCCGACGTCGCCCGGACGCACGCGTGATGCCCGCGCCCGGGTGGGACCCGCAGGTGTTCAGCCCCTACGACCGCGGGCCCGACATCGTCATCGCGCGCATCGCCGCCCGCTCGCCGCAATTCGACGCCGTCTGCGCGGCCGGCGAACGACCGGTCGTCGTCGGCAGCGCCGCGGGACATAGCCGCGAACAGGTGGTGACGAGCGCCCGCGGCGAACTCCTGGAGCGCGTCGGCAACATCCTGGCCGGCCGCGAGGCCGAGGCGAACGACGCGGCGCTGGTGGCCGGCTACGCCGAGCTGCGCCGGCGCGGCATCCCCGCACTCGACCCCGCCGCCGCGACCCCCGACGGTTTCGCGCCCACCACGCCCCCGGACATCGCCCGCAGCACCCGACGGCTGTGGGTGCTCGGGCGCCACGCGCACACCGACGCCGAGATCCATGTGCCCGCCGGCGCGGTCTTCCTGCACCATCGCCCGCCCACGGGCTGCGACCCGGGCCCGGGCGTCGGCTCGACCGGCCTCGCCGCGCACCCCGACCCACAGGCCGCCGCGGACCACGCCGCCTGGGAAGTCCTCGAACGCGACCTGATCCGCCGCAGCTGGTACGGCCTTTCGCCGGCCCCCGCCTCGCTGCCCACCGGCGAGCCACCCGACCCCCTGGCCAAGCTCCTGACCGAACTCGACGTCACCGCGAGCGTCCTGGACGTCCCGGCCACCCCCGGTACCCGCTGCGTCGTGGTCTGCCTGCACGCCCCCGACGGCACCGGCCAGACCTTCGGAGCCCGCTGCGGCCCCGACACCGCCATCCCGCCGCTGATCGAGAAGGCGGCCTACGAGGCCCTCATGGTGCGCTGGAGCATGAGCAGCCCGGTGGCCGTGGACACCTGGGCCCGCGGGTGGGGGAGTCACCCGCCACGGACGGCCGTACAACACGCCCTGTGGGCCTACCACCGTCAGGACAGCCTGACCCTGTGGACAAGCCGCACCCACGACGCCCACGGGGTCCCCACACCGCCGCAGCGGCCTGCCGGGCACGCGACCGCCGACGCCGCGACGGTGCCGGCGAATCGACCCGGGCTCACCGCACTCGCCGCCCACACCGACCGTGACGTCATCCTCGTGGACACCACGGCAGGCCCCGCCCGCACTCTCGGCAGCACCGTCATCCGGGCCATCGCCCCGGGTGCGGGCGCCCTGCCCACCGGGCCGGCGCCCGAACGGCACCCACGGAAGACGTCGGCCCCACACCCGTTCGGCTGAGCCGACGCCCACCCCGGACCTGCGATCCCCGTCCCCCGACCCCGATCCGCCGCGAGCCGAGGAGCCGCCATGCCCAGGACCGACAGTCCGCCCACCCGCCCGGCCGACGCGCCGCCCGACCCCGGCGGCGGCGCCGAGCTGCGATCCGCGGGCGCCGCGGAGCCGACCGGCCCGGGCTACGCCGACACCCATGCGGCGGACTACGACCGGTGGTTCGGCAAACCCGGGATCACCGGCGCCACCGTGCAGGCCCTTGCCGACCTCGCCGGCTCCGGACCGGTACTCGAACTCGGCATCGGCACCGGCCGCATCGCCCTACCGCTCGCCGAACGCGGCCTGCGCGTGCACGGCATCGACGCCTCCGAAGCGATGATCCGGCATCTGCGCGGCAAGCCGGGCGGAGCCGAAATCACGGTCACCACGGGCGACTTCGTCCATGTGGCCGCACCCGGCCCGTTCTCCCTGATCTACCTCGCCGGCGGCACCTTCTTCGAACTCCCCGACAGCCGAGCCCAACAGCGCTGCCTCGCCGCCGCCAGGGACCGCCTGCAACAACCGCACGGAGTCTTCGTGTTCGACGCCCACCTTCCCGAAGCCCTCGCGGTCGCCGCCGCATCCGGCATCCCCGAGGTCGTCGCCGGAACCGACGAACACCTCATCCTGTGCCACCGCCGGATCGACCCGTCCACCCAGACGTACCACTCGCACTACCTCATCCACGAGGCCGACCGCACCCGCCACCTGCGCGTCTCGTTCCACTACGCATCCCCCGGCGAACTCGACCTGCTGGCCCACCGAGCGGGCCTGCGGCTCAAGCAACGCCTGGGCTCCTGGGCGGGCGCCCCCTTCACCCGGGACAGCACCTACCACGTCTCCGTCTACGAACCCGCCACCCCGGAGCAACCGTGACCCACCCGGCCCCCGACGACCCCCGCACCCCCACCGCCACCCGCGGCGGCGACCCGACCTCGCCGACGCGAACGCGGGCGAGCGGTACCTCCGGCGGCGAGCCGAATCCCGAACGGGGAACGCGGGCGACCGCCGCCTCCGGGGACGACTCGATGTCGCCACCGCGAACGCAGTCGCCCGTCGTCTCCGGCGGCGATCCCACCTCCGAGGCACCCACCCACCCCGCCCCCGGCCAGGTCTTCCCCTTCCCACACCGCGACGGGCTCGACCCCATCCCCGAGTTCGCCGCCCTGCGCCGGGACGCCCCATGCGCCCGGATCCGACTCCCCAGCGGTGACCGGGCCTGGCTGGTCACCCGCTACGCGGACGTGCGCCTCGTTCTGGGCGACCCGCGCTTCAGCCGCACCCGCGCCACCCGGGGGAGCGGCCCGCGGATGGCCGACGTCCCCACGCTGGCCGACTCGATCCTGGCCGCCGACCCGCCCGAACACACCCGGCTGCGCAAGCTCGTGGCCGCCGCCTTCACCGCCCGCCGCGCCGAGGCCATGCGACACGACATCGCCCGCCTGGTCGACGGCCTGCTCGACACGGTCACCGCGCACGGTCGCCCGGCGGATCTGGTGCCCCTGTTCACCCGACCCCTGCCACTGGCCGTCATCTGCGACCTCCTCGGCACCCCGCGGCGCGACGGCGACCGGCTGGATGCCTGGTGCGACGCGCTGCGCAGCCTCACCGCGATCCCCGACGCCGCCGTCACCCACGCGGTCGCCGAGATGACCGGCTACATGGCCGACCTGATCGCCGACAAGCGCCGACACCCGGCCGACGACATGCTCAGCGTCCTGATCTCCGCCCGCGACGACGAGGACCGCCTCACCGAGGACGAACTGATCTCCTTCTGCGTCGTCCTGCTCGCCGGCGGCTACGGCACCACGTCCGACCGCCTGTCCGGCATGATCCACCTGCTCATGGACGCCCCCGAGCGCTACCGGCACATCCTCGACAGGCCCGAAACCATCCCCACGGCCACCGAGGAACTCCTGCGCTACGCGCAGACCAACGTCCAGGCCAATCTTCGCGTGGCGACCGAACCACTGACCCTCGCCGGCGTCGAGATCGCCGAGGGCGACGCGGTGATGGCGATCAACTCGTCCGCCAACCACGACGAATCGGTCTTCGACGCGCCCGAAAACCTGGACCTCACCCGAACCCCCAACCCCCACCTGGGCTTCGGTCACGGAGTGCACCACTGCGTGGGCGCCCAACTCGCCCGCGTGCAACTCCAGGAAGCCCTCATCGCGCTGACCCGCCGCTTCCCGACCCTGCGCCCGGCAGCACCCGTCACCTGGAAGACCGGCCTGAAGACCCGAGCCCCCCGAACCCTCCCGGTCACCTGGTGACGCCGATGCCCACCCCGATGCCCCCGGTTCCGCCCCCGAACACGCCCGCCCCGGGCCCCACCCACGGGCACATCGAGATCGACCTCGACTTGTGCATCGCCTCGGGCATCTGCGCGGCCACGGCCCCCACCCACTTCGCGCAGGGCGCCGACGGCCGGGCCCGGGTACGCTCCGACGCCCCGCCTCCGACCGCCCGGGCCGAAGACGCCGCCGCGCTGTGCCCGGTGGAAGCCATCACCCTCGCCCGCGCCGACACCCCGCGCGCCGACACGCCGCGCGCCGACACCTCGTAGCCGCCACCGAAGCCGACCCGACCGCCGCAGCGCCGGGGAACCGCACCGTCCGGGAGCCGTTTTTGCCGTATGCCCCTCTCACGCCGAACCCGCCCACGCCGAACCCGCCCACGCCGAGTGCGCGTTCGCGGCCTCCGCGTGGGCGGACCGAATCAGCGCTTGCGCTCGAACTCGTACACGGTGGCGCGCGCCGCACAATCACGCGGCGGGATCATCTCCACCCGCAGGACACCCGTACGCCGGTCGTAGTCGTCGCCCTCGGTCTCGAAGTCGGCCGGAGCGCCGGGACATGCGCTGAGCAGGGGCAGCGCGCCGAGCGAAGTGACATGCCCGGTCACCGTCTTGCCGTTCAGTGCCTTCTTCAACTCGATCTGCAGCAGCGGCTTGGCCACGGGGAACAACTTCGCGTCGGAGTCGTCCGACGCACACACCAACCGCTTCGCGTCCAGAAACGTGCAGCCCTGGATGTCCTTGACCGGCCGGTCCAGCTCGATGGTCGCGGCAAGCGGGAGGGTGCCGCCGGTCTGCGGCGTGGCCCCGTTCAGCATCGGCGTGGGGAAGACGAGCAGCCGATTCATCGTGTCCCACTCGCCGGAGACGAGCCAACGAGAGTCGGGGGAAACCGCAGCGAAGGAGTTGTTCATCGCCTCACCCGCAGCCAACGGGTGTACGTACTCGTAGGCGTCGCCCGCCGGTGTGGTCACCCGGAACATCTTCGCGGTCGCGTCCCCACCGCCCTGATAGGCATCGAACACGTAGCCGCGCGAGGAGTCCGGGTCACCGATGTGCCCCCAGCCACGCGCCCGCACGTCCGCCGGAATCGAGGTGTTCCCGGCGTAGTACGTGTAGGGCTTCCCGCCGTGCGGTCGCACGCCGGCCAACCCCTGGGCCTGGGACTGTGCGTCGATCTCGTACTTTCCGACCGGCTTCCACCCGGCGACCGCGGACGGGAACGCCGCCCCCGCGCCCTCGGCACCCGCAGTCTCCGCCGCGTGCGCGGTACCCGCGAGTCCGCCGCCGGCACACAGCGCGACACAGACCGCGCCGACCGACGCTCCTCGCCATACCGCCCGCAAACCCTTCGCGACCAGCCTCATACCCACCGAACTCCTCAACCGCGCCGATCCTGAACCGATGTGTCCGAACGCCAAGACCATGACGCAGAACTGTGTCCGCCAGACGCCCCCCACCTGAACACCCACGAACCAGTTCCCAACGTTCCGAAATGCACCCGACCGGCCGGTGCGGGGTGTGCGCGTGCGGCCGAGGGCTCACCGATCATGGGGAGGGTCGGTCGCCCAGTCGCCCAGTCGCCCAGTCGCCCAGTCGTCCGCCCGTCCGCCCGTCCGCCCGTCCGTCGTGCCGAGGGAGAGAGCCCATGACGCGCAGGGGTTCACATACGAGTTCCCAGAAGGGTCATCCCTTCGGTCGTCGGCCCTCGGGTGGGTGGGCCGACGTGGTGTGGGACTGGTCCAAGTCCGGCACCCGCCATGCGGCCCGGAACCGGTTGATTCGGCGGCTGCCCGGTGTCGGGTCGGCGACGGCATACCGGTTCGGGCTGGTGGAACGAGCCCACTACGCCTACGGCGTGCGCCGGGCCACCGAATCGGCCGCGCGCCTGGGGCATCGCGGCGTGACGGTGGTGGAGTTCGGGGTGGCCGGCGGCAACGGGCTGCTGGCGCTGGCCGAGCACGCCCGCTACTACGCCGCCGCGACGGGCGTCACGGTGCGGGTGGTCGGCTTCGACGGCGGAGTGGGCATGCCGCCGGCCAGGGATCCCCGGGATCTGCCCTACCTGTTCGGCCCCGGCTTCTACGCCATGGACCACGACCGCCTGCGCGCCCGGCTGGGCGAGGCGGAGCTGGTGATCGGCGACCTCGCCCACACACTGCCCGACCACCTCGACACCCATGCGAACGAACTGCGCGATCACCCGGTCGGGTTCGTCGCCCTGGACCTGGACCACTACACCTCGACGACAACCGCACTGGAACTCTTCCGCCGCCCCGGCCACGAACACCTGCTGCCCCGGGTCACCTGCTACCTCGACGACCTCCCGGGCACCGTCGAGCACATCGGCGAGGCCGCCGCGATCGCCGACTTCAACACCGCCCATCCGGACCGAGCGATCGGCCGAGTCCTGGGCCTGCGCGCCTTCACCCCCTTCGACCCACCCTGGGCCGACCAGATCTACGTCCACCACCGCCTGAACCACCCCGACTACGCAACGCTGGAAGCCGGCGCCACCGGCGACCAACTCCCACTCGCACCCTGACAATCGGAAGAATTCGGCACGCCATCGCCGCGACACCACCACTGCGCCTGCTCGTTCCGAAAGTCGCAAAACGCCCCCGAGAACGCCCCGAGAACGCCCCCGATAACCCGAACCGGTCAGCGAACGGCCCGGCCCCGGGGCACACCCCGCGGGACCGATCGAGCAAGGCTCCCGCGTGACGAGGAAGGACGTGAGGCGCCAACCCGAGTGACGCCGACACCGTCGTCGTACGAGGATGTCCACATGTCAGACACGAACGCCCCGCTGCCCCGTCGGCTAGCCGACCTGTACGTCGACGAGCTCATCGCCCTCGACCCGATCATCGGAACCTACCTCGGCGTCCCGGAGAGCTCCGCCAAGCTGCCCGACCTCTCCCCGGCCGGACGGGAGGCGCGCGCCGACCTCGCGCGGGCCACCCTCGCCGAGCTTGCCCGAGCCGAGCAGCAGCCGGGCGCGGACGGCGACATCGAGCGGCGCTGCGCCCGACTGCTCCGCGAGCGGTTGACCGCGGAACTCGCGGTGCACGATGCCGACGAGGGCCTGCGTGCCGTCGGCAATCTCGGCACGCCGCTGCACGACGTCCGCGAGGTGTTCTCCGTGACGCCCGCGGAGACCGTCGAGGACTGGGCTGCGATCGCGGAGCGGCTGCGTGCGGTGCCGGACGCGCTCGACGGCTATCGCGCGTCGCTCGCCCTCGGCCTGGAGCGCAAGTTGTACGCGGGGCCGCGCCCGACCGCGACATGCATCACCCAGCTCGGCGAGTGGGCCGACACCGGCAACGGCCGCGGCTGGTTCGAGGACTTCGCCGCCGACGGCCCGGACACCCTGCGTACCGAACTCGACGAGGCCGGACGCGCCGCCACCGCCGCCGTCGCGGCACTGCGCGACTGGATGCGCGACGTGTACGCCCCCGCCGTCGCGGACGCCCCCGACACCGTCGGGCGCGAGCGGTACGCGTGCTGGTCGCGCTTCTTCAACGGCACGGACTTCGACCTGGACGAGGCGTACGCGTACGGCTGGGCGGAGTTCCACCGCATCCTCGGCGAGATGCGCGAGGAGGCCGAGAAGATCCTCCCCGGCGCCGAGACGCCCTGGGTCGCACTCGCCCACCTCGACGAACACGGCACCCACATCGAGGGCGTCGACGAGGTACGGGCATGGCTGCAAACCCTGATGGACCAGGCGATCGACCACCTCGACGGCACCCACTTCGAACTCGCCGAGCGGGTACGCAGGGTCGAGTCGTGCATCGCCCCGCCCGGGAGCGCCGCCGCGCCGTACTACACGCAGCCGTCGGAGGACTTCACCCGTCCGGGCCGCACGTGGCTGCCGACGATGGGCCGCACCCGCTTCCCGGTCTACGACCTGGTGTCGACCTGGTACCACGAGGGCGTCCCCGGCCACCACCTCCAGCTCGCGCAGTGGACCCACATCGCCGGCGACCTGTCCCGCTACCAGGCCACGGTCGGTGTGGTGAGCGCCAATGCCGAGGGCTGGGCCCTGTACGCCGAACGCCTGATGGACGAACTCGGCTTCCTCACCGACGCCGAGCAGCGCCTGGGCTACCTGGATGCCCAGATGATGCGGGCCACCCGTGTCATCGTCGACATCGGCATGCACCTGGAGCTGGAGATCCCCGCGGACTCCCCGTTCCATCCCGGCGAGCGCTGGACCCCCGACCTGGCACAGGAGTTCTTCGCCGCGCACAGCAGCCGCCCCGCCGACTTCGTCGAGAGCGAGCTCACCCGCTATCTGACCATCCCCGGCCAGGCCATCGGCTACAAGCTCGGCGAACGCGCCTGGCTGCTGGGCCGCGAGAACGCCCGCCGCGCCCAGGGTGCCGCCTTCGACCTGAAGTCCTGGCACATGGCAGCCCTGTCCCAGGGCTCGCTGGGCCTGGACGACCTCACCGACGAACTCTCCTCGATCCCGGCCTCACCGACCCCACCATCGGCATCCCCCCGGTCCACCCGGTAACACCGCGGCCGGGGCGTTGCCGGGGTAACCCCTACACCGGCAACGCCCCGGCGCCCGCGGGGACTCCGGCGCCGGCCGTGATCCGCCGAACGCTGCCCGGAGGCGGGCCGGGCATCGGGGCATGCGGTGCGTTCACGCCTGTGCCGTGGCTGCCTCGGCGGCTCGTTCGAGGAGGCGTTGTTCCTCGTCCGGCGTGAGCGGGACCTCCAGGACGCGCAGCCAGTGGGCGAGTTCGCCGTCGCGGAGGAGGCGGTGCTCGGTGGGCGCATCGGCCCGGCGGATCGTGAGTGCGGCGTGCGTGACGGTGACGTGCCGGTCGGGCAGGTGGCGGGTGACCATCAGCGTGCGCTTGAAGTGGGACGTCGGGTGGGTGCTCGTGTAGTGGTGACCGATCTCCACGTCGACGGGCAGCACGCCCAGTTCGTCGGTGGTGTGCATCATCAGCCAGCCGTTGTCGCGCCAACGACGCATCTGCCAACCGTCGTCGGTGTGGTCGATCCGGTAGCGCCAACCGAGGTGGTCGTCCTGGGTGCCGTGCGTCAACGGGATCGGGCGCAGCACGCTCATCCCGAATCCCGGGTCGCACAGCAGCCGCTGCCCGTCCAGCACGACCTCGACGACCATGTGGGTCCGGCCCTGGAGGCTGCCGTCCGCCGGATCGCCGACGCGCCCGAGACGGCGACGGACGTCGTAGCCCAGCCGCTCCAACACGGCCGCGAAGAGCGTCGAGTGCTCGAAGCAGTAGCCGCCCCGACCCCGGCCCACGAACTTCTCCTGCACGGCCGCCAGGTCCACTCCGCCGGGCTGCCCGAGGAACACGTCGATGTTGTCGAACGTGAACGTCCGGACGTGCGCCTCGTGCAACTCGTCCAGCGCCTTCCGCGCCGGTGCCCGCGCCGGAACGCCGAGCCGCGCGAGGTAGCCGTCGAGGTCGACTCCGCCCACCTGCCAAAGGTCAGTTCTCACGCATTCAGTCAACCAGTGCCCGGCTCGCGCCCGCATCGAGGGTGCCGGCGAGTGCCTCGGCGGCGTTTCGCGTTTCGGGTCGCGGCCGGTGTGGAGGGCACAACGTCCTTGTCACGGGCGGGGGTTCGCGGTCGGGATGGCCGGCGGGCTGCCGTCGAGGACCGGTCGGGGCGGCATCGATGTGCGCGGCACCTCGAAGCGGGCGAGCCGGGTGTAGGGAGCGAGGCATTCCGGCGGGGCACTGCGGTCGGGGAGGCGCACGTCGAGGGTGAGCCGGCTCCCGTGTGCGTACAGCCGGGCGCCCTCGGGGTCGAGACAGCCCGCGTCGACGGTCACGGTGACCACCACGTTGCGGGCGAAGTCGGTTGCGGGGGCGGGTTCCGCGGGGCGCTTGGTCGGGTTGCCGGCGAACACGCCGGCCAGGACGTCCGCGTCCTGTTTCGCCGATTCGGCGACGGCGAACACCTTGGGGAGGCCGCGGGCGTCGGCGAAGGAGACGGTCCGCGTGTCGAGGCGGCCGTCGGTGGGGGAGGCGGGGGCGCCGGTGCCCGGTGGTGTGGTGTTCGGGGTGGTCGGCATCCCGGTGGGGGTGGCGGCGGGTGGGGTGACGGTCGGGACGACGGGAGTGGTGACCGGTGGGGTGATCGGTGTCTCGGACGCCGTCCGGATCGGTTCTCCCGCCGTCGGCTCGTCGTCGTCACCGCGTGCGAGCAGGAACCACAGCCCGACCCCGATGCAGACGGCGGCGATCAGCGCGGCGATGACGACGTAGGTCGTCCGTGCGGTGGGTGGTCGCTCATTCGACTCGGCCATGGTGATGTGACGCCGGCGCCCGACGTTCGGTTCCCGCGTCGACACGCTCGCCGTGAAACATAACGGGGCACCGCACCGGCCGGTGGTGGACGGCGGCCCTCATCGCTCCCCGGGGGACGCCGGGTGGGCCGGCGGCGGGAGATCGCCCCCGGCAGGGCGGGCCCGACGCGGGTGCTCATCGGCGATCACCCGCCCGCGTCGATCGCGGTGAGCTGGAATCCGTGTGCGACGAACACCGTGCCCGCGCCCGCCGCCAGGACCGGGGTGACACCGGCTCCGGTCAGGACCGGGAACGGGTGCTTCCACCGGGTCGTGCCGGTGGCCGCGTCGACCGCCCACAGTGTTCCGGTGCCGGCCGCGACGTACACGTTGCCGAAATCGTGGCGAACCCAGACCTCTCCCGTCCCCGACTCCGGGGGCCTCGTCGACCCGCCGGGTATCGAGCTGCGCCAGCGCAGTCCTCCCGTCTTTGCATCGAGGCAATAGAGCGTGGCGTGGGTGGTGGCGAAGACCGCCGTGCCGTCGGTGTCCGAGGTGACGTCCGTGAAGGTCTCGCCGGCGGCCGCGGTGGCGGGGAAGGCCCACACCTGCCTTCCGCTGTCCGGTTCGACGAGGTGGACCCGATCCGCGCAGTAGACGAAGCCGCCGCCCGCCCAGCAGACGGGGACCCGTTGCCGGGAGGGGGCGACGTACCCCGGCGTCGACACCGGCGGCAGCGGCTTGGTCCAGCCGCGTGCGCCCCGGCGCGCCGAGTCGAGCATCATGAGCCGCCCGTCGGGGCCCTGCTCGCCGTCGCCGTGCAGGAGCAGATTCGGGCCGCGCGGGGGGACGAACAACCCGGCGATGTCCGCGCCGACGGTCTCCCACACACCGGTCCGGGTCCGGAGGTCCACGGCCCACACGAACCTGGAGTACGGCGCCTCGGAACCGCCGCCCGCCGAGCCGGTGACGAAGGCGATGCCGTCGACGACGCCGGACACGCCGAGGGGGACCCACTCGCGACGCGGGATCGGGAGAGTCCACAACTCCGTTCCGGTGCCGGGTCGGACAGCGCTCAGCACGTACCGCCGGGAGGTGGTTCCGGTGCCGGTGAGGTAGACCACCTGGTCGTCTCCGGCAGCGAAACCGTGGCCGGTCCAATCCACGACCAGGGGCAGAGTCCACCGCGGTCTGCCCGCGAGGGTGTCGAACGCGTCCCGGCCGTTCTTGCCGGTGGCGATGACCGCACCCCCGTACACGGCCAGGTCGGATATCGGGCCACCCGCCTTGGCCGTCCACTTGGTGGCGGCCACAGGCCCGTCGAGGACGCCCTTCCGGCCGGTCGGCGCCGGCAGCGGCGGGTGCGGGACGACCGGGGGCGGTGCCGGGACGGCGGGCGGCGACGCGGAACCGGAGGCGGAGTCGGTCGGCGTCGCGACCACCTCTTTGCCCGAACCGTCGTTCCCGGACAGCAGGACGGCCGCCGTACCGCCGGAGACCGCCACCGCCGCGCTCGCGGCGAGGCCGCGGACCAGCCACCTGCGCGAGGGCTCTCGCCGGACCGGTGCCGGCGGGCTGTGCGGCGGGGGCATCCCGGGCGGCGCGGGAGCGGACGGCGCGGGCTGTTCGGCCGGCGCCGTGGTCGACCGGGTGACCGTGGATACGGCCTGGTGCCCGGTCGTCCGCTCGCTCGTCGGGCCGTACGAAGCCGGCAGCCCGGTCAGCACGTCGGCCGCGCGGCCGACGTCGCGCGTCACCGCGTCCGGCAACCAACTCCGGGTGTGCTGATGGCCCCCTTCCCGGCTGACGAAGTCGATGAGCGCGTGCGGCGTCGGACGCCGCGCGGGGTCCTTGTCCAGGCAGGCCGCCACCATCTCCCGGAGGGAGGGCGGCAGCGCGGCGGCGTCGGCCTGATCGCCGACGACGCGCCTGAGCACGGCGGCGGGCGGGCCGCTGCCGAACGGTCGCTGCCCGGACGCCGCGTACAACATCGTCGCGCCCACCGAGAACAGATCGCTCGCGGTCGTCACCGGCCGTCCCAGGGACTGTTCGGGCGACATGTAGCCCGGCGATCCCACGACGGTGCCTTCCCGGGTGAAGGAGGTGCCGTCCAGTGCGCGGGCGATGCCGAAGTCGATGACATGCGGGCCGTCGAGCGCCAGCAGGACATTGCCCGGCTTGAGGTCGCGGTGCACCACGCCCGCCGCGTGGATGCCGACCAGCGCCTCGGACAGCCCGGCCAGCAGCATGCGCAGCGACGGCTCGGGCAGCGGGCCGTGGCGGTGGACGGCTTCGTGCAGCGACAGGCCCGAGACGAACGCCGTCGCCATCCAGGGCGGGTCGCCGTCCGGGTCGGCGTCCACGACCGGCGCGGTGAAGGCACCGGACACCCGCCGCGCGGCGGCCACTTCGGCGCGGAAGCGGTCCCGGAAGTGGTCGTCGGCGGCGAAGTCGGCGCGGATGACCTTCACCGCGACGGCGCGTCCCGCGGCGGAGCGGCCCAGATAGACCTTGCCCATCCCGCCCGAACCGAGCGGGAGGAGCAGGACATACGGGCCGACCCGCTTCGGGTCCGAGGCGTCGAGCTGTTCCATGGACGGCCGCCATCACCTTCGTGTTCGTGAACTCCCGGGCACCGGCGGAGGTTCCGGTGTCGGGCTGGGCCCGCGCAGGTCGCACGGCCTGCGCGGTCGAGGTCGGCCCAGGGTCCGTCTTCGCTCCCGCGTCGTGGTGCTCGGCGCGGGAGCGAAGACGGACCCTGGTGCCGCGCCCGGCAACGGCAAACGTTGCCGGGCGCGGCACTAGGCTCCACTCGCGGCGACGACGACCAGCGAGGTGCCGTTGGCGCCCCACACGCGGCCACCGCCGACCGCCGTCAACGGGACGGTGACCGCGTTCTGGACGGGGTCGCTGTACTTCCACCGGCCCACGCCGGTCTCGGCGTCCACGGCCCAGAGGTTCGCCCGGTCGTCGGCGACGTACACGTTGCCGTCCGCGACCCGGATCCCGGCCGAAGCCGGGCCGCTCTCCGTGAACGAACCGTCCCGCGGGGCGGTGGCCCACTTCGGTTCGCCGGTCGCCGCGTCGAGGGCGACGAGGCCGATGGCGCACGTGACGTACACCGTTTTCTCGTCCGGGCTCGCGACCGGTGCGCCGAAGGCGTCGTACCCGTTGCGGGTGGCCTTGAAGGTCCACCGCGGCCTGCCGCCGAGCGGGTCGACGGCGGTGATCGAGGTTCCCGCGTACACGTAGGCGCCGCCGACGAAACACGCCGTCGAGTCCGTCAAGGTGCCGAACGAGCCGCCCGGCACCGGGTTTCGCCAGCCGCGCCTGCCGGTCGCCGGGTCGACCGCGACCACCTCGCCGTCGAGACCACCGCGGCCGCCGGTGCCGCCCGCCAGGATCATCGTCTCGGTCGTGGGAGGTACCAGCAGCACCGCCGTCACATCCTCGCCCGATTCCTGCCACCGCGTGCCGCGGGTTCGCGTGTCGACGGCCCACACGAAACCTTGGGGCTTGCCGCCGTCGGGGCGGAAGAAGCCGGAGACGAACACGGTGTCGCCGAGGATTCCGGCGACGGTCCGCGGGAGCCAGTCGGCGGACGGGACCCCCGCCGACCACAGGAGTTTTCCGGTCGCGACGTCCACGGCGTGCAGGCCCGTGACGCTCGGGGATCCGGCGTACCCGCAGGAGTAGAGGATGCCGTTGCGGACGACGCCGGGCCGGTGCTTGGACCCGCCGGCGAGCGTCGCCCTGATCGGCGACCAGCGGGCTTTGGCGTTCAGGTCCAAGCCGACCACGTCGAGCATGCCGAAGCCGACCAGGACGTCGCCGCTCAGGAGGAGGCCCGTGCACTCGGTGGCGAGGTTCGGCATCTTGCGGACGACGGCGTCGGGTGCGGTGAGCGGCGTGGTCCGGATGGCGGCCGGTGTACCTGTCGGACCGGGCCGGGATGCGGTGTCGCGGCCGGTGGGTTCGCCGCCGCCGTTCGGTCTCAGCAGGACGGCCGCGGCGACACCCCCGGCCACCGCGACGGTGCCCGCGGCGCCGACGAGCAGTGCGCGGCGACCGATCGTCCGGGCACCCCGAGTCGAGGGCTGCGCCGGCAGTGCGGGCGGGGGCCAAGGGAACGGCGGTGCGGGAGGTATCCGCACGGGCGTGACCGGCGAGGTCGGTGGTATGTGCCCGGAGGCGGTGAGGATCGACGCGCGGACCGCCAGGATGTCGGCGGTCGGCGACTCGGGCAGCCAACTCCCGGCGGACACCTCGACGCCCTGCCGTTCGATGTCCGCGACCACCCGGGCCGGATCGGGCCGCGCCGCGGGGTCCTTGGCCAGGCAGCGCAGGATCAGCGCGCGAAGCGGCTCGCCGAGTCCGGCCAGGGGCGCGTGGTCCGGCTCGGTGCCGGCGACGCGGAACATCAGCGCGGCGGCGTTGCCGCTTCCGAACGGCGGCAGACCGGTCGCGGCGAAATACGCGGTGGCGCCCAGCGAGAAGACGTCGCTGATCGGGGTGAGCGGCCGGTCCAGCGCCTGCTCCGGCGACATGTACCCGGGCGAGCCGACCACCGCGCCGCTGCGGGTGTGCGAGGTTCCCTCCACCGCCCGGGAGATGCCGAAGTCGATGACGTGCGGTCCGTCCAGCGCGAGCAGGACGTTCGACGGTTTGAGATCGCGGTGGATCAGGCCGGCGGCGTGCACGTTCCCGAGCGCTTCCGCAAGCCCGGCGACCAGCATGCGCAGCGACGCCTCCGGCAGCGCCCCGTGCCGGGTGACCGCGGTGTGCAGGGGTATGCCGGGCACGAACGCCGTGGCCATCCAGGGGACCGGAGCGTCCGGGTCGGCGTCCACGACCGGGGCGGTGAAGGCGCCGGAGACCCGCCGGGCGGCGGCGATTTCCTGTCCGAAGCGGGCCCGGAACACCGGGTCGTCGGCGAGTTCGGGACGGACCACCTTCACCGCGACTGTGCGCCCGCCGGGCGAACGCCCCAGGTACACCTTGCCCATGCCCCCGGCGCCGAGCCGGCCGAGCACGGCGTACGGTCCGACCCGCCGCGGATCGGCGCCCGACAACTCCATGGTTCCCCTCTTCTGCGGCGGGTCGCCACAATACCTACTCGATGATCATCGTGCGCCGTCCCCACCCGGGAGCCCGACCGACCCGGGGATGTCGGGTGGAGCGCGAGATGGCGGGGTCGGCGCACGGCCGTGCCGCGGCCGCGCTCGCGGAGCTTGCGGGCCGTGACGGCGGCCGTGACCTACGCGGCGAGTGTGACGAGTTCGTACGTGCTCTTCCCGGCCAGCCACAGGCCCAGAAGCAGCGACAGGACGACGATCGCCTGGTCCTGATGGGTGTCGATCGCCGTGCGCAGCCACTCCAGTCGTTCGTGTGCCCTGTCCGGTGCGAACGTCGCGTACAGCTCCATCGCGAGCACACTGGCCGTGGCGAGCAGGAAGAAGCCCATCAGGGCCAGGAACGAGGCGGCCGAAGACAGGTCCGCGTTCATCGCGGTGGCGCCCCCGGCGGCGACCATCGCCCACGGTTGCAGCAGGACGGCGAGGCCGGCGGCGGTCCAGGCGGACACCCGATCCAGCCGTGCCATCCACTTGGGAGTTCCCCGGGAGCGCGTGGCTCCTCGACGTCGTTTGTGCCGGCCGTAGACGACGAGCGCGAGGCCCAGGACCAGCTTGACCACCAGACCCGCTACCGAGGGCGAGCTGTGGCGCGCCGGCGGCTCGCCCCCGGTCAACAGCGTCACCACGGCGACGACCAGGACGAGTTCCGCGAGCCAGGTGAGGATGAAGACGAGTCCCTTCAGCAGCCCTCGGGGTGCCGACAGCAGCAGGATGAACGCGGAGTTGTGCAACGGTCCCAAGGTGATGGCCGTGCCGATGAGGACGAGATCGAGGACCATGGCTGCCCTTTACGGGGGTGACGCGGACTCGTCGAGCAGGCTTCTCGGCGCAGTCCGTCCGGGGGCTGACGAAGCGTGTTCTTCACTCAGGACCCGGACGGAGGATCCGGGTGGTCGTCGAGTGTGCCCCCTCCGGTCTCGTCCCAGACCTCGTTTGCGAACCCGGGGCCCATCGTGTCGCGTGCCGCGAAGCCCATCGCCGCCCGTGGCGTGATGGGCGTGGGGCCTCGTGCGGGCAACCGGGCGCCCGGGCGACCTCGGTGCACCGCTGTGGTGTATTCGGTGGGTGCCCGGCCCGTTCCGGCGGCGGCGATACTGCCATCCGGCTGACATCGCGGCGGGTCGGGCCGGCGCTTCCCCGGGTCGCCGGCACGATGCGTGCATGGCTACTGGCACAGGAAAGCCGGGGCATTCCGCCGGGGTGGGCCTGGTCCTGTTGCCGCTTGTGGCGGGGCAGTTCCTGATGGCGCTGGACAGCTCCGTCATGAACGTCTCGATCGCGACGGTGGCCGAGGACGTGGGCACGACGGTAACCGGGATCCAGGGCGCGATCACGGCGTACACGCTCGTGATGGCGATGCTCATGATCCCCGGCGGCAAGCTCGGCGGCCTCATCGGCCGCAAACGCGCGTTCATGATCGGTTGCGGCGTCTACGGCTGTGGATCGCTGACGACGGCGCTCGCCCCGAACCTGCCGGTGCTGCTGCTCGGGTGGGCGTTCCTGGAGGGAGTGGGGGCGGCACTGATCCTGCCGGCGATCGTGGCGCTGGTGGCCGGCAACTTTGCGGTGGAGCGCCGTCCCTCCGCGTACGGGCTCGTCGCGGCCGCGGGGGCCGCGGCGATCGCGGTGGGGCCGCTGATCGGTGGCGTGGCCACGACGTACTTCTCCTGGCGCTGGGTCTTCGCCGGAGAAGTGGTCCTCGTGCTGGTGATCCTGGTGCTCGCCGGCCGGATCACCGACGCGCCGACCGGGGCGCGCTCGCGCATGGACCTCGTCGGGGCGGTGCTGTCCGCCGGTGGGCTCGGGATGTTCGTCTTCGGCGTGCTCCGGTCGGCCGAATGGGGGTGGTTCCGGCCCAAGCCGGACGCGCCGGCCTGGCTCGGGGTCTCACTGGTCGTCTGGCTGATGCTGGCCGGCCTGGCCCTCATCCGGCTCTTCCTGTCCTGGGAGGCCCGCATGTCCGCACGGGGCAGGGAGCCGCTGGTGGACCCGTCCATGCTGCGCAATCGGCAGCTCACCGGCGGCTTGACGATGTTCTTCTTCCAATACCTGGTGCAGATGGGCGTGTTCTTCGTCGTACCGCTCTACCTGTCGGTCGCCCTGGGCCTGTCGGCGCTGGCGACCGGCGCACGCATCCTGCCGCTGTCGCTCACGCTGCTGGCCGCCGCGATCCTGATCCCGCGGCTCCTCCCGGACGTCTCGCCGCGGCGCGTGGTACGGATCGGCATCCTGGCACTGCTCGCGGGCGCGGTGGCCTTGATGGCCGCGCTCGACGCGGACGCGGGCGCCGAGATCGTCACCGTGCCCCTGCTGCTGATCGGACTGGGCATGGGCGCCCTGGCGTCGCAGCTGGGATCGGTCACCGTGTCCGCGGTGCCGGACGAGCAGAGCACGGAGGTCGGCGGCGTCCAGAACGCCGTCACCAACCTCGGCGCCTCCATCGGCACGGCACTCGCCGGATCGATCCTGATCGCCGCCATGACGACGTCGTTCCTGACCAACATCGAGAACAACCCGGCGGTCCCGGCCGCGGTCACGAGTCGGGCGAACATCGAACTCGAGGGCGGCGTGCCGTTTCTGTCGGACGACCAGCTCACCTCCGCCCTCACCAAGGCCGGCACGGCACCGGAGGTGGCGCAGGCCGCCGTCGACGCGAACACCTCGGCCAGGCTCGACGGGCTGCGTGCCGCACTCGCCGTGCTGGCCCTCACCGCGCTGCTCGCCATGTTCTTCACCGGGAGGATCCCCAGGGTTCAGCCCGGTTCGGCGAAGCAGTGAGGCGGGCCGGACCCGGCACGCGTTCCGACGCCGTGGTGGTCAGTGCCCCAGCGCCGCCTTGGCGGCGACGATGATCAGGCCGAGCACGAGGTTCACCGCGCCCTCGACCGCCACCTGACTGCGGTCGGCGCCGGCCGCGGCGGCTCCCAGGGACGCCCACAGGACCTGTTGGGCCACGGCGACGCCGAGGGCGAGCCATGCGGTGGTGCTCAGGCCCAGCCCGAAGAGGGGGCTGACGGCCACGGCCAGGGCGGGCAGGGCGGCGGCTTCGACGATGGACCACTCGTGGGCCGCGACGCGGCGTACCTCCGCCCGGGTCCAGCGTTGGCCGAGCGTGCGTTCACCCACCAGGTGGGCGTAGACGTGCGCGGCCCAGAACACCAGGCCGGTGACGAGGAGCAGGAGGACGAGTTGGAGTCGTGGGTAGTCGCCCAGGGTTCCGGCGGTGGCCACCACGGAGGCCGCGAGCAGGGACCCGTACACGGCACCGGCGTAGTCGGTCCGGGGCGTGCGAGGCGCGCCGCGCTTCCGTGATCTCTCGGACGATCCGGGGGGACGGGACACCTTTCCACGGTAGGAGGCCGGGGCGCCTGCGCCTGTCGACGACGCGCCGCGGCCGACCGGCTCACCCGTTCGCCGAGTGCCCGGCACCGACGACGCGGGGATCGGGACGGGATCGACGGCTCGCCCGGAGGGCGTAACCCCGGGTGCGCGCCGGTCACGGGGAGTACCCAATGGAGGGATGCGGCAGTTCGCCGCACCGTCCCCGGGAGCGCCATATGAGTACGCCGTCCGAGCCGCCCACCGGTGCGGCACCGGCCTCGGCCCGGCGAGAGCCCGGGCACCGAGGCGCTCGGCGTGCGGGGCGGATCGTGATGAGCACCCTGTCCGCGGTGCTGATCACGCTCACCTGCGTCCTCGTGCCGGTCTCGCTGATCACCGTGTGGGTACACGACATCGTGCTCGACACCGACCGGTACGTCTCGACGGTGAAGCCGCTCGCGTCGAACCCGGCGATCGAGGACGCCGCCGCCCACCGCATCACCGAAGCGGTCGACGTGCGGGTGGACGGCGCCCAGGTCACCGCGGACATCGCGGCCTGGCTGGAGGCCCAGGGACTCCCGCCGAGGGTTGGCACCGCGGTGAAGGGGCTGGGCCCACAACTGAACGACGCCGTCGACCAGGTGGCCCAGCGGGCGGCCACCCGCTTCGTGGAGAGCGACCGGTTCGAGAAGGTCTGGACGAATGCCAACCGCACCGCCCACTCCGACGTCGTCAAGGTGCTCACCGGCGAGGGCCGCGGCTCGGTGGATGTCGAGGACGGCACCGTGACGCTCGACGTCGGCGCCGCCGTGGACACGGTCAAACAGGACCTCGTCGCGGCCGGGGTCACCCCGGCCGAGCAGATCCCCGACGTCGACAAGAAGATGGTGCTGGTCAAGTCGGACAAGTTGAAGAAGATCCAGGACGCCGCGCACGCACTCGACGTGCTGGGCAATTGGCTTCCGGTGCTCACCGTGCTGCTCGGCGCGATCGGGGTCCTCCTGGCCCGTCGGCGCCGCCGCGCCCTGGTGACCACCGCCCTGGGCGCCGCCTTCGCGTGCCTGATCCTGGCCATCGGCCTGGCGATCGCGCGCCGCTACTACCTCGACCACCTGCCCGCGACGGTGCAGTCCCCGGCGGCGGCCGGAGCGATCTTCGACACGCTGCTGCGCTTTTTGAAGAACAGCGTCCGCACCGCGCTCGTCCTGGGCGTGGTGGTGGGCATCGGCGCCTACCTCTCGGGTACGGGACGCCTGCCGCGCGCCCTGCGCGCCACCGCCGACCGCGGCGCCGACGCGGTCGCCCGCTCCGGCCACAAGCACGGAATGGGCACCGGCAAGGTCGGTACCTGGGTGGCCGCGCAACGCCGGTGGCTCACCCTCGGCGCGCTGCTCCTGGTCACCCTCGGCTTCGCCCTGTGGAATCACCCGACGGCATTGGTCATCCTGCTGTGGGTGGTCGTCCTGTTGGTCCTGCTCGCGGTGATCGCCCTGCTGGCCGCCACCGGGCGCGACCGCGAGCCGACCGGGCGAGCCGACGCGCGATAGCGGGCGGCCCGACCTTCCACGCGGGTGAGTTCCTCGCGTTCACGAGCGCGACAGAGGGCCGTTCGACGTGGACGAGCTCGCGCTGCTGCGCGAAGGGCGGGTCGGCCGACCGCAGGGCCTCCGCGCGCTTCGCGGGGGCGACGCGCGGACGGGAGGGCGTGCCCCGGCCAAGTACCGGTGCGAGAGCGGTACCGCCGTCGTCCGGGGGCCCACCCGGGCGTCAGTCGTCGGCCCGATCCTTCTCGGCTCGGCCGTGCACCGGGACGAGGAGGACGGGGGACCTGGCGTGGTGGAGGACGGTGTGGGTGACGCGGCCCAGGTTGGGGCCGAAGCGGCCGGTGTTGCGGTGCGCGGCGAGCACGACCAGGTCGGCATCGGCGCTCGCGGTGATCAAGGCGTGCGAAGGCGTGTCCAGGACGACGTCCTCGGTGACGGTGACGTACGGGTACTTGCTGCCGAAGGGTGCGAGTGCGGCGGCCGCGCCGGCCTGCGCCGCGGCCCGCCAGTCGTCCATGAGCCACATGGCCGGGGCGAACCCGACGCCGCCGGCCGTCATCGCGGGGTAGCGCCACGCATGGATGGCCCGCAGGGGCAGGTGTCGGGCCTGGGCCTGGGCGAAGGCGGCCTCCAGGGCGGGGGCGCAGTCGTCGTCGGAGACGCCCACCACGATCGACTTCGGGATGCGGTCGGCGGTGGTCTCGTGGTCGGGGTGGACGACCAGCAGCGGGCATCGGGCCGTCGCCGCGACGGTGAGGCCGACCGAGCCGATCAGGAGGGCGGCGAAGCCGCCCAGTCCCCGGCTGCCGACGACCAGGAGCGCGGCCCGGTCGGCCGCGGTTGCCAACGCGTCGATGGCGTCGGCGAGTTCGATCGTGGCGAGCACCGACAGGTCGCCGTGACGGGCACGGGCGCGGGCGGCGCCCCGGTCGACGATGGCCCGGGCGTTCTCGCGCAGTTGTCGACCGAAGCGGTCGTTCCCACCGGCGACTTCGACCCCTTCCAGCGCGTGCAGCACTTCGAGGGTGGTGTGCCGGCGTACGGCTTCGTCCGCGGCCAGGTCCACGGCACGTTCGGCACCGGGTGAGCCGTCGAATCCGACGACGACGTGGCCGCGGGGCGGCGTCGATGGCGCGGGCGATCCGGTGGTGGGGTTCGATGCCTGGTTCATGGCGGTCTCCTGTCGGACGGTGATCGTCGGGTCGGACGCCGATCCTTTCCTCGGGTGCCCGGCTCGGCCCACGCTCAGTCGCGTTCGGCCGATTCCGCGTGGTGCGTGGCCGGGACGATCACCAGCGGGCAGCGGGCGTGCTCCTCACGCATCCGCAGCCGAGGATCGCCACGAGGTCGCGGGCCTCGGCTCCGAGGTCCCCGGGCCGGGGGAGGAGGGTGTAACCCGTGTCGCGGGCGGGTGGTGCGGATGCCGCCGCTTCACCCCGGGGGCGTCGTTCGCGACCTCGGGACGTCGGGTTCGAGGACGGAGCCATCGCCCGCTCGTTGCACCAGGTGGCCCGTGACGAGTTCGGAGGTGACCCGGAACCACACATGTCCCGCACCGTCACCGTCGGCCTCGGGAAGCAGATGGTCCAGATGCGCGACGGCGGCGGGGTCCCGGACGCGCGAGGCGTGGCCGGTGACGGTGCCCGTCCAGCCCGTCCATCCCGTTCGGGCGGATCGGTCGACGTGGTCGACGTGGTCGACTTGATCGGCCTGGAACGCGACCACCGTCTCGAGCGCGGCCTTCGCGAGAGCGGAGTCGGCGGAGGCACGGAAAACCACGCATTCCCGGTCGAGGGCGAACGTCACCAGGTACACGGCGGGGAGAGCGCCCTCGCTGACGACGACGCGTCCCACCTGCGCGCCCGCCATCAGTTCCAACGTCTCCCGGCGGTCGAGAGGACGTTTCGTCACGGGGTAGTCGCTCATCCCCCCACCATCGAACCCCCGACCGGTCCCCGACCAGGGCCGAAAGGCCCTGTGTCCACGGGCCGGGACGCACTCCTGTTCGGAGGTCGCCGGGAGGAACCCCCGTCGCGGTTGTTTCCGACGGTCTTCTCAGTGGAAGTCGGCGGCGTCGATGTCGTGGCGGATGCAGTCGCCGATGCTCTCCCACCCGGCGCGGATGCCGGCGGGCGATCGTGCCGCGGATCGACGGGAGGTGGGTTCCTCGGGCTGTGGTCGCGGTGCGCGCATGGCTGCCGGCTCCTGTTCCTTCGGGTCGGATCGGGTGGCCCGACGCACCAGGCTCGGCCGGGCCCGTCACGGGGACGATGCCCGGCCGAGCGTGGTGGTGATCAGAGCAGCCAGCGGTGGTCCCGAACGAATGGCAGGCGGGCCCACCGGGCGCCCAGGCCCAGCCGGCTGCCGACGGCGACCGCGGCGAGGACGATCAGGGAGATCGCGTAGATGACGTGGTAGTCGGTGAACGGGTTGGTGGAGGCGGTGGGTTTGCCGCTGTCGAGGTGCTTGGCGGGCGGCCATTCGGCGATCCACATCAGCGCCATCATCGCGGTGCCGGCGCCGGCCGCGAGACGCAGACCGATGCCCAGGATCAGCGCGACGCCGACGGCCGACAGGCCGAGCATGAACAGCCAGTCGGCCCAGGGTTCGCCGGCCCAGCCGCGCAGGGTGCCGGCCATCGGGCCGACGTCCACGTGGGAGAGGAAGCCCTTCGTGGGGGAGCCGCCGTCGATCCAACCCTTGCCGCTCGCGGTGGCGTAACCGAGGCCGAAGGTCTTGTCCAGGAACGCCCACAGGAAGACGAAGCCCAGCAGGACGCGCAGGCCGGTCACGGCGATGTCGGTGGTGCGGACCGCGGCGATGGCCGGCGGGCCGGCCGCGGTGTCGGACGCGGTCCGCTCGACCCTGGTTCGGGGCGCCGAGCCGGCGCGGTGCGGCAGGTGCAGGCGCGGGGACAGCCGGTGGTCGTGCGACGTTGCCATGTCGATTCCCTCTCTGCGGGCGCCGGGCCCGGTGCTCGGCGCTCGGCCACGAACGTGCTCTCCCGGGCCTCGGCTTCAGGTTGTCGTGGGCCCGTTGCCCGCCCCAGGGCCGATCGGCCCGACTCGGCGGGCCCAACAGCCGGTTGCCGCAAGCGCGTTGCGAGCGCGTCGCCGGAGGCCGCGTCGCCGGGGCCACCTGCGGTCGAGCGCAGACGGTCTCCTCCGCGGACGGTCGGCCATCGGCACTACCATGGCCGCCGCAATGGCCGCCTTGCCGAACCCAGGGCGCCGCATGGAAAGACCGGACGGGAGCGTGTCGTGAGCACCGCACTGATCATCGGTGACATCCAGCAGGGCATCACGAGCAACTACCCCTTCACCAGACGTGTCGTGCCGCCGCTCACCGAACTGCTGCCGCGTGCCCGCGCGGCCGGGGCCCTCGTGGTGTTCGTGCACTTCGCCTTGCGGCCCAACGGGGCCGACCTGCCCCCGGGCAACGCACTCTTCAGGACGTTCCACGAAGCCGGGGACGCCTTTCACGAGGGATCGTCCGGCACCGAGATCGCCCTGCCGGTAGCCGACGAGGACGTCGTCGTGACGAAACGGCGCGGCAGCGCGTTCGCCGGCACGGATCTCGACATCGTGCTCCGCGCGAAGGGCGTCGGCACTCTCGCGATCGCCGGAGTCGCGACCAGCGCCATGGTGGCCGCGACGTGCTACGACGCGGCGGACCGGGACTACCGCGTGACCGTTCTGCGGGACGGTTGCGCCGACGGTGATACGGCAATGCACGACTTCTTCATGGACGCCGTCTTCCCGAGCCGCGGATTCGAGGTCGTGACCTGCGCCGATTGGCACGCGGAACAAAGTTGATCCCGGTCACGGCCATGTGCGGACTGCGGCGACGGTGAGACGGTGCCGATGCCGGTGGCCTCGAATCGCACGGCGCACCCGTCATACCCGATCGCCGCGGCAACGTTCCCTGCGGACGGTCGATACCCGCATTCGACCGCGTGACGGTTTTGGTAGTCCCGTCCTCGCGGTCGAATGCGGTTGGTCGGACACCCCTGCGGCCACGGTTGCCTCGGCGGCGCGGGCTCCCGGCCAAGTCGACCTTCGTGCTGCACGGACGAACACCCCACATCGCCGCCCTCGATGCCCTGCGCCGCGACGCCGCCGGAGGGCTACCGGGCCGTGCACGATCAGGCCCAGGCGCTCGAACGGCGGGCCCGCGAGCAGGGCGCGGTCGGCACCCTGCCCATGCTGCTGCTCCGCCTCGCCCGTTGCCGCCTGTTCCTCGGCCGCCACCACCACGCCCACAGCACCGCCGTCGAGGGCCTGACATCGCCCGAAGCACCGCCAATCACCACCACGAGGCGATGCTCCACGGCGTCCTCGCCGTCCTCGCGGCCATCGACGGCGACGAGAGGGCACACCACGCCGCCGTCCGGCACGCCGTCGTCCACCAGGCCGGCGCAGCCGGTGTGCCCCGCCGTCCGGAGCGCCTGCGCGGAAGCCCTCCTCGACCTCGGCCGAGGCCGCCACGAAAACGCGCCGACCCGTCTCACCGAGATAGCCGACGGCCCCGCGCCCATGTCGTCGTCGCCATCCACAGCCTCGCCGACCACGTCGACTCCGTCGCCACCCCGGCACTCGCCGCCACCGACCTGGCAGCGGGCGGTGTCGGCCGCGCCGAACCCTGGCCGCTCGAACAGGCCGCCGAAACCCTCGGCCTCCCGTTCGCCCAGGCCCTCGCGCTCGACCAGACCGTCTCCGGCGACCGCGCCGTGCGCCTGCTCGGCCGGCAGCCCGCCCAGGCCCACCCGACCACCGACCTCATCGCTGGCTCCCATGCCTGACACCGAAGGCGCACCCATGTCCGCACCCGGGCCGGCCCGGCGCACCTATCCCGGCGCCCACCTCCCGATCTGTGCCACCTGCGGCACCCAGTACGCCGGCCCCCGCCCCGACTGCCCGGTCTGCCAGGACGAACGCCGGTACGTCCCCGACGCCGGCCGGCAGTGGACCACGCTCGCCGAGCTGCAAGCCGCAGGCCATACCGCGAAGTTTGCCGAACACGGCCGCGACGTCCTCGGTATCGGCACCACGGGACCGACCACTCGCCCACTCGCCACGGCGGAGCCGCTCGCACCCTCGCCCCTGCTCGCCGCGACGGGCATAGCCTGATGCCGCGACCGGGACGCGGAACCATTCCCGGTCACGGCATCGGCGGTTCGGGAACAGACCAGGGGGAGCACATGGATCTGGCCGCGCAGTATCGAGGCTTGTACCAGGCCGCCCTGTTCACCGCGGAGTGCGCCGAGGACGCGTACCCTCTCGGCGCGCTGGACTCCACGCTCAAGCCGTGGTTTCGCCGGCGGCTGGAATCCCGTGAGCACAGCCTGGATCATTGCGACAGCCGGATGGACCTGGCCTCCGCGGTCGAGGACCTGGCCGGCATCGCGCCCCACTACGTGGAACTCCGCCGCGACCTGTTCGGGGATCTGCACCACATCGGTCGGCCCGCGCCGACCTGGCGCGCGGTCGACTCGACGCTCGCCGTGTGGGCCCCGCTCCAGGTGTGGCGGCAACCGCCGGCCTGCGCACTGCTGCTGCGCGACTCGGGGGTGGCCTCGGGCGGCGCCCAGACCTGGGACTTCATCGTCTTCGGCCGCTCCGGCGATCCCCGCGACCAAGGCAAGGTTTACACCGCGATGCTCTTTCCGGACGCCGATGCCGGTGCCGGTACCGGGGGACGCACCGTACAGGTTGCCGGGCACCTCGAGGATCAACGCGAGCTCTACGAGCAACTCACGTACGCGTTCCAGTCCTTGTGGCACAACGTGCGCTTCGCCGCCCTGCACGACCCCGACCGGGGCCGGAACCTGCCACCGGCCGATGCGTGACGCCTCGGAGCGTGTTCGCCCAAGCCTCCGGAACCGCCGCCGACCAGGGCGCGAGGCCGGTGTCGCCGGCCGAGGGCGGCGCCGGGTCGGTGGTCGCGTGGACGCCGGGCGGTGCGGCGGACGGCTCCGGTTGCGGGGGTCTCCGCCCGAGCGGTGATGCGGGTAGACGCGGGTCGCCGTCCGCGCGTGCAAGGCGCGGTCCTGCGATCCGGGTTCGATTATTCGGACTGCACGGCGTACTCGTGGATGTTGCCGGCGAAGTCGAAGACCACCGCGGTCTCGTCGCCGACAACCCACGCGTCGTGGCCGGGATCGCAGACGAAGACATCGCCTGCGCCGAGGTCCCTCTCCTCACCGTCGTCCATGCGGATGTGCAGGTGCCCTTGGGCGACATAGCCGTTGTGGTGGAACTGACAACTTTCGGTTCCCGCGATCGGCGCGACGTCCTGAGACCATCGCCAACCCGCCTCGAAGCGGGCAACGCCGAAATCGACGCCTTCCAAGCTGACCACGTCGAGGTGGCCGTGCGGCATGTCGCGACTCTCGTCGGCTTCGTTGATCGAACGCACAGCGAGCATTGTGGATCATCTCCTTCGGAGGTCACCACTTCCATCCTGCGCTCGACGGGGCGGGATCGCCAATGAAGTCCCGGATCCGCAACTCGGCGCGGCCACAGGAGTGAATGCGGGAGGGCGACGCGGACCGGATGGGCCCGGAATGCTCGGGCCGGAGCGGGCCCGGGCGTGACGGTTCGGAGCCGGTCGCGCAGCCGAGCCCGGCGTCCTCGGGCGCTGCCCGAGCCGTCGGTCCTCGGCGGGCCCGACCGGCTCGGCCGAGGGGCCGACACGCCGCGCCGCGCGGCTGATATGTTGCCGGGCAGTGATTCGGAAGACCTGGGAGAGCGGCGTGGGAACAGAAGACGACATCTCCGGCTGATACCGGAAGAGCCCGACCGAAGGCAGGCGCGCGGGACGCGCAGCAGCCTCGGTCATGTCGTCGTTCCACGATTCCCACTTCCCCGCCGGGGCGCCCCCGCGCACCCGCATCACTTTCACGAGGCTCGTTCGCATGCCCGACGCATCCGTCATCTGCACCCGCATGTCCTTTTCCTGGCCCGACGACACCCCCGTCTTCCGGGACCTCTCGTTCACCGTGGGCCCGGGCCGAACCGGCCTGGTCGCGCCCAACGGCGCCGGCAAGAGCACGCTGCTCAAGCTGATCGCCGGCGAGTACCGACCCACCGGTGGCACCGTCTCGGTCGACGGTCTGCTGGGATACCTCCCGCAGACACTGCCCCTGACCGGCGACCTGACCGTGGCCGAAGTGCTCGGCGTCGCCGAGGTGATCGCCGCGCTGAACGCCATCGAGTCCGGGGACACCGCCGAGGAGCACTTCACCACCATCGGCGACGACTGGGACATCGAGGAGCGCACCGCCGCCCAACTGGACCGCCTCGCGCTCGGTGACCTCCCGCTCACCCGCGAACTGCACACGCTCAGCGGCGGCCAGGTCGTCTCCCTCGGCCTGGCCGCGCAACTGCTCAAGCGGCCGGACGTGTTGCTCCTCGACGAGCCGACCAACAACCTCGACCTCGACGCGCGGCGCCGGCTCTACGACCTGCTGGAGAACTGGAACGGCGTCCTCCTGCTGGTCAGCCACGACCGGGCGCTGCTGGACCGGATGGACCGCATCGCGGAACTCGACCGGGGCGAACTGCGGTTCCACGGAGGCAACTTCACCCGGTACGAGGCAGCGGTCGCCGCGGCGCGCGAGGTCGCCGAGAAGAACATCCGCAACGCAGAACAGGAGGTCAAACGCGAGAAGCGGGAACTCCAGCAGGCTCGCGAGCGAGCCGCACGGCGAGCGAGCAACGCCGCCCGCAACCTCGGCAACGCGGGCCTGCCGAAGATCTTCGCGGGCACGATGAAGCGCAACGCCCAGGAGTCGGCGGGCAAAGCCAACGAGACGCACACCGCGCGCGTCGGCGAGGCCAAGGCTCGGCTGGACGAGGCCGAACGCGCCGTGCGCGACGAACAGCGGATCAGCCTGGAACTGCCCGGGACCAAGGTCCCGGCCGGGCGTACCGTCTTCCACGGCGAGGCGATGCAGGTCCGCTACGGACAGCGGGCGCTGTTCGAGGAAGGCGGCGTCGCGCTGACCATCCGCGGGCCCGAACGGATTGCGCTGACCGGCCCCAACGGCGTGGGGAAGTCCTCCCTGTTGCGGATGATCGGCCGGGACGTGCCGCCGGAGGGCGCCGAGATCAGGCGAGCCGACGGCCGGGTGGCCTACCTGTCCCAGCGACTGGACCTGCTGGACCCGGACCGCACGGTGATTCGGAATCTCGCGGCGTTCGCCCCGGCGATGCCCGAGGCGCAGCGGATGAACCTGCTGGCCCGCTTCCTGTTCCGAGGCGCGCGGATCCACCTTCCGGTCGGAGCGCTGTCCGGGGGAGAGCGGCTGCGGGCCACCCTGGCGTGCATCCTGTTCGCGGAACCGGCACCGCAGTTGCTCCTGCTCGACGAGCCGACCAACAACCTCGACCTGGTCAGCGTCGGCCAGTTGGAGAGCGCGCTGAACGCCTACGAGGGCGCCTTCGTCGTGGTCAGCCACGACGAGCGCTTCCTGACCGAGATCAAGGTGGACCGCCGGCTGCTCCTGCGTGACGGACGACTGCGCGACATCGGCCCGGACGGGGACTGACCCGCCGCGCCTCAGCGGCTCCGCGCCCCACCGGCTTCGAGGAGTTCCACCGGCTCCGCGCACCACCCGAGCGCCGGTAGCGGGGCAGGCACACGTCTGTCCCGCACCGGCCCGCGTACCCCCCTCCACGCCCCGGTCGGGCCGCCCCGACCGGGAAACCCTTCCTCTCGGCGGTGACTCATGCCCCCAGCACCCCTGCTCGCGCACGACCTCGTCCGAGTCCTCGGCACCCGTCGGGTACTCGACGGGGTCTCCCTCATCGCCGCCCCCGGACAGCGGATCGCACTGATCGGCGAGAACGGCGTGGGCAAGTCCACCCTGCTGCGCCTGCTCGCCGGAATCGACCAACCCGACGCGGGTACGGTCGTCCGCCCCGCGGACCTCGGATTCCTGCACCAGCAAATGCCGTTCGAGCCTGCGGCGACGATCGCCGACGTGCTCGACGACGCACTGCGCGCAGCCCGGGAAACCCTGGCCCGCCTCGACGGGCTCACCGGCGCCCTCGGCGACGCCCCACCGGACTCGCCCGGGTACGCCGGACTGCTCGCCGAGTACGGCCGAGAACTCGACCACGCCCGGGACCACGAGGTCTGGGACGCCGACCGACGCGCGGACGTGATGCTCGCCGGCCTCGGCCTGGAGCACCTGCCGCACGATCGCACGCTCGCCTCGCTGTCCGGCGGGCAGCGCGGCCGACTCGCGCTCGCCGCGCTGCTCGCCCGGCGTCCGACGGCACTGCTCCTGGACGAGCCCACCAACCACCTCGACGACCCGGCTGCCGCCTTCCTGGAGGAGCAACTGCGCATGCTGCCCGGGATCGTCGTCGCGGCAAGCCACGACCGGGCGTTCCTGGACGCGGTCTGCACGGACCTGATCGACCTCGACCCTTCCGTACACGGCCCCACCCGCTTCGGCGGCGACTACACCCGCTACCAGGCCCACAAGCGGGCGGAACGCGAGCGGTGGCAGCAGCGTTTCGCCGACGAGCAGAAGGAACTCGCCGAGTTGCGTACGGCGGTCGAGTCGACGGCGCACCGCGTCGCGCGCGGCGGCGTCAAGCGCGACAACGAGAAGATGGGCTACGGACACGCCGGCGGCCGGGTGCAGAACCAGATCGCCCGGAGGGTGCGCAACGCGTCGCGGCGCCTGGACGAGTTGACCCGCGCCCAGGTACCCGAGCCGCCACAGCCGTTGCGCTTCCGGCCCGGCGCGCTCGCGGGCCATCCGGCGCAGAGCGCCGAGTCCGGCGTGTCCACCGAGTTCACCGACTCCGCCGACACGACCGACACGACCGACACGATCGAGGCCGGCGAACTCGCGGAAGGCGCGCCGGAGATGCTGTTGTCGTTGCGGCGGGTCACCGTGCCCGACCGGCTGCGCGTCGACCGCCTCGACGTGCCGGCGACCGACCGCCTGCTGGTCACCGGAGCCAACGGCGCCGGCAAGTCGACCCTGCTGGCGGTCCTCGCCGGACAGCTGCCGGCGCTCGGCGACGTCCGCCGCCGCCCGGGGCTCACCGTCGGAATGCTGGCCCAGGACACCGTGTTCCCCCGACCGGACCGCACGGTACGCACGACCTACGCGGCGGCCCTCGGCGCCGAACGCGCCGAAGCCGTACCGCTGCTCTCGCTCGGCCTGATCGGCCCGCAGGACCTGGACCGACGCGTCGGGGAACTGTCGGTGGGCCAACGCCGCCGGCTCGCCCTTGCCCTGCTGGTGGCGAACCCGCCGACGCTGCTCCTGCTCGACGAACCCACCAACCACCTCTCACCCCGGCTGGCCGACGAACTGGAGGAGGCCCTGGGCCCCGGCCCCGGCGCGATCGTCGTGGCTAGTCACGACCGGTGGCTGCGAAACCGTTGGCAGGGAAGGGAGTTCGGCCTGTAGGCACGCCGAACGGTCGCGCCGATCGAACGCGCCCATCGAACGCGCGGAGACTCCGCGACACCCCGGAGACCCCGGCCATCGTCGCGGGCCGAATCGGCTACGGCAGCCCCGTACGCGGCATGCCTTCGAGCGGGAGTTCGGCGCGACCCCGGGGCGGTATCGAGCGAAAGCCGCAGGTCGATCGGCTCCCACCGCAGGGCCTCAACGGGCTTCGAAACAAACGGACATCGGATAACTCGGCCGGTCGGCGACTCCGCAGTCACCGCGAACCGGCGTCCGCAGTCGGGCGCGGAGTCGGGCGCACGGAAACTCGTTCGAAGCTCGCTCTTCCGGCGTGATGCGACATGTGCAATGTTACATGTCGCATATCGGAAGGCCGCGTCCCGGTACGCGGCCGACAACGGCTCCGGAGGCCCCCACAGATGAGTCCCTCCCGGATAGCGAAGGCCAATGCGCGCAGACTCCCTGCGCTCGGCGTGGCCTTCTTCATAGCCCTCGGCCTGTTCGCGCCGCAGAGTCAGGCTGCCCCGATCGGCGCCACGGCCCCGGCCGGCGCCACGGCCGGTGTCAGCGCCGGCAGAACCGCGGCCCCGGTGCCGCGGTCGATCCCGCTCCCCAAGTCGCCCGACGCCCGGACGGACAGTTTCGGCGCCAAGATCTCCTCGCAGGAAGGCACCACCGAGGAGTCCGCCCCGCAGGCCGCCCCGACCGCCGAACCCGCCGACGCGGAAAGGCGGTTCTCGGCCGCCGGGGACGAGTGCGGCGACCTGTCCGGAGTGATCAACGCCTCGGGCGGCGCGCTGATCCAACAACTCAAGGCCCTCCCCAGGGTCACCTGCACCTACCCGCTGTTCGACCTCACCGGGGAGGCCGCGGGGACGGCCTTCCGCGAAGCCAAGATGGTGACCGTCGCCGACGCGCTGCGCGACACCTCCGCGACATACCCGGGCACCAACACCACCTCCATCGGACAACTGGTGATGTTCCTGCGCGCCGGCTACTACGTACAGGACAACCACGCGGACGCCGTCGGCGACTACGGCCCGGCATTGGACACGGCGGCCCGCAGCGCCCTGGACGCCTTCTTCGCCTCCCCGCGCAGCAAGGACGTCACCGACGCCAACGGCGAAACCCTCAACGAAGTCGTCACGTTGATCGACAGCACCCACACGGCCGGCCGCTACGCCGGCGTCGTCAAGTGGCTGCTCGCCGGCTACGACTCCACCTGGCCCAGCCGGATGACCCTTGCCGTGGAGCACGTCGAGTGGGTCGTCGAGAACGGCTTCAAGGCCAAGAACGACAGCCGCGGTTGGCGGGCCGCGCTCAAGGCCGACCCCGCGTTCCTCGACACCTGGGCCGATTTCATCACCCGCAACAACGCCCAGCTGAATCGCCTGGACGTGGTCAGCAACGTCGGCCGCTACCTCGGCTACGCGCTCGACGTCCCCGAACTCAAGGACCGGGTCCGGCCGCTGCTGAAGGACCTGATCAACCGCTACCCGAACGTCGGCCCCACCGCACCGATCACCATGAACCTGGCCTGGTACACACGCCGGTTCGACCGGAACAACTGTGCGGCCTACGCCATCTGCGACCTCGCCGACCGGGTGCTTCCGGTGGTCCTGCCGATCCGGCACACCTGTAACCCGAACCTGAAGTTCCGTGCCCAGGACATGTCTCCCGGGCAACTGGCCACCACCTGCAACAGTCTGGTCAACCAGGACGCCTATTTCCATCGGGTGATCGGCGACAAGGGCGCCATCCCCGGTGACGTGAACACCGACCTCGAGGTCGTCGCCTTCGACGACTACGTCCAGTACGCGCTGTACGCCTGGGCCATCTACAACATCGACGTCGACAACGGCGGCATGTACGAGGAGGGCAACCCGACCCAGGCCGGCAACCAGGCCCGCTTCATCGCGCACGAGGCCGACTGGCTGCGTCCGTCCTTCGAGATCTGGAACCTCAACCACGAATACACCCACTACCTCGACGGCCGCTACAACATGTACGGCGACTTCGAGGCCAGTCTGACCACGCCGACCATCTGGTGGGTCGAGGGCATCGCCGAGAACATCTCGTTCGGCTACCGCCACGAGCGCAACGCCGATGCCATCGCCGCGGCCGGCGCGAAGACCTACACGCTCAGCGAACTGTTCGACACCGTCTACGACCAGGACGAGGACCCCGACGTCAACTCGGCCCGGGTCTACCGCTGGGGCTTCCTGGCCGTCCGCTACATGCTGCAGGCGCACCCCGCGGACGTCGAGACCGTGCTCGGCATGTACCGCACCGGCGACTGGAACGGCGCCCGCACCTTCCTGAAGCAGACCATCGGCACCCGCTACGACGCCGGCTTCGCCACCTGGCTGACGTCCACCTGCGCCACCGACGACTGCGGCCCGCTGCCGGAGGCATCGTCCGTCCCGCCGTGCACCCTCGCCGACCCCCGTCAGTTCGACAAGAACTGCCGCCGGGACAACCTCGCGGCCACCACCGGCAACAACAGCTATCACTTCCTCTACCTGCCGGCCGGTGCCAAGGACCTGACCATCACCAGTAGCGGCGGCACCGGGAACGCCGACCTGTACTACGGCGGCAACAACTGGGCCACCACCGGCAACTACCAGGCCAAGTCGACCAATACCGGCAACGGTGAGACCTTGACGATCGCCGACCCGCCATCCGGCTGGGTCTACTTCACCCTCGCCGCGTCGCAGACCTTCGGCGGCGTGAGCGTCACCACGCAGTACAGGTGACCCGGTGCGGCGGTGGGCACGCCGCACCCGGTGAACCCGGCGCACCCCGACGAGCCGGGATTCGCTGAGCAGGGATCTGCTCGGCAATGCGGGTCCCGGCGGTGTGGCACTGCCGGGAAACGGGCCCGCGCGTGACGGCGGTCCTTGCCGCGGCCGGTGACGGCCGGCAAGGACCGCCGTTCGTGCCGAGGGTTCCGGTGCCGGTGATCGGCTCGGGCGGGCTGACGTGAGAGAGAACAGGATCGGTGTGAAACTGGGTACGGAAGGGGTGATCTTCGTGTCGGATACATCGCGCGTGTCCTCCGGCCCCGACACCGCCGTCGACGAGAATCGGCTGGAAGAGCTGATCGTCGAGGCGCAGACCGCCCTACCGGTCGAATTGCCCGCCCTGGCGAACCGGTGCGCCTCCGCCCTCGGCCTGGACGCCGCGTCGATCTATCTCGTCGACCTGCAACAACAACTGCTCATCCCACTCGACGAGGCCTCGGAGCCGCTGCCGGTGGACAGCTCGTCGGCCGGCTGTGCCTATCGCACGGTCTCCCCGCGGGTGGCCCAGGCCGACGACGGCTCGACCCTCTGGATGCCTCTGGTCGACGGTGCGGAGCGGCTGGGCGTGCTGGCGGTGCGGACCAGCTCGCTCGACGGGGCGCGGATACGCCGCAGCCGGATGCTGGCCCATCTGTTCGCCATGCTGATCACCTCCAAGCGCGCCTACAGCGACTGGCTCGCCGCCCGTACCCGCACCGCGACCATGCGGTTGCCCGCCGAGATGTTGCGGGCCTTCCTGCCTCCCCGCACCATCGGCAGCAGCAGGTGCGTATCGACCGCCGTCCTGGAACCGGCCTACGACGTCGCGGGCGATGCCTTCGACCACTCGGTGGTCAAGAACTTCCTGCACACCATGATCCTCGACGGCATGGGTCACGATCTGACCGCCGGCCTGACCACGTCGGTCGCCATGGCGGCGGCGCGCAACGCCCGCAGGGGTGGTGCCGACCTGGCCGACGTCGTCGGCTCCGTCGACCGGGCACTCGCCCAGTGGGTGCCCGACTACTTCTGCACCGGCGTGCTGTGTCGGCTCGACGCCGACACGGGGGTGCTGCGCTGGGTCAATTGCGGTCACCCCCCACCGCTGCTGATCCGTGCCGAGCGGGTCCTCGCCGGGGCACTGGACAGCCCCCCACAGCCGCCGATCGGCCTGGCCGGTCCACTCGCCCCGGCAGCCCGGCAAGTCCACGAGGCGACCCTGGAACCGGGCGATTGCGTCCTGCTCTACACCGACGGCGTCGTGGAGGCCCGCGACGCGGACGGTGCGGAGTTCGGCCTCGACCGATTCACCGACTTCATCATCCGCTCCTCCTCCGCCGGACAACGCCCGGCCGAGGTGCTGCGACTGCTCATCCACGCCATCCTCGACTACCAGCGCAACCAACTGCGGGACGACGTGACCATCCTGCTCTTCGAATGGAGCCCGCAACGCCGATGACGCGACGGCGGCAGATCACCGGTCGGGAGTGGTTCGAGTCGACGCCGACGTGGGGCGAGGCCCGTCCCGACTGCGTGCGACACCGGCTTCGACACCCGGCCACCCCATCCGAAGCGAGGACACGCCTGTACCGGAAGTCGATTACCTCACTGTCGAACGCGCGAAAATCTGTTGTGGCTGGAGTAGACATTGGGTGCCGGTGTGGTTATGGTTTCTCTCGTAGCCAGAGAGACCGAAGGACCTGGCAGAGACGAACTGCCGGTCGCAGTATCCGTGGTCGCAGTGTGCAGTACTCGCAGTCGCAGGTTTGCAGGACGGTGCGCTTGTGGAGTCCCGAAGTCAGGGTTGTCGCAGGGCGGCGACGGGACTGACGGCCGCACCGGCCGGCCCCGGGATGATCAGGGGCCGCGAGCAGTACCGCAGTTCACGCAGTCGCAGTACCGGTAGGTGCAATTCGCAGTACCCGCAGTACCCGCAGTTCGGTAGGTGAGCAGTACCTCGGTGAAGGCGTCGGCTGCGGACGCGCGCACCGGGAGGTTCGGCAGTGGGGTTCCACGCCAAGGCAATGCGTAGGACAGGCGATCGGGGCCGGCTGCCGAAGAAGGGGTGGCGCCTTCACGGGCCACCAGGCAGTAAAGCAATACCAGGCAGTACGCAGTACCGATGGACCGCAGTACGCAAGATGGTTACCGAGGAAACAACGAAGGAGTGGAAGCGCCATCGGGATCGCCCGGGCGGAAGTCTCGAGCCCGGGTACCGCAGGACATCGATAGTGAGGTGGTCTCCGGTCGAGCAACCGCGATCCCCGCGCCCCCGACGGCAGTTCGGTCGGGTCTGCGGAAACGGAAGGCCGGCGCAGGATCAGGGCCGGCGGATGGTGTAGCAGTTCCTTCGGGGCCCTGGTGTCAACGGCACCAGGGCCCCTCCACGCGTTTCGGGGTACCGTCCCGGGTTCGTCGATCGTGGGCGGTATCCGCCATGGGACGTCCACGGACCACCGGTGATCCCCTCCACCGGTGACCCGCGCGACGAACGGGAACGGCTCCGACCGCGCGTTGCCGCGACCGGAGCCGTTCCCCGTCATCGTGCACAGCGCACAGCCCGCACAGCCGGCGCGCCGGGTCGAACGGGGAGTCGTCCACATGTCGGACTCCGGGCCCGAACTCCCGTTCGTCACGCCGGGTTCACCGGCCCTACCCTTCGGGGCATGACAACCGCGAGATCCGGGCGTTCGGGGCGAGGCGACGTCGGTCGAACGCGGCTCGGGTTCCCCGGCCCGCCGTACTCGTGGTCGCGGAGGTGCCGCCGATGACAGCGCCGGGCGACCGCCCGCGCACGGCACGGCTGCTCCGGGGGGCGCATGGGCCCTCGCTTCGGCACTTGCCGTGCTCTCGGCGGTCCTTGGGAGTCGGGGTCCGTGCGGGCTGACGGCCTTCACCCGGGTGAGCGCCGCGACCGGCTGCCACCGAAGTCGCTGTTGGTCCCGCCCGGGTTCGTGGTCGCCCCCTTCGCTCGGCGCGGCGGCCCGGTCCGAGGCGCCGCAGAGCGGATTCGGGGCCGAGGGGTGCTTGCCGCGGCCCCGAAGTCGCGCCGCCCGCGCCGACGTCTCACTCACGTTTCGATTACGTGACGTCCCTGGCTGTGAGCTGGGGGAGGCGGGTGCCGAGCAGGCTTGCCCGGACCCTGGCATGCGGTACAGCATGACCTTGCGTGACGTCGCCGATCGGAGGTTTCCGGGGGAAGAGGCTCTTGTCGGTGTGCCCGGCGGTGTCAGGCCAGCGAGGCGGCGCGGGCGGGGTCGATGGCGTGCTGGAGCGGTTGGTTCTGGGCGAGGCGGCGGAGTTCGTCGAGCACGAGCTGTCCGAGGCGGTGGCGTTCGGCGCCCAGGGCGCCGGCCAGGTGCGGTGTCAGGACGACGTTGGGAAGGGTGAACAGTGGCGAGTCGTGGGCCGGGGGTTCGGGGTGCGTTACGTCGAGCACGGCGGTGAGGTCGGGCCTGGCACGCAGGACCTGCGTGGCGGCGGTCTCGTCGATCAGTGCGCCCCGCGCGGTGTTGATCAGGGTCGTGCCCGGCCCCATGGAGTTCAGCAGTCGTGCCCCGATCGAGCCGCGGGTCTCGGGCAGAAGCGGTGCGTGCAGGCTGACGACGTGACAGGTGGCGAAGAGTTCCTCGATGGAGACCAGTCGGACCCCCGCGCGCCGGGCGGTGTCCGCGGAGGCGACGGGATCCGCGGCGAGGACCTCGACGTCGAAGCGGGCGAGGTGGGCGGCGACGAGCCGGCCGATGTGTCCGAGTCCCACCAGGCCCACCCGTGACCGGTAGGCGCCCGGGACGTCGGGATCGGTGGGGAAGCGGCGGCTCCGCGTCACCTCCCGCGCGATGTGGTGGGCCTGCTTCAGTCCGAGGAGAACATGGGCGAGGGTGAACTCCGCCACCGGAACGGCATTGGCCGCAGCGGCGGAGACGATCGGGATGCCGCGCTCCCAGAAGGCGGGTGTGGTCAGGTGCCGGACGGATCCCGCCGCGACGAGAACGGCCCGCAGCCGAGGGGCATGTGACAGGAGGGCGTCATCGAGGACGGGTGCACCCCAGCCCGTGAGCAGAAGGTCGACGGTCCGCAGCACATCGGGGTCCGCGTCGAGTTCCTGCCGGGTGAGGGGCGGTCCCTGCCATTGCACGAGCCGGCCTATCTCGGCCAGCACTGCGGGCGGGTAGACGTCGGCCCGGCGTTCTTCCTCCATGACCAACAGGGCTGTCGGTGCGGTGGCCGGTTCGTTCGTGTCGGGCATGTCGGGTTGGTCTCCTCGGCCTGTTCGGTGGTGGACCGGCAGCCGGACGGTCGGCGGTCCCTGCTCGGAAGTGGTGACGAGCGTGTGACCGAACGTCGCGGACCGGTGCGGCCGGGGCGTTGTCCGGCCCGTAGCTCGCAGGAACCATACATCGGATCATTGAAATGTCGTCGCCGTGACCTTGCATGCCCGATCTTCTTCGTTCGGGTGGCTGTCGTGGAGAGTGAGACGCGCCTCGGGGCGAAGGGTCGATCCCATCGATGCCCAAATCGCACCCGTAGGCGCCTATTTATGCGCGTCGGGTCGTCCTCCCCGTCCGCCGGATCGACTGGGAGAGGGTGCGGGAGCGCGTCGGATGGGCACTCTCATCGGTCCGCCGAAACCTTTTGTATTCATCGGACTATTGACCGTTTGAATCGGACCCGGTTACCGTCCCTGGCAAGCGCTTTCCAGGCCATGTGATGCGGCGAAACCAGGAGTTGTCATGCAGAGATCGCGATGGATCGGTGCGGGGGCCCTCGCCTCGGCACTGATCCTCACCAGCTGTACATCCGGGCCTGCGGGAGTGGATGCCAAGCAGAACTCCAAGGCGCCTCTCGAGCTCTGGACCAGGACGACGCCGGGTGGACCGGGGGAGAAGGGCGCGCTGGAACTCGCCGCCGCCTTCGAGAAGGCCACGGGCTACAAGGTCGAGGTCACGGCCATCTTCGACGACTTCGAGACCAAGCTGCAGCAGCGCGCCGCCCAGAAGAAGCTTCCCGACATCGTCATGAACGACGCGACGCAGATCGGAACCATGCACAGCCAGGGTCTGCTCCGGGAGATCGACCTGGGCAAGATCAAGGACAGCAAGCAGATCATCGGACAGGGACTGCAGTCCGGGAAGAGCCTCGACGGCAAGCAGTACGGCCTCCCGATCTCCGCGCAGGCGTCCGCGCTGCTGATCCGCAAGGACTGGCGCGAGAAGCTCAAGCTCGAGGCCCCGCGGACCTGGGACGACTTCGCCGCGATGGCCGCGGCCTTCACCACGCAGGACCCCGACGGCGACGGCAAGAACAACACCGCCGGGCTCGCCGCCCCGCTGTCCACCAAGCGCGGCTACGCCTCCTGGTACTTCTCCAACTTCCTCTGGGCCGCGGGCGGCGACTTCATCACCGAGACCGGGAAGGGCAAGTACAAGCCGGCGATGACCACCCCGGCGTCGGTGCAGGCCATGCAGTGGTTCCGCGACCTGGGGTGCAAGGCGAAGGCCATCCAGCCCGGCGCCGTGACCATGGACACCCCGCCGACGAACGAGACGTTCGAGGCGGGCAAGGCCGGCATGTACGTCGTCGGCCCGTACCTGCTGCCCCGCTTCGACAAGTCGCTCGGCGCGGACAAGTACGAGGTCGTACCGATGCCCAAGGGGCCGAAGGACGCCACCGTGCTCGCCGAGGGCAGCTCCCTCTACCTGATGGCCGGCTCCGACAACCGGGCCGGCCAGGACGCCTTCGCCGGCTTCGCGGTTTCCGTCGAAGGCCAGAAGAAGGGGATGGAGGGCACCACCGGCTACACCGTGCAGATCCCCGTCAACACCACCGTGGACATCTCCCAGATCCGCACCGACCCGCGCTGGAAGACCTACGCCCAGGTGTACCAGGACTCCGGCCGGTACGCGCCCTCCATTCCGAACTGGACGCCGGTGCGGCAGGTGACGGCGGACGCGGTGAACGCGCTGATGGCGGACTGCGGCCTCGACATCAACGCCAAGTTGCGTGAGCTCGACAAGCAGCTCGCCGACATCCTCAAGGAGCAGGGGATCGCCGCGTCATGAGCCTCGACCAGGCGGAGCAGGCCGCCAAGCCGGCGGCCGGCTCCGCCCCGCGAAAAGCGGGCCGCCTGGGCGGCGGGATCGCCGGCCGCCGGGGGCGCGGCCGCAGATCGGGCCGGTGGTGGATGCCGTGGCTGTTCCTCGCCCCGGCGCTGCTCCTCTTCCTGTTCTTCAAGTTCATCCCCATGGCCAACGCACTGACCATGTCCTTCCAGGAGGTTCAGCCCTACCTGGGGAACAGGTGGGTCGGCACCGAGAACTACACCACGGTGCTGCAGTCGCACGGATTCCGCGACGCCGTGTGGCACACGATCGTCCTCGCCGCCGGACAGACCGCCGGTTCGATGGCGCTCGGCTTCGCCCTGGCCCTGCTGATGGAGGGGCAGAGCCGTCGACTGGGATTCGTGCGCTCGGCGGCGTTCCTTCCGGTGGTGGTGCCGATGGCGGTCGTCGCCGAACTGTGGCGGATCATGTATCACCCGACCGACGACGGCATGCTCAACTCCATTCTCGGTCTGGTGGGACTGGGCCCCTCGGGGTTCATCAACGACCCGGACACCTCGATGTCGTCCATCATGCTCACCGGCATCTGGCGGGGCGCCCCCTACGACATGATGATCTTCCTCGCCGGTTTGACGAGCGTGGACCGCGGTCTGTACGAGGCGGCGAGGGTCGACGGTGCCTCCCGGTGGCAGCGGGTGCGGCACGTGACGGTACCCGGACTGCGCTCGGTGTTCTCGATCCTGTTCATCCTCGCCGCGATTCGCGGACTGCGCGTGTTCACCGAGGTGTTCCTGCTCACCAACGGAGGGCCCAACGGCTCCACCGAGGTCGTGATGACCCTCATCTACAAGCTCGGGCTCGAGCAGAACCGGCTCGGTGTCGGCGCGGCGGGAGCGGTTCTGCTCTTCGTCGCGACGCTGATCCTGACCATCATCGTCCAACTGCTGCGGCGGAGGGAGAGCAAGTGAGCGAGTCGACCGAGACCGCGCTGGGCCTGACCGAGAGCCGCAGCGTCGGCGGACGGATTCTGAAGGCCGTCGTCTACCTACTGGTCCTGACCATGTTCGCGGGTCCGCTGCTGGCCCTGCTCGTCGGAGCCTTCGGCGACATCAAGGACCCGACGCAGCTGAGCATCGTGCCCTCGGGCTTCACGTTGGACAACTTCAGGATCGCCTTCGACCAGGGGGTGCTCAAGTACCTGCTGAACTCGTTCTTCGTCGTCGGCTTCGGGCTGCTGCTCCAGGTGTCCGTCTCGGTCCTGGCCGGATACGCGCTGGCCAGGAAGGTCTTCCCGGGAATGACGCTGGCGCTCGTCGCCATCCTGGCGACGCTGATGCTGCCCGAGGAGATCCTGGCCCTGCCGCTGTCGGTCGTTCTCGCCGACCTGCCGGTCGTGCACTTCAACCTCATCGGCACCCTCGCCGGAATGATCGTTCCGCTGGGCGCCTGGGGGTTCTCCATCCTGGTGATGACCGAGTTCATGAAGGACGTGCCGCGCGAACTCGAAGAGGCCGCGCGGATCGACGGCGCCGGAGACCTGCGGATCTTCGCGCAGATCATTCTGCCGATGTGCAAGCCCGCCCTCGGAGTCATCGGGGTCTTCGGCTTCACCATGATCTGGGACCAGTACCTGCTGCCCCTGCTCGTCGCCACCGACTCCTCCTCGTACACGCTGCCGCTCGCGCTGCGGACCCTGCGGATCGACCCGGCCGTGACCCCCGGAGTGGTGATGGCCGCCTCCCTGCTGGCCCTGCTGCCCTCCGTGATCGTCTTCCTGTTCTTCCAGCGGTCCTTCGTCAGCGGTCTGTCCTCCGGGGCACTCAAGGGCTGACCCGCAGACCGACCCGCCGACCCGCGACCCGTCGACTCCGCAGCCCCCGCGCCTGCCCCGCAGTTCGCGCCGAGCCCCGGGCCCGGCGCCCCACCGCGCCCGCGCGTCGATCCGGTCCGCCCCCTCCCGTACGACCAGCCCCGACGTGCGCCGAAAACCCACCGGACGCCGACGAGAAAGAGCGATTCCCCATGACTCCGAGCGCTGACACCCCGCAGGCGCATCCGTCCGCGACCCCGAATCCCGAGGACGGCCCGGATACGAACTGGTTCACCACCGCCCGGTTCGGCATGTTCGTCCACTGGGGTCTGTACTCCCTCGCCGCACGGCACGAGTGGCTCAAGAACGTCGAGCGACTGACCGACGAGCAGTACCAGGTCTACTTCGACCACTTCGACCCCGACCGCTACGACCCCGCCGAGTGGGCCAGAGCGGCCAAGGCGGCGGGCATGCGGTACGTCGTGCTCACCACCAAGCACCACGACGGCTTCTGCCTGTGGGACAGCGCCCTCACCGAGTACAAGGTCACCAACACCCCGCACGGCCGTGACCTCGTGGGGCCGTTCGTCGAGGCGTGCCGCGCCGAGGGGCTCAAGGTCGGTCTCTACTACTCGCTGATCGACTGGCACCATCCGTCCTTCCCCGTGGACGGCACCCATCCACAGCGCGACGACGAGGCGTTCAAGGCCGCCAACGCCGAGCGGGACATCCGCGACTACCAGCGCTACCTGCACGGTCAGGTCCGCGAACTGCTGACCTCGTTCGGACGCGTGGACTACCTGTTCTTCGACTTCTCGTATGTCGGGCGCAGTTGGTGGGGCGGCAAGGGACCCGACGATTGGGACTCCGCGCAACTCCTGCGGACGATTCGCGAACTGCAGCCGCACGTCCTCGTCAACGACCGGACCGGCCTTCCCGGGGACTTCGTCACCCCCGAGCAGTACCAGCCGTCCGGTCCCATGACCCACAACGGGCAACCCGTGCTGTGGGAGGCCTGCCAGACGCTCAACGGCAGTTGGGGCTACGACCGGGACAACCTGGACCACAAGAGTCCCGACCTGCTGATCCGCATGCTCGTCGACGGCGTGTCCAAGGGTGGCAACCTGCTGCTCAACGTGGGGCCCACCGGCCGTGGCGTGCTCGACCCGCGCGACACCGCGATCCTCGACGAGATCGGCCGCTGGACGCAGCTGCACGAGCGGTCGATTCGCGGCTGTGGTCCCTCCTCGTACACCGCCCCCGCCGAATGCCGGTACACCCAGCGCGGCGACCGGCTCTACGTCCACCTGTTCGCCTGGCCGCTGCGTCACCTGCACCTGCCGGGCCTGGCCGGCCGGGTGCGCTACGCCCAACTGCTCAACGACGCGTCCGAGATCATCCCGGTCCACATCGACCCGGACCGGCCCGCGGTCAACACCGAGATGGGCGGCCAGCCCGCCGGAACGCTCACGCTCCAGCTCCCGGTCAAGCGCCCGGACACCCCCGTACCCGTCATCGAACTGTTCCTGGACGCCCAGGCGACCCGGGACACCCCGACCACCGGCTGATCGCGAGCCGGAACACCGTCCGTACCTCCACCACATCCTCACGGAGGCACCATGCAACGCCGCACGTTCCTCATGGGCACCGCGGCGGGGGTGGCGCTTGCCGCCGCCCCCGTCGGCGCAGCGTCGACCGCGAGCGCGAGCACGGCCCCGAAGGCCGTCCGCACGCTGGACGAGCTCCAGGCCGCGATCGACCGGGCACGACCCGGCGACCGGATCGTCGTGGCCGACGGGACCTACACCGTCCCGTCGGACCGCCCGCTCGCCATTCGGAACAAGCAGGGCACCGGGCGCGCGCCCATCACCATCGCCGCCCGGACGCAGGGCGGCGTCGTCCTGGAAGGCGAGCACAGCTTCGTCCTCGAAGCGTCCGGCCACATCACCCTCAGCGGGTTCTCCTTCCGGCAGCGGAACACCCTGGACATCCCCCCGGACTGCTCGCACATCAGGCTCACCCGCAACGACTTCCAACTGGCCGACATCGAGGGCGTGCACTGGGTGATGGTGCGCGCGGACGACAGCACGGTCGACCACAACCACTTCCACGGCAAGAGCACCCTCGGCATCTACCTCGGCATCGAGGGCGCGAACACCGAGGAGATGGCCCAGCGCGTCCACGTGTATCGCAACTACTTCTCCGACCACACCTTCACCGGCTCCAACGGCGGCGAACCGATCCGGCTCGGCGTCAGCCCCCGCGCCCTGTCCAGCGCCCACGCGATCGTGGAGTACAACCTGTTCGAGCGGGCCAACGGAGACCCCGAGGCGATCTCGGTGAAGAGTTCGGACAACACCATCCGGCACAACACCATCCGCAACAGTTTCGGCGGGATCGTACTGCGGCACGGCAACCGCAACCGGGTGGAGGCCAACCACTTCATCGACGGCACCGAAGGCGTGCGGATCTATGGCAACGACCATGTGATCGTCAACAACCACCTCTCCGGCCTGGCCGGGCGCGCCCTGGTGATCGGCAGCGGATCGGAGCGCGATCACCTGCCCGGCGAGACGCCCGAGGCGCGCCGCGGCAACGACGCCCCCGACCGCATCCTGATCGCCTACAACACCCTGGTGAACAACGGCGGCACGATCTCCGGCGAGAGTCAGCGCCCGCACGAGCCGCGCGACGTCACCGTCGCCGACAACCTGCTCGTCGCGGACACGGGCCAACTGGTCGCCATGGCCAACACCGTGCGCTTCACCTGGTCGGGCAACCTGCTGTGGGGCGCCGCCGCGGACGGCAACATCCCCGCCGGGGGCGGTACCCGGGTCGACCCGAAGCTGGTCAAGGACGCGTACGGCATCGCCCGCCCGGCCGCCGGCAGCCCGGCGATCGACGCCGGCACGCCGCGCCGGCCGCGCATCACGCACGACATCGACGGACAGCCCCGCACCAGGACGCCGGACGTGGGCGCGCACGAGTACTTCCGCCGGGCGCCGAGGTGCGGACCGCTGACCCCGGCCGACGTCGGTCCCCGGGCCGACTGAGCGACCCGCCCGCCCACTTCGACGCAGGAGGCATCATGCAACGACGCACGTTCCTCAAGGGCTCCGCCGTGGCCGCACTCGCCGCGGTACCTCTCACCACCTCGCTGTCGGGCAGCGCGGCGGCGGCCGACATCCCGGTCTCCTCCCTCACGGCGCTCCAGAGCGCGATCAACGGCGCCGCGCCGGGTGACCGCATCGTCGTAGCCGACGGAACCTACACGGTCCCCTCGGGTGGCTCGATCAACATCTCCGGCAAGAACGGCACCAGCGGCGCACCCATCACCATCGTGTCGAAGACGCGCGGCGGAGTGGTGTTGCGGGGCGAACGCGGCTTCGTGCTGAGCAATTCGACCAACATCGTGATCAGCGGCTTTGCCTTCCGGCAGAGCACCACGCTGGACATCCCGACGAACTGCTCGGCCATCCGGCTGACCCGCAACGACTTCCAGTTCGTGGACAGCGGCGATCCGTATTGGCTCGTCGTCCGGGCGAACGACACGAAGATCGACCGGAACCACTTCCACAACAAGACCACCACAGGCATCTTCGTCGTCGTCGACGGTCCCGACAAGGACAAGATGGCGCAGAACGTGCAGATCTTCCGCAACCACTTCTCCGACCACAGCTTCACCGGGGACAACGGCGGCGAACCCATTCGCTTCGGCGCCAGCGGCCGGGCCCTGGCCAACGCCGGCGGAAAGGTCGAGTACAACCTGTTCGAGCGCTGCAACGGCGACCCCGAGGCCATCTCGGTGAAGTCCTCGGGCAACACCATCCGATACAACACCATTCGTGACAGCAAGGGCGGCATCGTGCTTCGGCACGGCAACGGCTCGACCGTGGAGGGCAATTACCTGATCGGCGGCGTCGACGGGGTGCGGATCTACGGCAACGACCATGTGATCGTCAACAACTACCTCGGCAATCTGTCCGGCCGCGCCCTGGTGGTCGGCAGCGGCAGCACCCGCGACCACACCCCGAGCGAGACGGAGACCCAGCGGCGGGGCAACGACGCCTGCGACCGCGCGGTGATCGCACACAACTCCCTGATCAACAACGCCGGTACGCTGTCGGGCGAGACGCGCACGTACGAGCCGCAGAACGTGACCATCGCCGACAACCTGCTGGTCGGCGACTCCGGCGACCTCGTCGCCATGGGAGCCACCACCGGCTTCACCTGGCGGAGCAACCTGCTGTGGGGGGCGGCCGGCAACGGCAACATCCCCGCCGGAGGCTTCACCCGGGCCGACCCCCGGCTTGCCCAGGGCGCAGACGGTGTGCTGCGGCTGACGGCGGGCAGCCCGGCGATCGGCGCGGCCACGCTGAGCATGGCCCTGGCCGACGACATCGACGGGGACCCGCGCGGCAGCGTACGGGACATCGGCGCCGACGAGTACTCGACGACGCCCGCTCTCCGGCACCCCCTCACCGCCGCGGACGTGGGCCCGAACGCTCCCTGAGCGACCGGCGATGACGGGGCATCGCACGCCCGACCGGTCCGTCGACCCGACCTCGCCGGACCAAACGATCCGGTCCGCCCGGCCCCGTCCGGGCGGACCGCGCCGAGCCCCCGCGGGACCACCGCAGACCATCCGCAGGCCGACCGCAGGAAGGCAGGGCCATGACCGAGGAGAGCACACGGAGCGCGGCGGACCGCCCCCCGGTCCGCCCGCCCGCCGGGGCGACGGACACAGCGGGGGGCGGGCGGACCCGTTTGGGCCTGTGCTCGGTCACCTTCCGCCGGCTGCCCGCCGCCGAGGTCGCGCGACGCGCGATCGACGCGGGCCTGGAGGTGATCGAGTGGGGTGCGGACGTGCACGCGCCCGCGGGGGAGCCCGACACGGTCCGCGCGGTCCGTGAGGTCTCCGACCGCCACGGGCTGGTCTGTTGCTCGTACGGTTCGTACTTTCGCGCCACCCCCGACGAACTGGCCGGGTTCCCCGCCGTCGTGCGGGCCGCCGTTCTGCTCGGAGCGCCCCGGGTACGGGTCTGGGCGGGCGGAATCGGATCGCGGTCCGCCGCCCCGGAGGAGCGGCAGGAAACCGTGCGCTGCCTGCGCGAGGCGGCCCGGATCGCCGCGGACCACGGCCTGGAACTCGCGACGGAGTTCCACGGCAAAACGCTCACCGACACCGTCGCCTCGGCCGTCCGGCTGCTGGACGAGGTGGGCGCGGACAACGTCCGCACGTACTGGCAGCCGCCGCTCGACGTCCCCGACGAGCAGGCGGCGGCCGGGCTCGTCGAACTCGGCGACCGGGTCACCGCCGTGCACGTCTTCTCGTGGTGGCCGGCCAACAACCGGCTGCCGCTGGCGGATCGCCGGGACCTGTGGGTCGCCGCCCTCGGCCGCCTGGCGGGCCGGGGTCTCGACGCGCTGCTGGAGTTCGTCCCCGGCGACGACCCCGCCGTGCTGACGCGCGAGGCCGAGACCCTGCGGCGCGCCGTGGACCAAGCCTCCTCGATCCGACATGATCGACCGTGATCCGGCGTGTCGCCGGTGAGGTGCCCGGTCGCCAGCCCACCAACCCACACGCCAGGACGGCAGGTATGCATCCCAAGGACGACGACACGCTCCTTTTCATCGGCGACTCCATCACCGACGCGGGCCGCGACCGTGCGGATCCCGCGTCGCTCGGCGGGGGATACGTGCACGAGATCGCGCGGACCCTGCGCGAGCGGGCGCACGACGGACCCGGCCCCCGCATCGTCAACAGGGGGATCAACGGCCACCGCGTGTACGACCTCGAATCCCGCTGGAACACCGACGTCCTGGACCACCGGCCCACCGTCGTCACGGTCAAGATCGGCATCAACGACACCTGGCGCCGCTACGACCGAAACCTGCTCAGCCCGGTCGACGAGTTCGAGGCGTGCCTCGACCGGCTGCTCGCGATCACCGCGCGGAAGCTGTCCGCACGGCTGGTGGTGATCACCCCGTTCCTGCTTCCGATCGGGCCGGACCAGGAGCGCTGGTTCGAGGACCTGTCGCCGCGCACCGACGCCGTCCTGCGGGCAGCGGGGCACAACGGAGCCCGAGTGGTTCGCGCGGACCTCGTGCTGCCCCGCGCGGCGCAGGACCGGGAGCCGGGGGAACTGGCCCCGGACGGCGTGCACCCGAGCCCGCTGGGGCATCGGCTGATCGCCGACGCCTGGCTCGCCGAGGTCGTTCCCACGGCCCCGGACGCGGAGCGGTAGCAGCGGGGCAGCCGCGCCGTGCCGGCGCGGAACAGGGCCTGCTGTTCCGTGTCGGTGCGGGCACCGCCGCGATCCGCGGCCCCGTAGCGCCCTACGAGCTCGGACGCCGGGTGCGCCGAGCCGGTCCCGTCGAGTCACGGACGACCAGCTTCACCGGCAGGGTCATGGGCTTGCCGGTGCGCGGTGCCGGGTTGCCGCGCGAGGACAGCAGCGCGTCGACGGCAGCCTTTCCCTGGGCGCGCAGCGGGGCGGCGACGGTGGTCAGCCCGGGGCGGACGATGCGCGTGGGGAAGATGTCGTCGAAGCCGACCATGCTGACGTCCTCGGGAACTCGGACGCCGCGTGCCTGGAGGGCGAGCATGGTCCCGATCGCCAGTTGGTCGTTGTAGGCCACGACGGCGGTCGGCAGGTCCTCGGGGAGCGCGTCGGCAGCTTCGCGACCGCCGGCGACCGTGGGCGCGAACGGGCCCACGCGCTGCACCCGCATGTCCAGCCCGGCCGCCGCCTCGCGCAGGCTCCGCAAGCGCATGCCGTCCGCCCACGAGGCCTCCGGACCGGCCACATAGGTCACCGTGCGATGACCCAACCGGGCCAGATGCTCCGCGGTCACGAGCATGCCGTGCGGGTTGTCGAGGGTGATGCTGGGGACATCGGCGACATCGCGGTTGAGGACGATCACCGGCCGCTGCTTGGCAGTCATCCGGATGGCCGAGTCCGACAACCGGGTACCCGCCAGTACGAGTCCCTCGACGGCGGGCAACGCCCTTTCCAGACTGGCGCGTTCCACCCGGTCGGACTCCTGGGCGTCGATCAGCAGGAGGACGAAGCCGGCCTCGGCGGCGGCGGACTCGGCTCCCCGGATGATCTCGGCGTAGAACGGGTTGGTCACGTCGGAAACCACCAACGCGAGCATCGACGTGCGGCCGGTGGGCAACCCCGACGCCAACGGATTGACGCGGTAACCGAGCTCCGCGGCAACCCGCCGGATGCGTTCCGCGGTCGCCGCGTTCACCCGACCCGGCCTGGCGAACGCCCGGGACACGGTGGACGCGGCCACCCCCGCGGCCCGGGCGACGTCGTAGATCGTCGGCGCCTTGCTCTCGCCGGTTGCCGCGGTCGGTGCGCCGTCACGCTCGCTCACCCGATCTCACTTCCATTCGCGGGGAAAGCCGCAGGTCCGGGGCGGCGACACCGGGTATCGCACGACCCCATGGCTGCCCATGGCATGGGCGGGAGCGCACTGTACCCCGTTTCGACACCGCCACCCGGCGCGCGGTCGCCCGGGTGGACGCCCGCGCCGGCGCCGCGGATTCAGGCGGGTTCGGGGGCGAGCGTTTGCGGGACGGGGGCGCTGGAGGTCAGGCCTGCCTGGTGGGCGGCGGTGGTGGTGGCGGCAAGGACGGTGTGGACGGGAAGGCCGAGACGGGCGGCGAGGGCGGCGGCGGGGGCGAACTCGGGCGTTGCCTGGAGGATCCTGCCGCCATGATGGCCCACCTTGACGGGGAGGCGGCCGCCGAGGACGTCCACCTGGGTCCAGCCGCGTTGGAGTTCGGTTTTGCGGACCGGCCGTTCGCGCACGCCCAGGGTGGTGGTGAGGCGGAAGACGGCGTCCCGGAGGGGTTGCGCGCCGTGCGGTGGGCACAGGACGGAGAGCGTGTGCGCGGGGCGACCCTTCTTCATGAGAATGGGGGTCAGCCAGGCGTCCGAGGCGCCGGCCTCCATGAGGGACGCGAGGACGCTGGGCCACGCGCGCGGATCCAGGTCGTCGATGTTGGTTTCCAGGACGACGGCTTCGGCGGCGTCGAAGGCGGGGTCGAGGGTCGTGGCGGGGGCCGGGACGCCGAGGAAGACGCGGGTGACGTTGGGGCGTCCGGGGGTGTCGCGGCTGCCGGCCCCGATGCCGGTTCGCTCGAGACGCAGGTGCGGCAGGGGGGAGCACTCGCGGGCCAGGGTAGTGAGCAGCGCCATGCCGGTGGGAGTGGCGAGTTCGCCCTCGCCGCCCGCGAACACCTGCCACTCGGCGGCGAGTTCGGCCACCGCGGGGACGGGGATGGGCAGTTCGCCGTGGGCGGTGGTGACGCGGCCGATGCCCAACGCCACGGGACCTGCCGTCAGATCGGTCACGGCGAGGTCGTGCAGCGCGGCACACACGCCCACGACGTCGGCGATGGAGTCCCAGGCGCCCACCTCGTGGAAGTGCACCTCATCCGTTTCGGTGCCGTGTACGCGTGCCTCGGCGACGGCGAGGCGGGCGAAGGCGGCGAGTGCCGACGCGCGGACCGGATCGGGCAGGGGCGCCTGCTCGATGAGGCGGCGAACGTCACGCCACGTCCGGTGTGCGTGGTCGTGCTCGCTCGGCGTCACCTGGATCCGCGTCGCTCGCATGCCGGCGCGGATGACCTGTGTCCGCGCGAGGCGCACCTCGCCGGGAACCACCGCCTCCACCGCGGCACGCACCGTGCTCAACGCGGCCCCGGCGTCGACGAGGGCGGCGAGCAGCATGTCCCCGGCGATGCCGGCGGACGCATCGACCCACGCGGCCCTCATCGGCGCAACCGATGCAGGACCTCGCCGGCTTGCGGCACGACGAGGGTGTCCGGGTCGGCGGCGAGCGCCGCGAAGTCCACCGCCGAGGGGTCCAGATGGCCGAGGTTCGCCCCGCGGACGACGTCCTCGGGAATGCCGGTCGCGAGGGTGACGGTCAACCGGCAGCGCTCGCCGTGCTCTTCGTCGTACGTACCCGCCCCGCGCAGGTGTGTGGAGTGCGCCAGGACGCCCCAGTGCAGGTGCTTGAAGCGGTCCCACTGCTTGGTGAAGTAGTCGCGGCAGTGGTAGCCGATCTCCTCGATCTCCGGGTGCATCGCGGAGATCGTCCGCACGTGCGGCGCGTACAGGACGACCTCGCCGCCGTCCGCGACGACCGGTTCGAGCTTGTAGAAGCCTTTCGCCGCGGTCCAGATGTCCTCGTACTTCTCCGGGATCACGGACACCACACGCCGCACCGGGGCGTCGAGGTAGCGCACGTGGACCTGCGCGGACACGTCGGCAGCCGCCGACCAGGCCGCCTCCGGGGTCCCGTACGCCATCGAGTGCAGCGCCCCGGTGCCGGATTCGACCACCACGCACAGCGCGCGCCTGCGGCTCGGGATCAGCGCGGCCGCCTCGTGGATCAGCGCGCGGACCGGGGTGATGCCGCGCGTTCCGATGATCTCCGCGCTGGTGATCAGGGCCCCGAGCCAGTGCGACAGGTCGATGATGTCGGCGCCCGCGACGCCGGGGAAGAAGTACTTGTCACCGCCGGAGAAGCCGACCACTTCGTGCGGGAAGACCGGGCCGACGACCAACGCCACGTCGTGGTCCACGACGGCCCGGTTGAGGCGCACGTCGACCTCCTGGCGCAGCAGCCCGCCGGACAACTCGGCCACGCGCTCGGCGCCGATCGTGCCGACCGAGGCGAACGTCGACGGCTCCCACCACTCGTGGTTGAGCACGGTCATGCCCGGCAGCGGCGGGACATGGGCGGCCAACTCGGCCTCGCCCATCGGCGCGTGCGTACCCAACGCGACGAGCACCGTCAACCGGGAGACCCGGCCGTACAGCGCCTCGTGCACCGCGGCGAGCAGCAGCGGAAGCGGACAACTGCGAGTGGCGTCGGGTACCACCAGGCATACGCTCCGGCCGTCGAGATCCTCGTCGGCCAGTTGTTCGGCGACGAAGGCTCGCACCCGGGCCTCGGGGAGGACGGTGTCCGGCCCACCGATCTGTGCTGTCATGGCGGCCAGAGGACCATGGCGTCCGACGCGGTGCAAGTGCCCAGGGCAACACATGGCAACCGGTTGCCGCGCCGGGCCGACGGCAGCGAACATGCCGTCATGCCAAGCCCCCACTCCGACCGACTACTTCCCGTCGCCCCCGGTGTGCGGGCTCTCGCCCGGCGCCGCGACGAGACGGTGCGCGACCTGCCGATCCCGTCACCGCACCGGCTCGACCGGGACCAGGCATTCGAGGCGGCGGCGGAACCGGTGCGCGTCAACCCGCGAAAGGTCTTCGAACTGTGACCGCCCAACCCGCGACCCGGCCCCTGTCCCGCGCGGTGGACGGACGCCCCGCCGCGCCGGTGCGCATGCTCCACCTCGGCCTGGGCGGCTTCTTCCGGGCCCATCAGGCTTGGTACACCGAGCACGCCGGCGACGCCGACCGGTGGGGGATCGCGGCGTTCACCGGGCGCAGCACCGCGATCGCCGAGCGGCTGACCGCCCAGGACGGGCTCTACACGTTGGTCACCCGTGCTCCCGACCGCGACCGCTTCGAGGTGATCGGTTCGCTCACCTCGGCGCACTCCGGCGGCGACCACGCCGCGTGGCTGGACCACTGGCGGCGACCGGAACTCGCGGTGGTCACCCTGACGGTCACCGAGGCGGCGTACACCCGCGCCCCCGGAGGCGGCCTGGACACCCGACGCGCCGACGTGAGTGCCGATGTCGCCGCACTCCGCGCCGATTCGAACGCCCCGGTGTCGACCGTCGCCGCGCGGCTGCTGGCCGGGCTGGCCGCCAGGCGGCTCGCGGGCGGCGACCCCGTGGCCGTCGTGCCGTGCGACAACCTGCCGGGAAACGGCGAGGTCACCGCACGGGTGATCGGTGAACTGGCGGACGCGATCGGGCGCCCCGGATGGCGCGAGGCGGCCGCGCACGCCTCGTACGTCGGCACCATGGTCGACCGGATCACCCCGTGGACCACCGCGGACGACGTGGCCGCCGCCACCGACGCCACCGGGCGCCGCGACGAAGTCCCCGTCGTCACCGAGCCGTTCACCGAATGGGTGCTGAGCGGCGAGTTTCCGGCCGGGCGGCCCCGCTGGGAGGACGCCGGTGCCCGCTTCGTCGCCGACGTCACGCCGTACGAGGAACGCAAACTGTCGCTGCTCAACGGCGCCCACTCGCTGTTGGCGTACGCGGCGCCGCTTCGCGGGCACGCCACCGTCGCCGAGGCCGTGGCCGATCCGGTCTGCCGGGTCTGGGTGCGCGAATGGTGGGACGAGGCCTCGGCCCACCTGGACTTCCCGGAAACCGCGCTGGCCGGCTACCGGGACGCGCTGACGGCCCGCTTCGCGAACCCGCGCATCCGGCACACCCTCGCCAAGATCGCCGAGGACGGAGCCCAGAAGATCCCGGTGCGCGTGCTTCCGACGCTCTACGCCGAGCGGACGTCCGGGGCGATGCCGCCCGGCGCGCTCCGCGTCATCGCCGCGTGGCTGCTGCACCTGCTCGGAAGCAACGGGGTCCCGGTACGAGACGCCGCAGCCCCGGTCCTCACCGGATCACCGTCCGACGCCGCGCACGCGGTGCTGGCCTTCCTCGATCCCGCCCTCGCCGGAGACATCGAACTGGTCGAGGCGCTCACCGCCCGCGCCTGGGAACTCACCTGACCGAGGACATCGAGGCGCCCGGCGCCGAGAACGCGGCACCGGCGCAGCGCGAAACCTCCGAGTACTCCAGTACGAGAACGTTCCGGCGGCACGCCGATGCACCGCACCGAACACCGCGACGGGGCAAACGTTGCCGGGCGCGGCACAAGCGGGTGACTTGCGCGAGGCGGCTCCGGCGGTGGTCCGTGCCGCCGGGGTCCGGAGGGTCGCCGTCGATTTTCGCAGGCATGCTCTCGGGCGCCTGCACGCATTCCCTGATCGGAGTTCGCCATGGCTGAATCGTTCGCACGTCTCGATCACGACCGGATCGACCGGAGAGGATATCCGGAGGCGATCTTCTGCGAGGGCAAGACCCCGGAGCAGGTGGGCGCGATCGCCGCCGAGCTGCGCGAGCGCGGCCGGGCGGTGGCCCTGTTCACCCGCGCCGATCCCGAGCACGCGCGGGCGGTCCTCGCCGAACTGCCCGACGCCCGGCACGAGTCGCACGCCAGGTTGTTGGTGTGGCCGCCCGAACCGCCCGCTCCGGAGGGAGGTCTCGTGGTCGTGTTGGCGGCGGGCACCTCCGACCTCCCGGTGGCGCTCGAGGCCGAACTGACCGCCCGCTATCTGGGACGGCGCTGTGAGATGGTCGTGGACGTGGGCGTCGCCGGACTCCATCGCGTGATCGGCATGCTCGACCTGCTGCGTTCCGCCCGGGTCGTGGTGGTTGCCGCGGGCATGGACGGCGCGCTGCCCAGTGTGGTGGCGGGACTGATCGCGGCGCCCGTCGTCGCGCTGCCGACCTCCGTCGGCTACGGAGCGGCCTTCGGCGGCCTGGCCCCGCTGCTGTCGATGCTCAACGCGTGCAGCCCCGGGGTCGCGGTCGTCAACATCGACAACGGCTACGGGGCCGGGCACCTCGCCGCGCAGATCGCGGCGCCATGCCCGCCGGCGCCTTCCACGCCGGCGGGCGGCGCTTGGTCGTGGGGGTCGGACGGTCGGGAATGAGCCGTGCCTTGTGGGGCCGGCTACCGCCAACGCATGTCCGAAGTCCTCGACGGGCCCTGCCGATCGGCGCCTGTACCCGCACCCGCACGCACGAGTTCCCCGTACGCGAGCCCCCGCAGACGAGCCCCCCACACGGCCCCCGCAAACACGGGCTCTCGCGGCAACACATGACAACCGATTGCCGTGGTCTCCGGCTGCGGACGACCATTCGGAGTATGCCCTCCTCACTCCATCCCGACCGGCTCCTGCCCGTCGACGCACAAGCACGCGCCGTCGCCCGCCGTCTCTACGAAGCGGTCCGCGACCTGCCGATCCTGTCGCCGCACGGTCATGTGGACCCTCGGTTGCTGGTCGAGGACGAGCCGTTCAGCGATCCGGCGAGTCTGCTGATCTCCCCCGATCACTACGTCACGCGCCTACTGCACGCCTGCGGTGTCCCGCTGGACGAACTCGGGGTAGGGCAGGGGCCGTTGCCCGAAGAGCAGGCCCGCCGGGTGTGGCGCAGGATGTGTGAGCACTGGACCGCCTTCCGAGGGACCCCCGTCCGCTATTGGATGGAGGCGGAACTCGTCGAGATCTTCGGCGTGACCGAGCGGCCCGCCGCGGCCACGGCCGACCGGATCTACGACCGGATCGCCGCGCGGCTGGCCGAACCGGCCTTCCACCCGCGGGCACTGTTCCGCCGCTTCGGCATCGAGGTACTGGCAACCACCGACGACCCCGCGGACGATCTGGCCGCGCACCGGGCACTGGCCGCCGACCCCGAGTGGACGGCGCGGGTCGTCCCCACGTTCCGACCCGACCGCTACCTGGAACCCGGTCAGGGTTGGGAAAAGGCCGTGGCGCGCCTGGGCGAGGCCGCGGACATCGACACCTCGGACTACGACGGCTACATCCGGGCGTTGGAGAACCGACGACGCCACTTCATCGCGCACGGCGCCACCTCCGCCGACCACAGCCACCCGGACGTGGGCACCGAACCGCTGACCCACGGCGAGGCCGCCCGCATTTACCGGGCCGGCTTGCAGGGCACGGCGAGCGAGGCCGAGAGCGTCGCCTTCCGTCGACACATGCTGCTCGAGATGGCCCGCATGTCCTGCGACGACGGCCTCGTGATGACCCTGCACCCCTCCGTGCGCCGCAACCATCACACGCCCACGCACCACCGGTACGGCCCCGACACCGGCCACGACATCCCGCTGCGCGCCGAGTTCACCGACGCCCTGCGTCCGCTCCTGCAACGGTACGGAACCGCCGAAGGATTCCAGCTGATCCTGTTCACCCTCGACGAGACCGTCTTCACCAGGGAGATCGCTCCGCTGGCCGGGTTCTACCCGTCGGTCTACGCGGGCGCCCCGTGGTGGTTCCTCGACGCCCCCGACGCCATCCGCCGATTCCGCCGCGCGGTCACCGAGACAGCGGGATTCTCCCGGACGTCCGGCTTCGTCGACGACACCCGGGCCTTCTGCTCCATCCCCGCCCGACACGACATGTCACGCCGGCTGGACTGCGGCTACCTCGCCGAACTGGTCGCCGAACACCGACTCGACGAGGACGAGGCGATGGAGACGGCGGTGGATCTGGTCACGGTCAATCCGCGAAGGGCATTCAAGCTGTGATCACCGCCGTGACCCGAACCCCGGGGAACGCGCACGGGAATTGCGCCCGCCCGGGGAACGCGCACGGGAATTGCGCCCGCCCGGGGAACGCGCACGGGAATCGCGCCCGCCCGGGGAACGCGCACAGGAATCGCGTCCGTCCGGGACCGGGGCATCACCGGGGCGGCTTGGCGGGCACCTCGGTACGGGTCGGGGTGGACCACACCTGCCCGCTCACCGGACCCAGGTTCCCCTTCGCGGGATCGTCGGGGACCGGAGGTTCCAGCACGGCGCCGCCGTCACGCACCGCGAGCCAGCCGGTGGCCGGGCCGGCGGGACGGCCTTCGAACGGGCGTCCGGCAGAGAGCCGCGGATCCACCTGCTCCCACCCGGCGCCGGTGAGCCGCCACAGGCCGGACGAGGAAACCGTCTTGCAGGGTTGGCCCGGCGGCATGGAGTACCCGGACATGCTCGCGTAGAGGGTGTCGCCGTTGAAGAACACCTCGTCGAACATCTGGCCGGCGGGCGGCTCGGGCTTCGCGAGTTCCTTCAGATCACCTCCGCCGAGCACGTAGACGCCGTCCGGGCGCCCGCACGTGGCCCAGCCGGTGACGACGGCGATCCGTTCCCCCGTGGCGCCGACCGCGATGTCGCCAAGCACCCGGCCGGCGACCTCGTGCGATGCGCCGACCCGGCCGGAGACCGGATCGACCAGCCACAACCGCTCGAGCGCGTGCGCGCCGCCGGAATCCATCACGACGAGCTTGCCACCGACCGCGCCCAGCAACATCTTCGAACCCACCGCGCCGGCCGGGTACGCGGGTCGCGTCGAGCCGAGTTCGTCGAGCGTGTGCGCGTCGTAGCGGGTGAGCGTGCCGTCCGGGTCGACGCGGAGTACCAGGTCGCCGCCGGGGGCACCGGTGCCGGGGTCGGTGACCGTGACGTTCTCGACGAAAGCGGGCGAGGTGGTCTTGTCGGCGCACCAGTCGCACGGCTTCTCGACCAGGCGGGTGTCGGGGCCCGCCCACGAGAACAGGGTGCGCTCGTCGGCGCCGAGGAGGAGCGTGTGATCCGCCGACCAGGTGATCCACCGCAGCGGCGCCTGCGGATCCACGCGGCGTACCGGGCGGGGCGTGCCGCCGTCGAACGCGAACAGCGTGCCGTCCTGCACGAAGGCGGCCTGCGTGCGCCCGGCCGGGCCGGCGGAGCCGGTCGGCGTGGGGGACGGCGCCGTCCGGAGTCTGTCGATCATCCCGGGGATGTTCAGGAACCCGTGGCCGGCGCCTGGCTTCGAACGGTCCTTCCAGCTCACCCGGTTGGGGTCGGCGGTGTCGATCAGCGCCCGGGCGATGTCGTCGCCCTTCGCCTGCCGGCTCACGAAGCGGCCGACGGCGGCGGCCGCCGCGACGTGCGGGGCGGCCTGCGAAGTGCCCCTCAGCCACTTGTACTTGCCGCCGGGATACGTGGATATCACCGTGCCGTCGTGTCCGACGTTCGGCGGCAGCAGGAAATTGTGCTCGCCGCCCGGGGCGACCAGGTCCACATCGCCGTTCTTCGTGGAGTACTTGGTCACTTCCGTGTCGCCTTTCACCGCGCCCACCGCGACGACGCCGTCCAAGGCGGCCGGGACCTGCCGCTGGTCGTCCTCGTCGCAATCCCCTTCACCGCTGCCGCAGTTCCCGGCACTGGAGACCAGGACGACGTCGTTGTGCCGGGCGAACTCCACCGCCGCGGCGGCGAACGCCATCGCATCGTGGTAGTCGGGTTGCCCGTAGAGCGCGAGGGGACTGCCCAGGGACATGTTGGCCACATTCGCGCCGTGGTTGACCGCCCAGGCCAGGCCGACCGACCAGGACGGCCCCCGATCGTTCGCGTGCTTGAGGCGCACGGGTACGTCCAGCACCGACACGCCCGGTGCCACGCCGACGATGCCGCCGTTGTTCCGACGCGCGGAGATGATGCCGGCCACGTGGGTGCCGTGACCGTCCGGGTCCGGCTCGCCCTCCCCCTCGTAGTGGCGTCGGCCGACGACCGCGCCCGCGAAGTCCGGGTGGGCGGCGTCGATACCGGTGTCGATCACCGCGACCACGACTCCGGTGCCGTCGGGCCACGGGAGTTCGCTGGACTTCTCCGGAACTCCGAGGGCGTCCAGGGCCCACTGGTCTTCACGCTCGTCGTCGGCCGCGTCGGCCTGTGCCGGCGGGGCCACCGCGGCGACGACGACCCCCGGATCCCGCGCCAACACGGCCTGCCGGGCGCCGACATCGGCGGCGGGCAGGTACTCGGTCGTCGTCGACAGGCACGTTCCGTCGACGCGCAACACGTCGAGGGCGACGAGGCCGGGCGCACCCGGACCCTTCCCGGGCGCGGCGGCGCAGGAGGGATCAGGCCGCGCGCCGCGGATCTGCGCGAGTTGGCGCGCGCTCAGCACGTCTTCGGCCCGGACCGCGGGACGCGCCGCACCGCCGCGCTCGTCGTCGCCGCGCAGCACGACCACCAGCACGGTCGCCACCACGGCCAGGACAAGGAAGACGGCCGCGGCGCCCAGCCCCAAGCGGCGACGTCCGCCCGGCCGCCTCACCGGCCACCCGTCGCCGGCACCGTCGTCGGGATCATCGTCACCATCACGTCGTCACCGTCATCGTCGCCCATGCCGCCCCCGACTTCGCCCGCATTCGTCGGCCGTCCCGGTTCGACCGCCGACGATATCGCGCCACGCGGGGAGTCGGGGATGATTCCGTGCCGACTTCAAGATCGGCCACGGCAACGACCATCGGCTCGTGACCCCGAAGGAGATCCGCGCCACCCTGGCCACCCTCGCGACCCGGCCACCGTCCGCGTGGGCGGAAGCCCGTGCCGCCACGCCGCGATGGGACGAACCGATCGACTTCCTGCACTGGGCGAAGGAGCACGGGGTTTCGCGTGGAGTAGCTCCGCCGGACGCTTCCCGGTTTGTGGATTCCATCGAGAAGACATGCGGTACACACGACGTTCGGCGTCCCGCGCGGGCGGCGACACGTTGGTTGGAACTCGGTCACGGTTGTCGGAACCGGAGCGCCCAGCGCTCGAATCGAACGTGGGTCGACCGTGTCTCGAAATGATCGGGCGTGCGCCACCAGCGCCTGGTAGAACCGGGTCCCGGTGGCGCAGGGCCACGAGTCCTGGGGGTGGCATGTCGGGGCCGACAGTTGGGCTGTGGCTCTTCGAACGGTGCGGGTTCGAGGACCTCCCGGCCGGTGTGGTCCCGTGGTTGGAGACCTTCTGCGAGCCGGTGGAGAGCAAGGCCGGCGGGGACGCGGACTTCCGGGTGCGGGACGGTTCCGCCCTGGGCCTGCAGGCCCTCGATCCCGCCGGCGTCGGCATGTTCTTCCTGTCCCAGGACGAGGAGGTGCCTGCGGCGGACGAAGACTACTCGGCCTTCCCGCGTCCACCGGTGCAGGGGTCGGTAGTCGGCGCCGCCTGCCCGGGCACGATGAACCACGTGCTGCTCGGTCGCCGGGGAAACACCCGCAAGAACGCCGGACTTGCTTCAGGTGCCGACCGAGACCGGACACTCGCCGGGCCGGGCGGTATCGCGGACGGACGCGGCCCCCGGGGCCGATCCGGGACCCTACGGTCGACCGGGCGGCTTCGCGAGCCGTGCCTCGAGGAGGCACGGGCCCTCGTCCCGGTAGCTGTCGGCCGGCGCGTGCCGCAGTTCCTCGCCGGTGGTGACGGACAGGGCCCGCACCCCCATGGATCGGGCCAGGGCGACGAAGTCGACGCGGGGGTGGTCGAGATCCATGGCGAGGTACTCGTGGGCGCCGGGGGAGTGGATCTGCCAATTGTCCTTCAGGACGCGGTATTCGCGGTTGTTGACGACCACGTAGGTGATCGGCAGTCGATGCCGGGCGGCGGTCCACAGTGCCTGCGGCGAGTACAGGGCGGACCCGTCGCCCACGACGCACAGCACGCGCCTTCCGTCGCGCGCGTGGGCGATGGCCGCGCCGACGGCGGCGGGCATGGCCCAGCCCAGGCCGCCGGCGACCCAGTGGTAGCGGTTGGGCCGGTGCAGGCCCAGCGCGTGGCGCAGATCGCCGGTGGTCACGGGAGCCTCGTCGAGGACGACCGCGTCGGCGGGCAATGTGGCGGCCAGGACGTGGGCGACGAAGCGCGCGTCGAGCGCCCCGTCCGCAGCGCCCGACACGGCCGTCTCCGGGTCGGCGGGCGAGGGCTGGGCACGACGCGATGGGCGGTCGGCCAGGCCGGCCAGGCCGCTCAGCAGCAGCTCGATCGTGGTCCGTACCTCCGCGCCGACTTCCTCGATCACGCCCACGTACTCGTGACCCATGGCCGTGTGGTCGACGGGCTCGATCCCGCGTAGGGCCACAGGTCCGTTCGACCCGCAGATACAGGTTGCGGCCAGCCGGACGACGAAGTCGGTGGGTTCGATGATCTCCGGGTCCTGGCGGTCCTGGCGGTCCTCCGTGCCGACGTCGCCGGGCGCGTACATGACTACTCCGCGCATGCCTCGAGCGGCGACCGGAGCGGGTGTGTGGGGTGGACGCGACGCGCACCACTCGTGCCCGGGCGTCGATGCCCCGTTTCACCGATCCCTCGCCATGGAGCGCCCGCCTACATGTGCCCGCGAACCGGGGCGGGGTCATCCAGACGAGCCCCGATCTGTGCGGCTTCGGTGGAGAGTCGATTGTGACGCAGCTGACGCTCCAACTCGCGCAAGTGTGCCCGCGGACGGACCTCGAAAAGGGCAATCACGAGCATGAGCCGCACCCTTCCCCCGAAATCCGTGACGGTTCCCTCGCGTGCGGGGATGGGGGTGTAGGGACCCAGACGCAGGATGCGGTAGAGGTCGACGAGGTACTCCACCGGCAGGGACCGCGCGGCTTCGCGCAGCCCGTCCATGGCCCACTGCGGTTTGTCCTGCATCAGGAGAGTCATCGCCGAATCGACGACGCTCCCGACGTGAGGCTTCGGAGGAACCTCGAGAGCGCGGGACCGCTCGATCTCCCGGCGGAGCCCCTCCATCTCGCGCAACGCGCCCTCCAGCGACTGCTTGGCCGCGATGGCCTCGGCACGCGTTCGGGCCACCTCGGCTTCGTCCCGGTCGGTGATGCCCGTGTCCGCCGCCTCCAGTTGGCGCTCCAGCATGTCGCATTGCCTCTCCGCCTCCAGCGTTCGGCGGTGGGCGTCGGCCAACTCGCCCTCGAGGCGACGTACCTCCCGGCGCAGCCGTTCGCATTCGGCCTCCAGCCCGGAGCGCTCCTCGGCACCGGCCTCCAGCGCCGCGTCGACGGCCGCCCGCTCGGCCGCGGCCGTCAGGCGCAGCCTGCGCATCCGGTCCTGCAGATCACTGATCCGATGTTGACGATCCCGTACGGCGTCCGTCAGGACCTCTTCGCGCAACGCGGCCTGACGAGCGTGCTCGTCCGCGAGTTCGAGCCGATCCCGAAGCAGTTGCACCTTGCACCGCTCGGGATCCTCGGCCCGCAGGACCTCGTCGTACAAACGCCGACAATGCTGCTCCGCCTCCAGCGTCAACGGCACGCCCCGATGCTCGTACGCATCGCTGAGCAGGTTGCCGACGAAGGTCATCGGAGGAATGCGAGTCCCGTTCAGATAACGCGACACCGTGGCCGGGTCCAGATGCCGTCGCGCCCCGTACCGCCTCACCGAGATCCCCAACGTCTCGAACAATCGACGCAACGCCTCGGCGAATTCCCTCCTGGGCGCGATCAGGTCGCCCGCCAACGGCCGCAACGCACCGGAAAATCCCGCACCCGTGGCCGCAACCCGTGATTCGTCCCGCACGATCCCCTCCATCAAAACCCCGCCTCCAACCCCGGGCCGGGTGTTGCCGGCAATCGGCAACACCCAAGGCGCCGTTGCCAACGCATCGGCAACGCGTAGCACCCGCGGCAACACCCTCCGAAGCTCGACGGTAGTCCCGACGAAGTCCAAGAACAGGAGAACGACGACCATGACCTCCAGGCAATCCCACAAAAGCGCACCCACGCATTGGACCCACACCGTCATCGGCGGCGCGATCTCGGGAGCGGTCCGCGCCGTCCTCGCGTGGGCACTCACACGCTGGACGAACTAGTGCCGCGCCAGGCGACGTTCACCCCGTCGCGGCGCCCGGCACGGCACCTCGCCGCCCCGCCGAAACGTCCGAGTACTCCGGTACGAGAACGTTCCGGCGGCACGCCGACGCACCGCACCGAACACCGCGACGGGGTGAACGTTGGCGGGCGCGGCACCAGCCATCCGCGTCCGGGGACTGCGCCGGAACCGTTGTGTGGTGGCCGGTGGTTGCTCGTGCCGGGTGCAACCAGTGCACCGCGGGCAGGCTCCGGCGGCGCCTGCCCGAAGCAGTGCCCGCCACGGCATCGCCCCGTACGAGCGCCTCACCCCAACTCGCCCACGCCGTCCGGTAGGCGGTGCCTTGACCATGCGGACCGGGCCGGGATCGGATATTCGGTGTCTGCCCACCTCATGAGGACGCAAGATGGTGCGCATGACTTTGGCCACCCCCATACTGCACACCGCTCGCCTGCGACTGCGCCCCTTCACCGAGGCCGACGCGGACCACCTCTTCGCGCTGCACGGCAGCACCTACGTGATGCGCTACTGGGACTCCCCGCCGTGGAACGAACGGGCCCGCGCAGAGAGGTTCATCAAGATGTGCCGGACGATGGCGGACGACGGCACCGGGGCTCGGGTGGCCATCGACCGTGCTTCCGACGGAGCATTTGTCGGCTGGTGCGGTCTGACCGCATGGGACGAGAACTATCGCAGTGCGTCCTTGGGTTACTGCCTCCGCGATGCGATGTGGGGCAACGGCTTCGCGACGGAGGCCGCGCACGCCTTGTTGGAGTGGGCGTTCGACACACTGGACCTGAATCGGGTTCAGGCCGAGACCGATACGCGCAACGCGGCATCCGCGCGGGTCCTGGAGAAGATCGGATTCGTGCGTGAAGGGACGCTGCGGGAAGACTGCGTCGTGAACGGCGAGGTATCCGACTCGTGGGTGTTCGGGTTGCTCAGGCGAGAGTGGCGGCCGTCGGCCGCGCCATCCGGTCCTGCCTCCAGGCCGTGACCATCGGTTCGATCAACACTCACCGCTCATCCGACAAGTCGGCGGCGTACGGCTCTCGCTCCATGCCCCGCGTCTCGGCATGGGCACGCCCAGAGGGCCGTCGACCTGACAATCGGTACGCCGATCGAGCGATCACGAGGCGAGGCGGCCGGCGCCCGGTTGCGCACAGATCGGACTCAACGTCCGTTCAGTAGTCGTCGGAGGCTTCCTCGAAGGTGTCGGGGTCGGTGACCCAGCCTGCGTTGAGGACGAGGCGAGAGGTGCGGTGCAGGGCGAGGAAGGCGAAGGGGCGATCGAAGCGGACGCTGATCTCGCGGGTCCGGAAGGGGTGGCGCGGGATGCCGGCAGCGATTCCGGAGAAGGCGGTGACGGCCGCGGAGCGAAAGCCGCGCGCGCCGAAGGTCGCCGTCATCGTCTGCGCGGCTTCCCGGATGGCCAGGGGTTCGGCGCTGATGCCGGGAAAGTGGTGCTGTGAGACGTCCATTGCCGTGCGCAGGCCGAACAGGTCGGCGTGGGCCCGGAGATCGTGGTGGGCCTTGACGGTGAACGCGACGGTATCCACGTGGAGGGCGGGTTCGCCGTCGACACTGGGGACGCGGGCCACGGACAGCCCGGGGCCCGGGGCGCCGTCGGGAAGGCAATCGCCGGGGACGCTTGCCCGGCGGTTGTGGAGTGTGGCCACGGCGGCAGCCAGTACCCGGCCTGCGGTGGCTTCGGGAGTTCCGAGGTACAGGTGGACGTCGATGCCGTGGGCGCCGACGACCTGAAGTTCGGTGAGCGGGCCGGCCGCCGTGTCCGCGACACCGACACGGTTCAGGAGACCTGAAGTTCGGAACAGACCGGCCAGAACCTTGCCGCGCCAGGGACCTGTCTCGGCTTCGAGTACGCCCGGGATGAAGGGCCGGACCCAGTCGGTGCGGAGGGTCAGGGCGCAGGCCGGCACCAGCCGGGTCTCGTCGTCCACCGTGATCGGCATCGCGTCGATCTGCCCGTCCGTGCACGTGGCCGCCCAGGCGTCGAGGTGCAATCGGTCGCGGGCGGGGTCGCCGGTGAGTTGCCCGTGTACTTCGGCGGGCACCTGGTCCAGCCAGGTCGGTTCGATGGGCAGGGTGTCGCGAGTGAACAGGCCCAGGGCCATGCCCAGGCCACGCATGGCCCCGAGGGTGGAGAGCAGGTCTCGTGCCGCCGTTGCGGCTTCGCCCGCCGGGACGCCGAGTGCAGCCGAGAGTTCCTGCCGGGCGGGACCTGCGGCACCGGAGGCGAGGAGACCGAGCAAGGGCCACACTCCGGCCGCGGCAAGTACCGTGCCCTTCTCGGGCCGGGTCGCGGCGGCCCAACGCGCGGTCAGTCCGTTGATGGCTTCGACCGTGCCGTGACCGACCATGGTTGCTTGCCCTTTCGTCGCTCCGGGATCCCCGCGAGAGTAGATCCGGAAGTGTCGACCGGCGAGCGCATTTACGCATTGCGCGATGCGGCCACTCGGCCACTCGGCCACTCGGTGACGCGGTGACGCGGTGACGCGGTGACGCGGCGATCGTGGGGCGGGCCGGCCTTGCACACCTGCCGACCTCTGCTGCCGCCGCCTTGCGGCGGCCTCCGAGCAGGAGTGCCCACCGACCCGGCGTACCGGCGGCCGGCCCCGGGGGCACGTTCAGCAGGCGTCCCAGCGCCACGTTCAGCAGGCGTCCCAGCGCCACGTTCCGGCCTCGAGGGTCCAGGGTTGGGCCTGGCGGTCGAGGGTGGGGACGCCGACGGCGTAGGTGACGCGGGCCTGGTCGCCGTCCATCCGGTCGATCTTGATCGTCTTGACCGTCAGTACGCCATAGACCTTCTTGGCCCGGTCGACCACCGCGTTGTACTCGGCTTCGGTGGTCCTGCCCTGGCATCGGGTCGACAGGATCGTGTAGGCGCCGGGGCCGTCGCCGGCGAACATGCGCGCGGTGTAGGCGCGAACGGCGGTCTCCAGCGGACCGGTATCCGGGGCGGCGTTGACGGGTGCGGGCTCCGCCGGTAGCGGGACCGAGGTCGTGCCGGCGGGTGGGTGGCCGTCGGGATCGGCAGAGGTGGCCCTCCTGCCGTCGTCTCCACCGTCGCAACCCGCAGCGAGCAGGAACGCCACGACCACGGCGGTGGCGGTGGCGGTGGTGGCGTGTCGGATGATGCGTCGCATTGTGCCCCCAGGTGTGGACGTCCCGGGTTAGACGGATGGCGGCGGCAGATGGTTGCACCAATCCGCAGATGGTGTACCGCATGCACAACGGTACTGGCCCGTAAGCGCGTTCGGCCACCGACGCCGCGACGGGCGGCGTTGGCCGCTGGGGAGCGCGGTCGAGGAACCCTCGCAGGGCGCGCACCGACTCACCGACGCGCGGAGCCCACGAACGCGGACCTGCCGGCGGCGTGTCCGCAGGCACCGGAGCGGTGTCGGCGAACTTCACGGGGACCGCTTAGGGCGGCCGTTGTACGAAAGGTGGGGCGTCGGTGCGGCGGACCACGGCGCGCAGGTCTCGCACGGCAGGCATAATCGGCGAGTTCGGCGCCGTCGAAGGAACGGCCTGCGGCACCGCCGAGAAGCGTCTCGCAGCCGAACCCCCCACACGTATCGCCGAGTTCGTGGCCCTACCCCCTCTCGACAGGGACGACGACCTCGCGGCTGCTTCGATCAACCGGGTACGGCGCGGCGGGGCGGCGTGCGGGGCGCGCAGTTCGCCGGGCCACACGCCGTCTGCGCGGTGAGAGGGCTGCCGATGCCGGATCATCGGGCAGACCCGCCAAGGACAGCCGTCCGCCGGCCACAGGCCGAAGCCGCCGGCCCACCCCAACCCCCGGGCGGCCGACACCCGAACCACGCGCGTTCGACGTTGCCCCGCGGTGCTCACAGCCGGCAACCGGTCCGTCATCGGCGTTCGGAGCGGTTCGGACGCGGCAGCGAAGTCGCCTCAGGAATCACGCTGTTGCTTGAAGTAGGGGGCGAGGAGGGACACGATCACGATGCTGCTCCCGTCCGGCCGGGGCGCGTTCGTGATGGCCTGGGCGTCGATGTACGCGGTCGTGCTGGTCGTGGAGCGCACGTCCGTGGGCCGCAGCCGGGAGCGGAAGTAGACGACCGGCCCATGTCCCAGAACTGCGCCCGCAGACTCACGCGGGACGGCAGGACGCGTCGATTCCGCACTCCGGTTCGTAGCCGACCGGCGTGGAGGAGGCGTCGACAGTGGTGACGCGCGCGTGGGACATGGCGGCGTATCCGGATCCGCGGCACCCGGCCCGGTCCGGAACCAGCCGCCGGCTTGCAGCGCGACGGCAACAACCGTCGCGTTCTCCGCCCGAGGACCGTCGAGCACGTGCGCGCGCGCATCACCTCGCTTTCGCAGCGGACACCGCTCCACGTCCCGCCCCCGGACCCGAAGAACGCCGGACGGTGAAACGCACTGCCACCCACGTCCGACACCGCCTCGGCACGGCGCTCGGCGCGCCCGCCCATGGTCTGTTCCAGCGTCGTGTACAACGCCTCGACGTCCCGTAGGGCCGCCCCTTGGGCCGCACGAACTCCAGGAGCGCCGGCCACGTTGTCGACGTCGGGCACATCCGGAGTTTTCCGGTTTTGCGCGAACGAGTAGAGGCCCCACGCGACGAGGCCGAGTAACAAGGAAGACCAACGCCACCGCGCCCAGGAACCACCTGATTACGCGCTTCGCCGTGGAATCCATGGCCCCATCGCGGCTCATGGCCCGGCCATCCTACTCACCGCACAACAGATCCGAATGGTCCGGCCGCCTGCCCTTCCGATCGCATTGAAGCGGGCCCCACGATTTCGGCACATCGTCGCGTCGGCGAGTGAACACAAGGCGGTCATCGAGCCGTTGGCGCATCTGCGCTTGCGCGGGTTCGAGGTCGATTTCCTGTCGCCGGGCACGAACCGTCGCGTCGAGGTGGAGGCGATCCGCGAACGGCTGCAGCCGAATTGATCATTCCCCCCGAATATCGGACCGGGAGGGTTCCGTCGGGATGTTCTATGGGTTGAAAGATTCCTCGCTGGGAGTCTTTGGGGCGCTGGGGTGATGCTCCGCCAGGTGAGGGAAGCTCTGCACGTAGATGTCGGATTATCGTGTCTTTTTTCGAACGAGTTTCGCTCTTCGGGATCTTCGAGGTTGCGCTCCGGCATTGAGTGGTGGCCGCTTTCGGAAGGTGGACGAGTCGGGGGCTGTGGCGCTGAGCGAGAGCGGGAAGGTGGCCGTCTTGTGGGAGGGGTGTCGTCGGGTGTCGCCTTCGATCCGTGGGCGAAGGAGGCCGGGTGGTCGCAGGGGTGTGCACGGGATGGCACCGGGAGTCTGCCGGTGTGAGCGGATCGAGGGCGTCCCCGAATCAGGTTTCGGAAAGGTTTGTGTGACTGAATGGGCGTATGGATCGGGATAGGTAGTGCGGGAGGGAAGTGAAGAGTGCGGAAACCTGATGGGCAAGTGCTATTCAGGAACGTTTCTTGCCTCAATGGCCCCTCTTAGATCACGACATGGCAAAGCCTGTGAGAATGTGCAGGTCAGCAAGGGAAGTCCCCACGCAGGTGGGGGTGAGCCGGATCACCCACGGAATCAGCCGGATCGCCTCGTCGAAGTCCCCACGCAGGTGGGGGTGAGCCAGTGCTTGAGATAGTCGGAGCCGGACCGGATGGGAAGTCCCCACGCAGGTGGGGGTGAGCCGTCCTGGTTCATCGGCGGGGTGTTGGTCGCCTGGAAGTCCCCACGCAGGTGGGGGTGAGCCGTCGGCTCACGAGGCCACCTCCAGGGTGTAGACGAAGTCCCCACGCAGGTGGGGGTGAGCCGGTCGAGGAAGCACTCTTTCGGCGGCTTGCGGAGAAGTCCCCACGCGAGTGGGGGTGAGCCGGAGCGGGACCTTCGCGAGTTCCTCGTCGACGAGAAGTCCCCACGCGAGTGGGGGTGAGCCGGAGCGGGACCTTCGCGAGTTCCTCGTCGACGAGAAGTCCCCACGCGAGTGGGGGTGAGCCGCACCCATGTACGAGCACGCCCACATCCACGACGAAGTCCCCACGCGAGTGGGGGTGAGCCGCCGGTCGGCTCCTCCCTCTGGCTGCGCTGGCCGAAGTCCCCACGCGAGTGGGGGTGAGCCGGGCCGGTTCCTGCACGTCAAGAACGGGGGCGGGAAGTCCCCACGCGAGTGGGGTGAGCCGTTGCCGCCGCTGCCGGGTGGTGTCGGCGGGCTGAAGTCCCCACGCGAGTGGGGGTGAGCCGTCCGAGGTCAACGAGATCCTCACCCTGGCCAGGAAGTCCCCACGCGAGTGGGGGTGAGCCGGCCCGTGCCCAGGCGGCGGCCAGCCCGCCAACGAAGTCCCCACGCGAGTGGGGGTGAGCCGAACGGCACGTCGGCCGAGAGGCAGCGGTCGCGGAAGTCCCCACGCGAGTGGGGGTGAGGCGGGTTCGGGAGGGGGGTCGCCAAGGGTTCGGGAGAAGTCCCCACGCGAGTGGGGGTGAGCCGCCGACAGGCCGAGCACGAGCAGGTCGCCGGCCGAAGTCCCCACGCGAGTGGGGGTGAGCCGCACTCGACCGGCTTTCCGTCGTGCATGTTCATGAAGTCCCCACGCGAGTGGGGGTGAGCCCGCGTCGCAGTGCATCCTGGCGCCGAGACCGTCGAAGTCCCCACGCGAGTGGGGGTGAGCCGCGCCACGTCGGCAACGGCCGGCTGATCGAGTCGAAGTCCCCACGCGAGTGGGGGTGAGCCGTCGGGCGGGGATCGAGCGGGTCAGAACCGACTGAAGTCCCCACGCGAGTGGGGGTGAGCCGCCCCGGACACCATCGCCTCCGGCGTGTACGACGAAGTCCCCACGCGAGTGGGGGTGAGCCGTACACGAGCGGTGCGCAGTGTCGGCACACGCCGAAGTCCCCACGCGAGTGGGGGTGAGCCGCCGGCTCGCCCCTTCGGGTACTGGGTGCAGACGAAGTCCCCACGCGAGTGGGGGTGAGCCGCGTCCCTTGCTGTCGGTGGTGATCGTGCCGCCGAAGTCCCCACGCGAGTGGGGGTGAGCCGACTGCTGGCCGGCGAGCTGTACACCGGCCCCTAGAAGTCCCCACGCGAGTGGGGGTGAGCCGACCGCAGCCAAAGCCGACCGCATGCGCGCCAAGAAGTCCCCACGCGAGTGGGGGTGAGCCGACGGACACGCCGTACCGTAAGTGTGACTTTTTGAAGTCCCCACGCGAGTGGGGGTGAGCCGAGCGACGGCGAACCGGCCCGGCGGCGCCCAACTGAAGTCCCCACGCGAGTGGGGGTGAGCCGGTGCCGCACCCGCACGAGATGATCGAGACGCCGAAGTCCCCACGCGAGTGGGGGTGAGCCGTCACGGGCGGGATCGTGCAGATCCCGCTCAAGGAAGTCCCCACGCGAGTGGGGGTGAGCCGCTCGACGAGTCGCCCGTCATCACCACCGGCGTGAAGTCCCCACGCGAGTGGGGGTGAGCCGACCCTGCTTGGTGAGGCCGGCGAGATGGTCCCTGAAGTCCCCACGCGAGTGGGGGTGAGCCGCTGATAACACCGTAATTGACGGTCTGGAACATGAAGTCCCCACGCGAGTGGGGGTGAGCCGTTCGCCACCGCGCGGTCTTCGTCAGCCACCCCGAAGTCCCCACGCGAGTGGGGGTGAGCCGTTCGCCACCGCGCGGTCTTCGTCAGCCACCCCGAAGTCCCCACGCGAGTGGGGGTGAGCCGCAGGCGGGTGAGCCGTGACTTGACGATTGAACGAAGTCCCCACGCGAGTGGGGGTGAGCCGCGCCGCATCGCCCAGGCCGACCAGGCCACGGGGAAGTCCCCACGCGAGTGGGGGTGAGCCGGCGGGCGGTGCCGGCCACCACGATGCCGGTCTGAAGTCCTCACGCGAGTGGGGGTGAGCCGGCTGCCGGCTACCCGGTCGATGCCGAACTGTGGAAGTCCCCACGCGAGTGGGGGTGAGCCGTTCAACAAACTCAGCCGCAACCTGGGCGGGTTGAAGTCCCCACGCGAGTGGGGGTGAGCCAGGAGGCGATGGACTTCATCCCGCCTCAACGCTGAAGTCCCCACGCGAGGGGGGTGAGCCGCCGATCCATGCGCCCCCGAGGAGCATGCCGCCGAAGTCCCCACGCGAGTGGGGGTGAGCCCCCAAAGCGGCCCGACCTGTAGACGAAACGAGCGAAGTCCCTACGCGAGTGGGGGTGAGCCGAGCATCGAGATCGGGAAACGCTCCACCCCGTTGAAGTCCCCACGCGAGTGGGGGTGAGCCCACCGCGATGCCGGAGCCGAAGTCGATCAGCGAGGAAGTCCTCACGCGAGTGGGGTGAGTCGACGGAGTCCCCACACGGGTGGGTGGACCGCGCTGGGAGGGGAGGCCTCGTGGTGTCGGTCGAGCCTCCCGCGTGGGCGCCGGGGGTCGTGGTGCTTCGGGTGGGTCGGGGTGTGGTCGTCGTGTGTCGGATTTGCTTCCGTGGGTTGATTTCGGCATTCGGTGTGGTATCGGGGCATTGTTTCGTGTCGGTTGGCTCGCGCATATCGGACTGTTTCTTCGAGGGCGTCTCGGGGGGGGTGTGACTTTGGTTCTCCGTCGATAATTTGCCCGGATCCATGATCGTTGTTCCGGGTGGGTCCGGGTGGGTGTTCCGCGGTGTGCGGCAGGACGGGCGCGGGTGGGGCTCGCCGCCTGTGTGGTGTGCCCTTGGGGGCCGTTCGTGTCCGGTGGGAGTGCGGGGGTTTCGGGGGTTCATGGGGGTGAGGGACCTTTGAGGGCTTTTTCCTCGTCCCTGTCACAACCCGTGCCGCACGGGCACCTACCGAGTGTGCGGATTGCGCCACAGAACAATCGCGTCCGCATGGCTGAAACAGTATGTTGGCTTGTCCGACGGGGGAATTCTTTATGCCCATTCGGTCGCCGATGTTGTGTATCGGGATATAGGGGGAGTCTGCGTTGAAATCCGCGACGGCGCGTCGGGCTCGGGATGCGGAGGACCAGGCCGCGCCGGGGGTTTCGCTGGTGACGCCGCCCAAAGGGCTGGGGCAGCGGCGGCGGCCCGGGGTGATGGCGCCGGCGGTGGCGCTGGTCGCGGTCGGCGGAGTCGGCGGGGCGGCGTTGTTCACCGCGAAGGACAAGCGGGTCGAGGTGCTGGCCGTGGCGCGGACCGTGCCCTACCGCGCGGCGGTCGCCGACGCCGACGTGCGGACCGTGATGGTGTCGGTCGGTGGTGGGGTGCAGACGGTCTCGGCCAAGGACAAGCGGGCGGTGGTGGGCAAGCGCGCCGCGGTGGAGTTGCGGCCGGACACGCTGATCGCGCGCGGACAGGTCACCGACGCCCTGGTGTTGCAGCCGGACGAGATCCTGGTGGGGATGGCCCTGACGCCGGGGCGGTTGCCGACCACGCTGCTGCAGCCGGGGCGCAAGGTCTTGATCGTGTCGACGCCGGGCAAGGTGTCGGACGCGGCCAAGGGGCAGACGCTGGTGCCGCCCGCGACCGTCGCCGCCACGGTGTTCGCCGTCGGTACGCCCGACCAGTCCGGGCGCGTGGTGGTCGACGTCGCCGGTGCCCAAGGGCGACGCCGCGACGGTCGCCGCGCGCGCCTCGACCGAGCTCGTCGCGCTGGTGGTCCTGCAGTCGGGGCCAGGCCATGACGGTGGTGGCCGTGGTCGGGGGAGTGGGCGCGCCCGGTGCCACCACCACCGCGCTGGGTCTGACCCTGGCGTGGCCGCTGCGCGAGGGCCTGCGGGTGGTGCTGGTGGAGGCCGATCCGGACGGCGGTGCGGTCCTGGCCGGCGCGCTGCGCGGGCGCGTGTCGGCGCAGTACGGCCTGCACCAGCTCGGACTGGCCCACCGCCAGGGCAAGTTGGACGAGTTCTTCTTCCAGCAGCTGATCGACCTCACCGGCGGCGAACGCAACCGGCTGCTCCTGCCGGGCCTCGCCGACTTCGCCCAGGCGGCCTCGCTCGCGCACACCTGGGAGCCGCTGGCGCGTTTGCTCGCCTGGCTGGAGGGCCCGGATATCCCGCACGACGTGGTGGTGGACCTGGGCCGCTCGGGCACGTTGGGCTCCTCCGCCGTCCTGGCCCGCAAGGCCGACGTGGTTCTGGTGGTCGCGCGCGGGACGCTGCGTTCGGCCACCGCCGCCCGGGTTCGCGTCGAGGCGCTGCGCCGGGACCTGGACGCGAACGGCACCGGCACGGACGCGATGGGACTGGCCGTCGTGGAGGGCCCGGACTACCCGGCGGGCGAGGTCGCGAAGCTGTTGGGTCTGTCGTTGTTGATGCCGCTGCCGTGCGACACGCGTACCGCGGAGGCGTTGTCCGACGGTCGCGGCGAGGTGGACAAACGGGCCATGCGTTCGCGGCTGATGCGCCAGATCGCCTCGGGGCGGACGAGATCCTGTCGCAAGCCCGGGCCCGCAAGGTGCGTCTGTGGCTGCCCGGCGGCAGGTCCGAACCGGGCTTCGGCTCGGGATCGGGGGAGCAGTCCCGTGTTGGGTAACGCCTCGCCCCTGCATCACCGTCCCAATCCCGACGACACGCCGCAGCCGCCCGCGCCCGCCGCACCGTCGGCGCCGGCGCCGGCCAAGGCCCCGTCCCGTCGCCGGCCCCGATCACCGCCGCCGCGTGGACGACCGCGCTTCTCACCGGACCCGTCTCGACTCCTCGTGCCGGCCCCGCGAGCGCCGCCGGGAGTGGCACCGCGAGCGGCGACGCCGGTGCGGCGGCCATCGGCCCGCCCTCGGCGCCAACGCCCCTCAATTGGTGGACCTGGCCGCCGTCCGCGTCCTGCGCGAACGCGCCGCCGAACGCCTCCACGAACAGGACCGCGCCCGGCCGGGTCTGCCCGAGGCGGACCGCGAACAACGCGGACGCGCGCTGATCGCGCAGGCCGTCGCCGAATGGGCGGACGTGACCGCGCGCGAACGGGACACCGCCACCACCCCCGTCGAGGACCGCGCCTACACCCGCGCCGTCTTCGACTGGATCTTCCGCGCCGGGCCGCTGGAGCCCTACCTCAACGACGACGCGGTCGAGAACATCCTGATCAACGGCTACGACACGGTGTGGGTGGACTACGCCGACCGTCCCCGCCGCAGGGTCGCGCCGCCTGACCGCCTCGGACGACGAACTGCGCGAGCTGCTGCGCAATCTCGCCCGTCGCAGCGGCGCGGGCGAGCGCACGCTGTCCACGTCCTCGCCGTTCCTGGCGCTGCGCCTGCCCGACGGTTCGCGGCTGCAGGCGGTCATCGAGGTCACCCAGCACACCTGCGTGACCATCCGCCGGCACCGGGTCAAGGACCGTCACCCTCGACGATCTGGTCGCGTGGGGCACCCTCGAACCCGTCCTGGCGCGGTTCCTGGGCGCGTTGATTCGCGCCAAGAAGAACGTGATCATCTGCGGCACCCAGGGTGTCGGCAAGACCTCCCTCCTGCGCGCGCCGGCCCGTGAGATCCCCGCGAGCGAGCGGGTGGGCACCTTGGAGAGCGAGTATGAGCTGTTCCTGCACGAACTCGGCCATCTCGAACAGGTGATCGCGTTCGAGGCCCGCGAGGGCAACGGCGAACGCGGCAACGACGGCCGTTCCGCCGGCGAGATCACCATCGGCGACATGATTCCCGCCTGCCCTGCGGATGACGCTCTCCCGGATGATCGTCGGCGAGGTCCACTCCAGCGAGATCGTTCCGATGTTGCGGGTGATGACCAACGGCGAGGGCGGCTCGATGTGCACCCTCCACGTCCGCGAACCGCACATGATCTTCGACCGGATCGCCGAACTCTGCCTGGAGTACGGCCAACACATGAGCGACCGCCTCGCCTACCGGCTGGCCGCGAACGCCGTCGACTACCTCGTGTTCGTCCGCATGATCGACGAGAGCGGGATCGGCGGACGCCGGCACCGCTTCGTCTCGCACGTCCTGCAGATGGCCGGCATGGGGGAGAACGGCCGCCCGGCCACCAACACGGTGTTCGGTCCGCGCGGCGAGGACCCTCGGGCGGTACCGCTCACCGCGCCCACCGACGCGGCGGCCCTGCGCCGGGCGGGCTTCGACCCGCTGTGGCTCAATGCCGCCCCGCAATGGGCGCCGATGCACCTCGTGGGGGGTTGACCGACATGGACGCACAGGCCCTGTGGGCGGGGGTGTGCACGGCGGTGGTCACCGCCGGACTGGTCCTGCTGTGGTGGGGGTGGCGCGGCACCGAGGGCGAACGCCCGCCGCGGCCCGGTCGTGCCCGCCGGGTACGGGCGCCGCTGTCGCCCGCGGCCGTTCGCGCCCGCAACGTGCGCCGCGTTGCCGCGGGTGTGGCCGGCATCGCGGCGTGGCTGCTCACCGGCTGGCTGGTCGCGGTCGCCCTGGTGCCCGTCGCGGTACTGGGCCGGCCCTGGTTGATGGCCCCCACCCGTGCCGACTACACCGGCATCGACCGGCTCGACGCCCTCGCCGAGTGGACCAGGCGCCTGGCCGACCTCGTCGAGCTCGGCGCCGGTCTGGAGAACGCCATCCTCACCTCGCGCGGCACCTGTCCGGCTCCGATCGAGTCGGAGGTCGGCGACCTCGTCTCGCGCCTGCAGGCCCAATGGCGGCCCGCCGACGCCCTGTATCGCTTCGCCGACGCCTTTCAGGACGCCACCGCCGACAAGATCGCCGCCGCGCTGATCCTGCGTGCCGACGACCGCGGTCCCGGACTGGCCCTGGCGCTGCGGGACTTCGCCACGACCGTGCGCGAGGAGGTACGCCAGCGTCGCTCGATCGAGGCCGACCGCGCGAGCGCCCGTGCCACGGTCCGCTGGATCACCTACCTCACCGTCGCGATGGGTGGCCTGATGGCGTTCAACCGCGACTACGCGGAGCCGTACGCCAGTGCCGTCGGTCAGACCTCCCTGGTCGTGCTGATGGCGTGCTTCACCGGCGTCCTGTTGTGGATGCGGTCGGTGACCGCGTACAAGCCCGCGCCGCGGATCCTGGTCCACGACGACCGCAGCGTCGTCACCGTCGTCCCCCCGGCCGACACGGTCGCCGTGCCGGAGGTCGTCCGATGATCTCCACCTGGTCTCTGATTCCGGGTGCCCTGGTCGGCGCGGGCATCGCCCTCGCTCGTCGCGTTCGACGTAGCCAGGGCAACAGCGATCTTGTCCCACGGGCGTCCTGCTCCAGCGCGCCCGGCCGCATCCGCCGACGCGTCGCGTCTGGTGGCGCGCAGACGGGCAGCCCACACACCGGGAGGACTTGCGGGCCTGGTGGTGTTCGACCCGATGGATGCCGACGGGCGATCTGCGTTCCCCATGCATGAACGAACCTCGGCACAGAGATGTAGTCGCCTCGTACGAGTCGTGTGCTGCGCGATCGTTCCACCGTGGCCTGTGTGTACGGTGGTTCGTCACTGCTGGATCAAGCGCACGAGGCCATAGCGGCCGAATGTTCGAAGAGGCTCGCCATGAGCGGGCGAGGCGAGCACATCCCGGGCTCCCACCGAGGCTCCGGGACCCCTGCGGTCCCGACTTCCGCTCCGGGTGTCGGATCGGACCTCACTCAGTCGGCCGTGGTATCGCCCAGTGACGAGGTTCCCCCATGGTGTGGTTCAGCCCCGGATGGCATCGATCGACTGCATCTTCGAACATGGTTATGACATACGGACGTTGAACCAGCGCCGACTGCCGTTCCCCTACGGCCTTTCGGGACCGAACGCGTCCTTCGGGGCGATCGCGCCACGTATCATCCACGTGCCGAGTCGGTGGCTGTAGGACCCCCGACCTTCCCGGGTCGCCGCTCGTGGACAGATAGCTGGACGCCTTTGACTCTGCGGTTCAGGCGTTGGCGGGGGCGGTGGGGGAGATGGGCCTTCGACTACGGGAATGTGGGGCTTGTGCTTGTGGAGAATTGCGCCCTCGATCACCGCATCTGGGGCAAGGAAAAAGGGCTCGCGTCGCCCGGGAACCCGCACGCGTACTACCCGCTCGTCTGTCATCTCGTCGACACCGCGGCCATCGCGCAGGCGCTGTTCGACGCGTTGTTCACGGACGAGACGCGGCTGCGTCTGGCGGCGGAGGTCGGGGTGTCGCCAGCGGAACTGCGGTGCCTGGTGGGCTTTTGGGCCGGGCTGCACGACATCGGCAAGATCAGTCCGCCGTTCCAGGGCAAGGTGGGCCGGCTGTCGGACGCCCTCGATCGGGATCCCGCCTACCGAGGCGGGGCCAACGCCCGACGGGACGACCTGCACCACAGTCAGGCGAGCCACTGGATCCTCGTCGAGGTGCTGGCCGCGCTCGGCTATCCGCAGACCGACCGGCCCCGTACCGACGTCGGCCACCAGATTGCGCAACTTCTTGGTGGGCACCACGGCACGTTCTGGGACGCGCTGAACAGGGCTGCACGGCAGGCGCCGCGTTCCGAGCGGGCCGGACTGGGCGACGGGGCGTGGGCGAGCCAGAGCCACGCGCATGCCCGGGTGCTGCGGACGCTGACCGGTGCGCACGCGGTGCCGCCGGGGCGGTTGCCGGTGGTGCCTACGGTCGTCCTGGCGGCCCTGGTGATGGTCGCGGACTGGCTGGCGAGTCAAGACGACTTCATCCGCGAGCGCATTCCCTACCTCGGCTGGACGGCTACCGATGACGAGGTGGACGCGCACTGGGAATGCGCCGTCGCCGACGCCCCCGGTCTGGTGGTCCGCGCGGGGTTGGGGCGGGCCGAGTTCCACGAGATGGCGTTCGAGGAGCAGTTCGAGTTCGAGCCGGGTCGTGCCGTGACGCCGAATCCGTTGCAGCGCTCGCTGATCGACGACCTACCCGACCTGGTGACCGGGCCGGGGCTGCTGTTGGTGACGGCGCCGCCGGGGGAGGGCAAGACCGAGGCGGCGCTGTACGCGTCGCGGATCCTGGCGCGCGCCTCGGGGGCGCGCGGCATGGTGTTCGCGCTGCCGACCATGGCGACCACCGACGCGATGCACACGCGCGTGGCCGCGTACGCCGACCGGACGCTGCTCGGGCCGACCCCGCTGACCAAGGTGCACAGCACCGCGTGGCTGAGCACCCCCGACCCGGGCGAGACCGACGTCGCCCTGACGAGCGGCTCCGCGCACGAGCCCACCCAGTGGCTGCTCGGCGCGCGACGGGGGCTGCTCGCGCCGTTGTCCGTGGTCACCATCGACCAACTCCTCACCGGGGTACTGCCGGTGAAGTACAACGTGATGCGGTTGTTCGGCGCCTCGGACAAGGTCGTCGTGATCGACGAGGCGCACGCCTACGGGGCGTGGATGAACGAGCTCCTGCTGCGTCTGGTCGAGTGGCTGGGCGCGTTCCGGACACCGGTGATCCTGTTGTCCGCCACGCTCGCCGGGCCCGCCGCGCGGGCGATGGTCGAGGCGTATCGACTCGGCTGCGGGCACAAGCCGTCCAAGGCCGAGGAGTGGTCGCCCGTTTATCCCGGGTGGACGTACGTGGACGCCGGGACGGGTACCGTTGCCGAGCCGCGCGCGGTCGACAGCAAGCGATCACGAAAGCTCCGCTTCACGCTGGTGCCGGTACAGCGGGATCAGGCGCGCGAAGGTCATCCGCCCCATCGATTCGCCGCGATTCGCGAGCAGCTCAGGCCGATCGTGGAGCAGGGCGGCAACGTTCTCGTCTGCTGTACGACCGTCGCGGAGGCCCAAGCCACCCACGACGACCTACAGGCCTGGCTGTCCGCCCTGCCCGCCGATCGCGAGCGGCCCGTACTGCGACTGCTGCACTCGCGCTTTCGCATGCGGGACCGGGCCCGGATCACCGCGTACGTCGAGACCGCCTTTGGAAAGTCGGGCCCGCGCCCCGACTCCGCCATCGTCGTAGCCACTCAGATCGTCGAGCAGTCCCTCGACCTCGACTTCGACCTCGTGGTCAGCGACCTGGCCCCGGCTGCGCAACTGCTCCAACGGAGCGGCCGATGCCGTCGGCACGAGAAGGGCTCGGCTGACGGCAAGGATCTGCACGCGGACCGGCGACCACCGTGGCTGAAGCAAGAACCAGCCGAGTCGACCGGGGAAGCCAAGCCGATCGTGATGGTGGTACTGGACCCAGTCAACAAGGACCACGCGTTCACGATGCCGAAGGAGTGGGGGGACAAGATCTATGAGGAAGTGCTCCTGCGCGGCACCCGGAAACGGTTCGACGAGCACCCGACTGTCAACATCCCCCAAGACGTGCAGGAAGTGATCGACGACGTCTACACGGATGCATTCAAGGCTTCCGACACAGCAATGCACAAAGCCGCAGTACGAAGCAGCGCCGGCAGGGCCGCCGAACGCGAACTCGCGAACATGGTGGCTATCAAACCCCCATACGAGCCCCGCGACGACCTGCAGCAGCGCTTCAGTCCGGGCACCGGACTCATCGACGAGGCCCTGATCACCACCCGCCTGGGCGCGGATTCGGGGCAGTTGGTGTGCGTGTACGAGCAGGACCACGGCCGCTGGAGCCTGGACGAGGCCGGCGAGGTCCCGGTCCCCGGCTGGGGCTCGGCCCGTCCGTTGACCCGCGCGCAGCAGAAGGAGATCGCCGCGTTCATGATCCCCACGCCGGGGTCGTGGCTGGCCGCCGGCGCGAATCTGGCCGAACTGCCGCGGTCGTGGCAGCGCAGCGCCGTCGCCCGGTACTGGCTGGTGCTTCCGATGCGCCGCACCGCCCGAGGAACCTGGCGGGGAGTCTTGGCGCGCGGGCCGGTTGCCTACGACGGCGAGCGCGGGCTGCGCGAGGTGGAGGAGTAGGCGCGGGGCCGGACGCGAAGACGAGCCGGCCCCGGGTGGCAACAGCCCGTGTTTCCGGGGGAATCGCGAATCGGGTCCGCGTTGTCGGTGGGCTTCTGTAGCGTGACGTGACGTCGCCTTTGGGTGTCGCAGCCGTGTTTATGGCCGAGCTGCGGCATGCCCGGGGAACGTCGACGGCGCGCCACCGTTCGCCGGGGTCGCGACCCACCACGCGCACACATCCGAGGAACTCGGAGAGGGGACCACCGTTGTCGATGGCCACCGAGGCGAGTTTCGATCTCGTCACGCGGAACTGGATTCCGGTGCGATGGGTGGCGGGGAGTACCAACACGGACACCGTGCTGGGTCTGCGCAACGTCCTGCACCACGCGCACGAGATCGAGACACTCAAGTTCGGCCCGCCGCCCGCGCTCTCCGCCCTCTACCGCGTCCTGTACGCGCTCGCCGCCCGCGTCACCGGGCTGGACGGCTCCGGCGAGGACGACTGGGACGACCTGCGCGACAAGTGGCTGGACGAGGGTCGCCTCGACAAGGACGAGGTGGACCGATACTTCGCCGAACACCCCCGCCGCTTCGACCTGTTCGGCGAACGCCCCTTCCTCCAGGACCCCCGGCTGCGCGCGCAGTGCCCGAAGCCCTCCGGCCTGAACAAACTCGTGTTCGGCAGGCCCGCCGGAAATAATCACGTGTGGTTCGGTCACCATCGCGACGCCGACCCGCGTCCGCTGGACGCCGAGGAGGCCGTCGCGCATCTACTGATGTGGATCTACTACGGACCCTCCGGCCGGTGCTCCAGCCGTACCGCGGGTGCCATCACGGCTGCGGACGTATCCGCAGGCCCGCTGCGTGGCGCGCTGTCCTATCACCCCGAGGGCGCGACGCTCTTTCACACCCTCATGGCGGGTCTGATCCCCCCGGCCCGCTTCCTGGAGGTCGAGACCGACCAGTGCCCCTGGGAGAAGGAGCACCTGACCGACCCCGAAATGCCCCCGCCGGCCACACCGGGCCCCTGTTCGCGCTGGACCGACGTCGGCCAACACGCCCTCCTCCTCGTACCCGACGCGACCGGCACCCGGGTCGTCGACGCATATGCCACCTGGGCGTTCCGCGACAAGCGCCCCCGGACCGACCCGTACCTGATCTGGCAGATCAGTCAGGCGGGCAACCCGTACGCGCGCCCCGCCGACTCCGGTCGCGCGCTGTGGCGGGACATCGACGCGCTCCTGCTGAAGGATCCGCTCGGGTCGAACCAGGCTCGCCGACCGGCGGTGTTCGACACCGTGTACGAGGCCGACGACACCGAGGCGTTGCGCGTGCGCGCGCTCGGGTTCGAGCAGGATGGCAAGACCAAGGACGTGCAGTACGTGTCCGGAACCACCCCGGCGATCCTCGACCTGCTCAAACCGGGCGAGCGCCACCGCGCCCGCGAGATCGGCACGCTCCGCGTGGCCGGCGAGGCGTACGGCTTCCGCGTCACCCTCGCCGTCAAACGAGCCTGGGCCACCATCCTCAACGAGAAGATCGGCCCCTGCGCGTGGGCCGAGGAGGCCGCAGCCCTGTACTGGCCCGAGGCCGAACGCGAGTTCTGGTCCCGGATGCACGAAAGAAGCTACGAGGGCGCCTGGCGGTCCTTCCGGGTCCACGCCGAAACCGTGTACGACCGGGTCACCGCCCGCGCGCCGCGCACCGCCGCGGCCGCCCGCGCGATCGAACGGGCCCGCAGCACCCTGTACGGCGGCAAACGCGCCGCATAGGGCCGCGCGGCGACCACCCCCGCGCCATCCCCCGCAGGCCGCGCACACCGGCCTTCGAACACCACTCGCATGTCCGAAAGGACCACATCCGTGAACCACGGTGCGCCATGAGCAGCCCTGCCACTCCCACCGCCCCAACGACCGCCCGCAAGCCCGAAGGCGCCCCGTGGGCAAAGAAGTTCGTCGACCGCATCCACCGCGCCTGCGAGTTCCCCGGGCAACGCGCCGCGCTGCGCAGCGGCCTGCGGCGCGAGGTGGACGACAGTCCGCGCATGCACGCGATCGTCGCCACGTTGGTGCCGCAGGTCGACCGCGGCAACGAATCCCGCGAACGCGCCTGGTACGCCGTCGCCGCCATGATCGCCTCGCTGCCCCGAGCCGCCCGCCGCACCCGCGCCGAGGAGCCGGACGACGCGGAGACCGCAGAGGACACCGGCGGCGCACAGCCCCCGGAGGTCGGCGACGGCGCGACTGCGGCGCCACAGCTCCGCCGCCGCCGTCGCGACCTCGGCGTCTGCCTCGCCGAGGCGGTCGGCCGCAGGACGATCCGGGACACCACCGCCGAGACGCGCCTGGACCTCCTGTGCCGCCAGAGCGTCGACGGCCTGCATCGGCATCTGCCCGCTACCGTGCGGCAGTTGGCCGTCACCCCCGACGCGGTCGACTGGGTGACCCTGCTCCGCGACCTGCGTGCCTGGGAGGACCACCGCGAGGAGATCGCGCGCCGCTGGCTCCAGTCGTACTACCGCGTGCGCTTCACGGCCGAACGCGAACGGGCCCGCAAGGACGACGATCAGGAGAACCAGGACGCGACCGGAAGCGCGCCCGAACCCGGTCCGGCCACCGACGACGATCGGGACCCCGCCTGACCGCCCGCGCCACCCACCGACACCCCCGAGGCCGGTCTCGGCCCCGTTCCCCGTACGCCCGCCCCATCACCTCACGGAGCAAGCGATGACCCCCATCCGCGGACGTTTCATCGAAGCGCACGTCATCCAGACCATCCCGTACTCCAACCTCAACCGCGACGACACCAACTCGGTCAAGACCGTGCAGTTCGGCGGCGTCAACCGCACCCGCATCTCCAGCCAGTCGTGGAAGCGCGCCATGCGGCTGCGCCTGCAGCAGACCCTCGGCGAGGAGGCCCTGCGCACCCGCCGTCTGGGCGAGCGCGTGGCCAAGGTGCTCCGCGAGGAACACGAGTGGCCCGCCTCGCTCGCCGACCGCGCCGGCCTGCACACCGTGTTGGCGTGCAGCGTCGGCGCGGAGAAGCCCAAGGACCCCAAGGATGCCAAGAATCCCAAGGACCCGAACGAGCCGTGGGACACCAACGCCATGGTGTACGTCCCCGACACCGCCATCGGTGAACTCGCCGCCATCGCCGCCGAGTTCCGCACCGAACTCGAAGGCGCCAAGGACGGCAGCAGCATCAAGCCCAAGGACAAGGGCGTGCTGCCCGCCGACCGCATCGACGCCGTGCTGCGCTCGCGCAACGGTGTGATCAACCTCTTCGGGCGCATGCTCGCCGAGATCGACGACGCCAAGGTCGACGGCGCCGCCCAGGTCGCCCACGCGTTCACCACACACGCGACCGACACCGAGATCGACTACTTCTCCGCCGTCGACGACGTCACCGCCGGCTGGGGCGACGAGACCGGCAGCGCGCACATGGGCCACGCCGAGCACACCGCCGGCACCCTGTACCGCTACCACGTCCTGGACCTGGCCGACCTCTCGCGCAACCTCGGCGACGACTCCGTCGAGGACGCCCACCGCATCGGCCGGGCCTTCCTCGAGGCGGCCGTGATGTCGTTGCCCGCCGCCAAGAAGAACTCCACCGCGGCGCACAGCATCCCCGAACTCGTACACCTGACCGTACGCGCCGACCGCCCCGTCTCGTACGCGGGCGCGTTCGAGGAGCCCGTGGTCCGCCCGCGCGGTGGCGGCTACGCCAAGCCGTCCATCGCAGCCCTGGACGAGTACGCCGGTGCCGTCACCCGCCTCCTGGGCAGCGCGAAAGCCGAGTACAGCGCGTACGCGTCGTCGATGACCAAGGACCCGACCCACCTGGGCGCGCGCGCCGACTCCTACGAGGACCTGGTCCGGGCCGCGGTCGACGCCGCGCTCGCCCCCGCCGACGCCCCCGAGGCGAGCGCGTGAGCGTCGGGTTCCTGCTGCACCTGGCCGCGCCGCTCCAGGCGTGGGGCGAGCGCTCGCAGTTCCCGCACCAGCGCGACACCTCCGCCGAACCCACCCGTTCGGGTCTGATCGGCATGATCGCCGCCGCGCAGGGCCGCACCCGCGAGACGCCGATCGACGATCTGGCCGCGTTGCGCTTCGTCGTCCGCGTCGATCGCGCCGGCAGCCGTCTGCGCGACCTGCACACCGTGGGCGGCGGCATGCCCCGCCGACTCACCGTGGCCACAGCCGAAGGCAAACGCCGCTCCGGCGAGACCACGACGGTGCTCGGACACCGCTTCTACCTCCAGGACGCCGCCTTCACCGTCGCGATCACCGCCCCGGACGAGGATCTGGTGCACGCGTGCGCACAGGCGCTCCGGACGCCGCACTGGCCGCCATATCTCGGCCGCCGCTCGTGTCCGCCCAACGCCCCGATGGTCCTGGGCGACGTCGGCCCGGACCCGGTCGCCCGCCTGCTGGAACTGCCCCTCGCCCGCCGCCGTCCCGGACGCGCCGACGACCCGGACGCCACCGTCGCGGTGGACGTGGTCTCCGATCACGCCCTGCCGGAATTGGGCGGCACCACGACGGTCGCCTCCGAAATCCAGGACGAGCCACGCTCGTTCGACCCACTCGCCCGCCGCTACGGCGTGCGCGCGCTGCACCGCACGACGGTGAGGCTGCCCGCCGCTCGCTGCGCGGGCGTGGGCCTCGCCCATCTGTCGGCGGTGATCGCGTACCTGAACCCCGAACCCGCCGACGCTCTCGCCGATTCCGCCGCGCCGACCGCCCCCCGAGGACCGCGATGACACCCCTGTGGCTGACCCGCATCATCCCCGACCCCCGCAACCGCGACGCCCGCCGCGACACGGACGACGCCGTCGCACTGCACCACCGGGTCATGCAACTGTTCCCGGACGACCTGGACGCCAACGCCCGACACGAGGCCGGCGTCCTGTTCCGCGTCGACGACACCCCGCGCGGCAGCGTCATCCTGGTGCAGAGCGTCCTCGAACCGGACCTCTCCCGTCTCCCGCAGGGCTACGGCTCGACGGCCGGGCGCCACCTGACCCCGCTCCTGGAGAAGCTTCGCGCGGGCAACAGCGTGCACTACCGAATCACCGCCAACGCCACCCGCAAACTCGGCGCCAACACCACCGCGGGCCGCCCCCGGCAGATCCTGCCGCTGCACGGCGAGGAAGCGGTCGCCTGGTGGCACGACCGCGCCACCGCGGCGGGCCTGACCCTGCACACCGTGTACGGCTTCGAACTCGACGACGCGGCCGGCCGGCGGCGCCCCACCAAGACGCTGATCCGGCACGCCCGTACCCGCTTCGACGGCATCGCCACCGTCACCGATCCCACCCTGCTCACCGAGCGCATGGCTGCGGGCTTCGGCCGCGGCAAGTCCTACGGCTGCGGTCTGCTCACCCTGGCGCCCGCCGCGTGAGCACCACCACCCCGCGGACAAAGGCCACCGCCCGCCAACGCTGGAACAAGCCGACCGCGGTCATGCTCCCCAGGTTCGGCGATTCGCTGTCCTTCCTCTACCTCGACATCATGCGCGTGGTCCAGGACGACACCGGCGTCGACGCCGTCGTCGAGGCCCCCGGCGGCGGCGAACAACGCGTCGCCATTCCCACCGCCGCGCTCAGCTGCCTGCTCCTGGGCCCCGGCACGTCCATCACCGCCCGCGCCCTGGGCACCCTCGCCCACCACGGCACCACCGTGCTGTGCGTGGGCGTCGGCGGAGTGCGCTGCTACGCCGCGATCGCCCCCAAGGACACCACCAGCCGCTGGCTCGAACTCCAGGCCCGCGCCTGGGCCGACGACGCGAGCCGTACAGCGGTCGCCCACCGCATGTACGCGCTGCGCTTCGGCACCGCGCCCGCCGACGCCACGATCGACCAACTGCGCGGCTACGAGGGCGACCGGATGAAGGCGCTGTACAAGACCCTCGCCGAGGCGCACCACGTCCCAGCCTTCCGCCGCTCGTACGACCCGAACGACTGGGACACGCAATCCCCGGTCAACCGCGCCCTGTCCGCCGGCAACTCCTGCCTGTACGGCATCGCCCACGCCGCGATCAACGCCCTCGGCTGCTCACCCGGCCTCGGCTTCGTACACACCGGCACCACCATGTCCTTCGTCCGCGACATCGCCGACCTGTACAAGGCCGAACACACCCTCCCGCTCGCGTTCTCCCTGCACACCTCGGACGACCCCGAGGGCCAGGCACGCCGCTCGTTCCGCGAGAAGCTGCGCCTGGTCAAGTTGCTGCCACAGATCGTCGCGGACGTGCAGAACCTCCTGGATCCCGACGCGGACACTCGCGAACGCCTGGAGGACGCCGAGGACTCGGTCGCCGAGATGGCCAACCTGTGGGACCCCGAGCGTGGTTGGGTCGCGGGTGGCGTCAACTACGGCGGGACGGAGCAGCCGTGACCTCCCTCGTCGTCCTCAACACCACCGCCGTTCCCGACCACGTGCGAGGCGGTGTCAGCCGCTGGATGATCGAGACCGCCCCGGGCATGTACGTGGGCATGCTCAGCGCCCGCATCCGTGACAAGGTCTGGAAGCTGGTCAGTGAGTCGGTGGGCGAGGGAGCCGCCGTGCTCATCCACCCGGCGCAGACCGAACAGGGTTTCACCATCATCACGGCGGGCGAACGCCGCCGTGTTCCGGTCGACTTCGACGGCCTGACTCTGATGGCTTTCAACCCGCTGGAGAACCGGGGTGGGGCCGACCCGGGAGAGGCCGCCGGGGAATCCTAGTCCGTTCACGGCCTGCCGGCGCACCCGACACCGCACGAGGTTCGGCCGATCTCGCGATGTGTCGCCGCCCGCGCGCGTGCGCCGGATCGTCGTGCGTGGGCGCGACCGGACCGGTTGTCTCCGGACGTGCGGTCCGGCCTTGCCCCTGGTCAGGGGATCGCATACGTGCGGCGCTCACTCGGCGCCCGGGTGGTCGACTGTCCCCCCGCGGGGATGTGACCTCGTATTTCGCTGTGGCCGATAGATATTTGCCCTGTGGCAGCAAGGGTCGAGAAGGCCTCGGCGAGGGTTGACCGGGTGCTGCCATGAGGGATCTCGAACCCGGCGCAAGCCGAAACTCCTGCCCGTGCGCGAGGCCGCGACTCTGGTCACGCTGACGCCCCGGGACGTTCTGCACAACCTGGCTCGGGGCACGGCTTGGCACGACAGGGGAGCGGGCAAAGGCCTCGGCGAGCACTGGGGCTGCGGCAGCCAGGGCGCGGAAGGCGCCGATTCGGGGTCGCCGGGCAGCGACGAACCCGCCGGCTCGGCCAGGAAGTCCGCTACCGCCTCGACCGGCGAGGCGTGCTTGGTGGCGGTGAAGAACAGGTACGGTACGCCTGCCGCGTTGCAGAACTCCTGCCCTAGGCGGGACTTGCCGACGTGCCTCCGACCGCACAACGCGAGCGCGACCCCGGCACCCGGGTCGGCGACGCGCTCGTGACGTTTGGCCGGCAGCGCCGGCTCCGTCTGTCGATCGACGAACCCCTACCGTCTCATCGGCTCGGTTGGGCCTTGGTCGAGCGGGCCCGGGGGCACCCGGGTGTTCGACGACGAGCGGTGGAGTGGAGCGCGGCGATCGTGGTCCTGCTCTGCCGTCAGGATCCGCTGTAGAGGCGTTCCAGGTCGACGAGTTGGAGTTCGGGGTTGTCGGTGGCGGCGGTGCGCAGGTCGTCGGTGAAGCCGTCGCCGCTGAAGCAGAGCAGCCGGGTGTGGGTGGCGTCGCCGCCGGCGCGGGTGGCGAGGAGTTCGCGGATGCGTTCGAGGCGGGCCAGGTGGGCTCGGCCCATGCGTGCCTTCCATTTGGCCTCGCCGATGGCCAGGAGGGTTTCGCGGCCGTGGTCGTCGCGGCCGAAGACGGCGACGTCGACCTCGAGGCCGGTTCTGGCGGCGGGGTCGGGGATGGTGCCCGATTGCACGCGGACGCGGTGGCCGCCGAGGGTTTCGGGCGAGGCGTACCAGCGGGTCCAGGCGCGGCAGACCTGTTCGAAGTGTGGGCCGACGACCTTGCTGAGGAAGGTGGCCTGGGAACGGGCCCAGACGTCCGCGGCGTGTCCGGGGCGCTCGAGCTCGCTCCATTCCGGGCGCATGACCGCGTGGTAGAAGGACATGATGGGAGTGGGGCAGTCGCGGCACGGCGGCCGATGCGGCGGGTGCGGTTCGGGAGCGAAGTCTCGAGCGGCACATGTTCGTCCCGCCGGGCGACGGGTCAAGCGCCTCGGCCGCCGGGACGTACGGTCGCCGACGCGGAACCAACCCTCGGACGCGGACGGGGATCGGTGGCGTGAACGCCGTTCAAGGGGTCCCCACCGGATAGATGTGGACGTTCCCTCTGTGGCCACCAGCGCCCAGCGGTCGCCGATCGCGGTGATCGTGACATCGGGTGGCATCGGGGACAGCACCTGCTTGGTGCGTATTTCCAGCGCGAGAGGCGTGGTCGGGGCGCCGGCGCCCCGGTCCTTCCGCACCCCGTACACGACGGTGCCGACCACTTCGCGCGGGACGAAGGAGAGTTCGTCCCGGCCCTGCCGCCACAGTGTGCGGCCGGTCGCCGGCTCCCACGCCGCGCACCGATCGCCGCAGACGAGGGCCAGAGTGCCGGCTGCGTCGGTTCGAAATCCCGAGATCCCGTCGGGAATGCGGGGCCCGGTCGCGATCGATGCCCCGGTGACGAGGTCGTGCAGACCCAGCACCACGGCCAGGCCGCGTGGCCCCGTCCGCCACGCGATCGCGACCGCGCCCGTGCCGACCCGTCCCACCACGGAGGGACGCATGCCGTGCGCGTACGCGGCCGGGTCGGCGCCCGAAGGCCGGGTGATCCCGTCGGTGGACCATCGTCGGAAGCCGAGATGTCGTAGGCCGTCACGTTGCCCGGCGCGTCGGCCTGGGGCCGCTCTGCTCGGCGACCAGGACCGTGTCGCCGAGCAGGAAGGGCGATCCACTGTAGGCGTCGGTGGGATCGCAGCCACCGGTGGCGCACGTCAGCGTCACGCCCGTGTCGGTGCCTCCCGCCCGGCCGCCACGTGGACGGCGCGGCTTCCGCGGTCGCGGGCGGGGGTGACCAGCCACCCGTCCACGACCGCGGCATCGGGCGACGCGCCTTCGACCGGGGGCAGGTCCACCCCGCCGATCCACGCTCCCCGTTCGTCATAGGCGTCCACACGCCAGTCGCGCTTCTCTGGCGTGAGCCCCTCGGCCGGGGTGACGCGTCGGCCGCGCACGACGATCGCCGGACGTCCTCGCCAGGTCGCGGCCGTCACCGCGCCGTATACCCAGGGTTCTTGCCGGGCACCGGGAAGTCATCCCTGGTGTGGGAGATCGTCCGGGAGGTGCAGGCTTGGGATTGAACCGGGTGCGGGGGCGGCGGCCCCGCCGGCTGTTAGCCTGCGGCCCATGACTTGGCTGCCTGCCGATTTCGTACATCCGGTCCGCGTGGCACTGCCCGGCCATCACCACCTGCGACCGATCAGCGGCGCCGACACCGAGCTCGACTACCCGGCCGTGATGGGCTCGCGGGAACGCCTGTGGTCCATCTACGGCGAGGCCTGGGGTTGGCCGGTGGCCACGATGACGGTCGAGCAGGACCGGGCGGACCTGGTCCGGCACGCGGACGAGATCGCGGCCCACAAGTCGTTCAACCATGCGCTGTTCGACGACGCGGGCACGGCCCTGCTCGGCTGCGTCTACATCGACCCGCCGGAGAAGATCGGCGCCGACGCCGAGATCTCCTGGTGGGTGGTGGACGACCGGGTCGGCACCGAACTCGAGCAGGCACTGGACGCCCTCGTCCCGCAGTGGATCGCGGAGGCATGGCCTTTCGAATGCCCGCGGTACGTCGGACGCGACCTCTCCTGGCAGGACTGGCCGGCCCTTCCCGACCTCGCCTGACCCCGGCAGCCCCGGACGCCGCAGAAGCCGCCGCGGACCCGCGCAGCCGACTCCTGGGCCTCCAGCTCCTCGAACGGCGACCCCATCGGTTGTCGGGGCCGGGTGTCGAGGCTGCCGGGTCAAGCGCGTGTCGCGGGCGAGGCGGGCTGACGATCAAGCCGAGTCGGCCTCGTCCGGATCGGCGCAGTCACCCTCGCCCGGTACGCCGACCGGATCCGACCCGGCCGGACCGAACGCCTGACAGGTGCGATGCGCCCCTGCCGGGCCGAGCCGGACCCTGTCCGATGCCCGTGTTCCGGACCTGGGGGAGCGAACCCTGTGGACGGAGTGGACAGGCTCCCACCCGCAAGAGGCGGGCGGCCCCGGTCGTCCAACGGCCTGCCCCCTGGGGAACAAGATCGAGCAGGTATGGGGAAACGGGTGAGTCTCATCATGGCCGCAACGCGTACGCCCGCGGCGGCCCGATGGGGGCTGCCGGGGATGCCGGCCGCCCGTCGTCTGCTCGGGTAGCCGGGGGAGGGCCGCGCGGGTTGTCGGGGCGCGAGTTGGCAAATGCGCTGCGGGGGAGGGTGGAGAACGCTTCCCGCGTCGCGGGTGGTCCGGCCCTGGGCGATCAGAGGCCCGGCGTCCATTCGGTGACCGAGGGCAGGAAGAACAGCGTGAGTTCAACGCGAGCTGTTTCACCGGGTCAATAGCCGGCCCGGTTGACCCGTTAGCTTATTCGGTCGCACGTGCGACCGAATAAACGTCACGGGAAATGACGGAACCCACTGTCACCACAGCGAGGCCGGTCGTTCTCGGCTTCGAGAATTAGCCACGGGCCTCGGGCCCTCGGCTTTGGGGGAAATGCCGAGGTCACGGCGTCTGCGGTGTACGCCCATCACTCAGCCCATAAAACCGGATCGAGCCCTGTTGATCAAGGCGCCGCCATTACGCACTTTCATGTCAGTAACGGTCGTACGGGGAACCGCCATGCGTTCGGGTATCCGTTTGCGGAGGCCGTCGCGCCGAATTCCGAAGCCGATACGAATCGCGTTGACATTGCCGTTTATGCTGGCGGGACGCCAAGAAAGGCAGGTTCCCCATGGCGCATCTCCGTGTTTCGCGACGTTCGGTGCCGGCGGGCGCTCTGGGCGCCGCCGGGCCCGCTGCATTGCCGAGGACGGCCCGGGTTGCCGCAGCCGTCGCCAAGGTTTGGACCGCGGCGGAAACCCGGCCGTCGAGCGCCGGGCCCTGCCATGCGGCCTACGCGGCGCGGTCGACCTCGACAGGGTCGGGCGCGTTCGGCCACTCGCGCGGGCCGCCGACTCGGGTTCGCTGATGTAACGCCGACCTGGCCTGTGCCACCCCCCGGACCGGTCGCGCCCGCTGGAAGGCGCCGACCCGGCGTAACCGGAGATCAGCCGGATGGGGTGGGGTGAGGTGAGACGCGAAGAGACTCAAGCGTGGCCACCACGGCGGCTCGAGGTGGCACGCGCACACGGCTCCCATCGTGTGGGGATCCACAGCAAACTTCGTGCGGTCGCTCGTGCGCGGCCGGCAACGACGGCATCAACGCAGGCGCCGGCGCAGACTCCGTGCGGTCGCTCGTGCGTGTTGGCCCCGGCAGCACGCCGGCTTGCCGGGGCTGATCTTCAGTCCTGCGCCGCCTTCCCGTCGCGCAATGCGGCAACGCGGCAATGCGGGCAACGCGGCAACGCGGCAACGTACCCGACAATCAAGAGGTGGCATGACTTCCCGGATTTCCGACGTTGATCTGGCCCGTTCGCTGAAGGGTGGCTTCGTCAGCGGCCACGCCGAGGTGGATGGGGTCCGGCTGCACTACGTGGCGGGCGGCTCCGGCGATCCGCTGTTGCTGCTGGGCGGTTGGCCGCAGACGTGGTGGCAGTTCCACAAGGTGATGCCCGCGCTTGCCGAGCACTTCCGCGTCGTCGCCGTCGACCTGCGCGGCATGGGGGCGTCGGACAAGCCGTGCGGTGGGTTCGACAAGAAGACCATGGCCGCGGATATCCGCGGGCTCGTGCGCCATCTCGGCTACGACGCCGTCCACCTCGTCGGCCACGACATCGGCGGCATGGTTGCGTACGCCTTCGCCGCCAACCATCCCGACGCGACCCGCCGCATTGCGCTGCTGGACATCGCGCCCCCGGACGACCGGTTCTTTGGGTATTCCCTGCTGCCGGTGCCCGGACGACACCAGGTCGACGGGGACATCAACGCCGCGCCCGGCAGGTTCTTGTGGTGGTTCGCCTTCAATCAGGTGCCCGGACTGCCCGAACGCCTCATCGCCGGCCGCTCCCGCTTCCTGATCGACTGGATGATCGATTATCTCGCCGCCGATGCCGCCGCCGTCACCGACTACGACCGGGACGTGTACGCCCGTGCGTACGCCGACGGGGACGCGATTCGCGCCGCCAATGGCTGGTACCGCACGCTGGCCGCCGACATCGAGCACGGCAAGACCTACGCCCCGCTGACCGTTCCCGTACTGGCCCTCGGTGGCGGCGCGGGTACGCGTGCCATCCTGGAGCCGGTGCTCGTGCCGCGTGCCGTCGATCTTGAGATCGTCGAAGTGGCGGACAGTGGCCATTACCTTGCCGAGGAACAACCCGCTGCGGTCGTGGCCCACTTGCTCCGATTCCTGCGACGACCGCGCCTGGGCACTGCCCGGGAAGAGGTCGGCCCGCGGTCGCGCCAAGGGTCAGTCGGATGCCGAGTCCGCGGTAGTGGTGAGGGTACGGGGCACGGCGTTGGTGGCGAAGCATCCGTGCCGGCCACCAGCATCAATCCCGTCGACGACAAGACGCGGGCGGGTGCCATTGGTGAGGGCACTCCACCCTTGCCGACGGTCCTCGGCCGGGACTTGGCCGGCGTCGTGGTCGACGGGGGCGACAGCGGGTGGCGGGTTCGGGGAGCGCGTGATTGCCATGTCGCACCAACTCGGCTCGGGGCGGGGGACTTGGGCTGATCTGGTGGCGCTTCCTGTTTGGTCTCCACGAAATCAAAGCCGCACACGAGCGTTTCCTCGAGGGCGGCTTGTCCGGAAAGATCGTCGCGACGTTCCGAGGCGTGTGCCCTTGATCCTGGTGCCCCGCTCGTCCCGGCAGCCACCGCCGGGGACCGTGTGCGGTCACAACGACAGCGTTTCCGCGGCACGGCGGTCGGCCGACCCACCGATTGCGGGAGCGATCCAGCATCGCGCCGGCATGCCGACGTCGACGAACATTGTCGCCGTCAACAGGGGGAGAGAGGTCGGTGGGCGCCTCATCGGACTCCGACCGCGGTCGCGGATACGTCGCCCCGGCGAAACGACGCCATGACAATGCGGGCCTCGTGGGCAGCGACGGGTGCGCGGCCTCGGCACGCGGCGGCAACTGCCGCGTTCGCGGCTGTTTCCAGCGAGGCGCCGCCTGAACCCCGCCCCTGAACCCCGTCCTTGAAACCCGCCCCTGAACCCCGTCCCTGAACCCCGTCCCTGAACCCCGCCCCCGGGGCCTGGTCCCGGACCTACTCCACGGCAATCCGCTCAAGCGTCCCGTTCGCCGCCGATCGCTGGATCGCAGCAAGCACGCAGTGCCCGCGCACGGCGTCGGCGAAGTCCGGTCGGGGGCGTCGCTGTTCTGCCAGGGCTCGGGCGAAGTCCCGGTACAGGGCGGCGATCCTGGCCGCGGGGCCGCGCGGGATCCTGGGAGGGACCGTGTGGTAAGCGTCCGGAACGGCGACGCGGTCGCCATCGATCTCGATATCCCAGTCGGTCCAGTGCATGTACTCGCCACGCTGCCGCGGGGCGACCGTCAGTGCTCCTCTCGAGCCGACGAGCCGGATCGAGAACCCTACCCGGCCCGGCCGATCCCCGCCGAGGACGGTGACGGAAGCCTCCGCGCCGCCGACGAGTCGCCCCTGCAGGAGCACGTGGCGGGAGTGCGGGTTGACGACATCCTCGGCGGTGCCTGCGATGCGCACCGGCCGGCCCATGCCGGGCAGCCGCGCGGAGAGTTCGACGAGTGGCCCCGCGATCCGCTCCAGTGTCGCAAGGAAGTGCCCTGCCATGATCGGCAGAATCGATGTGCCGGCGGCCGGGTCCAGCGTCCAGGCCAGGTCCGCGGGTATCGTCGGCCCGCCGAACGGATCGCCGTCGGCGACCATGACCGCCGCTTCGAGCCTGCCGATCCGTCCCTCCTCGATCAGGTCGGCCACGAATCGCACATCCGGTGAATGGTGGCCCTGCAGGACGACCGCGTGACGTACCCCCGCCCGGTTCGCCGCGTCCGCCAACTCGCGCGCCTGGCCGAGGTCCACGCCCAGCGGCCATTCCGAGACCACGTGCTTGCCGTGCGCCAGCGCGGCGGAGATGACCCCGGCGTGCGCGGGCGTCTTCACGGAGGCCACGACAAGGTCGACCTCCGGATGTTCGGCCAGCGCACCCGCGTCGGTGAGGGCGTGCGGCACGCCGTACTCGGCGGCGACGCGGTCCGCACTGGCCCGGCTGGTCGTGGCTACGGCGGTGATCTGGAACTCCGGCAACTGCGTGAGCGCGGGCAGATGCGTGCCGGACGCCCATCCGCTCGCTCCAACGACGCCGACCCTGATCATGACTGCCTCCCTGTTTTGTACCTTTCGGTATTCAACTGAATGCCGGGCATCCGCGCAAGCGGTAAGGTACCGACTGGTACAAAAAAGCGAGGGAGGATGCGATGCCAGGCGGACGCCCGCGGTCCTTCGATCCGGAGACGGCGCTCGACTGCGCGCTGGAGCTGTTCTGGCGTCAAGGCTACGAAGGCACGTCGCTCACCGAACTCACCGCCGCGATGGGCATCAACAAGCCCAGCCTGTACGCCGTCTTCGGCAACAAGGAACAACTCTTCGCCAAAGCGCTCGACCGCTACTTCGCGGGCCCCGGCGCCTTCGCCGCCGACGCGCTCGACGAGCCCACCGTCCGCGCCGTCGTCGAACGCCTCGTGTTCGGCAACATCGACCTCACGGTCGGCACGAGCACGCCGCACGGGTGCCTCACCGTCAAAGGCGTCCACGCGGGCGGCGCCGACGCCCTGTCGGTGCGCGACGACGCCATCCGCCGTCGCAAGGCCGGCGAGGCCGCGCTGCGCCGGCGCCTGGAGAAGGCGCCGAGCCTACCCGGCGGCACGGACGCCGCGACGCTCGCTCGGTTCGTTCACACGCTCACCGACGGAATCGCCGTGCAAGCGGCTGCGGGGCGCAGCCGCGAGGAGTTGCGCGCGGTTGCGGAACTCGCCCTGAGGGCACTGGACGACGACTGAGCGAGCCCGGCCGTGAAGGGCCGGCCGCCCGGCGTCACCCCGCCGGACGTCCGGGCGTCGTACCTGGCCGCCGCCCGCACGCCGGAAGCAATCCACGCGATCCGCCAGGACAGGACTACCGCGCGAGCGCGTTCATCGACGGCACGACCGAGCAGACCGCGACGCCGGCCGCCGGCTTGCCATGCCGGTCCTTGCGATGTGGCAGGACCCCGGAAGCGTCGTCCTGCCCTTCGACCCGCGACAGGTCTGGGCCGACTGGGCGCCTGATCTGCGCACCCGGATCCTGACCTGCGGACACTTCCTCCCCGAGGAACGCCCCGACGAGGTCACAGCGGCCATTCGCGACCTCCTCGCCAGGTGAACGGGCGAAGGCGAATCCCTTTGCCGAACACCCCACGCGTTGCCGTGACCACGCCTGGCACGTACTGACCGTGGCCCTTCGTGGTTGCTGCTCCCGGCCACGGGGAAGGCCTCGACGGGGCGGCTGTGCGCCGAGGCCGTCAGCCCCCACGCAGCTGCGTGGTTCGATCGCATCGTCCTGCGCGCGGACCCCGTGCGGCGGTAAGGCAGTTGGCCGATACCGCGTTTCGGTTGGATCAGTCGTTGCCCTGGCCGGGGCCACCTCCCCGGTTCCGGGCGGTGCCATCCGTGGGGGCCACGGACCCTCAGTCGCGCTCGGCGAGGGCCGGCCGATCCGCGCCGCTGCCGGCCGCGACGAGGGCGCCGAGCGCGCACAACGCCGCCGTCCAAACCAGCGGCGCGTTCGGCCCGGTCCGGTCGGCGATCGCTCCGGCCACCCACGGACCCGCGGTCTGCCCGACCGCGAAGAGGACTGTGAAACTCCCCAGTGCCCGGGACCAGTCCTCGGGCGGGGTAGCCGAGCGAACCAGGGCTGTCACGGTTGCGGGTACCGCCATGAAGGCCGCACCGTACGCCGTCGCGGATGCCAGGGCGACGGCAGGACCGCCCGAATTCACCAGCGCGAGGCAGCTCGCTGCCGTGATCACGGCCAACAACATGGCCAGCACCCGTCCCGGCGGCGACGCCACCGAGACTCCCCGCCACATCCAGGGGGCTGCGACGACCGCCGCACCCAACAGCGCCCAGGTGAACGCGACTTCGACACTCCCGGCGCCCCGTCCGACGAGCGTGGTGGACAGGAAGGTGATGTAGGCGATGTATCCGGCCGCAAAGAGCAGGTATGCCACGGCCGGCCGCCACAGCGGCGCGAGGGAGCGCCGAGTCCTTTTCCCTCGCGGGGCGGGCAACGGATCGGTGGTCCGCGCCGCGCCCCAACTCGCCGCGGTGGCCAGTGCCGATGCCGCAGCCAGTGCGAGCCACGCGAGCGGCCACCGCCCGGGCGCTCCGGCGAGCAACGCAGGGATGAGGATGCCGCTGACCGCGATGCCGACGCCGGTCCCGGCGAAGTACACCGCTATCGGCAACGTCGATCCCGTGCGCTCCGCATCCCGGGCAGCGATCACCCCGCCGGTGACGAACACCAGCGCGCCGCCGAACCCGGCAACCACCCGTGCGGCCGCCACTACGCCGAATCCGCCGCCGATCGCGGTCGCGGCGAGGGACAGCGAACACACGGCCATGCCGGAGCGGAACGTGAAGGTACTGCCCCAGCGGCGCACGGCGGTTGCGGCGGTCGCGGCGCCGAGCAGGTATCCGAGGCCGTTCGCCGTGGTGAGCAGCCCGGCTTCGGCCAGGTTCCAGCCCAGCTCGACGCGCATCGCCGGCAGCACGAGGCCGTAGCCGAACCGCGCGAACCCGAGAGCCACTGTCGTGCCCAGGGCCAGGCGCAGTGATGCGGCGATCACCTCGCCGCCCGCATGTGCCGGTTCAGGAAAGCCAGGACTGTGCGGGCCAGCGCCACGCGGTGGTCGGAGAACGCATGGTCGGTCGGAAAGATGGCGTGCTCCAAGGCAGCCACCGAGTGCATCGGATAGGCGGCGACCAGGGGTTCGTGATGCAGCGCCGTCGGAGCGACATCGTCGCGCGAGCCCGCGACCAGCAGGACGGGGCGGTCGGCCAACGGCTCCGCCAGCCGGGCCAACGCCCAGTCGTCCCCGGCCGCTTCCATCTCGGCGACCAGCGCCTCGCCGCTCGTCCCGGTCAGCGGCAGCAGTGAGTCCGCGAACGCCGCCACGTAGCCGGCACGCGCCTCGGGGTCGACTGCCGCGGCGCCGGCCGCGGCGCCCAAGTCGAATCCGGCGATCGATCCGACGGCCGCGATGTCCCGGTCGGCGGCCGCGATGCGCAGCGCGGCGAATCCGCCGAGGCTGTGCCCCACGACGGCGACACGGTCCGGGGCAAGCCGGTGGCGGGCGACGAAGTCGGCGGCTCGAACAGCGTCCACGACCCGTTTCGCATCCTCCAGGACGTGGCTCCACGTCCATGTGCCCCCGATTCCCCAGGAACCCCGGTAATGGAAGACCACTGCCGCGTATCCGGCGCGACTCAGCACCTGTGCCAGGTCGAAGTTGCGTTCGTTGCCCGGGAAGCCATGCAGGAGGACGACGATCGGATGCGGTCCCGGGCCGGCCGGGGTGTGGAGGACTCCCAGGAGCAGCTGCCCTGAACTGTCGAACGCTACGGGGACGTTGACGGCGTGCGGCACGAGTGACGAAGACGGGTCGTTCACGAGCGGATCCGACGGCATGGTGCCTCCTCGACGACTGATGGAACCGAGCGGTTCGATCTCACGCGGACGGACGCTAGCACGCCATCGAACCGATCGGTACCATGAATGCCATGCCCGTCCCCAAAGGCGCCTCACTCGACCCGGTACGCACCCGCGAGATGATCACCGAGTCCGCGGCCCAACTGCTTTACGAGCGTGGTTTGGACGGCGTCGGCGTAGCCGAGCTGTGCGCGTCGGCAGGAATCTCCAAGGAAACCCTCTACCGCCATTTCGGCTCCAAGGACGGCCTCATCGAGGCGGTCCTGGAAAAGCGATCGAGAGGCGTCCTCGCCTGGATCACCGACGCCGCCGCGGCAGCCGGACCCGACCCGAAGGCCCGGATCACTGCCGTCTTCCACGCCCTGGGCATGTGGTACGCAACCCCCGGCTTCCGCGGTTGCGCCATCGTCAACGCCGCGACGCAGCGCCACACCGCCCCCGCGGACCGGATCGCCGCACGACACCTGACCGGCTACCGCGACCTGCTCAACGGCATTGCCCGCGCCTCCGGTGCTTGCGACCCCGACGCCCTCGGCCTGCAACTCCTGGTCATCCTGGAAGGCGCAACCGTGGTTGCCGACCACCTCGGTATCCCGGACGCATCCGCCACCGCCCTGTCCGCATCGCTCACTCTCCTCGATGCCGCGGCATCGCCACGTGCCTGACGCCTCGGCTCGGCGTCGGGTGGGTGCCCAGGCGGCCGCGCTTCCGGAGCCGGTGATGGCTGCGGCGTACCAGGCGGTCGACCCTGTGACCGCCGCGACCCGCCGCTTCGCGGGTTCGATGGCACCGGAGATGGCACCGGAGACGTTGTCGAGGCATCCAACGGGCAGCGGCTGCCGATCGCTCAGCGTCGATGTGCGCTCGAGGACGGGGCGGCGGTGCTGTCGGCGGCCGCGGCGATCACTTCGTCAAGGACGTCGCGGGAGCGGACGAGGTCGGTGATCACGCGGTCGATGCGGTGGCGCTGGGCGGCGAGTTCATCGAGAAGCTCGGAAGTGGCGGCGTCGTTCGGACGGCCGTCCGCGTCGTGGATGCAGGGCAGGAGTTTGGCGATCGTCTTGCTGCCGAGTCCGGCGGCGTAGAGGGTCTGGATGCGTATGACGCGGTCGACGGCCCAATCGCCGTACTCCCGTTGACCGCCGGGCGTGCGTTCGGCGTGCAGCAGCTTCTGTGCCTCGTAGTAGCGCAGGGAACGCTCGCTGACGCCGCTGCGCTTGGACAACTCGCCGATTCGCATCCTCGACCTCGCCTGACGACTTGAACTTGACACTGGTGTCAGGTTCTACCTTGCCGGGACATCGGGCGCATTGTCCATGGAGGAGGTACTCATGCATGAGCTGAGCGGCAAGGTGGCGCTCGTGACCGGCGGCAGCCGCGGGATCGGCGCGGCGATCGCGAAGCGGCTGGCCGGTGCGGGAGCCGGGGTGGCGTTGACGTACGTCAACGCGGCAGACCGGGCGCACGAGGTCGCCGAACGGATCGAGGCGGGGGGTGGCAGGGCCGCCGTCATCCAGGCCGACCTGGCCGCTCCGGACGCGGCGGCCGATGCGGTCGAACGGACGGTGCGGGAACTGGGGCGCATCGACGTCCTGGTGAACAATGCGGGCTTCCTCACGCACGGTCCTCTCGCCGACGTGTCCGCCGACGAGTTGGACCGGGTGCTCGCCGTGGACATCCGGTCGGTCTTCCTGGCCGCGCAGGCCGCAGCTCGGCACATGGGCTACGGCGGCCGCATCATCAGCATAGGGTCGTGCTTCAACGGGCGGGTCCCCGGCGAGCACTTCGTGCTCCAGGCGACCGCCAAGTCCGCACTCGTCGGGTTGACCAACGGGCTTGCCCGGGAGCTGGGCCCGCGAGGCATCACCGCCACCGTCGTGGACCCGGGGCCCATCGACACCGACATGAACCCGGCCGACGGCGAGACGTCCGGATTCCAACGCTCCCTCACCGCCCTGGGCCACTACGGCCACGCCGAGGACATCGCTGCCGCCGTGGCCTATCTGGCCGGCCCCGGGGGCCGCTTCATCACCGGCACCTCGCTCGCCGTCGACGGCGGGTACACCACCTGACGGCACCGGCCGGGCCTCGCCTGCTCCCCACGCGAACAGGAGGGCCGGCGAGGCCCGTTCGGTCGGCGTACGACGTAGAACCCGACAACCGCAGAGCAGGAACGCGAGTGTGCGAGTGATCCGGCGTGCCGATCCGCCGGCGACACCGGCAACCCTCCGCACCTGTCGGTCACATCCGGTGGCACCACCAACAACCATTGCCGGGGACGACGCGGTCCGAAGGGGGCCGACTCCCGCCGGTCATATGGCGCTACCCGTGGACGTCGGTGGGCTTTGTCAAGACGCGTCGAACGCCTCGCGGTTCCGCGCGATCGCCGACCGGTGCTCTTGCACCCAGCTGACCATGTGGGCGACGGCGTCGCCCAACGAACGGCCCAAAGGCGTGAGTTCGTACTCGACGCGAGGCGGCACCTCCGCGTAGGCGGTCCGCGTGATCAGACCATCACGGGTGAGGGACCGGAGCGTCTGGCCAAGCATGCGTTGCGACACCCCCGCGACGCGCTCGTGCAGGGCGGTGAAGCGCAGCGGCCCGTCGGCGAGCGCCGTGATCACCAGGACAGTCCACTTGTCTCCGACCCGCGCAAGTACGTCCCGCACGAGTTCGATGGTGGTCATGCACTCCGGCGCGACCCCGGCGGCCTCCAAGCGCGAACGCAGCGTGGCGTCCATGGATCGTTCCCTCCAGGTACGTAACCGACATACAAGTGCGTGTACTCGAGGTCTTGATCACGACCCCGGCGCCCACGTTACATACGACCGGTAACCAATGCCGGGCGTCCGACCCCGCCAGGACACAACGTGAGGAAACCATGGCCATGGGACCGGCTGCTCCGGACTTTGCCGGCGACGTCCAAGACGCCGCCGAACTTCGAACAATCCGCCACGACACCTTCGCGATCACCCGCACGGTCGCCGCACCCCCGCACGCGGTTTTCGAGGCTTTCTCCGATGCACCGCTCCGCGCACGTTGGTTCAGGCTGCCGGGCCGTACGGTGTCGGCCCGACACGACTTCACCGTGGACGGCGGCGAGACCGCATCCAGCCTCTACACAGCGGCCGGGACGGCGCCTAAGACGCTCGAATACACCTCCCGATACCTGGACATCGTGCCGGACGCAAGGATCGTCTACACCTACACCTCCGCGGTGGACGGCATCCGGCACTGGGCCTCCCTGGTGGCCGTCGAGTTGCACCCCGACAACAGCGGCACACGCCTGCTGTGGACCGAACAGGCGGCATTCCTCGCGCCATCCGCAGAGCCGGAGCACGACCTCCCGCACCTGCGCGGCGCCACCCGCCTGCGGCTGAACGGCCTGGTGGCAGCCCTGAAACCGACCTGACGGCGCGACACGAGTCGGGCGCATCTTCCGCACATCGTACGTTCTCGGCGCGGCAGCGGTCGCGCGGAGGCGGCAATCCGGGCGCTGTGCACAGGCCCCGCCAAGAGCCGATGCCGAACGCTCGTGGAGGCCGAGGCGGCAGGAGGCCGAGGTGCGACGCCGGTCTCCTGCCGCCCCCATCACACGAAGCCCGTTCGGCGAGCGTGTCCGGCACGATCGGATGACACCGGTCACTCGGCCGGGCCGGATCAGGGGAGCCGATCCGACCGGCCCGGGTCCCGGTCACCGCCCAACCGGTCCCGTCAGTCGCTGTAGACGCCGACCTCGCGGAGCGAGTAGCCCCATTGCGTGCCGCGCTCCAGCCCCTGCATGCGGACGTAGCGCGCCGGGGTTCCGGCGAACCGCGCCGTGTCCAAGCCGCCGTCACCGCTGTTCGTGGACCAGGCCGGCTGCCAGTTCGTGCCGTCGGCCGACAGCTCGACGCGGTACGACTTCCCGTACGCCTCCTCCCAGTCGAGAGTGACGCGTTTGATCAGGTTCGTGGATCCGAGGTCGATCCGCAGCCACTGGTCGTTGTTCCACTCGCTGGCCCAGCGGGTGCCGTTGTCGCCGTCCACGGCCCGGCCGGGCGCGAAGCTGACGAACGGGTTCCACCATTGCGACGTGGACGCCGAAGCGGCCGCGCCCGAGGCCAGGTTCGTTCCGGCCTTGTGCCGTTCGGTGTTCCCCCAGGTGCGGAGGTAGGACTCGGCGCCTGCGAAGAGGTCGTCCACGACGTTCTGACCGCCGACGATCCGGATGTCCTCGATCCAGTCCGGAACCATGCCGTAGTGCGCCGCGCCATCGGTGTTGAAGTCCCAAGTACGCTCGCCGGCGGTCTGCTTGTCGATCACCGAGCCGCCGTCCGTGCTGCGGAACGGGTACTTCACCGGGTTCGGAGTGTCCGCACCCCGTGGACCGGGCCAGCCGCCGACACCGTTCATGTCGGTGCCGTAGCCGTAGCCGACCCCGTACTTCTCGCGCAGCGCGTCCGTGCTCTTGGCCTCCGCGCTGAACGCCTCCGATCCGTTCATGTACTGGCTGACGAACCCGCCGAGTTTGTAGAGCCGCTCGGTCCAGCCCGCGTCCATCCAGCTGTGCGAGGAGATGATGCCCGAGTACGACTGGGATTCGAGGAGGTCGAGCGCCCGACCCGCGGCCTTGACGCTCATGTGGTCGATCTCCAGCATCATCTTGCGCTTGATCATGCCGCGCACCGCGTACTCGCCCAGGTCGGTCAGCCCACGGGTGTTGCACTGCGCGCCCGAGGCGTACGAGGGGACGGACACCCCCGCCGGCAGCAGTTTCTGCGCCGTCGACGTCGCGTTGCCGATCGGGTTGTCCTGCTGCGGACCGCGGCAGGTCTCCGTCTGCCAGAAGGTGCCGGTCGACAGGAACTGGCCCACGTTGATCGCGGTGCCGAGGACGCCCTGGTCGAAGCGGACCCCGCAGAGCGCGTTGTCGAACTTGTGACACAGGAACATGCTGCGCACGCCCAGGTTGTACAGCTCGTCCAGGCCGCGGTCGATGTCCGCCTGGCTGCACTGCGCGACGTTCAGGATCTGTTTGCAGCCGAAGGGTTCGGAGGTCTCGACGCCCAGGACGACGGCGAGCTTGCCCTGCTCGATCACGTGGCGGGCCTGCGCGCTGTCGGTGACGATGCGGAACCAGCCCTTGCCCGGGCCGCCGTACATCTTGTCGATGAAGGCCTGCATATCGTAGGACTTCTGTGCCTCGAGACGGATGGCGGTCATCTCGTCGCAGCCGCGGTCCTTGAAGAAGTAGACCGAGCAGATCACGCCGTTGGTGACCAGGTCGTTGACGAGCACCCGCTGGCCGCCACGCCAGGCCCGCTCGATCCAGGCGTAGTAGTTCTGTTGGTGGGTCAGTGAGTCGTGGGCGGGCCAGTCCTTGAAGGTCGGCCATCCGTTGGGGTCGTGCCTGCCGTCGCCGCCCTTGGTGATGAAGTCGAAGATGGCGAGCGTGCCGTCGGGGTAGTGCTCGGGGCAGTCCTTCAGCGCGTCGGCGACGCCCTGCTCCGAGAACGGCTTCCCGCAGATGAGCCGACCGCCGAAGCCCTCGTTGGCCATGATGTGGTCGTGGGCGTCGACGAAGCCCCTTACCCGCCCCTGGGCGTCGGTGCCCTTGAAGGGTTCGCCGGTGACGTTGATCTGCGAGTCGGGCATGGGCCGCGCGGTCGGGGTCCACCAGCCGGGCTCCGCCGCGGAGTCGGGCATCGGACCGAGGACCAAGGCCATCACGGCGAAGAGCAGTGACACCATCGTGAGGAAGCCGAGTCTGCGGCGCAGAGGTTGAACCATGATCATCACCCAGTTCTTATATGCGAGTTGGGCTCATGTTTCGCCTCTTACGTTAGGCATGCGCGCCGGCGACGCCAACCCTTGACGGGGCCCATCGTCGGGAAATGCGGAAGTTCGCTCCGCCGGGGCCCGCTTCCCGTCCATGGAGGGGTGCCCCGCTGTCGGTGACCCGCCGCAAGCGCGCGAGAACGCCGCGCGGCGGTTGCCGGCGGTCGACCGCCCCGCCCGAGGGCGTGTGGGTGCAATCGTGAACGGCCTTCCACACGCGCCCGCACGCACACGTGCGGGCGTCCCGACGTCCGGGATCCGCCGGAACTCGCCCGGTGTCCGTGCGAGCCGGGCGGGCGGCTCAGTCGCGATGGGCGCGGATGAGGTCGCGATACCAGGCGAAGGACGCCTTCGGGGTGCGGACCTGGGTGTCGTGGTCGACGTGGACGAGGCCGAAACGCTGGTGGAAACCTTCGGCCCATTCGAAGTTGTCCAGCAAAGTCCAGGTGAAGTAGCCGCGGACGTCCACGCCTTGGGCCACGGCGGCGTCGACTGCCCGGAGATGGCTGTCCAGGTAGTCGATGCGGTCGAGGTCGGGCACGCTGCCGTCCGCGGTGACCACGTCCTCGACCGAACAGCCGTTCTCCGTGATGTAGATCGGCGGGAGCGTGGGGTAGCGCTCCTTGAGACCGACGAGCAGTTCGCGCAGGCCGTCGGGGACCACGGGCCAGTCGAAGGCGGTGCGGCGGTAGCCCTCGATGGGGGCCTCTTCGAACGGCAGGCCCTCGGACGTCGGAGCCTGGATCCGGGTCGGGTTGTAGTAGTTGATGCCGAGCGCGTCCAAAGGTGCCGAGACGAGTTCGAGATCACCGTCCCGGACGGAGCCGCCGAGGGTGGCGTCCGCGCCGTAGGCCGACAGGTCGGGGTAGGTGCCCGTGAGGATCGGGTCGTTGAACAGGCGGTTGTGCAGGTTGTCGTACGCCTGGGCGGCGGCGCGATCGGCGGGGGCGTCCGAGGCGGGCCAGACCGGGGTGCAGTTGTTGGCGATCATCACCTGGAGGCCGCGTGCGCGCAGTTCCCTCAGCGCCAAGCCGTGGCCGAGCAACTGGTGGTGGGCGACCGGCAGGCAATCGAGGAACAGGGTGCGGCCCGGCGCGTGGGTGCCGAGGCCGTAGCCCCAGACCATGTGGATGAACGGCTCGTTGAGTGTGATCCACTTCCGCACGCGGTCGCCCAGCCTGTCGGCCACGGTGGCGGAATACTCGGCGAAGTGGTGCGCGGTGTCGCGGTTGAGCCAGCCACCGTCGTCCTCCAGGGCCTGCGGGAGGTCCCAGTGGAACAGGGTCGGGACGGGCTCCACGCCGCGTGCGAGCAGGCCGTCGACCAAGCGGTCGTAGAAGTCCAGGCCCTGGAGGTTGACTTCACCCCTGCCGGTCGGCTGGATCCGGGGCCAGGCGATCGAGAAGCGGTATCCGGTGAGGCCCGCCTCGGCCATCAGCGCGAGGTCCTCCTCGTATCGGTGGTAGTGGTCGCAGGCCACGTCACCGGTGTGCCCATCGCGGATCGTGCCGGGGCGGGCGGTGAAGGTGTCCCACACCGAGGGACCGCGGCCGTCCTCCTTGGTGGCACCCTCGATCTGGTACGACGCCGTCGAGGCGCCCCAGACGAAGTCCGCGGGCAGATGGTCCAGTGCCATGTCCGACCTCCTAAAACATGAGTCGCGCTCATGTTAATCCTCGCCGATGGGATGATGGAAGCGTGAACCAAGATCGCACCGCGGGCACGATGCGCCGCCGCCCCGTCCAAAGGCGCAGCGCCGAACGATTCAAACGGCTGTTGGACGCCTGCGCCGAACTCCTGGACGAGGTCGGCTACATCGCGCTGACCACCAAGGAGGTGGCCCGCAGAGCCGAGGTGCCCATCGGCACCCTGTACCAGTTCTTCTCCGACAAGGAGGGGTTGATCGGCGCGCTCGCCGCCCGCAACCTGGACACCTTCCTCGAACGGGTCTCGGCCCGACTGGAGCACGAGAGGCCCGAAGACGTCTCGGGCATCGTGGAGGTGACCGTCGACGAATTCGTCACCATGCGCCGGACGATCACCGGTTTCGGCGTGGTCGACTTCGGCGCGGAGGGTCGGGACCACACCCTCGATCCGGCCCTGGACAACAACACCGCGGTCGCCGGGCGGCTGCGGGGGCTGACCGCGGCCCTGACCGGAGCCCGGGACGACACCGAACTGGAGATCGTTGTCCGAGTGGCCCTGGAGTGTGCGGACAGCGTGCTGAAACTGGCCTTCCGCGCCGATCCGCAGGGCGACCCCCGGCTGATCGCCGAGTGCAAACGAGTCCTCGACAGCTATCTGAACGACCACATCCGGTCGCTGACAACGGGTGGGTGACCAACGGGCTCCGCTGCCACGGGACACGAACGCGGTTGCCTCGACCGCACGAAACCGGCCTTCCTTCGCGGCGTGTGGCCAGCGGACACTTCGAACCTTCCAGACCAGTGCCCCGCCCAGCGCGGACATCGCCGCGGAGCAGAGGAACAACGAACGATAGCCCCCCAGTTCGCCGAGAACGACCGAAGCGATCGGGGGAACCAGCACGTACGGCAGGGAGGACATCAGGTTGGCCAGGGCCATGTCCTTGCCCCGATCCGCCGAGGCCGGGAGCACTTCGGTGACCAGAGCGGTGTCGACGGCCAGGTACACGCCGTAGCCCAGACCCAGGATCACGGCCGCGACCAACGTCATGGCCCAGGTGGGCGACAGGGCGAGCGGGACGGCGGCGACGGCCATCGTGAGGCCGCCGAGGAAGACCAATATCCGGCGCCTGTCCAGCTTGTCGGAAAGCCGGCCGCTGATGACGACCGTCGAAATCGTGGCCGGGCAATTGACGCCGATCACGATGAGCAGACCATCGCCGGTGGATCGGCCGGGGAAGAGTCGCTCGTAGTGCAGGACGTCGTCCAGGAAATACGGCATGTAGAGCGTGCCCAGGCCGTAGCCCAGGCCCATGACGAACCGGGAGCCCATCGCCCGGACGAAGTCGGGATGCTCGCGCGGGCTGATCCGGTAGCCGTCCAGGAAAGTGCGCAGCGAGAACGGCTCGCGGTGGTCGCCGGGCAGCGGTGGGTCCTTCACGACGACCGCGAACAGCACGATCAGCAGCGGGAACGCGGCCATCAGCGCGTATTGCGCGGGAAACCCGGCGACGAGACCGAGCATCAGCCCACCCGCGATCATGCCGCCCGCATGCGGGACCGTGGACACCGGCCCGCCCGGGGGCCGTGGGCGCAGGAATGGACGTTCCAGGCCCCCCGGAAGATCCCCATGGACGACTTCCGCCTCCCCTGGAGATGTTCACCGAGGACGACGCGGACTTCCTCGCCGCGCAAGCGCACGTCGACTTCCGCAAGGCGACCGCGGCTGGCTGACCGAAAGCACCCGGGTGTGGCCCACCCACTCCACCGACCGACGGGCCGGCCCGAGGAGAGGCCGGCCAGTGACGCCGGCACGCCACCGGCCAATGCGGCGGATGCCACGGCTCGCCTTTCACGCCGGCGCCGCGCTGTGCCCGGCGGCCGGTTCGCTCCTGCGGACCTGATGCGCCGCACCCGACCCCCGCCCCACCCACGCGCAGCGGCTGTTCGACGCTCACCATGCCAGTGCCCCCGAACGCGATCTGGAGCGCATCGTTGCCTCCGGCCTCCGAGTGGCCGGCTTCGCTCACTTCTCGCAGCAGCGTTCGCCTCCTGCTTCAAGCAGCACTCGCGGGTCTCGGGGCCGTGGATGTTCGCGAGAAACGGTTCTGGCTCAGGTTTTGTGGAATCTGACTGTGCGTCACAGGTTCGGGGCCAGGCGGCTTCTTTCGGGATGGGCGCGCAGTGCTGGTGACGTGAGTTCCAGGGCGCGGTTGTCCTTGCCGGCCGTCATGTGGTCGAGCCATCGCTCGTACCAGCCGAGGAAGTCGCGGGCGGAGGAGACATTCGGGCCCCAGCAGCCGTCCGCGTTGCCGATGACGATTCGTCCGGTGAGGTGCCCGGTCATCGCGATGAGGGCCAGGTCGGTGCATCCCATGTCGATGATGCGAAGGAACAGGTCGTGTCCGGATTCCTCGGGGTCGGCAAGGCTGAATCCACGAGCGGTGCCGGGGGGATCCATCGTGTAGAGAGGGGGTTGCTCGGGGCTGGTGGGGTCCGACAGGCCGTAGTAGGGCGCGGCGCCCGAGCCGCCGATGTGGAGCAGGAACTGCCGGTAGGCATCCGGTAGGACGACGGCGTGGGTGTCCTCGAAGGCGGTCAGTCGGGAGTTGGGAATGGTGGGGCCGAGACGGAACCGGTGCAGTTCTTCGCCGAACGAATGGCTGCGGTGGGGGTGGAATGGAACGGCAGCCAGTTTGCGGCGGATCCGGGGGATGCGGGTGTCCACGGGCGGTCTTCTCCCGTTCCCGACAACGTATCGTCCGTAGGCGGATGTCATGCGAGCAGGACGCGTTTTCTGAGGAGTCGGAAGCCCGCACGGCCAAACATTTGGCGCTTGAGCATCTTGATGCGGTTGACGTGTCCTTCGACGACGCCGGAGTTCCAGGGCAGGGTCAGTCCGGCGATGACGGCGTCGCGGTCGCGGTCGATGCCTGCGGCCAGGGTGTGGAGGCCGGGAAGGTCGTCTTGGCGGACCGCATCGAGCCAGCCCGGGAGTTGTTCGCCTCGGCGTTCGCTGAGTATCCGGGCGAAGGATCGGACGTGGCCGGTGAGGGCGTCGAGTTCGGGGCAGTTGGCCAGAACGGCTTTGAGCCGGAGATGTTCGGCCTCGTCGAGGGAGTCGGGGTGGCGAAGGATCCAACCGGCCACCTTGCGAGGGGAGGGCGGGGTCGAAGTCGCCGTCGGCGAATCCGGCGAGAGGCGCTTGGCCCGAAAGTATGCGCGGACCCGCTGATAGCTCCCTCGGTAGCCGAGCGGCACGATCTCTTCCCACAGCTTCCACGCGTTGGTGCATCCCTGGTTCCAACGGTCGTCCAGGTAGGGCTTGTAGGCGTCGAGCACTGACGGGCGGCCCTGCCACTGCCCCCGGAAGAGGTCTTCCGGAACGGCCGCGTCCGCGAGGAGCTTCACGGTGCGACTGGTCATCCGCAGTTGCCTCTCGATCGCGCGGCGGCTGTGGCCGGTGGCCAACAGCGCGTGGACCCTGGCGTGGTTGGCCCGGGTCCGGTCGGCGAACCGGTGACCGGTGGGCCACGGCGAGCCCGACGGATCGACTTCGACCGACTCCGGTTCCGAACCGGATCGGGGCACATCCGGGACCAGGACGCGCAGGCATCCGCGGTGGTCGGCGACGCTGCGTTCCGCGGCTTGACCGAGGTTGTTCCACAGGTGCCATCGGTCGGCGACCTGGACGGCTTGGGGTGCACCGACGGTGGCACCCTCGGCGAAGAACGGGGCGCGGTCCCGACATACGACCTCGATCCCCGGTCGTTCGCTCAACCACGCGGCCAGGCTCGCCGCCTCCCGATCGGGCAGCATGTCGATCGGCCGGCGCGTCTCGACATCGACCAACACGGTGCCGTAGAAGCGGCCCTTGCGTGTCGCGTACTCGTCGACGCCGATCACGCGCGGGTCGGGAACGGTCGGTTCGGGCAGGGCATCGACGAACCGCAGGACCGTACTGCGACTCACAGAAACACCGAAGACACCGGCCAGACGGGAGCCTGCCCGCCCCGCGAGCGCGAGGCCGACCTCGGCCACTGTGTTGCGCAGACGCTCGGTCCGCTGACCGTGGCGCCGGGTCAGCATCGGTATCTGCTCGACGAAGGTCCTTCGAGCGCACGAATCGTCGCGGCAGAGGAATCGGCGGACGTGCAAGCGCAACACCAACCGCCGCCCTCCGCACGGCACATCAGCAGGAAACCGCAGGTAGGAACCGTGAACACTGCTCGACCAGACTCCACACACAGGACACGAGGCACCGGCGGTCGTGCACCGGGCCTCCACTTGCACAACCTCGTCGTCGACATCGATCGACAACACCGCGAGGTGCGCGATCGACGGAAACAGCAGTTCTTCCGGCCGGAGCAAGATCTTGTCCACGACACCGAAGTGTCGGCCATACCAGAGCGGTTACCGGCCAATTTCGGGCAACTTCGCAGAGCCCAGAGGACCCAAGATCGTGACTCAGTGTGCATGGTCCACGGAAGTTGAGCCAGAACCGAAACTCGTGAACGTTTCGTGCCCCGGCACTCCCGTCTGCCTTCGCAACTGTCCGTTGTCAGCCAATCGGGCCCGCTTGACATCGAATGACATCGAATCCGGCCTCGGGTGGTTCTGCGCCACCGAACCCGGGCCGCCTGCGCGGCGGAGCACGCCGGGTCAGTGGTCGGCGACTTGGAGGAGCAACGCGAAATGCGTCCCGTTCGTGCCGGCGACCAGGAGATCGAAGGTGAGCGGGGTCGTCCCGATCCTGTCCAGGTCCCCCGGGTTCGCCCACCACAGGGCATCCGGCCCCAGCACGGCGACGATCCCGGCAGCCGTCTTCCGTGCGACGTCCCGAGCCATGAGGAGGGTCGTCGTCCACGCCAGGCTCCCCGAGGCCTCGACCATCAACTCCACCGCGTCTGACGGGGCTTCGAGCGGGAAGATCGACAGATCATCGACCCCGTTGAGGTACTCCAGAGACCTCATGGGCCGACCACGCGTGTAGTGCCGAAACAGCTCCGCGCCATCCTCGTCCACGACCCGCCCGAGGTGTGGGAGCCGTTCAGGAGCGGGGCGACGTGCCGGTCGAGGTAGGCGGACAGCCACGGGTGGGTCGTCCCGCCGCCCTGTTCGCGGTCTTGCTGGGTGAACCGCGTGCGCGTGAGGTGGAGGTCGTCGATGTCGGTGGCGCTCACCCGGGTCGAGGTGCCCGGCCGCTCGGTGGTGCGGTCGTCGGGGGTGAAGTGCCCGGCCGACGACTGCGGTGGGGGAGGCGGCTGCGGTGGATGCGGCGCCGAGCAGCAGATCGCGGTGGTGCACGAGCAACCTCCGAAGGCCGGTGGCGGCTTCCACGGTAGCGCCGACCGAGGTCGGGAACGTCAACGTCGTCTCCAGGACGGCCACCCGGGGCCCGAACCCCAGGTCCGCCTCCGCGACCGGGCGGCCGAGCCGGTGCCCCAACACGCCGGCGAGCGCCTGCAGGGCGTCGGGCGCGGGGCAACTGCCGCGCAGCCACCGGTAGACGGTGGACTTGTCGTACGAGGTGGTGCCCTTCAGCGCGGCGTTTGACCTGGCGGGCGAGGGCCCCGTTGCTGTATCCGGACTCGCGCAGGAGCTTGTGGAGCGCGTAGTTGGCGACCGGCTTCGTCTGCCGATTCTCTTCCGTGCTGAAACTCGCGGCCGACCGCACCACCATGTTCATCACCCACCGCCTCGCCAACGCCCGCGTCGCCGGCCGCGTCCTGGTCATGTGCGAGGGCCGCATCGTCCAGGACGACACCTACGACGAACTCGTACGACAGGACGGCCTGTTCGCCGAGCTCCACCGCCTGCAACAGACCTGACCCGACGGCCCGCCCGGACGCCGCGCGATCACGTCGGTGGCGACCGATAGCGTGCCGACGCCGCCGGAGACCTCACCCCCCGGCCGGGGCCGGGTGCCTTTCGGTGTTCGACGTCATCGGGCTCGGCGTGTTTCGCGACGGCCGGCCCTGTGTTCGGCGCCACGGCCTCGGGTGGGGGCTGCGGACGTGACCGGGACGAGCCTTGGGGACGGGTGCGGATGAACGACGATTTCGACGTCAAGGCGTTGCACGAGGCCTGGGCCGGTTCGTTGCGGGAGGCGTGGATCGGTGAGGCGTTGCCGGAAGTCTGGTCGGAGGAGTGGCGGGGGACCGAGCGGGACGTGCGTGTGGTGGTGGCGCGGATGCCGGTCGAGGTGCGGGACGGCTTCGTCTACGAACGGGTGCCGTGGGGCCGGTTCTCCCACGCCTACGGCTCGGGCGAGAACGTCCCCGAGGACCTGGAGGAGATGCGTTGTGCCGACGCCGTGACGGCGGAGCGGGGGCTCCGGTCGTTGTGGAACTCGATCTCCCATCAGGGCTCGCGGTGTTCGGTGGCGCCGCTCGCGGTGCCCTTCCTGTTGCGGATCGCCGCGGATTGCTCCACGCACCACCGGGCGGACACGCTCGAACTGGTCGCGGTCGTGGCGCGCCGCAACTGCTGGGAGGACGGGTCCCGTACCGATCTGCTGCAGGTCGCCGACGGCGACGACGCCTGGCACTTCGACATGAGCGGCTACTTCCGGAACTGGACCGTCGAGGCGGCACGCGACGCGATCGCCGCCGACGCGCACATCCCGATCGCGCTCCTGGACGACCCCGACCCCGACGTGCGCGAAGCGGCCGCGTACGTCCTGGCGGCGTCGACGGGACGGGCCGGGGAGATCTCCGCCGCCCTGCACGATCGTTTCCGGGCCGAGGACCACGCGCGGGTCGGCGCGAGCCTGGTCCTGGCGATCGCGCAACTGGCCCGCGAACACCGCCACGAGGACGCCGCCGCCTTCACCCGCGCCCTGTGGTCGGACCCCACACGCACCGCCGAGGTCCGGGTGAGCGCCGCCCTGGGATGGCTGTGCCTGGTCGACGACCCCGCCCCGGACGCCCTGCGCGCCGTCCTCGACGCGTGCGTCACCGACGAACTCGGCCGCTCGATGGCCTCGATGCCCTGGATGACCCAGGTCGATCACGACGGCGACGGACTGACCCACACCCTGCACCGGATGTTCGACCCGGATTCCCGCCGACGCCCGGCGGGCGCCGACGACCCCTGGGCGGCACCCGAGGGCTGCGCCGACGATCCGCCCTTTTGACGGCTCGGCGGTGAGCGCCAGCCCCAGCGGGCGCCGCCCGCGTTCCGCGCACCGGGGGCGGTCGGCGTCGGCGTCGTGCCGGCCGGCGCCGACCACGTCCGGCCCCGTCGGCCTCGGGGGATGGGCCGTCGGGTGTGGCGGGACACCGGCGACAGGGGGACGCCGGGCCTGCAGGTGGGCACAACGAGTGCCTCGTCCGCACGTGACGCCGAACGGTCCGACCGGGTGAACCCAACAATCGCTCGGTGGGTCTGTGCCCGCGCCGCCCGGTTCATCTCGTCGGTCCGGGGCGAGGGGCTGCCGATTGGCCGGTTCGGAACGGTTGCGTCCGACTTCCCCGGCTGTCACGGGGTGGTCGGTGTGGACGCGTCGGGCGCGGGTGGCGGCGTCGGCGTGCTACATCGTTTCGATGGGTCGGGATCGACCAAACCCTCGCCTTCCTCCAGGCCAAACGCTCCGAAGCCGAACGACTCCTGCAGCGCCCCACAGTCGATCTCGGCCTGCCCGTCATCCGAACGAGTGACCAGTGAGGCCACGACGCGTCTACACCTCGGCGAGGGCGATCACCGTCTGCTCCCGGAAGTCGGTGAGCAATGCTCATGACCTGTGGATCGGCCTCGGGCTGGACGCGAAGGGCGTACCTTCCCGAGGATCGACTTCCGGGTCATCGAGTGGGCCCGCGTATCAGCGCGGGTCGGGAAGGTATGCCCCGTGCTGAGCGCAGTGAATGCCGATGGAACGACCGAGACCGGCTTTCTGATCGACGACATCGTCCGTGAGGGCGCCAGGCGGACGCCGGCCGCAGCCCTGGAGACCGAGGTCAACACCTATATGGCCGAGTTGGCTGATCAGCGGGATGAGCATGGGCACCGCCTGGTCGTCCGCGCCGGAGCCCACTTCGAACGAGATGCCCTCGTTGAACGCGAGCCGGCGACGCAGCCTGACGTGCCCTACACACAGATGCCGTGAGAGGCAGCAATGGATCAAGGTACCCGCGGCGAGCTCATCGATCGGCTGGCCGAGGCGATCAGGTCCGTCACGACCGCGCACCCGCTGCGGGTCGCCATCGACGGGCCGCCGGCCGCCGGCAAGACCACGCTGGCCGACGAACTCGCCGTCGTCCTGCGCGCGCAGGACCGCGACGTCATCCGCGCGACCATCGACGACTTCCTCTTCCCCCGTGCACAGCGCTACCGGCGCGGCCAGTACTCGGCCGAAGGCTGCTACTTCGACGCCCATGACCACGTCGCACTGTGCCGGGTCCTGCTCGACCCGCTGGGCCCGGGCGGACACCGAAGGTTCCAACACGCGGTCTACGACAGAGACACCGACACCCCACTGTCGCCACCGGCCACGACCGCCCCCGCAGACGCCGTACTGCTCTTCGACGGCGTCTTCCTCCTGCGCCCGGAACTCATCGACCGGTGGGACCTGCGCGTCTTCGTATCCGTCCCCTTCGAGCAGACGGTAGACCGCGCCCGGAACCGAGGCACGGCGCCGGCCGGATCCACCGCCGACACCACCGACATCGAACGGTCCTGGCGCAACCGCTACATCCCCTCCCAACGGCTCTACTCCGCCACGGCCCACCCGACCGATCACGCCGACATCATCGTGTACAACGCTCAGCTCCAGCGGCCGGCCTGGGAAGCCCGCCGACCACACTGACCGATACACAGGATTTGACATCTGCTCGAAGTCGGCCGCAGGTTGCCGTTGCCCCCACTCGGAGTTCGTCCCCACGCCGGCAAGGGGGCGTCGCCCTGCGATGCCTCGACCGGGGCATGCTTCGGCGCAACAGCTGGTGCGGGCATGATTCCCTCGTGGACGAGGAGGACAGGGATCATCGTGGGCACAGCCGGTTCACACTGACGGACACCGAGCACGGCCACACGTGGGGTGTGTGCTCCGTGGTGGACGGGCTGTTCACGGAACCCGCGCGGGGAACCTACGAGCTGTTCGGCTGGGTACCGGAAGGAGCCGGGCCGCACGGCTGGGTCGGACCCCGGGTGTGGCTGGTACCGGAGGACGGGACGCTCGACCCCTGGCTCCTCGGGGATGCCGAGACCCTCTGGCCCCTCCCGAAGACAGGCAGTCTCGTCCTCGCCGGCGAGGACGACTACGAAGGGCCGCCCGAGGGATACCGAGGACCCGTTCGTGTGCACGACGGGCACCGGTGGCTGGGCTCCTGCCGGGAGTTCACCCGCGTACTGCCGACCGTCCAGGCGCTGCCGCCGCTCGTGCTGCGCGGGCTCGCCCCAGGTGATGAACTGCGGGAGGTGTTGGCGAAGGGCACCCGCAAGGCCCTGGATCTTGAGGAAGTCGCCTTGGAGATCAAGGACGACCGGGGCGACCCGCTGGTCGACTGCATCCTGTGGGCGAAAGTCGAAACGTGGCGCCCGTCCCCGCACGGGACTGGTCTCATCGACCTGGAACTCGGGAGGTACCACACGCTGGTTCCCGAGCACGCCCGACCGATCTGGGAGCGGTGGTTCACGGGGCCACCGGAGGCGCCGGCCGCTTGGACCGGCATGTGCACCCGCAAACGCGGGGCGTGGCTGGATCTCGTCCGGCAGCGGGCCTGTCGGCGTACTCATCATGATCGGGCAGCCGGTCATGCCTACGAACTCGACGGCCGGAACATCACCGATGAGCCTGGTCTGTACCTGGCGCTCGGAGAGGCCGTCAACGGTCCGGGCGGCTACTTCGGCGGCTGCCTGGATGCCCTCGACGACTGCATGGGCGGCACGTTCGGCTACACCGCCCCGGCAACCCTGCTCTGGCGGAACGCCGGTACCGCACGCGCGCACCTCTCCCAGCGGCTGACTCCGAATGGTCAGCGGTACGACCTCTTCGCCGAGGCTTTGCAAGTCCTGGCCGAGGGCGGCATGAACGTCACCCTGGCGTGAACGGCACGGCCCGCGAGGAACTCGCTCCCGTGGTCCCCGCCGCGGTGGTGGATTGTTGCGGATGTACGAGTTCGAGGGTGCGCGTGCCGCGGCGACCGAGTGCGCGGTGCGCCTGGTGGGGGAGGCCCTGGGCGGCGAGCGGTGGGAGCCGCGTCTGTGACGCCGAAGGCGGGATCGGCCGACATGGGGGAGATGCCTCGTCGAGCGTGGCCCGCCGGCGTGGTCGGGGTGGTCGGGGTGGTCGGCGCCGGCGTCGCGCGACCGGCACCGACCGTTCCCGCGCCCGGTGGCCTCGGGGGATGGGCCGCCGGGTGTGGTGCGAGCCAGGCGACGGGGCGACGCCGGACCTCCACGGTCGACACAACGAGCGACCCGGCTCCGGGGTCCGTTCCATGCACAAGCGTCGCAGAACCTTCTCGTGCAATCGCGAGGTTGTGCGAGGGATTGCGAGGGATTGTGCGAGACGAACCCGGGGCGATTCGGACACGATTCGCGGTCGATCCGGGCGTGTCTCATCCGACCGTTTCGTTTGTGAGAGGACAGTGTGCCGGGCCATCGGTCGTTTCGCCGGGCGAAGGTGTCGCCCCCGCCCGGCTGCCTGGACGTCGCCGCTCTTACCGCCTGACAAGACGCCTCGGACTGGCGTGAACGATCACGAGTGGGATCGCCGACAGAACAGACTTCGCCACGGCCTCACTTGGCGAGTCCATTCGGTGATCCGGCGACCGTCGACTCAGACGGGGAGTTCGGTGATCCCGAGGGCGAAGTCCACGTTGCCCACCCCGTGGTTGGCGAGGCCCACCGTGACCACGCCCGCTCCTTCCAGCCAGTGCGCCATTTTCAGGCCGCCGACGTCCAGCGGGCGCAGCCCGAGGGTCTCGATGAACACCTCCACGCTTGCCTTGGCCTGCGCGTTGTCGCCGGCGATGAAGACGTCGGGCCGGCCCTTCTCCAGGACATGGCGGAAGACGGTGTTGAACGCCTTCACCACGCCGGCGCTTGCCGGGGCGGCCTTGGCGACTTCCTGCGCGATCGAGGTCCCCTCGCGGTGGGCCAGCCCGTCGAACGTGGAGTTGAAGGGATTGCTGATGTCGACGATGACCTTGCCCGCGAGAGCGTCTCCGTACTGGGCGACGACCGGCACGACGCCGTCGTACAGCAGGGCCACGATGACGATGTCCCCGGCCGGGGCGGTGCCCCATTCTCCCGTCGTGGCGCCGGCGCCGAGAGCTTTGGCCAGGTCGGCGGCCTTGGACTGATCGCGGCCCATGACCTCGACGGTGTTACCACCCGCTATCGCCCGCGCGCCGATGGTGCGGGCCATGTTCCCGGTGCCGATGATGCTGATGTTGCTCATGAGATGTCCTGCCCTGGTTGTGGTTGTTCGATTCAGATGGCGGTGGTGCCGCCGTCGGCGATCAGTTCCATGCCGTTGACATAGCTGGAGTCGTCGGAGGCGAGGAAGAGGGCGGCGGTGGCGATTTCATCGGGGCGGCCCATCCGGCCGCGAGGGATGAGGGACTCGAACTGACGCATGGTGGTCTCGTCGAAGAGCTCTGCCTGCTTGGCGGTGGCGACCTGGCCGGGCGTCAGGACGTTGACGCGGATGCGGCGGTCCTTGAGCTCGTTGAGCCAGACGCGGGCCCATGCCTGCTGGACGGCCTTGCTGCCGGCGTAGACGCTCCAGCCGGGGAAGGCGCCGAGGGAGGCGTTGGAGCCGGTCATGAGGATGGAGCCGCCGTCGTTGAAGAGCGGGAGGGCCTTTTGGACGGTGAACAGGGTGCCGCGGGCGTTGAGCCCGAACCAGGTGTCGAACTGGGCCTCGGTGATCTCGCCGAGCGGGGCGGGCTCGCCACCGCCGGCGCTGGCCCACAGCACGTCGAGGCTGCCCTTCTCCCGCTCGACGGTGTCGTACAGGCGGTCCAGGTCGTCCAGGTCGGCGGCGTCGCCCCGGACGCCGGTGACGTTGCGGCCGATCTGCTTCACGGCCTCGTCCAGGGCGTCCTGGCGGCGGCCGGTGATGAAGACGTGCGCTCCCTCGTCGACGAACAGCTTCGCGCCGGCCAGCGCCATGCCGGTGGTGCCGCCGGTGATGACCGCGACCTTGCCGTCGAGCTTTCCCATGGTCGTTCCCTTGGGTCGGTGATGCCGTGTGTGCCTGGGGCGACGGTGTTAAGTACACCGGCCTGTGTGCTTACGGTACGGGGCGGACGGCCGGGACACAAACTATGTACACCGTTCGTTACCTGACGGCGGTACGATGGAGCCATGACGGAGATGGAGAAGGGCCCCACGGGTCGCCGCCGCGGTCGGGGCGCCCGCGAGCGCATCATCAGCGCGTCCCGGCAGCTGTTCCGCGAGCAGGGCATCAACCGCACCGGCATGGACCAGCTCTGCGCGGCGGCCCAGGTGTCCAAGCGCACGGCCTACCAGCACTTCGCCGGCAAGGACGAACTCGTCGCCGAGTACCTGCGCCGGTTCGACCCCTCCGTTCTGTCCGGCGTGTTCGACCGCACCGACCTCACGCCCCGCGAACGGCTCCTCGCCGCGTTCGACATCCCCACCACCACCCCCCTGTGCCCCTACATCGCCGCCGCCGTCGAACTCCACGACCCCCAGCACCCCGCATCCCAATACGCGCGCGACTACAAGAAAGCCGTCGCCGCGCGGCTCGCGGACACCGCCCGCGAAGCCGGCGCCTCCGACCCCGAACAGCTCGGCGAGCAGCTCGCGTTGCTCATCGACGGCGCCGCGGCCCGCACCCGGGTCCTCAACGCCGACGCCTTCCCCACTGCCGCCGCCGTCGCTGCCGTCCTCATCGACAACGCCATCCCCGCCACAGCCGGCGACCCGCAACGGGAGGAAGTGTCGAGCTGACTCGGGTGTAGCGAGAGCTACACCCATCCGGCTTCCGTCGCCGGTCGTGGCGAAGTGGCGGCACGCGAGTCCGTGCCTGATCCGGGTGGCGCTGACGTCGGAAAAGCTCGCGACCGTCCTGGACGACGTCCCCGACGACTACCGGCTCCTGCGGATCTCCCGCACGCTCCCCACGCCCGACCCCCCACGCCGCCGACCCGACCGCGTACGACGACGTGTGCACGTATCGGGTCGGGCCCACCCCGGTCGCCCTCACCACCACCTGACCGACACCGCCCCGACAACGGCCGGCCACCGCGATCGCTGCGGTGGCCGGCCGTTTTTGCGTCCCGGGCCGTCTAAAAAATTGGACACGGCCCCGGTGTCTCGTTGCCAGGCCGCCGATTCGCCTCCGATGCGCCCTGCCGCGTGCCGTCGGCCCGGGGGCACACTCGACGCGGCCTCGGCCGGCCCCGCGCGGGGCGGGCCGGTGGCGTAGACCAGGACCGGGGACAGGAGAGGCATCGGACATGAGCGCCCGGCCCGAGCACACGACACCCCCCGGCGCGCACGTACCCCGCACCATCGGCGGGGTGCGCGACGCCCTCGACCCGGAGCAGCGCGCGGCGTTCGAGGAAGAACCGGCCGCGACGCCGTTGGGCGACGGCCGCCTGGACGACCTGGTGTTCCTGTGGTGGGGGATCGCGGCGCTGGGCAACGACCCGGCCGTGATCGCCGATCTGCACGCGGCGGCGGCCGGCACCCTGCATACCCATCCCGTCGAGCTCGACGACGCGGGCCCCGGCTGGTCCGGAGAAATCGACCCCCGATGAGCGGCTACCGCGTACGACTCACGGACGCGGTCCGGGCCGAGGTTGCCGGGATGTCGCCCGGCAATCAGGTTTCCGTCCGCGTTCCCGGCGACCCTGTCGGAGGGATGACTCGGCCTCCCGCAGGTCGGCTCGCATGGCGGTCTCGTTGGCCTTCTTCAGGCACGTCGGCGTCATCGGCGTGGCGGCGTGCCCGGCGGAGGCCAGGCGTTCGCGTTCAGACGCTTTGACCGGGTGGAGCGCGGTGGTTGCGGACGCCCGGAACTCGCGGTCCTCGCCGAGGACCACCCACACTTTGCTGGTGAGAGACACGGAGATCCGTCACTCATGCGGTCGCGCGGCTGGCCCGGCGGTGTCGGGCTGGCTCGCCCAGTCCCACCACCTCGCCCGCACCCCCTCGCCCTCGACCCGCACGACGCCCGCGACCTGCCACTGTTACCTGAGAGCATTCGCACGGCGATTCTCGAACAGTGCCGCCGCGGCGACCTGCCCCGCCTGCCCCATGCCCTCGAGGCCGTCGTCCGCCGCCTGCGCGTCGAGGACGACGGCGAGGACTACGGCGAGATCCCCCAACCCGGCGAAGGCCTGTCCAACGCCCTCGCCGCCGCAGGCAGTTCCGGCACCTGACCCTTCCGGCTTGGACGAGGCCGCCGGGTGTCGTCGGTTGGTCCGGATCGGGCAGCGGGTAGCGGACGAGGCGTGTGGATGCGGGCAGCCCTGCCGGCGCTTGTAGAACTCACCGAGGCGACCGCTGGCAACTGGACCACGAACGCCCTTCGAAGCGCTTCCATCAGTGTCGACCGAGACGCTTCCACACCCGCGACCGTCATGCGCACCGAATGGTGGTGTCGGGGTGTGTTCGCAGACCAAGATCTCCCTGGGGGCAGCGGTAGTTGCCGCCCGCGATGCTCGGGGCGAGCCCGTGGCGGCGGTGCTCCGCCGTTTCGGATTCGGTGAGGATCCGGTGTCGCGTGGAACTGCGGGAGGATATTCGGAATGGGTGAGTCCGTGACCAACGAAGACGGTGTGAAGGTGGAGCCGACGATCTTGACGATCTCGGCGGAGCGCCTGGCCGGTGCCGGGCTGGAGTCGCAGGTCCGGTCGTGGATCGGTGAGGGCCCCAACGAGCCGATCACCGCGGGGCAGGTCGTTGCGGTCATCGGCGAGGACCAGCTCGCGCAGACCGCCGCGACGTTGGGGAAGACGCCCGGTGACCTGGCCGCGGACCTCGCCGCCGAGCTGCCCGAGCTCGTCGACGCCGCCGCACCCGACCCCGAGAGCGCCCCGACGCAGGGCCGGAACCCCGGCCTCCAGATCCGCATCGCCCCGACCTCCGGGCTGACCCTCGACAACGAGGCGGCGATCGACGGCTCCGTGACACTCACGCTCAACTACCTCTAGGGCGGCGATTCCGAGAGTTCGGCAGGGCGACTTTGCGACCGTCCCGCAGCTCTACTGCCAGGCGGTCGCGTTGCCGTGGTCGTGTCCGGGCCCGGCGGCGGCCACGCACAGGAGCTTGGCGAGGCGGGGAACCCTGGCGAAGCGTCCGAAGCGTCCGACGCGTCCGCACGGCGCTCAGGCCCTCCTCCTGAAGCCACCAATGCCGCCCGAGCACCGCCAATCACACTCGATGACTATCAACCCGAGGGAGAAACGGCAGGCGGCCCAATTCCGAGAGTCGGCGCGGAATGGCAGGTCGCAGTGAGACATCCCGCACTGAAAACCGAGAACCTACAGCCGCCGGGCCGACCCGGCCCGCCGTTGCGGCCGCCGACAGGCCGGAGCAGATGATTCCGTGGCTCCATAATCGAATGTATGTACGAAAGCGAGGCGGACCACCCGCATGGGAGCCGCCGAGCCGTTTCGCGCGCGTGCCGGCCGAGGGTGCCGATCCCCGGCCCCGGGACCGGGACGGCAGCGCGCCGTCGGGGTGGCCTCGGGGTGTCCTTCCGCCCGGTGTCGAGGGGTGGGAGCGGACGGCCGTGGCGTGGCTGTTCGATCTGTGCCCGCCCGGCTACCGGGACCACGACGTGCTGCGGAAGCACCCGTTGATCCTGCGGATGGCTCGCCGGCACGTCTCGGCCGCGCTCGCCGCGGCGCGGCACGGGTACGGCACCGCACGGGCCGAGATCGGCCCGACGCTCCCGGCCGCCGAGGTCGACGCGATGTTGCGTGTCCACGAGCACGAGGGGTCACGCGCCGCCGCGACCGACCGCGCGGTGCGCCTGGTCGCGGAAGCCCTGGGCGGGGAGCAGTGGGAACCACGCCTGTGATCGCGCCTGTTGCCTACCGTGTTGCCGTTCGTATTGCCTACCGTGTTGCGATTCCTGTTGCCTACCGTGTTGCGTTTCGTGTTGCCCAGCCGTCCGGGCCGCGCGGGGCCGTTTCCCCTGGTCAAAGCCACCTGCGCCCAGCGACCGGACGCGGACTTCTTCCCTGGGGCACCTTCGGCCGTGGGTCACCCTGCTCGAACACCGCCCGCCCGGCGCTCCGGGCCGCCGCGGCCGGTGGCGCGCCGCCTGGTCGGGCGGGCACCGATGGGCCGGCACGACCCGTACCGCACCGGACGCGGCGCGGCCTGCGGCGGCCCGGTGGGCTCGACTGGAGCCAAACTGTTGGGGTGAACCGCCCGCGCGGGCGGGCGGGTTGCCGGCATGGTGGGCGGAGGCCCGTCGCGGGGTCCACACATTCGCTGCGGCGTGTTGTGCGGGCTGTGCCCCACGACGGATGACGCGGAACAGCAGCCCCGGCCGGCACGTGCGGGCCGGGGCCGTTCGGTCGAGCCACGTCGGCCCGGATCAGCGGGCGGTTACCCCGCTCGCCGCGCACCGCTCGCGCCGGTCCGGCCGGCCTCGGTACCCGTCCTCCGGGTCGGTGCACACGAGATCCACCGCCCCTCGGCCGAGCGAGCCGGTGAGGCGGGGTCAATACGTCGTCGGGTCGTGTTCGGCAAGGTCGCGGCGGATGGCGACGGCCTCGGTGAATGCGGCTTGCGCGTCCTTTTGGCGATTCACGTTGTTCAGGGCGAAGCCCAGGTCCTCGAGCGAGTTGGCGAGGTGGGGCAGGTGCGTCGCGGGGCCGTGTTGGGCGAGGTTGCGGTGGATGGCGACGGCCTCGGTGTACGCGGCTTCCGCGTCCTGGTGGCGACCCGCGTTGCTCAGGGCGAAGCCCAGGTCCTTGAGCGAGGCGGAGAGAGGGGGTAGATGCGTCGTCGGGTCGTGTTCGGCGAGGCTGCGGCGGATGGCGACGGCCTCGGTGTACGCGGCTTCCGCGTCCTGGTGGCGACCCTCGTTGTTCAGGGTGAAGCCCAGGCCCTCGAGCGAGTTCGCGAGGTGGGGCAGGTGCGTCGCGGGGCCGTGTTGGGCGAGGTTGCGGTGGATGGCGACGGCCTCGGTGTACGCGGCTTCCGCGTCCTGGTGGCG
>NZ_JBIBGL010000019.1:195365-226112 GCF_042956465.1 Embleya sp. NPDC008237
AGCGAGGCGGAGAGAGGGGGTAGATGCGTCGTCGGGTCGTGTTCGGCGAGGCTGCGGCGGATGGCGACGGCCTCGGTGTACGCGGCTTCCGCGTCCTTGTGGCGACCCGCGTTGCTCAGGGCGAAGCCCAGGGCGTGCAGCGAGTCAGCGAGGGGGAGTAGGTGCGTCGCGGGGTCGTGTTGGGCGAGGCTGCGGTGGATGGCGACGGCCTCGGTGTATGCGGCTTCCGCGTCCTTGTGGCGACCCGCGTTGCTCAGGGCGAAGCCCAGGCTGCGCAGCAGCTCGGCGGGGTCGGGGCGGGTCGTGTCGGTTTCGGCGGGTGTGGGAACGTCCGACGCGCCGACATCCGCCGGCCCGGTCGGTGTCTCCGGCTCCGACGACGGGGCCGGGGCGTTGCGGAGTCGGGCGATTTGGGCGTGGGCGTCGGCGAGTTCGCCGCAGAGGGTCTGCCATTGGGCGCCGAGGCCGATCAGGATCGCGAGGACCTCGCCGGTCGACAGTTCGGTGTCGGGGTCCAGGCCCGTCTCGCGCAGGACCGCCTCGGCGTCGGCGGGGTCGGGTCGGCAGGCGCCCACCAGTGCCCCGGCGGTGAGGCGGTTCGTCTCCCGAGGGCGAGGCGCGTCGCGTTCGGTGCGCCACAGGTCGTGGAACCGCAACACGGTCTCGTCCGGGTCCGGGCGGCGCACCGACGCTCCGGCGAGGTGGCGCACGACGGATTCCATCCGAGGCCAGTCCGGAACGGCCCGCCCGTGCAACAAGGCGGACAGTGTCTCGTGGCTGACCGTGGACGGCAGGTCGCCACGCCTGCTGATCGCGGTGGCCGCGGCGCGGGTTCCGGGCCGTCCGGCGTCGGTGTAGAGGGCGTGGAGCGCGATCACCAGTTCCCGCCGCGCGCCCGGCGGCAACCGTTGTTCGTCCGGCATCCCGATTGCCATCCACGCCCCCACGCATCCGTATGCCAATTTCCGCCAAGTCTCGTACGCCGCACACGTCTCGCGCAGGCGAAACGGCCACCCCGCCCCCGCAGACCTCGTGCGCGGCACGTGCCGTTCCGTCCTATCCCCGTGTGCCGGCACGCCCCGCACACACCCGACACCCCCATGGTGGAACCAGGCGGCACCTCGCACCGCCGGTCCATCCACCACGCATCCTCGGGAGACAGGCATGACCTCCACCACCGCCCCGGGCGACACCCCGGACGACCCCGCCGTCCCGCCCGCCGCGATCACCGTGCGGGGCCGCCTGGCCCGCGCGGGCCAGGTCCTCACCGCGAGCGCGCTGCGGGGCCTGGCCAGCGGCGCCGGCACCGCCGCCGGCACCTGGATCGTGTGGTGGATCACCCACTACTGAACCCTCCCGGGACCGCCGCAACGGCGCGGCACCGGCGGCGTCGTCATGGCCGCCACCCCGGCGCGCCGTTGGCCGCCGGTCGCGGGCGGCGCCGGTGTCGTGCCGACCGACGCGCGCCCGCGACCCGCCCGGCGGCCTCGGGGGATGGGCCGACCGGTGGGCGGCCCGGCGACGGGGAGACGCCGGACCACCACGACGAGCACAACGACCCACCCACCACCGGGATGTGCCCTCGGCCACCGGGGCCAGGTCCGGTGGCGGTCGCCGCATCCCCAATCCCGGGTCCGGGCCGTCGCACGCCGATCAGGGCCCGTCGACCAGAGCGCCGGTCAGGTCGCGCAGATGCATGCTGCGCAGTTGCGCGCCGCGCAGGTTCGCGCCGGTCACGTTCGCGCCGCGCAGTCGCGCGCCGGCCAGGTTCGCGCCGCGCAGGTTCGTGCCGGTCAGGTCCACGCCGGACCGTTTCACGCCGCGCAGTCGCGCACCGGGCGGCAGTCGCGCGCCGGCCAGGTTCGCGCCGGACAGGTCCGCGTCATGCAGGTCCATGCGGAACAGTTTCGCGCCGCACAGGTTCGCGCCGGGCAGTTTCGCGCCGTGCAGGTCCGCGCGGCGCAGGTTCGCGCCGGCCAGGTCCACGCCGGGCATGTCCGCGCGGCACAGATTCGCGTCGGACAGATCCGCGTCGGTCAGATCCGCGTCGCGCAGTCGCGCGCCGGTCAGGTCCACGCCGCGCAGGTCCGCGTCAGGGTTGTGTCCCGAATGAACGCACGGCGCAGTTTCGTCCCGCGTATCAAGGCCCGATTCAGCTTCGTCCCCACCAGGAACGCGTCGGACAGGTCGGCGTTGGCCAGGTCGGCCGAGACCAGGTTCGCGCCGCTGAGGTTCGCGCCGCGCAGTCGCGCGCCGGTCAGGTCCGCGCCGCGCAGGTGGAGGCGGGACAGGTTCACTCGTGAACCGGTGGCGGCGGGCCTGAGGAGCGCCAGGGTGGTCAACGCCGTCTGGACGTCCGGGTCGGGATGGTTGGGCGGGTCGGCGGCTCCGACAGCAGGCGCGCGGTCGCGCAGGAACGCGACGAGGATGCGTGCGATGTGGTCCGTCTGTTCCGGGGCGTCCTGGACGATCTGCTCAAGCGCGAACACCCCGCCCGAGCGCACATAGGGGAGATCGGACCCCAGACGCTCAAGTGCGTTGGTGAACCGCTCGGTCACCTGACCACGACGATTGAGCCGGAAGTTCCGGGCCGTGTACAACAGCGCGAAACCCGCCCCCAGGGTGGCCAACCCCTGGATCGCCGCCAACCGGAACTGCCCCTGCCTGCGCACGCGTCGCCGGGTCCAGCCGATCCCACCCCGGACGCGACATCGGCACCACCGCGTGCAGCACCACCGACCCCCACAACCCGACCACCACCGCCGCGGCCACACCGACCCCGCCGGCCCACACCCAGCCATGACGCTTCTTCATGGCCCCATGGAACAGCGCCGGCCGGACCGCCGGCGCGCAAAACGGGGGATCGGCCCGATTTCGAGGGGAATCCCCGCAAACATGACGAGACCGGCCCGACGAGGGCCGGTCCCGCCGCACGGTGGCTACGTCCACCGCATGCCCAACGCGTCGAGTGCCGCGATGCGTTCGGCCGGGAGCTTCGCCCGCCTGCTTCCTGGTGGTGGTCACCCACACACCCAACCGCACGTCCTCCGGCCACCCGTCGAACGCCACCACCGACTCGACATGCCCGCGCGGCACCTCCGGGTGCCCGTCGCGGGCGGGGTCAGCCCGAGCGCGAGCAGCTGTTCGCGCTGCGCCGCGTTCAGCCGGTCCCACCCGGACCGCTGCCGGGCGACTCATCGGCCGATGGCGGTACCGCGGTGCACCACGTCCAGGCCGACGTCGTCCAGCCGGGCCCCGTCGCCGAGTTCGGTCAGGTACTCGGCCGCGTGCGTGAGGTGGCGCTGCCACGCCACCGGCCAATGCGGCGGATGCCACGGCTCACCCTCCACCAACGCGTCCAACGCCGCCCCGCGCCCGGCGGCCGGTTTGCTCCTGCGGTCCTGATGTGCCGCATTACCCGACCCCTGCCCCCACCCACGCGCAGCGGCCGTTCGACGCTCACCATGCCGGCGCTCCCGAACGCGACCTGGAGTGCATTGTCGCCGCCGGCCTCCGGGTGGCCTACGGCCACGCCGGCGCCCTGGCGCCTCAAGGGTCACTCATGCAGGGATCGTGCCTCCGCGACCCGTTCCTGGATGGTGATGGCTTCGCCGGTCCGCCCCGCCTGCCGGTACGAGACAGCCAGTTGCGCCCATGCCTCCAGGGTGTCGGGGTGTCCGGCGCCGAGCAGCCGCTCGGTCTCGGCGGTGACCCGCTCCAAGAGGGGGATGGCTTCGCCGGTGCGCCCCGCCTGCCGGTACGAGCCGGCCAGGTTCCGCCACGCCTTGAGGGTGTCGGGGTGCTCGGCGCCGAGCAGCCGCTCGCGCTCGCCGGTGACCCGCTCCAAGAGGAGAATGGCCTCGCCGGTCCGCCCTGCCTGCTGGTACGAGACAGCCAGTTGCGCCCATGCCTCCAGGGTGTCGGGGTGCTCGGCGCCGAGCAGCCGCTCGCGCTCGCCGGTGACCCGCTCCAAGAGGAGAATGGCTTCGCCGGTGCGCCCCGCCTGCCGGTACGAGCCGGCCAGGTTCCGCCACGCCTTGAGGGTGTCGGGGTCCTCGGCGCCGAGCACCCGCTCGCGCACGGCGACGACCCGCTCCTCGATGGGGATGGCTTCACCGGTCCGCCCCGCCTGCCAGTACGAGACAGCCAGATTCCCCCAGGCCCTGAGGGTGTCGGGGTGCTCGGCGCCGAGCACCCGCTCGAACTCGGCGGCGACCCGCTCCATGAGGATCAGGGCTTCGCCCGTCCGCCCCGCCTGCCAGTACGAGACAGCCAGGCCACCCCGCGCCGCCAGGGTATCGGGGTGCTCGGCGCCGAGCACCCGCTCGGCTTCGGCGGCGATGTGTTGCCAGTGGGTGGTTGCGGTGGCGTGCAGTCCCCAGGCGAGGAGGCTCTGTCCGGCGTGGTAGAGCAGGGGGTGCCCGTCGGGGTGCCACAGGTGGTCGGCGGTGTGACGGGCGAGGATGTCGGTGTTGCTGCGTAGTGCGGTGGTGAGTTGGGGGCGGGTGTGGTCGGCGTCGGGCCACAGCCCCAGGAGGGCAGCGGCGGCGGTGCGGGCGATGGTGCCGGTGTCGGCGGGGGGTGTGGTCTCGCGCGCGGCGCGTGCGGTCAGGGCGTGGATGCGGACGGCGCGGGGGCCTGCGGCCGCGTTGTCGGTGAGCAGGTTGTAGCGGTGGAGCAGCCGCACAGCGGCGCGTGCCTGCGCGGCGTCGACACCCTCCCCCGCACCGTCGTCATTGGGGGTGTCGGCGGGCGGTCTGCGGGTGCGGTGGGTGGCGAGGTGGTCGAGGACGGGTGTGGTGGCCCAGAGTTCGCGGGGGTGGCCGGCGGGGTCGAGGCAGGCGGCCAGGCGCACTGCCGGGACGGCAAGGCCTTCGGGTTCGTCACGGTCGGCGGCGTCGAGGGCCAGCAGCAGGGCGGCGGCGACCTGGCGGCCGTAGCCCTCGGTGTCGCCGGTGCGGGGCAGCAGCTTGTCGAGTCGGGCGCGGTGGTCGCGGAACCGGGCGAGGTAGTCGGCGCAGCCGATGTCCTGGGCGATCATGTAGGCGGAGGCGTGTGCCAGCGCGAGGGGGAGCATCCCGAGTTCGGTGGTCAGTGCGTTGTGGCAGGGGTCCAGGAGGTGCGCGGCGCCCGCGTGGGCGAGGCGATCGCGAAGGTAGGTTTCCGCCTCGCTGTCGGTGTACGTGGCGACGTCGAGGACGGCGCGGCCGCCGCCGGAAAGCCTGGGGTCGCGCAGCCGGGTGGTGGCCAGCACCCGGCCGGTCCCCGCGGGGGAGGGTGGGGGCCACCAGCCGGTGATGCCGTCCGGGTCGGTGACGTCGTCCAGGACGATCAGCCAGCTGCGTCGGGTGGTGGCCAGCCACGCGGTGAACGCCCGCGCGTCCGCTTCGGCGTCCTGCCCGCCCGCCCCCGGTGCACGGACCAGGTGTGCGGCCTGCGCGTACACCGCGACCACCTGGCCGGGGTCGGTCGCGTCCGCCCACACCACCAGCTCCACCCCCTCGGCCAGAGCCCGATGCGCGTACCAGGCCGCCAACTGGCTCTTGCCGACACCGCCGCCGCCCGAGAGCACCTGCGCCAGCACCACCGTCGCATGACCCTCCCGCGCCGCGTCGACCTCCGCCCGCAGCCCGGCCCGGTCCTGGAACGCGGTCGCCAGCGCCGGCACCGCCCCCAGGCGCACCGGCCACTCCACCGGCTCCGGCGGCGGCGGATGGACGTTGAGCTGCCCGACATGTCCGCTCACGGCCACGCCGCCACGGTCGGCGACCGCGTCCCCGGACCGGTTCACGGACGTGTGGAGAGGGCCGGGGCCGCTCGTGGCCGCAGCCGTGGCGGGCCCGCGGTAGCCGCTGACGGCGGTGCCGCCGCCGTGCGCCTCGGCGCCGCCCGAACGCGTCACCTCCACACCGCCACCAACCTCCGGCGCAGCATCCGGCGATGCCGGGGCGGTGCGCGGGTCGTCCTGGTCCGGACTGCGGCGACGTCGCCAACGCACGGAACCCTCCCCCTCGATCGGGCCCGGAACCCGGAGGGCCCGGATGTGTCGGGTGACCGGTCAGGGCCGGTGGTCGATGCCGGTGCCCGCGCTGGAACCCGGGCCGTCCGCGATCGCGTCCCCGGAGTCCTCCACCCGCGCAGGCCCCGAACCGCCCAGGCCCCGCATTCCGGTGTGCGCGTCCCCGCCGCCGGTGGCATGCGCCTGCCCGGACCGGACCACCACATCCCCAGGCGGCGGAGGTGCCGGAAACGGCCCCGGCCCCGGCGCGGGCGGATGCTGTAGCAGGGCCCACACCAGCGCCGCCACCCCCACCGCACCTTGTACCGATGCGCCGACGACCTGCCCCGCCTCGGGCCCGTTCAGCAGCCACACCAACGGCGTCGACACCACCATCGCCACCGCGAAGACCACCACCGCGATCTTCCGCCCTTGTGTCACCACGCCCCCAACCCGTAAACCCCCACCGCGAGTTCCCAGTACACCAGCCCTCATCGGCCGCTGCCGCCGAAACCGCCCCAGTCCGCCGCGCCCGGCCGGGCGCCGCACGCGCCTCGGGCGAGCCGACCTGTCCGCGTGACCACGGCCGACAGCCCTCGGTCGGCAGCCCGGGCGAACCGGGCGGGTCATCGGTCCCACGGCGCGGTGTATGCGTCGGGGATCTTGAGGCCGATCAGCGACGTGGTGCCCCAGTAGTGCAGGGCGACGGCCTCGAGGTGCGGTGGTTCCTCGTCCAGGAGCGTGTCGGCGCGCGGCGTCTTCGAGCATGTGCAGCAGGACGCGGCCGAAGCCGCAGAGCCGGCCGTGTTCGTCCGGGGCGCCGCAGGACGAGCAGGATCTCGTTTTCCGGTCGGTCCTTGTCGAGAACCAGGCTGCGGAACTCTGCGACGGCCTCGTGTGGGCGGATCGCGCGGGTGGCGGTCGCGATGACCTGGATACGTCGGGGTCTTCGCCGCGGTCGACCCGGGTGGCCACGCCGCCGCGTGCGGCACCGCGGCGGAGACGGCGACCGGCTCGATCCCCCGGTCACCGGTACCGGCCCTCGGTCCCGGTCCTGCGTCCCCTCCCGTCTCCCTCCCCGGCCCGGCCCGTCCTCGGCCTGCCCCGACCCCGGCAGACCGTTCGACCCACACACCGGCCCGAGGTCACACGAAAACGGCCCCGACCGAAGTCGGGGCCGTCGTTTCCCGGGCACGGGGCACAGCCCGCACAACCCGCCGCGCGGCGGGTGTCGGACCCCTGGCCGCCCGAACTCGTCCAGCAGGGCGTCGCCACTCAGCGTGACTTTGCCGCCGCGCGGCCTCTGCGGCGTGTCCGGGGCCGGCCACGTTCGAGAAGCCATCAACCCATGGTCCCGAGGGGGCGGACCCGAGTGGTTTACGGCGAGGGGGATCGGTGCTCGTGGATCACGCCATCTCTGTCGAGCAGTCGGCGGACACGGTCGAGGTCACGGGTGGGGGAGGCGAGGATGAGGAGTTCACGCGCTCGTGAGCCGGCCACGTAGAGTACTCGTCTGGCTTCGCTGTCGAAGTGTCCTTCCCAGTCGTCGAGGACGGTGCGGCGGTCCGAGCGTCGGGTTTGGCTCGTTGCGGCAGGACCAGGGCAACTCCTCGAAATTCCATGCCCTTGACGCGATGAACGGTGGAGCATCCCAGGGCGGACCGATTCTCGGTAGCCGTGACCTTGGCCGAGTCCTCGATGGTGGGTGCCTTGAACATCCGGGTGGTGTTGGTCGGGACGGTCGCGCCGTTCCAGTCTGCGTCGGCCAGGTGGGCGCGGACCGCCGCGGCGAAGGGCTGCGCGTCACTGTCCGCGGCGTCATGGGTGGTGGCCAGGCGGATGGCGAAGTCGCGCAGCCATCGCGGATCGATGCCGTTGTCCCGGCACACGGTGTCCAGGCTCCGGTTTCCGAAGTCCGTTCCTGCCAGGGTTTCCACGATGGCGATCCCCACCGAGGTGATCGCCGCGAGCCGGGTGCGCGCGTCGAACTCCGCCGATCGGAGTTTGAAGCCTGCGTCCGCGATGGCCAGGATCCGGTTCGCCTTCGACGTGAGGGAACCCGGGTCGACTTGGCCGACGGCTTTCATGGCGTCGCTTTCCCGGTGCGCCGGCACCATCAATTCCTCGGTGCCGAGGTGGTGTTCCTTCCCCAACTCCAGTACCGCGGAGGCGATGTCGCCAGGACGGGAATAGCCGACGAGGCAGACCGGGGTTTCGACATGCGACAGGGGGCCGGCGGATGTTTCGTTCATCGGCCCCGAGCGCAGGGCGTTGTTGAAGCTGCACACGGCCGGGGAACTGCGGAAGTTGTCGCTCATCTCCACGAACTCGGACAACCGACGCCCGTGCGCGAGTACCTCTCCCGGGAGCGCTCGTCGAAACTCGTGGATGGACTGGTCCGGGTCGCCGACCATGACCACGGTGACACCGCAGTCCTGAAGGAACCGCAAGACGGCGAGCTCCTCCTCCCCGCAATCCTGGGCTTCGTCGACGATGATCTCGACGAACCGGGCACCGACCGTTTCACGCAGAATGCCACGACTTCTCGGGTGGGTGAGGAAGCGGGACGTCGGAACGCGCGCCGCCTCGCAACCGACCGTCCCGGCGGCGAGAAGACCGCAATAGACCTTCGAGACGCGTTGCTCGACCTCTTGGCTGCGGGCGGAGAGAACCTCCCGGAAACTCCCCAGGCGCTGTGGGACGCGGTCAAGACACAGGGAGGCCTCTCCGTGATGCCCGAAGTCGAACCAAGCGAGCCGGACATCCGGTGATCGACCGGCATCTCGCAACCGGAAGCTCGCACCCCTGACATCGGCCCAGGACTGCACATATCGCGGGGCGACACGGAAGACGTGAGGGAACAGCGGGGTGACGATGAACCTGTGCAGGAACCCATCGAACGTACCGACGAAATGCGGGGCACGGATGGCATCGTCGCGACCGACGCAGCGCCTCCTCACCTCGTCGATTGCGGTGTTGGTGAACGACACGAGGGCGACGCCCCGACGCGATTCCTCGCGGGTGCGGACGAGAAACCGAGCAACGATCGCCCTCGTCTTCCCCGCACCCGGACACGCCACGGCGAACGTCCCCACCGGGGACGTGGCCAGACGCCGCTGTGCGTCAGTTGCGGACTGGTCGGACATTCTCGGCCTCCGGGTTCTTGCCGAGAACGGCGAGGATGGCCGCGCGCAGATAATCGGGGGCTGTGAACTGACGCCCTTCCTGGATGGCGGTCGCGATGTCGTGGGCGAACTCACCTTTGCCGATGAACTTTTTGCTCTTGCACAACCTGCGATAGAACGCGGTGGCAGGGGACGGGTCCGCCATGATCGCCGTCCAGTGTCTCTTCGAGCGTGTGTGTTGTCTCAGGTAAGCCTCGCGAAGGATCTCCGCGTTCCCGATCGGCGTCAGGAGATCGGCCTCCAAGGTATGAGGTGCCTCGGCCACATACAGCAGACCACGCGCGCCGAGTGAGTCCGCGTGGGCCAGAAGACGCGCCCGACGGTTGACGATCTCTGACTTGTCGGATTCGTCGTCCCGCGGTTCCTCGTCCGTGCATGTGGGGTCCTCGAGCCCCGATGTATCGACGACCGCCTCGCGGGGTTCGTCGTCGCGATTTCGCTCCTCGTCGGCGGGGTCGGGACCGACGTCGGGATCGGCGTCGGTGATGACGACCAGGTGGTCGACGAGGCGACAGCCGTCGATCTGTGACAGGAGCAAGGTGATATAGGGAGCGAAGTCCACGCTGCCGACATTGACGATGGTCACGCCGTGGAACGCGCGTCGCAGCCGTGCGACCTCCTCGGGCTTGCCGTTCAGGACATGCCCGCGCGGCACGTCCGGGTGCCCTTCCCGCTCGCGGTAGGCCACGGCCGCGGTGAACGCGGTTTCCCAGGCGCCTTCACCGCGTCGCGCTCACGCCCGCCCAGCCCGCCCCGCCCCACGCCGCCCGCCCGGCCCGCCCTGCGTCGTCACCGTCGCCCGCCGGGCCGTCCGTCGACTTCCCGGCACCGGCGATCTCCTCTGCTGCGCCGCTACCGCCCGTGCCGCGCCGCCGCTGTCCGCCGCTGCGCCGTGCTCGGGGCGGATGCCGCTCCCACTCCGGCGGTCGACTCGGTGAAGGGTTGGCGTGTGCCGAGCTCGCGGGGAACGCCCCGCACTTGACGAGGCAGGCCCGTTCGGCGAGCCCGGCCCATCGGCGGCATCGTTCGTGGGATCGACGTCCGGGCTTGGCCGGCAGTGTGGTGGATCCCGACGGTGGGCCGATCCCGTGGCCCGACGCGAGGATTCTCCGGTGTGGCCCGGGACCAGCGTTTGCGGGACTCGATGCGGCACATCTAGGATTGTGGTCCGCCGAGAGGGAGCCTGCCAGGAGACAGGAGACGACGCCGTGCCGGACGCCGCCGACACCGATACTCACACCCATCCGCCCGGCGGAACCGTCGACGCCCGACAGGACGGTGCCCGTGAGCGTCTGGTGTGGATGGACACCGGCGTGTGGCGCCGGGCCCGTGCACGCGCGGCCGACGACGCCTTGGACCTCACGCCGGTGCTCGAGGCCCTCCTGGACGCCTACGCCGACGGCCGGGTGACGGTGACCCCGCCCGTTTCGGGTCGTTCCCTGGGCCCGACCCGCGACGGCACCGCCCGCACCGGTTGCCGCACCGGCCCGCTGTCGCACCACGTGTGGTCGCGCGCCGACCACCGGCGCGCGACCGCAGGCGTGAAGTCCATGCCCGTCCTGTGCGAACTTCTGCTCGGCGGCTACGTCGACGGACATCTCACCACCACGTTGACCGCGACCGGCCACGTACCCCGCACCCACCGAGAGGACGACGCGGCATGAGCGAGCCCACCACACCCCTGCCGAACGGCGCACGCCTGCCCCGCCCCGAGCGCACTCCCGACGCCCTGCGCGTGGCCCTCGCACGCGTCGCCCCGCACCGCCTGCCCGAGATGGAACGCCAGAAGAACGAGGCCTTCCAACTCGCCGCGCAGACCGCACACCTGGGCCCGATCCAGGGCTGGCTGACGGTATGGGCGGGCGAGGTCGAGATCGAGCGCCGCCCCGACCTCCTCACCCGCCGCCACGCGGCCGAACAGACCCTGCAAACCCTCGAACGCCACGACCCCGCCTGGCAGGCCGCCCGCGCGGAACTCCTCGCCGTCCTCGCCGAGGCCCGCGAGGCCACCGCGTGACCTGGGCCTGGGAATACGAACCCGACGAACCGTACGTGACCGAGGGCGCCCCACCGGTCCTGATCGCCCAGGTCGAGGACAAGGCCGCCGAACTCGTCCGCGCCGCCGAGGCGCTCTACCTCCACGGCGAGACCTACGAGGGAATATCACCCCAGGGCGGAACCGCCCTGGTCGCGAACGGCATGTTCGTCTACCAGGTCGTCCCACGCCACGAACGCGTCTACATCCTCCAAATCACCGCCTGGTGACGCCCACCCCCTCGATCCCACTGCGAATCTCACACCCACCGAACACGAACCCCCCGGACCCGACGCCGCCCCTTCACCAGCGCATGCCGAGTTCGGTGAGGAGCCGCACCCGTTCCTCGTTCAACGGGTTCCGCCGATTGCGTTGGTTGTTGACCCATTTGCCGAGCCGCACCTCGACGGCACCGCCGCCCTCGCCCGCGCCGTCGTCGGGTCCCGCCGAGCCATCCGTCGTCACGGTCTCGACATGCGCGCGCGGCACTTCGAGGTGTCCTTCGCGTTGGCGGTAGGCGATGGCCGCGGCGAACGCCGTCTCCCACGCGCCCCGGCCGCGCCTCGGCGCCCGGGCAGCCCCGACGACGTCGCCGCCCGGAGCCCCGACGCCCTCCACCACGCCGTTCCCGGCGCCGCCGGCCCTCTCGCCGCGACCTTCCGCGCCACCGACGCCGGCAGCCACCACCACGCCACTCTCGACGCCGTCGCCGCCTGCCGCTGCGCCGTGCCCGTGTTCGGTTTCAGGTGTGATGCCGAGTGCGTCGAGCTGTTCGAGTTGCCCGGGACCCAGCCGTGCCCGCACGGCTGCTCGCCGGTGCCGCTGCGCCCATCTGCCGATGTCTTCGCCGCCGGCGACCCATCCGGGCGCCAACTCCTCGAGCGTTCCGCCCCGCGCCAGGAACCGTCGTACTTCGTTGGCGGCCCTCTGCCAGGCGATGGTCCACCCGTCGGGCTTCCACCACGGGTCCAACTCCTCGAGGGCCCGGCGGCGTTCGGGGTGTGCGTCCAAAACACCCGCACGCCGCTGATTGGCGAGCCACTGGCCCACCCTCACCCCCTCCTGGACGGCTCCCTGTGGCGCGGCGAGGTGCCCCACACGCTCGACATACCGTCGTGCGACGGCGAGTCCGTCGTCGAAGGCGGCGTCGGGGTGCGACCACACCATCCCGAGCATGACGAGCTTGCGCACGCGGCCGGCGTCCAGGCGCCCGGCGGCGTACTCGCGTCGTTGGACCGCGGCCCATTGCCCGATCGGGTAGTCGTGGTCGTGTTCGTCGCGCGCGTCGAGCGGAATCCTCAAATGGCCGTGTGCCCTGAGGAAGCGCCTGGCGGCGAGGTAGCCGCGGATCCAGTCGCGTTCGTCGGGATCGATGACCCGCAACCGTACGAAGTCCGCGACGACCGCGGGGTCCCGGGGGCTGGAGATGCGAACCGCGATGACGGACGCCACCGACACCGTCCCGGGCACCGACCCCGACCGGGCCGGTTTCACCGTCGTGTTGTCCGCCGCCCGCGACCAACTCGTCCTGGCCGCGGGCGTCATCGCCGACACCGTCATCGATCTGGTCGGGACCATCGGCCGCCAGGTCCTGGCCCAGCTCCTGCCCGAGCGGCGGGTCCGTACCAAGGACCGCATCGTCAAACGAGCGATCTCCAAGTACAACGCACGCGGACCGCCATCGACCGGACCACCTACAAGGCCACCATCAGCATCAACATGCTCACAACCGAACCTTGACACCACCCAGCCCCGCCTTAACCGAACGGTGTTGGGGCTAGATCCCCGATGTTCAGCACTCGCTCCGTGAAACCGCAGGTCGGCCCCGACTCAGGGGCTCCGGGACTCGGGGCGCCGTCACCCCGGTTGTGAATGTCCGTAGTCGGGTGCACGGGTGAGCTGGGTCTTCGCCGCCGGGTGCGGGGGAGTGTGATTCCCCAGACGGTCCGAAGTCGCTTGCATTACGGTCGTTTTGGCCGTAGTCGTGTGCGCGGCGGGAGGTGCCGGGGATGGCGGACGGACCGGTGATCGAGCGCGGGGTGTTGACCGCGCCCGCCGGGGTGTGGGCCGTGGCGGTGCGGCAGGCCGAGGTGATCCGGCCGCTCGCGGCGCGGGACTCGGTGGGCTTGGCGGACGCGGACGGCGCGGCCGTGGCGCTGGGGATCTCCCGTCGGCAGATGTACGTGCTGTTGGGACGGTGGCGGGCGGGCGAGGGCGTGGGTGTCGGATCTGCTGCCGGCCCGCTCGAGCGGCGGCCGCGGTGGCGGGCGGCTTGCGGGCGAGGTCGAGGCGATCGTCGCCGAGGTGCTGCGAACCCGGTATCTGACGCGGCAGCGCCGTTCGGTGGCGGCGGTGTGCCGGGAGATCGCGCGCCGGTGCCGGGGCCTGGCGGCCCCGTCTCGGGGTGCGGTGGCGCGGCGCATCGCGCGGTTGGACCCGGTCGCCGCGGTCGCGGCGCGGGAGGGCGGCCAGGCGGCGCGTCCGCTGGGGTCGGCGGGCGGCGAACCGCCGGTGGTGACGGGGTTCGGGCCGCAGGCCCCCGGACCAATTACCCGTCGTCCTGGGCAACGACGATGCCCGCACCCGCATCCGGGCCGGTCGGGGGCGAATGTGCACCCCGGACAATGCGGAGACTGTATATGGGGTTCATCGTGAGCAACCCCGGGTCTCTTCCTCGAAGGGTGGCAGGTCGTCGTCGGCGTCGAGACCACGACGGAGTAAGACGCGTGCGATGCTGTTGCGACCTGTCGTGTCCCACAGCTCGTGGACGTGTCCGGCGTCGGCGACTTGGCGGTACATGCGTTGGGCGCCCTCCGGGTCCCCCATCTTCTCCAGCAGCCCGCCCAGATCCCTCAGCGCGCGGATTTCTCCGGTGTCGGCGACTTGGCGGTACAGGTGTTCGGCGGCTTGGCGGTACATGCGTTGGGCGCCTTCCGGGTCCCCCATCTTCTCCAGCACCTTGCCTAGGTTCGTCAGCGCGCGGGCGGTCAGCAACGCGCGGGGGTCTCCGGCGTCGGCGGCTTTGCGGTAAACGCGTCGGGCGCCTTCCCGGTCTCCCACCTCTTCCAGCAGCATGCCCAGGCCTATCAGCACTTCGGCGTCTTCGGTGTCTTCGGCTTTGCGGTACAGGCGTTGGGCGCCTTCCCGGTCCCCCGCCTCCCCCCGCATCCAGGCCAGCATCCCTAGCACGTTGAGGTGTCCCGCCTCAGCGGCTTCGCGGTACACGCGTTCGGCGCCTTCCCGGTCCCTTTCCATCTCCAGCAGCCGGGCCGGCTGGATCAGCGCGTGGGATTCTCCGGCGTCGGCGGCTTGGCGGTACAGGTACTTGGCGCCGGCCCATTCCCCTATTGCATCCAGCAGCTCGGCCCGTTGCATCGGCGAGTGGGGGTCTCGGGCGTCGGCGCCTTTGCGGGCCCCCACCTCCCCCAGTACCCAGGCCGCGCCCCATTGCTTGTTGAGGAGTCCGGCGTCGTCGGCTAGATGGCAGTAGAGTTCGACCACCTCCCGGTTCTGTGCCTCCTCCAGCCGCCGGGCCAGTGTGGCCCGTCCGCGTGGATCGCCCGCGTTCGTTGCCTTCGCGTAGAGGTGTTTGGCGTGGCGTAGCCGTAGCCGTTCCCATGCGGAGTGGGCGAGGTTGAGGGTGTCGTCGGTGGTGTGTGCGTGGTCGTGGGCGGCGGTCCAGAAGGAGGTGCTTGGGCACCGGGAGGCGCGGGTGTGGCGGGCGTGTTGTTCGAGGTAGTCGGCGAGGCGGTAGGTCGGGCCTCCGTCGGTGTCGATGCGCCGGCGACGTCGGGGACGGATGCGGGTCAGGGGAGCGGTCGCGCCGTGGACGCTGGGGACGTTGGTGGCGTAGGCGAGGGCTTGTTCGAACCAGTCGTCGGCGAGGGCGTCGGATTCGTGGTCGGTGAGGTAGGCGTCGGCGGCGTCCTCCAGGAACGCCTGCCGCAGGACGGGCCCGTGCCCCAGGCGGCGGGCGTCCATGGCCGCCTCGATCACCGCCCGCGCGCCGGCCGGGGCGAGTTCGTAGCGTTTGAGCAGCGCGAGCGCGCCCGCCAGATACTGGGTGACGCGCCCGCCGTCCCCGCTCGCCAGGGCGTTCGCCAACCGCGCGTCTTCACCCGCTCGGGCATGCACCGCCTCCAGATCGGCGCCGGCGAACGCGTCGGGCACGCACAGATCGGTACCGGTGAGCAGGGCCCGTGCCTGCGCGTGCGGGTCCGGGTCGCCTGTGGCGGGTCTGGTGGTGAGGGTGTTCCAGAAGGGGTCCGGCCATAGGGTCGCCAGGACCAGGACCGGCCCACGCCCCGGATCGTCCAGCAACTCGCGCAGGCCCGTGGCGACCCGCTGCCCGACACCTGCGGGTTCGAGGTAGGTCTGGGCTTCGTTGAGCCACACGACTGTGCGTGGCCCCACCCGCGACAGATCGGCCGCCGCGGCCTCGGCCGGGCTCGGATGGAGGGGATGCCACAACCGCCACCCGTCCGGCACGCCTTGGAGTGCTTCCCAGCAGGCGCGGGTCTTGCCGGTGGAGGACCTGGCCACCAACGTGACCATCGTGCTCTGCCCGGCCGCCGCGCGTTCCACAGCGTTGCGCAGCACACGGTCGTGGTCGCGGGGCACGTACACCGGTAACAGTGGCAGTCGGGCCCGCGTGTGTTCGGGGGCGTCGATCGCGCGGTGCACCTCCAGCGCGAACGGATCCGTGAACTCGCGGACCGGCCGCCCGACGAAATCGCCTCCACCGTCCGTGGGTTCGCCGTCGCGGGGTGTGTGGGGGCGTCCGGCGGGGCGGCGTTCACGCACGGCCGCGCCGCGCAGATGTTCCCAGGCCGCGGTCGTCATCGCGACGTAGGTGTGGTCGCGGCGGGTGGCCTCGTGTTCCAGCCAGGTCACCAGGAACGCGAACCGGTCGGCGTCGTCCGGTACGGCCTGCCCCGTGAGCCATTGACCGAGGGAAGTGGTGTTCAACTTCACCGCGGGTCGTTGCCCGGCGCCTCGGCGAACGAGTGTCGCGTACGTGGGCGACCCGGCCCGCTCCCACAACTCGCGCAGCGACCGCGCCAGTTCCGCCGCCTTGCCGCCCGCATCCCCCATCACGAACCCGACCTTCCCGACCCGACCCGTCCGGTCCGGATCCGGTCCGGACGACCGCCGGATAACCCACGCCCCCGGACCAAGCAGCCTAGAGACGGACGACCGGCCCCGGGGTGGTCGCCGGAAAAACGTCCGCGGGCGCTCGATGGGACGACACGAACCCGCCCGGGGTTCGCACCCACTCGGGGAGACCACCGTGAACGACGACCAGCCGGCCGACAACGCGACCACCGCGAGCCGAGGCCGCCTCGCGCGCGTCGCCCGATCCCTCGCCGCAAGCACCGCGCGGGGCCTGGCCACCGGTGCCGGCACCGCCACCGGCACCTGGATCGTGTGGTGGATCATCCACCACTGACCCGTCGCAACGCTCGGCGCCGTTGCGCAAGCCGCGGTCGGTATCCGCTGCCGCTCGTGCCGGTCGCGGGACGGTGCCGGTGTCGTGCCGGCCGGCGCCGCCCGCGATGTGCCCGGTCGGCCTCGGGGGATGGGCCGATCCGGTGCGGCGGGAACCGGCGACGGGGAGACGCCGGACCACCACACCCGGGCCCAACGACCCACCCGCCGCCGAGTGACACACACCGGGCGACGTCGACACGCCGGCGCCCGGGACCCCGCGAATCAGACACGGATCCGACACGAACCACACATCGACCCCAGGTCCACCGTCCACCGCGCACACCGTCCACCGCGCACACCGACCGCCGTGTTGATCGACATGGACGCGTCAACGCGTTCCGACAGACGTTGTCGGTGGTTCTGCCATGAGATTTGTCGGTGCGGCCGTGGCTGGTTGTTCCGGTCGGTGGGCGGTGGGTCGTCCGGGTTCGGCCGTCGGCGGGAAGCGATCTTTCGGGCGGTCGGAGGGTGGGAAGGGATCCGTTCATGACAGATCCCGTGAACGACGGCGCAGTGACGCCGACGACGTTGTCGATCTCCGTGAAGGACCTCGCGGACGCCGGCCTGGAACCGCAGTTGCGGTCCTGGGCCGGCTCCGGGCCCAACGAACCGGTGACCGCCGAACAGATCACCCGGGCCATCGGAGAAGACGAACTCGCCCGGACCGCCGAATCCCTCGGACTCGAACCCGGCGCCCTCGCCACGGGCATCGCCTTCTGCGGGAGTGCGTCCCGCAGGGCCCGGAGTCGTTGTTGGCGGTGCTTCTTCCCGCAGGCGATTTGTCGTCTCTATCAGGGGCCGAGTTTCGGGAAATAGTGGCCCGGTCGTGGCAGCCGGTGGCTGTCGTGTACGCGACAGGGGCCTTCCCGGGCATCCCGCCCCAATTTCAGAGCGCGGCTTTGTTTCTGCGTCCGCCGGACGATCGACCTCCGACGCTGCGGATCTTCCGTGTCCCTTCTCGGGGTCGCGACGAGGCGGCAGTCGAGAAGGATTTCGGGAAGCTGCTGAAAATGGGTGGGGGCAGGACCGAACACGGATACGTCGTCAGGGACGCCGTGTCGTTGCGGGAGGGGCTGGATTTCGACCGACACGATCCGGCGGTGATCGCCAGGCGAGAGGACCTCGTCGGGTACGGAAGTGTCGCAAAACTGGGCACCGTGTTCGAGGGAGTGCCCAACGCCGAGTCTCGAGGAGAAACTCCGCAGGATCGAGCACGAGCGGGACGAGTCGGATGCTGTTCGTCTTATCCGTGGGCGTGACATCGCGAGAGATGGAACGATCGCGCCGCCGGACGCGGAGTCTGAATCCCGAGGCGCGGTCGGATGGGGAGTTGCGCTACGCGGCGGCGACGTGGTCTTGAGGGCCGTGTACGGGAACGGTGACCCCGGAGGTTTGGTGGCCGGGGAGATCACGGATGCGGAACTGCCCGCTGTGGCAGACAACAATGTCGTGGTCCTGCGACCCAAATCTCCCCTGAGTGCAGGCCAGTTGCGATTCACCTTGTTGTTTCTGCGTTCGTCGTTGGCCCGGACCCTGTCGGGCTCGAGGAACAACTTGCGCGTTACATGGTGCCAGATCGCCGATCTGCCTCTTCCCCAGCCCGATGATGCGTTGGCCACCGCTTTGGACGAGTTGGAGGCTGCGAAGCAGCGCATGGGGAAGTGGCAGGAGGAGGCGGACGAGCTCCTGCGGTCGGTGTTTCTCGATCCGAGTGCCGCCGAGGCCCGTGAGCGGATCACCGGGTCGGGGCGGACCCTGCGGTTGAGGGTCGAGGCGGCGTCGTTGCTCGACGACTTCGGATACACCGTCCGTACCCGTTTCCCGTATCCCGTCGCGTTGCGGTGGAGGGAGGCCCAGGCCCGGCTCAGCGCGGGCGAGCACACCCTCGCCTACGAGGCCGTCCTGGACACCGCGGAGATCCTCCTGTGCTACAGCGCCCTGTTGGTGGCGGCGCTGGCCCGGGAGGAGGGCATCGAACTGGGCGAACTGAGTGCCGTCCGGGACAAGTTCCGGACCGGCCGCGGGGGACCGGGGTTCGGCGAGTGGGCGGCGCTCCTCGGCGAGATATCCGGTTCCCGTAAGAGGAGGGGGCTCGCTGCCGAGCATCCCTTGAACGACCTCGGAGCCCTGTTGTCGGATACCCGGGCGACCCGGGCGCGCCAGCGCCTGTCGGGGCGCCGCAACGATCAGGCGCATCTGCGCCGGGTGGATCCGGTCGATCTCCCACAGGCCCTCCAGGAGGCGTTCACGGACCTGACCACCCTGATGGAGGAGGCCCGCTTCCTCGCCGACTGGCCCCTGGTACATGTCACCGCGGTCCGCTGGGACGCGCTGCGCGGGTCGGCCCGGGTGGACTACCGCGAGCTCACCGGTGACCATCCGGTCGTGCCGACGAGCACGATGACGCACGACGGCAACGACCTGGAGGTCGGGAGCCTGTACCTGAGGGACCGCGAACACCGACTGCACCTGCTGCGCCCCTTCCTCGTGGGCCGCAACTGTCCGGTGTGCCGCAGTTGGTCGACCTTCCACGTCGACAAGGTCGTCGCGGGTGTCGCCTCGTTGAAGAGCCTCGAGCACGGCCACACGACGGACGATCCCGAGACCGGGGACGCGTTGAGGCATGTCGGGCTGCTGTGATCACCCGGCCCGGGGACATCACGGGCCCGGCCGCGGCTTTGCGCGTCCGGCGCGCACCTGGTGTCGACACGCCAACTCGGCCAGGTCGCCGAAGCACTCACTCATACCGTCGCCGCCCACGGGATCATGGGCGTGTACGGCGACACCGGCCACGGCAAGACGATCGCCGTTCACCAAGCGTTGCGTCTGCTGCCCAGACGGATTCCGGTCGATCGAGCACAGGTGGCGGTCAAACCCGCGCTGCCCCAGCTGCGCGCCGCGCTGCTCACCGCGTTCGGCCTGCCGACCACCCACCTGACGAACCGCACCGACGCGGCCGACCGCGTGCTCATCGACGCGCTGAAGGAACCGGGCGTCCTGATCGTCGACGATGCCGGCGCATCGCCGCTCCCGAACTGGACTACCTACGCCTCCTGGTCGACGCCCCCACCACTCGGACCTCGTTGGTGTTGTGTGGAGCCGGCGCCGAGCGCACCCTCGCCCGGGCTCCCGCACTGGCCTCCCGCGTCCTGACCCGGCAGCAGATGCCACGCCTGGACACGCCTCAAGTCCCAGGCGTGCTGCGCCTGTTCCACCCGCTGTGGGATGCCGTGGCCGATGAAGACGTGGCCCACGCGGACCAGACGTGTGCGCGAGGCAACTTCCGTTCCTGGGCGAAGATCACATCCCACGCCTACGCCGCCCGCAGCCGAGACCCGGACACCGCGGTGGATCACGCATTGCCGGCCTGGGCCTGCTCCCGCCTCGGCCCCAACCCCTGACTCATCGCCGATCCACCGCTCCCACGGGCAGGAACGAGGACCTCGATCAACACCCCCCACGACCCCGCCACCCGGGAGTCTTCGACATCCCCGTCCGAGCCTGCCCTCGACACCGTGTCGTCGACCGCCCTGCGAGCCCCGGCCGTCCGCCGCCTGCTCGCGTTGCGCGCCGAGCGCCGCCTCACCCGCGCGCACGTCCACACCACGGCGCAGTGCCTGAACGTCTCCGACCGCACGGTGTGGCGATGGTTGGCCGATGCCCCCACGACCTCCGCCACCGCCGCCTCCCCGGGCGCTCGCCACGGCGACCGGTTCGAGATCACCCCGCCCATCCGGGTGTTGCCGGCCTATCGGCGCGGCAACGCCTCCGCGGTCCACCGTGAACTCGTCGTCCGCGCCCGTGCGGCCGCCGGCCCGGGCACGACGGCCGACGACGTCGCCTCGCCGGCTTCGCCCGCCTCACCACCGCCCCGGCCGACCGGCACACCGCTCCCGGGTGGTGCGCCGCCGGCCGCCGTGCCGTTGCCGGCCCGGTGCCGTCGCTGTCGACGTTTCTGCGCGCACTGTGCCGGGATTCCGACGGCGGGGGAGCGGGCCGGCCACCGCAAGGGCCCGGAAGCCGCCCGGGCGCCGGCGTGTTCGCCAAGCGCCCGCGGACCTGGCGCAACCACACCCGGGAGGCCGACCACGTCCAGGCCCCGTTGCGTGTGACCGCCGACGGTGACCTCGTCCACCCGTACGTCACCTGGTTCATCGACTGCGCGACCAAGGCGATCACCGGCGTCGCCGTCACACCCGGCCACCCCACGCGAGCCTCGGTCCTGGCCGCGTTGTGCTCCGCGATCGTGCGCACCCACCCCTCCGGGCCCTTCGGCAGCTGTGTGTTGTCAACGAAGAGAGTCGAGTTGGGCGCTCTCACCTGCATGGACTGGACTGATTGTCACAAGGACACGGCCTCAAGCTTGGACGCGGGGCGACCGGGGACGCTCGGTGCGTTCTCGGGCGCGGTCTACAGTCTGGTCGTGATTGCTGATCTCCAGTGCGTGGTGTTGGACTGTCCTGATCCGAGGCGACTGTCCGAGTTCTACAGATCCCTTCTCGGCGGCGTCGTCAATCGGCAGGATCGGCGATGGGCACCTGGTGACGGCTGGGCAACGCTCCACTCGCCGTCCGGTCTCGTGCTCGCCTTCCAGCGCGTGGCGAACTACCGGCGGCCGCAGTGGCCGGACCCCGCACGGCCCCAGCAGTTCCATCTGGACCTGGGCGTTGCAGATCTGGATCGGGCCCAGCGAGAGGTGCTTGCCGCAGGCGCGACGGTGCTCGATATCGGTCCGCGCGGGCGAAGCTGGCGTATCTATGCGGACCCGGCGGGACACCCCTTCTGTCTGGTCCGCACTGAGAAGCGTCCGTTCCCGTAAAAGCGCGAATGTCCAGGATCGCCGGCGCAAAGGCCGAAACAACTTGATTCGCTGTCAATCGCCTCGTTTCGATGGCAACGGACAGCGGCCTGCCCGAACACGTGCGCTTCGACCGCGGCAGCAACTTTCTCTCCCGCACCGTGACCACCGCGCTCACCGCCCTGGACGCGAACATCACCGTCCTCCCGCCCCGCCGCCCCCACCCGAAGGGCGGCATCGAGAACCTCAACACCTGCATGGAGCGGATGCTGTTCGCCGCCCTGCCCGGTCACACACAAGCCGCCCAAGCCGTGCGCATGCGGACGTAACGATGTCAGTGTGCGGGGAGGTACGTCGTCTGTAGGACGTATACGCGTTCGCTGCGTACCACGATCAGGTACACGAACATGCCGTCGTCGATGTAGGCGGTCGCCGCGCGGGGATTGGGCCCCTCGTACAGCGTCCCGTCGAGATACAGGGCCTCGGCCGCGCGGACGATCTCCGCGACCGCGGTCTCGACCAGGGCGACGAACGCCTCCGGCGCACCGCCCACCACGCTCGCCTGGTCGGGTTCGTACTCCCAGCCCCAGCTCACACGCCCACCGCGGCGTAGGCGGCCCGCAACAACTCGCCGGCGACCCGAACACCGCGGGCACGCACCCGGGGGTCGTCGCTGACGGTGTCGACCTGCTCGGCGTGGTGGTAGCGAAACGCCAGGTCCGGGTGACGCTCGATCTCCGCGATCGCCGCCCAGTGCCGCAACCAGCCCCGCAACGGATCGAGCCGGTTGATCTCCAACGCCTTCGCGGTCGCCTCGCGCTGGGACCGGTCCATCTCGGGAAGCCAGTGCGGCGCCAACAACGCGATCGCCGCACGCACACCCTCGATCGTGCACTCCGGCCGTGCGATCACCGGAGTCGAATACTCGGGCTCGGCAGTCACCCCACACCCCTCCCTCAGGACGATCCGACGGCCACACTCTAATCGCCGGTGCCCCACCGACAGGGCATCCAACGGACCCGCCACCGGATCAGCCAACGCACACCACCCGAGACCGGCACCACCCGAGACCGGCACCGCCCACCTCGCCGACCAGGCCACCGACGAACAACGCGCCGCACTGCGCCGAGCCCGAGCCACCCGCGCCCGCCGCCTGCGGGCCGAGGCCAAAGCCGCCGAACAGCTCCGCCACGACCGCTTCGCCCCCACGTCCACCCCTGCCGACGCACAGCGCCTGGACGCCCTGACCGCGGCCGAGGCCGCCCGGGAACTGGCCCGCCACCACGACGGCGACCTGACCGCGCTGGGCGTTGCCCGACCTGATCCCGCCCGCACCGCCACCGGCCGACTGGGCCACCCCCGACACGCTCAAAGCCCGCGCCCGGCCCATCGACTCGGCACCCACCCCCGCCCAAGAGGACACCCCATGATCCCTCGCCTGCCGCCCGCCCACACCGACCAGTACGTCTGCCTGCCCGACACGCGACTGGTGACCACCCGCGCGCTGCTGACCGTGCGGGAGAACCTGGCCGACACGATCGCTGCCCGCGCCATGACGTGTATCCACGGCGGAGCGGGTTTCGGCAAGACCCTCGCCGTCAACACCTGCCTGCGCGAACTCGAACCCGACGAGGACGTCCACCGGATCACCTTCCGCGCCCGCCCCACCGCCCGCGCGGTCCGGCACGAGTTGTTCACCTCGCTCGGCCTGCCGGGCGAGGCGCCCCGTCATCCCAGCGAGTTCGACCGTCTCCTGAAGACGGCCCTCGCCCACCACCCCCGCACCCTCCTGGTCGACGAGGCCCAATGGCTCAACGGCGAGGCGTGTGGGTTGGGGGGTTGCTGGTAAGGCGGGAGTTGCTTTTCTTCCGGTGTCTCGTTGATGGCTTCGGTGGCACGCGTCGTGTTCAGGTGTTGCCTCAACGAACAGTCGTGACGAGATGGCGGGTGGGGTATGGGGGAGAGGCCGTTTCTGCGGTTGGTCGAGGGCGGGCCCGCTGCCCCGACCGTCGATGCCGGACGGGTGCCGGATGTATGGGCCTTCCAGGCCGACTGCGCACACGCGTTCGCCGACACCTGGGTGGTGAGGGGTTTCGCCGCGACGACGATCGGCTACTACACCCGCCTGCTCGAGCGGGTGTTGGGCCACTTCGACCGTCCCGTGTGGCGGATCGAACCCGCCCACGTGGACGCGATGCTCCGCGATCTGCTGCTCGCGGGCCGGGCCGCGGGAACCAGGCGCCGCCACCTGGACATGCTGCGCGCGTTCCACACGTTCATGCGCCTGCGCCACGCCGTACAGATCCACGCTCTGTACGGAGAACCGATCCAAGACCCGCTGGACCGGTTCAACCGGCTACGCCACGTCTGGGACGACGCGCCCCGCCCGCTGCCGCCCTCGGCCGAACGCCTCGCCGCGTTCTTCGCCTTCGCCCGCGCCCGCCTGACCGCCGTGTCCGACTATCCGGCCGCGGCACGGGACTACGCGCTGCTGCGCACCCTGTACCACTCCGCACCGCGGCTGAGCGAAGCACTCCACCTCGACCGATACGACGTCCACCCCGAACTCGGCCCCACAGGCAAACTCCACGTACGGTTCGGCAAGGCGGCAGGCGCCTCGGGACCACGCCCGAGATGGGCACCCATGCTCGACGGGCTGGACCGGATCCTCGCCTGGTACCAACGCGACGTCCGTCCCCTGTTCCCCGACACCGCCGCACTGTTCTGCGACGCCCACGGAAGGCCCCTGAAGCCCGAGACCACGCGCGACCGTCTGGCCCGTCTCCTCCAGATCGAAGGCCGACCCGACAGCGACCGGTTCACTCCGCACGACCTGCGCCGCGCGTGTGCGACCCACCACTACGAGCAGGGCATGGACCTGCTCGTCGTCCAGCAGTTGCTCGGACACCGGCACATCGCCTCGACCATGGTTTATGTCCGCCCCCAACTCACCTTCGTCGAGGACGCGTGGCGCCGCGCGACATCGACCGCTGTCGCCGGTCTGACCGGCTGACCCACAGGCAGGACGCCCATGACCACACCGACCCATCTGCACACCGTCGAGCCCACGGCTTTGTTGCCGCAGATCGAATGGAGACTGCGCATGGCCGCAGCACAGCGCGGCATCTGGACCGGCACCGAACTGCGCCGACTCCTCGCCGAGCGGGCAGGCCTCGAACTGTCCGCGGCATCGGTATCCGCCCTGTTCACCAAGCAGCCCTCCCAGGTGAAACTGTCCACCCTGGCCGCGCTGTGCGCCGCACTCGACTGCACCCCGGGCGACCTGCTGGCCGTCGGCGAGCCCGCCGCACCCCCACCAAGCACCACTTCGTCCCCGCCACCCTCGCGACAGCAATCCGCGCCCCGCCACCGATCCTTGCCACCGCTGTGACCACCCCCGGCCCCGCAACGAACCTTCTTGCGACCACCCGTGCCACATCACCTCGCGTCAAGGACACCTGCCGGGCCTGTCACCGACTGCGCTGGCTGTGCCCCGACACCGGCCGTTGCCCCTGGTGTTCGCGGACCTGCACCCTGTGCGGTGCCCCGCGCAGATCCGCCCAGGAAGTGTGCGCGGCATGCCGACGCCGATCCGCCGGAAAACCGGCTCGAGGCCCCTGCCGGAACTGCGGACACCGACGTGTCCTCGACGCGGCGACCCAGCGCTGTCGAGCCTGCGCCGATCCCGCCACCGCACCAGCCCCGGCACCCTGTGCACGATGCGGAACCAGCGGCCAGTGGGCCAAGAGTCTCTGCAAGCGCTGCTACGAGCACTCACCCCACACCGTCTTGTCCCGCGCAGCCGGCTGGGTCGAGCGCATGCCCAATGCCCCCTCCTGGTGGAACGACCTCGCCGCGCATCTCGCGGAGCATCGCCACCCGATATACGCGGCCGACATCGTCGCCACCACAGCGCGCCTGATCCTCGACACCTCGACCGGCGACCCCCGCCGCCTCCTCGCCCGCGCCACCCACGAAGCCCCCGAACTCGTCGGAGCACTCACCGACTTCTTCCGCACCCACGGCCACCTCGACCCACCACCGGGCCTAGCCGACCAGCGGGCGGCAGCCCGCCGCGCCCGCCGTATCCAGGCCACACCCGCCCCGCTGCGCCCCCCAGTCGCACGGTTCGCCGAGTTTCTCCTGCTCCAACGCGAGCAAGCCGAGCAACTGGGACTACGCCCCAACCAGCCGAAGACCATCGAGATCCGCCTCGCCGGCGTCCGTGACCTGGCCCTCCACCTCCACACCGCAGGCGCAGGCCGTACGAGCTGGGCGAGCGTCACCACTGCCGACCTGGAATCCTTCCTGGCCGTCAACTCCTCCCTCCGCGCGTCCCGATTGGCGGCACTGCGTCAGTTCTTCGCGTACGCCCACCGCTCCAAGGCCATCCTCCACAACCCCACCCACCCGATATCCGCCGCACAACCGAGGGGATTCCACGGCCCGACCCTCACCCCCGCCCGGCAGCGCACCCTGTACCGGCGGTGGACCACCCGCCACGACATCCATCCGCACGAGGCCTTCATCGGCCTTGCCGCCCTGCTCCACGCAGCGACCATCACCGAGTTGCGCCTGCTCACCGACACCGGAATCAACCCCGGCCGCCGGAGCGTCCACTTTCCCGGCAGATCAGTGGCCCTCCCACTCGACGAGGCGACCTGGACGGCACTGCAACGCTGCCAAGACCACCGGCACAGACTCGGCACGGACAACCCCCACCTGCTCGTCACCCGACTCACCCGCACCCACCACGGCCCCGCCGGATCCGCCCACGTCCGCGACACCCTCGCCCCTGCCGGTCTCCCGCCCCGCATCCTGCGCTCCACCCGGCTGCTCACCCTGGCAGACGAACTCGATGCCAAGATCCTCACCACATCACTGGGGATGTCCTACGCGGGCGTCGCCCACTACCAACCCAACCCGCACCTGACCAAACCGATATGACGACCCACCAGGTATGAAGACATCACAGACACATCCCCACGGCCACCGCCGGCTCACCGCCCCACGACGTGCTCGGGTCGACCGGTCTGTCGATCGGCTGCGAATCTCACATCCACCGAACACGAACACGCCCACCCGACACCCCACCTCACCAGCGCATGCCGAGTTCGGTGAGGAGCCGGACCCGTTCCTCGTTCAACGAAGTCCGCCGGGTCCGTTGGTTGTTGACCCACTTGCCGAGCCGCACGTCGACGACCCCGCCGCCGTCGTCGGGCCCGGCCGTCGTCTGCATCGTCACGATCTCGACGTGCCCTCGAGGCACTTCGAGGTGTCCTTCGCGTTCGCGGTAGGCGACGGCCGCAGCCAACGCCGTCTCCCACGCGCCCCGCCCGCGCCTCGGCACCGGGGCCGCCCCGGCGCCGTCGCCGCCAACAACCGCACCGCCCTCCTCCGTGCCGTTCCTCCCGCCACGACCTCCCGCACCACCGACGCCGGCAGCCGCCGCCACGCCGTCCTCGACACCGTCGCCGTCCGCTGCGCCGCCTTCGCCCGCCGCTGCGCCGTGTTCGGTTTCGGCCGGGATGCCGAGTTCCCGGAGTTGCTGGAGTTGTCCGGCCCGCAGCCCGGCCCTCACGTCCGGCCGCCGGTGTCGCTGCGCCCATCTGCCGATGTCTTCGCCGCCGGCGATGTGTCCGGGCGCGAGTTCGTCGAGGGCCCCGCCGCGCTCGAGGAACAGTCGGACTTCGTTGCAGGCGCGTTGCCAGGCGATGGTCCACCCGTCGGGCTTCCACCACGGGTCCAACTCCTCCAGGGCCCGGCGGCGTTCGGGGTGTGCGTCCAAAACACCCGCGCGCCGCTGGTTGGCGAGCCATTGTCCGATGCGTACGCCGTCCTGGAAGGCTCCCTGTGGTGCGGCGAGGTGTCCGTGCCGCTGCGCCCAGCGCCGGGCGACGGCGAGTCCGTCCTCGAACGCGGCGTCGGGGTGCGACCACACCATCCCGAGCATGACGAGCTTGCGCACCCGGTCCCTGTGCAGGCGTCCCGCGGCGTACTCGCGTCGTTGAACGGCGGCCCATTGCCCGACCGGATACTCGTGGTCGTGTTCGTCGCGTGCGTCGAGGGGGATCCTCATGTGCCCGTGGGCCCGTAGGAATCGCCGCGCGGCGAGGTAGCCGCGGGTCCAGTCGCGTTCGTCCGGGTCGATGACCCGCAACCGGACGAAGTCCGCCACCACCGCCGGGTTACGCGGGCTGGAGAACCGCAGAAACGGCCGCGTCTCGGACTCACCGCCGGCGCCCGGCCCGTTTGCATCAGCCGGTCCGGCCGTGCCCTCCACAGCCCCGCCAACGCCCTTCGCGACCCCACCGACGTCCTCCCCGGTCCCTCCCGCGCCCCCTTCGGCCGCCGTGTCACCGCTCGCTGCGCCGCCCACCGCTGCGCCGTCCCGGTCCCGGTCGGCTCCGTCCTCGGCGACTGTCCTCGTGGCGCCGCGTGCCCGGGCCTGGGGGACGGCCAACGCCTCGACCATCTCGGGCGCGTGGGCCCTCAATGCCTCGAGCACGGTCACCAGGTACCGGTGTCCGTCGGACAGGAGCATGTCGTCGGGGTGTTCGTGGTCGTCGAGGAAGACGGGGACGACGATGGCGGCGGTCTTGCCTTGTCCCGGTTTCTGCCGGAGGGCTCTTCCGAGGGCCTGGGTGATGTTCACGATGCTGGACATTTCATCGAAAATCGCCACCGCGTCGACGGCCGGGCAATCGATGCCCTCGCCGAGGATCCGTACGTTCGCCACCACGGACAGGTCGCCAGGGACCCCGGGTTCGGCGAACCGGCCGAGGACCCGCCGCCGGTGTTCGGCCGGGTGGTCCCCGTGGAGCCATTCGGCGCGGACGTCCGTCGGGGCCTGGTCCGGGAGTTCGGCGCGCAGCCGTCGGCCGACTTCGGGGAGCCCCAACGCGAAGGCTTTGGCCTCGACGACGCGGTGATGGAACGTGATGACGGTCCGGAGCCCGTTCTCGCGGGCGGTCTTCAACAGCGCGGTCTGCAGTGCGGCGAGGCGTTTGCCGCGCCAGGCCTCGACCAGCCTCGGCACGTCCGGACTCTCGTCGTCGAGGGCCTTTCGCGCGTCGCGCCGGGCCTGGTTCAACTCCTTGTCCCTGATGTCCGCCACCAGCACCACGAACCGCGCGAGCAGCCCGCGTTGGATGCTCTCGGCAAGCCCCAGATGGAAGAGTCGAGGCCCGTACTCCGGGCCGTCCATGGACACCGCGAGCTCCTCGGGCAGCGCCGCCCGCCGGTATTGCGCCCGCCCGATGCCCGGCGCGCCCCCGGCGCCTGTGTCCGACCCGCCGGCACGGGACTCTCCGACATCCGACGACCCGTCACCTGACATACCGTCAGTAGAATAGGGCATTTCACCGACTTCGTCGATCGCCCCGGTTTGCATTTCCGGTGAGAAATACTCGTATTCCGAATCGATGTCGAATGCGATGTCGTCAGGAATCGGCGGAAGTTCAATGTGTGATCCACTGTGAGGTTCGACGTGGCGCTCGAGACCGCCGCCCGCGCCCCGCGCCGCAACCCCGGACCCCACCTCGAAGAGCGTCCCCTGACCGCCCGCGCCATCCCCGACACCGCCACCGCCTCGTTCGCCGCGCCGCCTCCTGCGCCGTCCTTTGAAGGATTCGTAGATGCGGGGTGTGGCGGTCATGTACAGCCGCCGCTGCGCCGGGACGAGGGCGTTGTCGTGGATGTCGGTCCAACTCTTGTCGACGTGTCCGGCGGCGCGGTGCGCCTCGTCGCACAGCACCAGCGTCCAAGCCCTCAAAGCGGGGATCCCGTAGGGCCCGGTGTGCGCGTGGATGATGCTGCCCAGCGAGGCATAGGTGCCGAACACCGTGTACCGACCGTGCCGTTGGGCCCACAGGGCGAGGCTGGGCCCGCTGGTGGTGGCGCGCACGTCCGCTGCGCCGAGCGCGTCGTCGCCCTCGAGGGAGCAGACGGCGAGCATGGCCTCTTCGTGTCCGAGGGTGCGCCAGGCGGTGACGGTCTGGGTGAGCAGGTCCAGGGTGGGGACCAGGACGAGGGTGCCGCCGGTGGGGGCGAGGCGCCTGGCGGTCTCGGCGGCGATGAGGGTCTTGCCGGTGCCGGTGGCCGACACCAGGAGTCCGCGGTTGCCCCCGGGCCGTACGGGGCCTTCGAGGCCGCGTACGGCGGCGTCGACGGCTTCGATCTGGTGCGGCCGAGGCCGTGGTGCGAAATCGGGCACCGGCCCTCCTCGTCATGCCTCCGACGTGGTACTCGCTTCACATCAAAGTCTACCTGCGAAATTTTTGAGTCACATGAACCTTGAAGTCACCGAGCAGCCTCGAATGAATGAAATCGTGGACGACAACGACCCGCGCCGATCCGCCCGCCGAACCCACAGCCCGTGTTCGAGCGGGGGAGGGGACAGGCCTGCCGCCCCGCCTCACTCCGGCACGCCCAATTTTCCCAGTCGCGAACGGATCGCGCTCGGTTGACGATCGAAGCGCCGGGCGAGCTCGTCGATGCCGTGGCCGGCGGCGTGGAGTTCCAGGAGAAGTTGCTCGTCCTCGGGGGTCCACCGCTGGTAGGCGTTGCCGTGCCGCTTGCGGATCTCTTCCACCGAGTAGGCCTTGCCCGCGGCCTCGTCCGCGCTCGCCGTCCGTTTCCTCACGTTCGTGTTCGTGTCGGGGACGGGGATCAACTCCACCGAGCCCAGCAACGCGGAGGGGAAGTCGCACATCTCGACTCCCTCCAGCCAGAACGTGGTGGTGCCGTCCTCGAAGGTCAACAGGTCCGCGTGGAGGTCGAGTTCGCGACAGGTGACATCCGGGTCCGCGGGGTCGACGACGAACTCCTTGAAACGCAGACGGAATACCTGCCGGGGCATGGATGCGGTCATGACAAAACGATGCCGGCCCCACCCACCACCCCGGCAACCCCCACTTCGCCGACGACGCCCGCCGATCCACATCGCGGATCGGTTGCTCCCCGCAACGCGGGGAGCCCACACTCACTCGCGTGAGGAACTCCCCGAAACCGCAACCCACTTCGTGCTGCCGGCGGGCCGCAACGCGGCCCTGGTCCGAGCCGCAACGCGGATCGGACGCCTCCCGCAACGCGGGAGGCCTTCACTTCCTTTCGATCCGCAACGCGGATCGAGCTCCCCGCAACGCGGGGAGCCTCCGGTGGCGCAACGCGCCACCGCGAGCCGCAACGCGGCTCGCTTCACTCGCAAGCCGCGCAGCGGCTTGGGGACCCGCTCCGCGGG
>NZ_JBIBGL010000020.1:0-224199 GCF_042956465.1 Embleya sp. NPDC008237
CCTGGTCCTGAACGCGGCCCAGTGGGCACTGGTCGTATCCGGCCTGGACCGGTGGGCGGACGTCGGCGACAGCCTCGGTATTCCCGAACACGCGGTCATGGCGAACGAGGAACGGAACATCGCGGCACTGATCCGCGCCCGGCTCGCCGAGCAAGGATGGGCATCCCCCGAGTGAGTGGACCCGGACGCCGACACGAACCCCACGTCAGGTTCCGCTCGACTGGACACCCCATCCCACCACCGACGACCGATCCCGAACCCTCCACGGACTCGGCACCGCGAAGTAGACGACACCGAACGCCGCCCCGAATCATCGGCACCCTCGGCCCTGCCGCGCGCGGAGATTCCCGCCCGGGAGGCCGCACCATCACCGACTCGCCCGCGGCGCACCCGAACCCCCGCGCCGCCGGAGGCAACCCGCAGGGGTGAATCCGGCGGCGGGCCTTTCCCGCTCTCCGCTCCGCCGCCCTAATGTCGGCCCGTGACACCTCCCGCACCAGACGTTCTGACCGATCTCATCCGCATGCGCGTCGCACAGTGCATGGACACCCTGTTCTCCGTCCTGACGAGCAATCGCGAGACCGCCCACGATTGGGGCGAGTGGGCCCGATCCACCCCGTACCTCCTGGGCGACGCGCTCAATTCCCTCGACTGCCTCGTCGGACCGCTCACCGTCTACCTGCACTGGCACGGCATCGATCGGGACCAGCTGTCCAAGTGCCTCCAGCACGAGTACCGGATCCAGGAATCCCTGGACGACAACATCGCCTGGGGATATGTGGCCGGCCTGTGCGGGGACGGCGGACCACCGATCGACACCGACGAGGCGCACGCCGGATTCCTGATGGCCGGCCGCGACATGAACGACATGACGCGTCCGGAGACCGACGCGCGGTCCCAGGCGGCGGAGGCCGTCCTCCTGGCCTTCACGAGCGACGCCCTGTACGAGGAACTCGCCGAGGTGATGCCCGAGTCGGTCCGGCGCTGCTCCGCCGCGATGCGCGTCGCCCTGGCCGCCTTGCGCGCAGAGGTCGAGGTTCGAGGAAAGGAATCGATGTCGCACCACCCGATGTGAACGGCGCGGCCCCCGCGGTCCCGTCCACGTCGGCGGACCGGCCGTTGCGGTGGGTCGGTCGCGGGGAGGCCGTGATCGCCTGGAGAACTGCCCTGGCTCGACGTCGAACAGGCGGCGCTGATCGCTACCAACTGTCCTGCCGGGGAGGATGTGGCGCCGGCACTCGACTACCGCGCCGATCCCTCGGACCCCTGTGTCGTCGGCAGTGACGTCTGGACGGAGCACTGTCCTTTCGTATGGCGGGTTGTTGCAACCGCCTTCGCCACCTTTGGAGTTGCCGAACCGCAGGCGCTGACCCAAAGAATAGATCAGTCGAAACGGGACTTGTTCTGAAAGGAAATCAGCTGACTCTCACATACTCCAATCCGCTCCGATTTGGTCCATATTTTTGCCTCCAAAAGACCGGGGTTGATCCGATTTTAGTATCACAGTCCTGAGGTCCGGTTCCGGGTTGATGATCGCTCGCTGCCAGCAGAAAGCACGAACTAACCCTATCCCCGGAGTCGGTAATGGAAATCGCATGGAAAGCAACGTAGTCGAAGAATGGATCGTTCGGTGCAGGCAGCTCAGTGCTTGACTTTTCATAACCATCAATCCCATTGATCATCCCGGTCACAGTGAGTTTCCGAGGAATATCTACCAGGATGGGCGTAGTTGACTGTCGCGCCAGGATGGCGCCCGGGGGCTGGAAGCGAAATTGCAATTGATTTGGCCCGCATCCTCGATTGATTTCCCCGGACGCGGGGGTTGTGAACCCGCGTGCCAGCCCGGAGTCGACGGAAACTGAAGCTTGTTTGATTTTCCCCGAAGAATCTACAGTAACCGGCTCTTGGACGCCATAGACGAGAATGAAGGGGACTTCCGCACAAGCCGGGCCATTGTATGTGACAATTAGCTCGACCTTGTCGAGGCGCTGTTCCTTGTTTTGAGGATTGTGAAGAGGAAGGATGACCCTGTACGATTTGTCTGATATGGCTGCGGTGAATCCCAAGTTCTCTATTTTTCCTGTGCCCTGGGGGGCTTTTCCTGAGGGTGGTCCGTCCGGAGTTCCACCCAGGGCTATCGCCAGCGTCGCCACGCCGACGGCAGCTTTCAGCGCGCGAGCCCGTCTCCTGACAAAAGAGTTGCGACGCCGCGACGCCACGGAACGCAGCCCCTGCGTGGGCGTCGACTGGGCCTGCGGCAGCACGGGCAGGTCCCCGGCCGACACCGGCAGCTCCAAGTGCTCACACGCAAGCGTCAGTTCCTCTGGGGTGAGCCGTGCGTACCAGGAACTGACGGTCGTCAGCGTCAACCGCGGGCCCTGCGAACGGTGATGTTCCTTGATCAGACCGATCAGGTGTCCGTCGACGAACACCGCGGACCCGGACATGCCTGCCCACGGCGACTCCGCCGGATCCGGGTCGGGCGGCGGCACGGCGGTGGCGATCGTCAGGTCGCCCGTACGCAGACCCGACCCCGGCTCGACGGTGCCCCGCAGGTGGTGGCTGTCCCGGCTCGACCGTCCGCCGGTTGTGGCCTTCAGCATGAACAGCGGGAATCCGACGGCGTCGCAGCGGATCTTCCCCGCCACCTTGCGTTCGACGCGGGCATACCGTACGCAATCGCCGTTGACCTCCGATTCCTCATCAAGGAGCAGGATCGCGAGGTCCGCGTTCGCTGAGGTCAGAACCGTTTGGGCCGTCTGTTCCCAACTGCTGAGGTCGGGTCCGAAGCGCACCACCCGGATCGGTCCTGGCACGGTGACGGCGTGCTCGGCCGTCAGGACGACGCCGGGCCGTACGACATATCCCGAGGCCCGGCCGCCCTCCGAACAGACCTGGACCACCCGGGCCAGGTCGAGGCCTGCCACCGGATCAGTCCTCGTTCTGCTGGGCCTGACCGGACACCTTGGCGCTTCTCGGTGGGGTCGACGGGTTCGCCGGATCGACGATGACCGGCGTCAACGGAACAGTGATCTTGTGCAGGGATCCCCGGCTCACACCCACCTCGGCATTCGTCTCCGCGACCCAGAAACGCACCTTGCCCTTGACGGCGGCGTCGAGCTTCATCTCAACGTGGGTCTCCAGCACGATGGTGCCGAGCTCAAACTGGATCGACTCGCCGGCGGCGGCCGTGACGGCCGTGCCGATCTCTGCACGCAGGTCCTGGATCATCTTCGACAGTTCGATCATCGTTCCCCCACCGTTCGGATGCCCCTGCCGAAAGGTACGGGCCGGTGGCGGGTTTCCGCAGAGGAACGGGTGGAGTCGAGGGAAGACCCCAGGAAGGGGTGCCCGTCGAGGTAATCATGATTCTGCACGTGATTGATCACCTGCTGTCAGGTTCTCCGGTCCCGGAGATCCGGAGCTTTGCCGCCACGTCCAAGGGACCAAGTGACATGTTCACCCGCTCGGGAAAATCCTCACTCGTCCTGACCGGCCGGCCGGGTCAACAGCACCAGCGTCCCGCTGCGCTGCAGCGCCTGCCGCGTCACCGGATCCCCGGCCGCGGTTCGGCCAGCGGTTCCGGTGACGACAGCGCACCGCCTCGGCGGCCTGACGGTCCGACAGGTTCATCACGTACTGCAGCACGCAGACGGTGGCCAGTCGTGCGGGCGCGAGCCCGGGGCGCCCGTCACGCGGATACCAGGCGGTGAAGTCCTCGTCGTTCCACGATCGGAAGGGCCACATACAGACGCCGCGCCACCGCCGTGATGGCCTATTGGCTCGGCGACGCCGATCGACCCGTCGCGAGGACCCGATCCGAATGGTCAAATAGACCACTGAACCGAATCGTCGGCCTCGACACTCCCGTGAACATGGACACATCGCTGGTGTGCCACCGTCAACCTTTTCCGAAAGCGCCAACGGCACCGCTGCACAATTTCGTCGCGCCCGTGGGTGTCCACAGGCGACGGTGATGTCGTTGTCGTAGCCGGTGACAACTTCCCGCTGGCTGTTGGCATCCGCCAGGATAGGTTGTCGCACTACCGGGACTCGTGATCGTCGAGACCCCCTGCCGTGCCACCAAGAGGATCCCGGTGACCGACGAGTTCGCGCTGCACAAAGCTTTGGTCCGAGCACGAGGGAAGGTCGACGAGCTCATGACCTTCTGGGAGATCACCGACGGAGTATGGCGCGAGGAGAGTGCCACGGACACCCTCTGTCAGGCTGCCGCGCCGTACGTCAAACCGGTGGTGTTCAACCGGACTCAGGAGGCTGAGACGGGCGCCGATTGGCTCTGGTGGTGGATGGACGACACCGGAGCCTGCTTCGGGATGCTGTCACAGGCCAAGAACCTCAAACGCCGAGGCGACTCGTGGCACGTCGATGTCGAACACGCGAACAAGAAGGGCGAACAGATCGCGCTGTTGTCCCGCACGGCAGCCCACTTCGATGTTGCCCCCGTGTACGTGTTGTACAGCGGGAGTCCCACGTATCGTGCGGGGCTCGATTGCGGACTACCGCACACCGCGGAGACGTGCGCCGAGTCGCCCAGGGCTGGCCGGCGTCTCTGTGATCAGCACGATGCTCGTCCAAGACCTGCGGACCCTCTCCGGGCCCACTTTGGGGCAGGAGATGTTGCACTACTCCGCCCCTCTCGAAGACTTGGCCGACCCCGGCCTGCGTGGCAACCCTGTCCGCGATCTGCCCGGTCGGCGGTGTGGTCCGGCACTCACGGCCTTCCTCAAGGATCCGCAGTACGGAGCCCGAAGTGTCGCGAAGGAGATCTTCCGGCAACTCTCCGAGGCCCGCAGACGCCAGTTCTCGATGGCAACCGACGAACGAACCACCCACGGAGAGAGCAAGGTCTTCCCCGAACTCCCGACCGACCGGGGGCACTTCCCACGCCCCTACTTTCCCGAGGTACTCTGCGGCCTGCGCACCGCGCTCCCGGGTTACGCACGCGATGCTCTGGAGGGTCGGACCGTCCCGACCGGGATCACCGACAAGCTCGCGGGCATCATCTTTGTCAGGATCTAGCCGGCATCCCTTGCCTGGGGTCCGAGTCGCCGTTGTCGCGGCTCCGGGCGTACCAGTGGGAGGAGTACAACTCCCGGGCCGCCGTGCGGCGGTCGATGAGTCGGTCGTGCGCACGGAGCCTGCCGCGATCGCCACCGTCGAGGGTCTAACCCCGCGTGTACGCGAGGTCCTGCCGGTCGCCTGCAGCCTGTCCCGCCGCGGGTCGCCACCGCTCGGCGCAGTGTGGGCGGCCAAGTACGGGAGCCAGCCGGACGCCGAATCGGTCGGGAGTGGTTTCGTGGGCCGTCAGGGGTGGCGCTCGGCGAGACGATCGAAGAACGCGGCGAGACGGCGGCCGGTGGCCGGGTTGTCGGTCAGTTCGGCGCCTCCGAAGCGGTAGACCTCGTAGCCCCGCAGGCGCAGTTCGCGGTCCTCGGCGACCATCTCGGCGTACCGGGAGGGGTCCGCGCGTCCCTTGGGGTCGGCGTAGTGCTGATTGCCGTCGCACTCGATCACGATCCGGACCCGTTGTGGGAGCAGCAGGAGGAAGTCCATGCGCTGTCGGGCCAACGGCGGGGTCGCGGGGGCGTGGTGGGCGCGGGTGTACGGGTCGTAGTGCAGGTACACCTGGGGTATCAGGGCCGGGATGTCGGGGCCGAGGCGGACATAGCGTTCCGCGTAGGTGCGCAGGATGCGGCGTTCGGCGTTGTTGTCGCCCAGGGAGCGGTCCAGGCGCGCGTACAGGCTGCGTGAGATGTCGTTCGCCGGTGCTTTGGTCATGTTCTCGCGGTCGGCCCACCAGGTGGTGAGGTCGCTCCAGGTCAGGCCGTGAGCAGCGGGAGGTCGGTCGTAGACCAGGCAGTGCTTGGTGTTCTCGACGATGGTGAGGTCGTTGTTGAGGGCGTCGCCGAGCACGATGCGGGGTTTGGGGCCGTCGGCGGCGAAGATCAGGTTCTTCACGGTTCCGGGCACGCCCGCGCCGATCGCGCGGGCGGCGAACACCGGGGCGCCGCTAATGTGTTCCACGGGGACGATTTCGTAGCCGTCGTGGACCAGCACCGAGTTCACAAGCGTGTGCAGCCGATTCACCTCGGCCAGGTCGGTGCGGACCTCGGGATGGAGCATCTCGGTCAGAAACCGCAGGAGCGCGCCGTCGCTCTCGGCGAGGCCGAAGCGTTCGTCCGTGAAGATCCAGTCGTCGTCCCCGTCACAGTCGTGGACGCGATGGCGGCCGATGTCCTCACGCGCGGTGGCGTGCCGCGGATCCTTACTGGGCAGCGCGTCCAGGTCGTGGAAACGGCGCAGGAACTCGACCTCGTCGAGATCCCCGCTCCATGTCGTCGCGAGGTCTTTGACCAGGCGACGGCGCGTGACGTGGGTGATGCGACCGGACCCGGCGATGACGCGCCTCCTCCACGAATCGGCAACGACACGGGCACCGCCTCGGGCGGGCGAGGAAAACGCCGGTCGAGCACGTGACTCGCCGCCACGATGCCATGTCACCCCGACACGGCGCCGGTAATCCCCGCACCCGCTCGGCGCTCAGGTCGAGGTCGCGCCACCAGCGGACGTGGCAGCCGCGTTCGCGCGTCGCCACGGGGCATCGGGGTCGACAAGGGTGTCGAGCATCAACTCGCACCAAGTGGCGGCGGTGCCCACCGCGAACCGCGCGTGCCGCGGCCCCAGGCCCGTGGGGGCGGTCAGGCGGCCGTGGCCGGTGCCGTAGCGGTTGCGCAGCTCGGCCACGCCAATAGCAGCCGAGGTGAGCGCGCCCAGGATGCGCTTGATGCTCTCCGCGTTGTCCGGGGCCGCCCCGGAGGCGGTGGGCGGCGCCGATGTGGGGTGCAGGTGGAGGGCGTGCTGAGCCTGCTTGACGAGCGCGGGGAGATCCAGGCGCTCGTCGACCGGTAGACCGCGCTCGAGGAGAACGACCTTCGCGGTGGCCTCGATCAACTGTTTCGCGGCACCGATCGCGTCGTCCGGATAGTCCGCCCCGAACCTGCGCACCCGCTCCAACTCGGCCTGGATCCCCGAGGGCTTCGTCAACATGTCCGTGCGGACCACCAGGTGGGCGACCCTGGCGGTGTGCAGCCGCAGGTCGTCGTCCAGGCGCACACCGTCGCGCGCGAACGCCTCCCGCAGATCCGCCAGTGAGTCCGTGGGGATCCCGCCGCCGTCGCGGCGGCTGTCGCGGTCAACACGGCGCAGCAGGGTCTCGAACACCCGCAGTGCGCGGGCGACGTGGTCGGCGTCGGTCCAGTCGACGGCGGTGGCGTAGGAGTCGAACGTTTGCTTGCGCACGCTGCCCTCGCCCGGTGTGAAGTTGGGGTCGGGGGCGAAGTGTTCGTTCTCCCAGTACTCCGCGATCGCTGCCTTCGCGAGACCGGTCAGCTCCCCGCGCACGGCGTTGCGGGCGGTACGGGAGAGGAGTTCGCGTTGCACGGCCATACCCAGACGGTAGAGCCGGGTGCGGCGCGGTGCGCAGGAGTTTCGCATCGCGGGCTCCGAGGGGTGGGTTTGTCGCGCGCGAGGCCGCGGTTCCAGTGGTCGAGCGGTATCCAGGTGTACGGGCGGCGGGTGATCGGGGGCGTTGTCCTGAGTCCGCACCACTCGACGGGTAGGCCCGTTTGGGGGCGTCTTGGCTCGCGAGGAGCGTGGGGTCGAAATTGTGATGGCGGTGGAACGGCCGTGCGGCCCATGCTGATGGCATGGGTGAGACAGAGGATCTGCACAGCCTTCCGCGGCCGAAGTGGGCGATTCACGAGATTGCGATCGTCGGGGGCTCCCGGGAGGACGAGTTCGTGATCGCCGCCGGGTTCCTACGGGTCGCCGAGGCCGGGGCGCGCCGCTGGATCGAGCATGGTCCGGACGACAGGCTGCCGATTCCGATCTTGTACAACTATCGCCACGGCATCGAGCTCACGTTGAAATGGCTGATCCGGCTGACCGCACGATGCGCGGTGCGCGGCGGCTACACGGGCCCGGAGAACCTCAGCCCCTTGAAGCTGGACGAAAAGCTGCGCACGCACAACATCAGGAAGTTGGCGGACCGACTCGACCGATACATGGGACTGCTGGAGCTCGAGCCCCCGAACAATCGCATCGACAACGCGTCCCGACAGCTCCTGGACTGGCTCGACAGCGAGGACGAGACCGGCGAGACCTACAGGTACAGCACAGTCGGACACGGGGAGAAGAAGGCGGCGGCGCGCCCCGTTCAGACGAACCTCAACTTCTACGAGCTGGTCAGGGAGGTGCACGAGCTCGCCACCCTGCTGCATGCGGGTTACGCCGGATTCCTGGACAACCACGAGCAGATGCAGATCGACTACTACGTCGACATGCGCGACCTCTACGCCGACATCGACTTCGCCCCCGACGTCGATCACTACACGGGTCTGTAAGCCCGGGCGGTCTGTGCTCCGCGCAGGAAGCCACCCGTGACTCGGCCGAGCCAAGCGCGGGCTTCGGCACATCCGAGGAGGGGACGGTACGGCCCGTGGGCCGTTCCCGACACGCGGCATCTCCCGGAGCATCGACGACCGGGTCCCCGAAGGGGTTGGGTGCCGGGAAGCCGGATGCGTCACCACACGCCCCGTGGCGTCGCACGCTCCGGATACGTACCGGCCGTGCCGGGTTGGACGTTCCGGCCTTCGGCGACGTCGGTGCGGATGTCGTTCGTCGCTGTCAGACTCGACGGGTGGTGAATGCTGGCACGGATCTCGTCGCGTTGCGGCGCATCGTCGAAGCGGCTACGTCCGATCTCGGCGACGTGAACACGCACACGACGCTCTGCGAGGCGTGCGCGCTCCTGGGTCTGCCCACGCCCCCGGGCGAGGGCTCGAAGCACGCGCGCGTGACCGCGAGCGTGGCGGCGCTGCCCGACGCCGGTCTACCGGCGGTCGCGAAGGAACTTCTCGGGGCGTTGGACGATGTCTGCGAGGTCGAGTGCGCGGGCGATCTCACGGCGCGTCCGCTTCGGGATCGACGGATGATTCTCGCCCTCCCCCGTCGTGGTCGACCCGGCTCAGCCGGGGCACCAAGGCCATTGCGCGGCCGAGTCGGCGGGGCGAGGACTGCGTGCAAGGTTTCGGGTACGGGGTCGTCGACCAGCTCAGCCGAAAACGGCTTGGCGGGCCTGCTCGGCCTGGGCGAGCAGCAGGGTCAGTGCTGCGGACGCGCCTCCGAGTCCGGTCAGCCGGTTCTGGATGCCGTCGAAGAGCGCGCGTACGCGTCCGGGCTCGGGGTTCTCCTGGTCCACGAGTTCGATGAGGATCTCGGCGTCGCGGACGATGTCCGCTTCCTCCTGTGGGGTGCCCTGCAGCGTCGGGGCGATCTGGCGAACGAGTTCGGCCCAGTCCCGTACGGCGGAGGCGTCGAATCCGTGGTGGTTGTTCTGGGTGAAGTCGCTTTGGTTGCCGACGACGCTGTTCGGGGAGTTGTGCACGTTCCACGTGTTGCCGGCCTGGGGGGCGGGGGTGTTCACGGAGCCTCCGGAGAGTACGCGGTCGATACCGCGTTGAGTGATCTGTGCCGCGACCGCGGCGGGGTCGTCGGTGAGGCGGGCGAATCCGTGGCGCACGAGGCGCTCGAGCGCGCCGGTGACCTCGTCCGTCGTGAGTGGGTCCCCGGCGAATCGGCAGTCGCGGGAATCCGCGAACGCGGTGACGGCAACCGCCTCGCCGCCGGGGCCGGTGTCGTACATCCATCGCAGAAGGGCGTCGCACGCGTGGGCGAATCGAGCGGCGCGGTCCGAACGGAGTCGGGCCAGACGTCGGGCCGCCAGTTCTCCCGCGTCCGTGAGGATGACGGTCCTGCTTCCGCTTCCGAAGGTCCGGAGCACCTTCGCCAGGCCCTGTTCCTCGAGGCGAAGTCCGAGGATGTCCGCCTCGCCCGGCGGCAGATCCCCCTCTTCGTCGGTGAAATGGGAGAGGTTTTGGTACCGCCCGGGATGTGATGCCGTGCGCTGTGCAAGCCATGTCACCAGGCGGGACATGACGGGGTCCTGTTCGAGGGGTTCGCCGGACATCCGGGGTGACGCGATCGACTCGACGCGCATGGGTACCGACACGGGGTGCTTGCGCGCGGCACGCTCGAGGCCCTTGGCGATCTCCCGCATGGCTTTGTCGAGCTCGCGCTGATTGATCTTGAAGCTGCTGCCCAAGGGAACTCCCCAACCGATGACGATGATCCATGCTAATCCGCCCGGACGACACGGAGATGGCGTGAACGTGCGGGTGCGCCGGGCCGGGAGGGCCGGCGCCCCCGGGCTCGGGTGGTCATCCGCCGCCACCACGACCGTGGAGGTCTGACTTCCGCGGTCGCGGTGCGACGCCGCCTGCGGGTGCCGACGCGCGGGCGGGTGTTCGGGGCGCGGTTCAGTTCTCGGCGAAGTACGACTGCGCCATGCGGCGGATGCGTGCCAGGCGCTTGGAGACGGCGCTGTGGTTGGCGTAGCCGAGGATGTCCGCGATCTCCGTCCTGCTGGTCACCCCGCTGTTGAGCAGTACCACGATCCGACGGTCGCGGACGTCGAGCAGGGCGAGGAAGTCGTTGGTGACGAGGTTGCCGAGGACCTCGCTCTCGGGTCCCTGGACCGGGATGGTGTCGGTCAACTCCACGAACGTCACCTTGACTTTGCGTCGTTTGCCGTGGAGCTTGCGTTCGAAGTCCTCGCGGGCGTACGACCATCGGTCGGAGAAGTCGTCCTCGATCCGGTGGGAGCGCACGGCGTCGAGGATGTCACGCAGTCGGCCGATGCGGTCCGCGGCCTCCACGGTCTCGTCGAGCGCCTCGCGGGCGTCCTCCTCCCCGAACCACACGACGCCGCCCGCCCGGGGGTTGCCGGCCACGGCCCCCGCGAGCAGGCTGCCGTCCTCCAGGGTCACCGGCCCCGGCGTCGTGCCGTTGTCGATCTCGGGGAAGTCGCGCAGTCGGTCCTGGACGGCGGTGGTGACCGCGGGCACCCAGAAGTCCAGGTTGTGGGCCAGTAGTCGGATCGGGTCGTCGGCAGAGAACGCCCTCATCCCCGACCCGGAGATCATCCGCGGCCACACGGTCCACGCCCAGGCGCGGGCCAAGCGGTCCTCGAAGTCGGGCGGCAGGAAGTCGTCGATGCCCGCGTGGTCCATCATGAACGGCCACATGCCACCTCGCAGCAGCGGGAGGCCGAACCTCTCCAGGACGTGTCTGGGCAGCAGGTGGAACAACGGGGCGTACTCGAAGTACCTCGAACGGGTACGCGGCACGAACGTGATGTTGACGTCGCCCAGGTCCGCGATTCGCGCCATGGGATCCGGCAGATCCTCCATGTCGAAGCAGCGGCGCCGGAACTGGGCGGCCTCCCACAGCATGTTCCACTGTCCGACCGCAGCGGCGAACTCCAAGCCGCCTTTGAGCGGCGGCATCGGCAATACCGCGTACTCCGCCGGATCCGGTGCCAACGGGCGGACCATGCCACCGAAGAGGTATCCGGCGGAGAGGTTGCGCAGGGAGGGGAACTCCTGCGAGGTCGCTCGGGCCTGCGGCAGGAATAGGTCGTCACGGCGCCGTGCCCGCATCTCCGTGGTGGTCGGCTCGTCCTCGCCGCCCGACGCGTCCGCCACCGGGGGCCGGCTCGGGTCCTGACCGATCCGCTCATCCATGAATGTCATACCTATCCCACGACACTCACCGCCGAGTTCGTTCCGCGCATCGGAAGATCTCGCCCTTGAGCGTCACGAGGACCCGCCCGGTGCTCGTGCGCGACCGCACCGGCAGGCCCGTCGTCGTGTGGTCCACGTCCCACCACTGCCCGGCCCGGGGACGGCGGAATCCGAGGTCGAGGGTGCGACGCCACGATCGCCGTGACGGTGCGAGGAAACCGCCGTGGGCGCAACGTGCACCGTATGTGCCTGTCATGACGTGAGTGCAGGGGCGTTCTTCGGCGTGGCAAAGCGGTTCGTAGGCGGCTCGTGCCGCGTAGTCTGCGCCCGGTTGACGTGTCAGTCGAGATCACGTGCGGTTGGTCCGAAGCTTGCGGTCGCGGTTGCCTCTGGGCGGGCGAGTGCTGTGCGGGACTCGATGGGCCGGGTGGTGGAGTGGAAAGGGTGCGTTCATGCAGCGCAGGGAGTACCTCGGTCAGTTTCCGATGCGGGTGGCAGTCCTGCCGTCCCGGGTGGTGTATCTCATCGAGGAGGGTGGCTCGGCGGGGTTTCGTCGGGCCGTACGTGAGGCGAGTTCGCGCTGGGGCGGGGTCACGGAGCCGATCGTGGAGGTTCCGGCCGACGGACAGGTCACAGAAGCGTTCCGGGAGATCGTCGCCGCGGCCGACGTCCAGGTCGCGGTGAGTGTCGATCTGGACGAGGTGCGGGCGCAGCAGGCTGCGGATCAACTCGGGCTTCGGGTGGAGCCGTTGGCGGACATCGATCGTGTGGGGTCGCTGAGTGGGTGTACGTGCCCGCCGTTTGCGGTGTCGCCGTCCGGTCGGACCGGGGGGAGCCTGGTCATGGCTCAGGGCGACGCGCCGCTGTGGCAGGTCGCCGCTGCGGGCGAGTTGGACGCTGTCCACCTTGCCGATGCCGGACCTTGGCTGTCGGTGTACCGGCCCATGACCGATGCCGAGATCGGCAGTGCTCAGATTCATGGGACGACGTTGCTGGACCGGACGGCGGCGCAGTTCCATGAGCACGCGTCGACGGGGGTCGGTGGTGTGGTCGGTGGTCCTGTGACCATCGTCGTCACCGATCCCGACGACGTGGGTTCGTGCGTCTGGTTCTGGAATCTGCGGGCCCTGCGGGCGCGGACGATCAATCCCACTCACGTCATGCTGGTGCCGCGGGGTGGTGTCGAGCCCTGGATCCACTTTCCCGAGCAATTGAGGGAACTCGTTCTGACCGGTCATGACCGCTCACCCGACGTCGCGCTGGTTTCTTTGACGGCGCCGGAAGAGGAGTTGCACCGGCTCGGGAGCCACTTGGAAATGACCCACACGCCAGGCGCCGACATCACCGCGGTCCCCGGAGCGCCGCGCTCTCCGGGTTTCTCCTACATCGTCAACCAGGAGCCTCGAACGTGGTTGGTGTTCGACCGGTCCTGGGGCGCCACCACCCATGTGGATCTGCATCTGTACGCCGGCGAGAACAGGGTCGAGTTCGCTTCACCGGTCTCCTTCGACCGCCCGGGTCGCGCCCTCGTGCGATTGACGAGCGTGGCCTTCGACGGCCTGCCTCGACGTCCGGCCGTCGCCGGGATGGTCACCGCGTCCGCCACCTGGCACAGGGACAGCCTCCAACTGCAGACCTCGGCGGACCGGCGGCACCGCATGAACCTGACGATCCCCGACGCTTCCTCGGTCACCGAGCGCCTGCTGGAGGAGGCGACCGACCGGTGGGAGGTGTCGGACAAGGGACGCATCGCGCAGGGGGTGCTCGCCCAGCACGCCCCGGGCGCGCTCCTGCAGCCCGGAATGTACGAAACGATCATCGCCTTGTTCACCAAGCGGTCCAAGGAGTTGGCCAAGCAACTCAAGCTTGCGTATCGCGACGGTGACGCCGAGGAGGCGTCCCGGTTGGAGCTCGCCCGGGCATGGGGTGGTCGCGCCAGGAGAACCTATCGATCCGTCCAACAGCTCTCGGAAGATTCAGGACTCACCAAGCTCAGGAGCACGATTCCGGACGTGCTGGAAGCAATGTGTGGAGCCGGTTGGGCGGAGCGGGGCCTTGAGTCGGCTTGCGATCACTGCGGTCAGGAAATGTTCGTGCCCCTGGTGGAGACCACCGGTCCCGCGCCTTGCCCCGGCTGCGGAACGCCGGCGAGGTACCGCGTCGACGCCACCGGCCCCACGGTCGTGTACCGACTCAACACGTTCATCGACCTCGCCGCGGATCAGGGGGTCCTCCCGCACCTTTTGACCGTGGCCGCCTTGGCCGACGAACGCCCCGGTTCCCACCTGATCCCAGGTGCGAACGTGCACTTCCCCGCCATGAAGCGCGAGGTCGACATCTATGGGCTCTGGGGCGTGGAACTCCTCGCCGGGGAAATCAAGACCGACCCGGAACAGTTCAACGCCGAGCAACTCCAGCACGACATCGACGTCAGCGTTCGTCTCGGCGTCGACGTCCACGTGATGGCATCGGTGGGTGTCATCTCGCCGCAGCTTCGAGCCGAAGCGCAGAGCTTGTGCGGGCAGGCGAAGGTGCGCCTGCACGTTCTCGACAAATCCCAATTGCGACCGAGCGCGGATAGCACGAATGACTAGGGCTATGGGTGACCACCCGCCCCGTCACCCGCGTGACAAGCCGGGGCCGGCGGGCCAACGTCCCGCCTGGGCAGCCCTGATCGCGCTGCCGACGGTATCGGGCGGAGCCGCCGCGAGAGGTGTCCACCTCACCCGATCGTGATCGGGGCGGGTGCGGGAAGGGGCCATCGGGTGCCGGTGTCGGGGTCGCCCGCCCAGACGAACTGCTCGTCGTCGGCCGTGGGGGTCATACCGTGCTCGTACAGGACCACCGCGCCCGCCTCGATTCACGCGTCCCACGCGGCCTCGAGTTCGTCGACGAGCCGACGCGGACCGCCTTGGGAGGCGATCGCGGGTCCGGTCGGCGGCGTGGAGATCGTCGCCCAGAACTCGGCACCGTCGTGGAGGCGGGCGTGGACACCGTCGGTGTCGGCGGTGGTGTCGAACAGGACGTCGGGCAGGCACAGGCGCAGCGCCCACATCAGGTGGGCGTTGTCTTGGAGGGGGCGTGGTCGCGGGTAAGGGGGCGTTGGTGGTCGGGGTCGCGGTCGGCGCGGACTTGGCGGTGGGTGGGGGTGGTGGGTGTGCCGCGGGCGTTCATGAATTGGGCGAGGCCGTGGAGCCATCCGGTGGCGGAGCGGCCGTCCTTGCCGGTGGTGAGGGCGAAGTAGCCCAGGCGGGCCCAGGGGAAGACGATGTCGCCGCCGGGGCGGGTCTGTTCGATCCCGGCGCGGGGGACGCGTTCGACCGCGTAGGCGGCGATCAACCGGTCGAAGGGGCGGCCGGGGCCCAGCCGAGCGTGCCGTCGCCGCGTTCGACGTCCACTCGTTCGAGGTCGGATTTTCGAAACCGGCCCGGGGTGGTGCGCGTCGAGTAACTACCGAACCAGAGAACCCGAACCTTGCCCGGGTCTCGTGTCCTTTCCGGTCACCGTAGGCCGCCACGCATGGCCCGGTACAGGTCCGAATGCTCTCGATACATCTCGAGGGCAGCACGATCCCGCCCGGGCAGGGCATCGGCCTCGGGAAGTTCGTCCAGGAGGTTGCTTCCGTGGTCGGTGGCCGCCAATTCCCGGTCGTCGTCGACGTACACGGCGATCTCGGTGCCGTCGGGGGTGACGACGTAGTAGGTGTGGCCGGCGTGGATGTCGTCGCGGATGGGCTGCCGGCTCTCGACCCAGGTCCGGCGACGACCCTGTCGTAGTCGGGTGTATCCGCTGTAGGCGTAGGTCAGCCCGTTCTCGACGATGCGGTGCGTCACCTCGCGTCCGTCGTCCGCCGGCACGTTTCGCCCAGGCGGCCGTGCTGGGCGAGTGCCTTCGGCCGGTCGGACGGGCGGCGGCTCGGCCGCTGTCGGCACGGTGTCCTCAGGCTCGTGCCTGTGGTCGCCGGTGTCGGAGCTGTTCTCCTCCGTCGGGGAAGTCGCTTGGAAGGCGGCCAGGAGTGCGGCGGCGGCATTGTGTACCGGGTCGGTGGGATCTCCCTTGGCCAGGTCGACGAGGCAATGTAGGAAGGCCTCGTTGCGGAGCTGTTCCGCGAGGGGCGACGTCGTCGTCATTGCGGTGGCCAGGAGTTCGGCGATGGGCGTCGCGTCGGGGTTCGCCAACGCGTCGTGGAGGGCCTTCTCGAAGATCCGTGCCTCGAGGATTCCGGTGGCTTTCACCCACGTGTCCGTGCCGGGTGCCGGTTGGATGGGGCCGGGTGGGAGGTAGCCGAGCTTTCGGGCTTCGGCCAGCCATCTGGTGGCGGTGTCTCCGTCCACGTTCCATGTGTCCGTGATGGCCCGGCGGGGTGAGCGTCCGTCGAGGTCGCCTTCGACGGCCCGCCAGGCGACCTGGAGGAAGTGCTCGGGCGAATGGGAACGACCCTGCTTGGGCTGGTGTTTGCGCACGGCGGCCGCCAGGTGGGCGGGGCGCTCGTCCCACGCCTGCTTGAGCGCGCCGCGCAGGCGCTCGATCACCGTGTCGATCGGGGTGCCCGCGACGATCGCTCTGGTGAGGCTCCTCGGGTTGTCCAGGTCGCGTGGGGCGATCGTCAGACGGGTGATGCCGACGGTGCCGGCGACGATGCGTCCTTCGACCTCGTACACCCACTCGCCCGGGATGTCGTCGAAGGTGACGTGCACGCGTTCCTCGCCGCCGGCGAAGCGCATGATCCACCCCGCGACGCCGTCGCCCGGCCCGAGCGAGCGCATCCGTACCGGTTCGTCGTCGGTGGAAATACGGACCCCCCTGGTTTTCTGCGGTCTCGACAGCGTGGTGGTCGAGGCGACCCGCCCGCAAGGCTTGTACCCAGGCGAGACCGAGCCTCTGGCGCCAGAGCATGCACATCGCCGTGTCCATCATGGAGCGAGCAGGAAGAGGTCACATGAGCACGCACAACACCCAGGACGACGCACGGCTGCCCGTGCGTTGGGCGGTGATCCAGATCGTATCCGTGCCGGTCGGCGTGTCGGCCGGAACCGCCGCGGGCCTGATGGCCGGTGCCGCGTACGGCCCGGGCATCGGCGTGATGATCGGAATCGCCACGGGGATCCCCTCGTTCATCGCGACGATGGCCAAGATGCACAGCATGCTCCGCCGCACCTGACCCGACCGGGCGGGGCATCGTCGGGTACCCGACGGCACAAGTCGAGCCCGGCTGCGTCCCGGCCCGGTGGCGATCGGCGGCCGAACGGACATCGCCCGGTACACGCTCGCCGGGGGCGAACCCCTCGGCGGCGTGCCGGCGGCGTCGTGGCGGAAGTCGCCGACCACGACGGCCTGATGGTCGAGGACAGCCGTGCTGCGCGACGCCATCAACCCGGTCGAACGTCATCTCGAAGCCGCCGTCGGGTCCCCCGGCCCCACCGGCACGGGGCGCCCGGCGCGCATCGGGGGAAGTTCCCGCAGGCGATCCCCCGGACCAGGTCCGTGCGGGCGCGGCGATCGGGCAATCCTCCACAACGCTCGGCAGAGTGGGGGCAGCTCGACCCTCCACGTGAGGCGCACGGCGCGGGTGGATGTGACAACGCAGCACAGTCGGCGAAGGAAAGAGCGGAGGGCCTCGGCCCGGAGCGTTCCGACGCTTCGTGGTTGGCAGATGCGACGCGGGCCGGCCGGCAGCCAGCCGCCTCGACATGGCAGGTCGGCACCTTCCGAAGCGGCGTCGACCGTGAGGCGTTGCCGCAGGCGAGCGGAGCACCCCCGTCCGGTGCGCCAATGGTTCCCGATCGATCGCCACTGAAGTCGGACCACTGTGCGGTTCGTGCCATCGATCCTTCATCGCCCTGGTCCGAGCCTTGCCGGGTGCGGATGTATCCATAGGCACCCGGCCGACGCACTGCGCAACCGGTGGTCGTCGACGTCAACCGGCCGATTCCGCAGGGCTTTCGACGGGCCTAGAGTTCGGGTTCGTGACCGAACTCGCGAACGACACGCAGACGGCCGAGCGCGCCCATGCGGCGGCCTCCCTCCTCCTGAAGGCCGGCGACGAGCTCGTCGCTTCCCCCTGAGCTTCCCGGCCGAGAACTACAAGGTGGTGCTCGGGGCCTACAGCTGGTGGCGACTCGTCAACCGGACCTCGGCCGCCGTCCTCCTGCTCGTGCGCAACGGCCACACCGCTCCCGAGATCGCGCCCCTGATGCGGAACATCTTCAACCACGCCTACGCCATCAACTGGCTGGTCGACAACGGTGAGGCTGCAGTCGATGCCCTGCTGTCGGTGGGGGCGGACGAGAGGGAGAAGGTCCAGCGCTGGCTGGACAGGACCGGGTGGTCGTACGACGATCGGGCGAGCACCGTGGGTGACGGAGGGAATCGCGGTCGCCTTGGGCCTGTCGCCGGCTGCGCGCCGCTGCCCTTCGCCCCGCCGGGGATCATCCGTTCCAGGGGACGCGGGCGAGGACGAGCCCGCGGACGTCGGCGGCGCCGGAGGCCCGTAACCGCAGCGCGACCTGCTGGAGCTGTGATCCGCTGGTGAAGACGTCGTCGACGAGGAGGACTCCGGCTCCCTTGATGTCGCCCGTGTCCCCAGTCCAGGTCAGGGCAGCGGCGTGCGCAGCGGCAGCCGCTCGTTTGGCGTCCAGGCTCTTGGTGGCGGAACGCGGCGTCTCCGCCACCTTGACCAGCCGGTGCTCGCCCGGCGCGCTGAAGGGGAAGGCTCGGGTGACGTCCTCGGCGAAAGCGGCATCCATGATCGCCTCTAGGCCACCTACGCGACCACCATGCGGGCCGACCGCGACCTCAAACTCGCCGGATACGAGGTCTTCCGCTTCGGCTGGCACGACCTCCGCACCCCACAACAAGCGGAACCCATGGTCCGACGATTCCTCGAGGACCTGTTCACCGCGTTCGGCGTCACCACGACGTGAAGACGAGCGGATGCCCCACACACGACATCCATGTCACCCGTTCGTGACCCCTGCCGGAGCGGAGACAGTCCACCGGGGGCCGGTCTCGGGATCGCCCGCCCAGACGAACTGCTCCTCGGCCGTGATCGTGATGCCGTGATCCCAACGGCGAACGCGACCGTCACCGTCCCACGCGTCCCACGCGGCCCCGAGCTCGTCGACCAGGCGCCGCGGACCGCCCTGCCCGGCACGGACACGACCGTCGGGCAGCGTGGTGAGCACGGCCCACGACCGGGCGCCGTCGTGAATCCACGCGTTCACGCCGTCCTCGTCCGTGTCGGTGGCGTAGACGACGTCGGGAACCGCCACGCGCAACGCCCACAGCAGGTCCCGATCCGTGTGCAGGGGGGTGATGTCGCGGGCCAAGAGGTCCTCGTGGTCCGCGCTGCGGTCGGCACGGACCTCGTCGAACTCCGGGATCGGGGCGGTGTCACGGGCGGGCATGAACTGGGCCAGGCCCTGTAGCCACCCCGTGGCCGAGCGGCCGTCCGCCGCGACGGTCACGGCGAAATGGCCCAGACGTCCCCACGGGAACACCAGACCCCCACCGGGGCGTAGCTGTCGGATCCAGGCCCAGGGGACGTGATCGACGGCGTAGGTGGCGATCGCGCGGTCGAAGGGGGCGGTGTCGTGGTGGCCGTGTGCACCGTCGCCGACAACGACCATGACCGTGTCGCCGAGGCCGGCTCGTGTGAGCGTCGCGCGGGCGCCAGCCGCCAGGTCCGGCGCGGCCTCCACGCTGGTGACGTGGCCGGTGGGGCCGACGCGGTGGGCGAGGAGAGCGGCGTTCCAGCCGGTGCCGGTGCCCAACTCCAAGACGTGGTGGCCGGGTTCGATGTCGAGCGCGTCAAGCATGCTCGCGACCACAGAAGTGCAGGACAGGCTGGAGGAGGGACGGGCGTGGGTGATCTCGGTGATCGCCGCGTCGTACGGGCCCGCGTACACCAGACGCGCCCACCCGTACGGATCCGTGCCGCGGTCGACGGGCACGTAGGCGTGGCCGTCCCAGTCCCACAACCGATCCGGCGCGAACCCCTGCCGCGGCAGCGCCTCAACGGCGTCACGGACCCACGCTGCGTCCTCGGGCCAGGCCCGGTGCACGTCCATCGCCTCCATCGCGCGGCGACGATGCCCCTCAAGGTTGTCGTTCACGGCTTTGGCGGCTTCTTGTGGCGGCCGTCCGGCTCGGGCTCCTCCGGGACCTGGCCGTCCTTGTTCCCGGGCGGCGGCCTGCCCTTCGACGGGTCCGGATCCGGCTTCTGATGCTCACCCAATGCCCTGCCCCCCTGTCCGCTGCGTCACGGTGCGGAGGTCTATCATGACGCTCCGTCGAGGCCGCTGGGAACCCGTGCCGACGATCGACCGTCGGGCCTTCACAATCTCCACACCCCCCGGGACCGGTCGGCCGAGCAACCCTTCCACCGGCTCCGCGCGTGTTGGAGGCGTCCGCCCGCCGATGCGCGCACGTCCCGAACGGCCGGGCACCGTCGGACGTCATCACCGACGAGGCAGCGCAGCGCTGCTTCGTGGACGTGGTGGATCGCCGCCTCCGGGCGGTGGGCTCCCGGTCGGGTGAGACCAATGTCGAGGGCAGTTGTTCGGTCGTCCGTGTCAGAGCCAGCCCAACTCGTACGCCGACAGCGTTCATCAAGGCTGTGCGACCGCTTTGCCCCGACACCGTCAACTCGCTGATCGCGCACCCGGACTTGGAGCAGGCCCTTGGGCGCGAACTGCCGAGCGAGACCCCGTGTGGGTCATCCTGAATCCTTGGGGAGCTCCCCACGCCGAAGAAGCGCCCGGCCAGCCGCCAAGGTAGCGTGCACGGCTGGAGCGGTAATCGAGATCGACGTTTCACCGCGCCGACGCACAATGCTAATGAACGTGCCCTCGACCTTCCCCTCCACGATCGCCCCGTGAACAAGGAACGGTTTGTGTTCCTCGGGCTGCGGCGGGATATGCAGGACTATGAGGCCGCCTCCTTCGGCTGGCACCATCTCGATGTCGAGATAGTCTGGCGGTGGATACAGATGCTGCTCTAGCGCGGTCTTGTAGTTGCGGAGCGTCCGGCGATCCACCGGTACTGGACAGATGCTGCTGATGATCTCACCGCCTGGGATCTTCTTGCCGCGCATCCCGACAACGACGATCCCGCCGTGCTCGGCATTAGCAAAGCGGGCGACCGCCCGCGCGATATTGATCTTCCCCGAGGGAGACTGAAGGTCGTAGTGGGCGCTCTTCACATCGAGCCAAGGTCCCTCCTCTTGCCCGACCAAGACCTGTGCATTGCCGGAACGGATGAGATCGAGTGTCGTCTCGCGGGTGAGTTCCCCGCTCTGAAATGCCTGTAATAGAGCCATCGCTCCTTCACCGATCTGGAAGAGGTCGGCCATGTCACGCCCACGCGGCGAGCAGGCGATTTCGATATTCCAGATGACGCCTTGAGGGACACAGTCCACCAGCTCGACGTTGCTCACCGAGGCTCGACGGCGCTTCAGGTAGGGAGTCAAGACTGCCCTATGCGCGGCGATCGCTGCTTCGTCGATATCGCGACCATCAGGATGGTATCCAACTGAGACTGAGATCGACAATTGGCCCGCAGAAAACGTGAACGAGATGGGCTCCGCAATAGAATAATCCTCGTCGACGTTGTCATCGTGAGTGACACGGACTTCGACATCGTCTCCTTCCATTGCTTGCTTCAAAGCCGCTTTCAAGTCAGTAGGGCGCATGCCCTTGAGATCATCGGAGTGGACAAAAAAGTTATTGGCATTGACTCCTCGACGAGACTGGCCGCTAGCTAAGATAAGCTCGTGCAGCTCCCGGTCGAACTCTACTGACTTGACTGCGGCCACGCGGTGCGTCCCCTCCTATGTCAACCAAAGCAGCACCCCGCCGAGGTTTTCTCAGCGTTGACCACTTCCAGCCTTGAAGACGACGGCTGCGCAAGCAATTTCGCTGATCTGACGGGGCCTGAGGACAACGTACTGCAGGGCCTGCCACAGCTGCTTGCACTCGGTGGCGGTCCACTCTCCACGAGCCTTGACGTATCGAACAAGGGGACGCGCGGCGGAAATCCGTCAGGTAGCGACACAGCGCGCAGTGCAGGATGGAGAGGCTGCCCGGAGCCCACCCGAACTCTGATCCGGGGAAAACGATGACCGTCTGCCTGGGCCAACACCGTCACCACCCTCTCGTCGGCGACGGTGCCTCGACCCACCGTTTTGGAAAGACTCACCCGCCGAGCCGCCGAACGCCTCCAGGCCACTGCCCGCGAAGGGAACGCCTGAATACGGCGCCCATCGCTGAGGTGGTAACGGCGCAGAAGGCGGTGTCGGAGCGGGGCGAGCACGTGCCAGTGTGGCTCGGGCGCACGTGTGGTGGATGGGGTTGGATGGGGTTGGGGAGGGGGCGTTTGGGCAGGCGTTGCCGCCCTGGACTGGAGGGACGGTGTTGCCGTGCCCGGCTTCCTATGGTTGCCGCACTCCGGGGCGCAGGCGGTTGGGTTGCTCTCGTCCTCCGGGCACGCGGACGATGACCACGCGGCAGGGCTCGCTCTCGCCGGGGCGTTGGACGTGTTCGATCCAGATGCTGTCGAAGATGTTGACGGCGCCTTCGGCTCCGACGGTCTTGTCCAGGGCCAAGAGGATCGCGAACGCGGCGCTGGTGTTCTGATATTCGGTGGCCTGGGAGACGTAGGTACGCAAGCCGGTCTCCGTGGCGTCGTTTTCCTCGATTTTGCATTCGACGGAGAAGTGGACGGCGCCGAAGGAGAACACGAGGTCGGCGCGGCCTCCGGCACGGTCGTCGACTTCGCAGTTGACGACGCGGAAGAGGCCGGTGACGGAGATCCATTCGCGGTAATACTGATGGAAGAGAGCCTCGTCCACCTTTTGTTTTCTGCCGTCCTTGTCACGGAGGCGGAGGAACTCGGTGTAAGAGCCGCCCATTTTACGCCCGATGTCGTAGCAGTGGTAAGCGAACCGGACGGTAACGTCCAGGAGTGCGTTGAACTCCTCCGCGATGCCGGGAAGCCAGTCTGCGGATCGTCCGAGGTCGTCGAGGAGCCGTGACATGAGGCGGTCGTACTTGGGGTCGCGGATGGAGGCGGCAACGTCCTCACCGGTGCGCAGTTCCAGTTCGAGACGGTCCAGCGACCGGTCGGAGATGGTGTCAGCGAGCGCGGCGAACTCCTCGGGTCCGAACACGTCGGCGACGCGGTGCCACCGGCGTGCTTTTCCCTGATCACGCTCACCCACGCCGTCTGGTGCTGCCGGCTGGGTCGCGGCGGCGCGTTCGATGGCGGCGCGGAGTTGATAGGCGGCTGGGTCGTCGCGAAAGGCGTCGTCGTGGTCGATGGCGTGCAGCAGGATCCGGCTGCGGTGTTCGTGGCGCAGGAATGTGTCCTCGACGATGGGCATCACCAGGATGCGCGCCGCGGCGGCGGGTGAGGCGTCCGTGGTGACGGCGACCGCGACGCTGTGGTGGGCGGTGTAGGCGCGCAGGAGGGGTGACAGGACGGCGGGGCCTCCGGCGTACCAGGGGTCGGCGGCATCGAGGTAGGGCGCGGCGGCGGCGAGGATGGCGACCAGTTCGGCCCACGCGGTGATGCCGGCGGTGCGGCCGGCCGCCCAGGTCACCGTTGCGGCGCCCCGGCGCCACGAGGTGTAGCGGTGCAACGCGGTGCGCAGTTCCGCGGCCGCGAGGGGAACACGGGTGCGGGCGTCGGGGGCGGAGAGTCCCAGGACGGCGTCGAGCGCGGCGCGGTAGAGGTGGGCGTCGACGCGGTCGGGGTCTGTGGCGGTGATGGCTGCGAAGTGGTCGCGAGTTCTGCGGAGTTGCTCGGCCATCGTGGTGTAGTCGTCGGTCTCGAGTGCGGTGCGCAGGTCGTCGAGGGCGAGTTCGAAGGCGGCGTCGAGGTGGGTGTGGTCGAGGGCGAGGAAGCGGGTGAGGGCTTGGTCGAGGCCGGCGTCGGGGTGGTGGGCGTGGAGGACGCCGAGGAGTCGGGGCAGGCGGGTGGCGAGTTCGGGGGCCAGGGCGGCGGGGTCTTCGGTGGCTTCGTCGAGGGCGCCGAGGACTTTGGCGGCGGTGATGACGTCGGCCAGGGTGAGTTGGACGAGGCAGTCGGCGGCTTCGGCGCCGATGAGGGCGCGGGAGAGGTCGTCTTCGTCGTCGGTTGCGGCGCGGAGGCGGGCGACGAGGGTGCGGGTCAGCGGTGTTCCGAGCGCGGCGGCGAGAGTGGGTGCGGCGGCGAGGGCGTCGGTGGCTCCGGCGTAGGCGGTGTGGTTGTCGTGGGTTTTCATGGCGTCGAGGACGGCGTCGCGGATGGGTGCGACGTCGTCGACGGTGTTGTCGGCCGCGAGGTGGTGGGCCAGGGCTTGGATGAGGAACGGCAGGAGTGGGCCGTTGGCCAGTGCGGGTGCCGCGGCGGTGACGGTGGGGGTGCCTCCGAGGTCGTCGAAGGTGGGGCCGGAGCGGCGCTGGGTGGGGGTGGCGTTCCTGGCCCAGGCGGTGAGGTGCCCTTCGACGGTGGTCATGGGCTCTCCTTGTGCGGGTGGTCGAGCGCCTGGGCGTGGTGGGGACGTTAGAACATGCGGGGGTTTTCGGGAATGCCGGTGTGGATGCGGTGTGGGGGGAAGATGTCGGGGATCACCGGTTCGATGGAGGTGATGATGACCTGCACGCCGGGCATCCCGCCGGTTTCGTAGAGGGTTTTGAGGGCCTGGTAGGTGGCTTCGGGGACGAGTTCCTCGGCGGTGGGGGCGTCGATGAGGAGCAGGCCGGGGTGGGACATGATGCCGTGTTTGCGGCCGACGGTGATCATGCCGACGACGGTGGCGATGCGCATTTTGAGGCGGTCGGTGGGGCTGATGTCGGCGAAGGCGATCTTCTTTCCGGACTTTTGCGCGTTGACCTGGCCGCCGAGGCTGAGGTTGACGTCGGTGAGGTTGTCCACGGCCAGGGCTTTGGCGATGCGGAGGATCTCCGTGTTGAGGTCGGGCAGGAGGGTGCGGCTGTGTTTGGCGACGATGTCGCCGACGACGGTCGCCGCGGCGGCGAGGACACGGTCCTCGGTGTCGTCGGGTTCGTCTTCGCTTTGTCTGGGGTCGGGGGTGTCGGTGAGGTAGTGGCCGACGGCGGCGGGGAGTTCCGCCGCGGTTCCGGTGGCGACTGCGAGGGCGCCCTGGAGGTGGTGGACGTCGCGGCGTGCCTGTTCCGCGTCGGTCGTGTGTGGATGCGTGCGGACCTGTTCGAGGCGATCCGCCGCGCACCGGTAGTCCTCGCGGGCGTGCTCGAGGTGGACTTCTGCGGTGCGCAGGCCGGCGTCGAGTGTGGTCTCGGCGCGAGTCGAGGCCTTCAGGCGCTCTTCCAACGCTGCCAGTCGAGCGGCCTCGGCCTCGGGGTCGACTTCGACCTCGGCGAGGGGGTGGGTGCACAACGAGCAGCGATGGTCGGTGTCCTCGGTGGCGCGGCGGGTGTCGTCGATGGTGTGGTCGCAACGTGGGCATGCCTCGGGTTGCAGCGCGCCCAGGAGGAGGCGGGCGGCGGAGCTTTGTCGTGCGCGGCGCAGGTCGCGTTCGTCCTTGAGGCGCATCTTGCGCAGGGTGCCGTGGCGTTCGGCGGTGTCCTGGTGGTGTTCCTGCGCGGTGACGAGCGCGTGGCCAGCGGCCTGGAGGTCGGTGAGCAGGGCGGCGTGGTCGGGTCGGCGGGCTTCGCAGGCGGCCAGGCGTTCGCGTGCCGCGGCGAGGGCCTGGCGCAGGGGTTCGGTCTGCTGCCGGCGGGCCTGGGTGTCCTCGGCGGCGCGGCGTTGCGTGCGGCGGTCGTTTTGGTCGACCTGTTTGCGGGCGGTGGTCAGGTAGGTGAGTTCGGAGGTGTAGGGGACGTCGAGGAAGAGTTGCATCAGGCGCACGGGGAGTTGGCCGGTGGTGGTGGGGCCGAGCAGGATGTTGGAGTTGCCGTTGTTCATGGCGACGGCGTAGAAGTAGCTGGCCCAGCCGTGGACTTGTTCGGCGCTGTCGCGGTGGCCGTCGGCGTCTTTGGGGGCGTTCTTCTCGGCGGACCACACGGAGATGGGGCGCAGGCCCAGGCGTTCGAGCATGAAGCGGTCGATGAGGTCTTTCGCGCCGCCGGGTGGGGCGGTGGCGGCGGTGCGCACGCCGTCGCCGTCCACGGCGTGCGGGTCCAGGGCCTGGAGTTGTTCGACGGTTTGGGCGGTGAGCAGGCGTGTGGTGGGTTTGCCGGGGGTGTCGAAGGTGAGGCGGATGGACGCGGGGACGCCGGAGACCTCGATGTCGGCGCGGATGTAGGTGAACCAGTCGATGGTGTCCTTGCGTTGGAAGGCGCCGAAGCCGTCGCCGCGGAGGACGTAGCTCAGGGCCCACAGCAGGCTGGATTTCCCGGCGGAGTTGTGTGTGCTGGTCAGTGCCCACGCGCCGGGGCCCAGGGGGATGTCGACGGCGAAGGTGCCGTCGTTGTCGTCGGTACCGGTTTTCGTGCCTTCGCAGTAGAGGCGGTGGACGACGAGTTCGCGTCGGGACGGCAGTGGCGTGTTGAGGGTGATGCCGTGGCCGGCGAGGATCTCGCGGACGGTGTCCGCATCGGTGCCGGGAGCCTTGTCGGCGATCCGCCGGTACAGCGAGTCCTCGTCGGGTGTGGGGATGGTCATCAACGTCATGCGGCACTTCCCGTGGCGGCGGTCGCGCGCAGGCGGGCGAGCCGCTCGCGGGCGCGTTCGGCGATGGAAGGGATGAGTTCGTTCAGCGGCGTCTCGGCGTAGTCGCGTTGGAGGTACTGGCGGCGGCGCAGGGCGTGCACGGTGTGGCCGGTGGACTCGGCGAGGGAACGCACCAGGACGGCCCGCCGGGTGAACCAGGCGAGTTCCGGGCAGTTGGCGGTCGCCTGGTCGGCGACGGCGCGGCCTTTGGCCGTGAGGTAGTAGCTCACCAACGGCTTGCCGGCGGGAGTGCGCCCGTGGGTGAGGCGGACCAGGCGTGGCGCGACGAGGACGCTCATCGCCCGGTCGATGTACTCGAACGCCCCGAACAGGTAGCGCAGCATCGGGAAACAGGCGATCTCCGGCTCGTCGGAGTCCAGGATCTCCCCCGCCAACTCCAGGCTGATCGCCTCGGGCACGCGTTCGTAGTCGTTGAGCAACTCGTCCGCCAGATAGTCCGGGTTCCGCAGCCAGAAATCGAGTTTCTGCAGCCGCCCCTCCGAACGCACCACCGCCACCGCACCCTCGGGCGCATGCCGCAGAGCGACCTCGTCCAACGGCTCCCCCACCGCCGCAATCAACAACAGCAACCGCACGGCATCGGAGAACCGATCCCCCTCGGAATCCTCATCCATCCGCGCAACCTACCCACCCCGACCACACCCCACAGGGGGAACAACGAACTCTCCCCCATCCCGTGACGTGCCCCGCGCCGTCAGGTCGCGTGTGGAGACCGTGACCGGGCCGACGAACGGGCACGGCAAAGGAGACGGCGCTGAGGTCGGGGTCCGGTTGGGCAAGCGGATCAACACCCAGCGCACGCGACGCGGAACGCTCGGCGGCGAATGAGAGCGGCTACCCGACGCGTTGGGAATACGGCGTGGCAGCCGGCCCGCGGGAGGAAGGAGGTCGTTCAGCGTGAGTCGCGGTCGGAGAGCGCTTCCGCCAGGAGGGTTCGCCAGTGTCGGGCCCCCGGCGTAGGCGTTGCCGGGCGGAAGGGCGGGACGTCGAGCGGGTCCAGTCGGACCGGGCCGTCGTGTCAATCCATAAGGGTCTGCCTCGCGGCGCAGGCACCCGGCGCGCTCTCGGCATCGTCGGCGAGCAACTCCGGGACGACGGTCTCGGGCACGACATGACCGGCCTTCGTGTGCTCCCCCAAGTGCTCCATCATCCGCACGGTGCCCTCCGGTCGACGGGTCAGCGTTCGCCACACTCCGCCGGACGGACGACGCCACCTTCGATGCTCTCCCCGATCGGTGCGCCCACAAGGCGCACGCACGCATCCCCCCACTCCTCCACCGGCGGGTACTCGACCGCCACCGACGCGATCGACACCCTTGCGCCCGCGAGGTGCACTTCCCCTCGCGGTGGGTCGGCGGGGAGCGCGCCGTCCAGGATCCCGAACGCGATCGTCCCGCCCTCGGTCGCGACGGCTTCGCGGACGTCGAAGCGCCAATGGGCGGCGGCCGAACCGAGCAGGTCCCTTCCCGACCTCCCCAGCGCCACCAGGGCCTCCCGACGACCGCGGACGACCTCTGCCACGGCGCAGCACAGCGGCGCGTGGTGGCCGGCCGCCGTGCGAACGCGGTCGAATCCCGGGATCGGCGTGGAGCACGTCATCTCCTGGAGGAGGGTGACCGCCGCCTGACGGGCCTGGGGTCGTCCGTGCTCGGCGATGTCCAGCAGGAACGGCGCGGCCACCACCGCGGCCGGGAACACGGCGGCCATGTGGCTGTGCGGCAGCGTGCTGTTGGACAGATGGGACGCCGCCTCGGCGGCCTGGGAGAGGTTCGTGGCCGAGGCGAGTGCGCGCAACCCCTGTGCGGGGTCGAGGAGTTCATACCGGGTTTGCCCATCGGCGCCTCCGAGCCGGGCCGTCGGGCCAAACGGGGTCGGAATCGCCGCCCAATCCACCGCGTCCATCCGGTTCGTCAACATACCGGCATCATTCCAGTAGACGCCCATCCATCCGAGACCGTTCGTCCGCCCGAGGAGATGCGCCTGTTCCGCACGGATCTCGGACGGTGCGTCGTGGAGGCTGCATCACGGGCCTCGCGACCATCACTAACCCAGCCGGCGTCGGTCCGGGATGTTCGTGTCCGGTCGATGCGAGTCCCGCAGTGGAATCCGGGGCGGATGCGTAACTCGGGTCGGGCGTTGTTCCGGGCGAATCTCCGCAGCGCCAGGATGAGAGTCATGATGAACGATGATGTGGCTGTGATCGCGCTCCTGCGTCGGCTCGACGACGCGAATCATCTGACGGGGCCGCGAGAGTACGACGAGCAGGCGATCTCGGCCATGCTCGACCGGCTGGTGTCCCGGTTGGAGGGCGACTTCGCGACCCGCTGCCCGGCGGAGCGCTACGGCCGGAACACCGTCGAGTACGCCTGTGTCGTCGTCCCGGGCGAGGCGACGGTGTGTGGTGAGCGGATCGTCGTATCCGTGAGCAACTTCGGCTCGCTTGCCATGGTGGCGGCGGAGAACCCCGGCGCGTACCTGGGCACCGACGACGCGCGCGAGGAAGGCGCCCTGGACCTCGGGGATCTCGCCACCGTGGAACGCGCACTGATCGACACCGGCCATGTGGTGGTATCGGAAGAACTGCTTCACACCCGATACGACGGACCCGCGCCGCTGCGCAAGGACGCGCGGTGGCCACCCACATGGTGGGACCGCTACTTCGGCCACCCATAGACCCGACAGTCCCAGGCGATGACGCGGCGACACCGCAGTCAACGCACCCCTCCGCCACAGGCACGCGGAGCGGGTGGGCAGCCGGACGCGGCGCGCTGCCAGGCCCGGCGCGGCTCGCAAGACACGTCGACGGCGAACGGCGGCCCGTCGAACCACAGGGCACAGGCGCAGCCCCGGGCACATCATGTACGGCAAACAGGTCGTTCCGGTACTCCGGGGGCAGGGGTCACGGTGCCCCCGGAGCACGATCTCAGCCGGGGCGGCGTTGCGGCGGGCAAGACGAGCCGGGCGGGCACCCCGGAGTGCTCGGTGTGGACGGGATGGTCGGCGAGCACCTCGACTCCACCGGGCTGCGGAAAGGAGATCCCCACCAGTGAGCTGTCGTTCAACTTCCGACGGTCAGGGCCGGCAGCCCTGACGCCTGGGCGCCTGTCGCTGTCATCCGGAGGTGAGCGCCAAGTCGTGGACCAGGAAGTGGAGTTGCTTGTCGTCTGTGGAGTCTGCCCACAGCCCCTCGGCGTCGAGTACGGATGCTGCGACCATTCGAGCCTCAGCGACGAGTTCGGGATGGTAGTTGAACACCGGCCACGGCAGGACGGGGTAGTCGTTCTTCTCGCCGAACTGCCGGACCCGCGCGATATCGCCCAGGACTGCGGGCGGAAGTGACTCGTTTGCCCATGACCACAGCCAGGACTGCCGAGCGAGACTGACGCTGCCGATCATCGTGAGTCGGCCGGTGAGGAACACCTTCCCGGCGCGCGACCACGTGATCTGTGCGTCGTCCATCGACCACTGGTACTGCACATCACCCGACAGTCCGAAGCGTTCGACCATGAGGGTCTGCCGGGTGCGGGCACGTTCGCGGGCCGCGAGCACGACCTCTTCCCATCCGGAGTGGTCATGCTTCGAGCGGTCGTCCACTTTGCCTCCCCGTACAGAACTGTCGGCAAGATCCTCCCATCCGGGCAGGTAGTCCAGGGCTGCGGGCCCGGACCTGCCCGTTCCGGCGGACCTGCCGGTCGCTAATCCTGTTCGTCGAGGTTTGGTGCCCTTCTTGTGATGGGGGAAAAAGCGGCGCCGGCAGCGGTGCGCGGTCGCCGACGTACGCAACACCGCTGTGGCAGCGCCCCGGGCGTGTCCCAGAAGGGCGGGTCGTCGGCGAACCCTCGGGCTCTCCCCAGGGATCGGGGAACGTGAGGCGTTCGATGGGGTCGAACATGTGGTTCAGGGTGTGCGTCAGTCCGGCACCGTCGTAGCAATCGACCTGCCGTATCCAGGGCACCTCGGCCATCAGGAGGCCGAGTCACCGGCCGAAAGACCCCTGCCTACCAGCGGACACCGACACCACCCGAACGAACAGCCGAACACGCGATTGTCGTCCGGCGCCCGTAGCCTCCCCGGGGGCGTGCGCGGATCAACGGCGCGGCCGGGAATCGTCGTACGGGCAGCGGAGGTTCGGGGTGGGGGCGGGCGTGTGGGGCGTGGTGGAGGAGTCGCAGCGCGCGGTGTGGTCGTTCGCGCCGTTCGAGCGGGTGGACCCGTTGAGGTTCGGCATGACCCACGATCGGGCGATGGCCGCGGTGGACGGAGTCCTGAGGGCGGTCGGAACGAGCGGGGACGGCCGGGGACGGGTGACACAGGCCGATCTGTGGCCCGTGCGCGGCCCGGCGGACTCGAGGATCTCCGGTGCGGCGGTGAAGGGGATCTCCGGTGCGGCGGTGAACCTGTACTACGACGAGTCGATCGGGCCGGCCGCGATCGCGATCGACGCCCGGCGGGGCCCGCAGGTGCACCTCGACGACATCCCCCCGGTCGGCCGGACGCCGTCCCGCCTGGAGGACGCCTTCTGCGACCACCTCACCGCACGCGGCCACCGGGTGCGGTACTCCCGGGACGTCGACCCGTGCGCACCCGAACTCGGCGTCGTGGTCCGTGTCCAACGCGCCGGCGACCACGTCCTCACCCGCCCCGTCCTCCTCGCCCGGGAATGGGCCACCAACTGCCGGGACACCCGGGAAGGCCTCGTCCCCCGCGACGAATGGCGCACCTTCGCCTGCTGAACACCCCACGCCCCCGGGAAATCGACCCCCGTCGGCCGGGCCCGGACCACTACCCGGAAGCACTGTGGCGGCCGGCGACGGGAGGACCGCCCCTCACACAATCCACCGCCGCTTTGAGGCCGTCACACGGCGCGCAAGTGCTGGACTTCGCTCGCATCTCCGACCTCGTCGGGCTGCTCCGACCCGGCCTGCCGAACGGCGTCTTCCGACTCAGGACCCACCTTCGACTCGCGGTCGCCGAACCAACCTTGGATATGCAGTGTGGCGATGACACCCACGGTGGCACCCACCGCAAGGAGTCCCGGGACCACGTATCTGGTGGGAAAGAGATCGGCGTGCGTCCTGAGCCCTTTGCCCTGAGCACGCACGAGGGAGCTCAGGGCCCCAAGAGTCTTCCTGGACTGCGAGAGAGACGTCCCGCACGGAATCTCAACCCACATCAGCCGCCGGAATGTCCCGGGCGTCGCACCAAAGGTCATGGGACGACTGTAGAGACCACCGCCACGCTGCGGGCCGATTCCCGAAGCTGCCCCCAGGGGATAGGTACGTCGTCGTAACGGTCGGGGGTCAGCCGTCCGATGGACAAGCCGTTCGTCCTATGACCGACTCGACCCTCGTGAACCATTTCGGGACATCGTGGGCGAGGTGCAGACTCCGAGGAAGGAACCGTGTCGGTTTCCCTCTCCGAGGAGGCTGCTCATGACCGCCCGTACGCCGCACCTGGGTTCCCCGCCCGGTCCTCGCCCTCGCGCCGTGCCGCCATCTCTTCGCCGCCCACAACTCCGCGAGGGAGGCGAAGAGTTCGTCACTGTCGGGAAGTTCCGCCAACGGGCGCGCAACGACGCCGTGGAAGATCCTGCTGATCTCCTGAATTCGAGGCGGCAGGTGGTCGTATGCGAAGTCCTGGGCCAGGCGAGCGATGTCGGGCCGGCGACCGGTGGTGTCCATCGTGCCCGGGACGTACCCGGTGACACGAGCCGCCGGGTCCGGCCCGGCTCAGTTGGCGATCGGGATCCGGGTGGCCGGGCTCGTTCCGGTACTCCCGGGCCATTCGCATCAGGGTATTGAGCTGGACGTGGGCCACGGCCATCTCGCCCGAGGCTTCCGCCGCGAGACCCGCCACGAACAGGCCCCCAACATCCGGTGTTCGTGCGTCGTGCCAAGGACGCGCGCCAGGAAGTGGTACCCGACGCGGATCTCGTCGGCCGGTTCCCTGTCGTCCACCGGGACCGGCGGGACAACGTCGAGCCCGACCGCGCGCTCGAACCAGTCCTTGGCCTCCAGCAAGTGCACGAGTCCGGCGCGCAGTTCGGGACCGTCCGGGAGCGAGGCTGCCATCACGTGCGCAACGCCGATGCACGAGCGCGCCGCCGCGACCACCTCGGGAACGTCGGATTCGTGCCCGAAATAGCCGAGGATCCTGCGCGTCTCCTCGCCGAGATGGGCGTACGGCGAACACTGGGGAAGGGTGTCGTCGGGCGCGGGGTTCGCGGGGGTGTCCATGTCCGCGGACCGTACGGACCACTGTGCCTACCGTCGCGGGCCGAAAGTAAAGAGTCGGCAACGTTCCGGGGAGGGAATCTCCCCGGAAGTGGCCTGCGATCCGCTAATCCCGTGTTACGTACGGGGCGGAAATATCGGGACAGATCGATCGCCGATCGAATGCAGGTTCGAGCAATCTCGGGTGCGGCATCCCATGCGGTTGTCCACACTTCGCCGTCGCAGCATAAGGACTATTGCGCGAGCGGATAACCTGGGATGCATCCCGATAGGGAAGCGGCCGGCTGGGGTCAACCCTGGAAAAGTTTTCCCAACCGGCCGCCGATGTGGATTCACACAACGTGAAATCCAACCGAGAGGAGAGCGAATGAACGACCCACACGAGTCGCGCGACCACGTCCCCTCGCGCGGTCAGTCTAGCGGCCCGACCTCTGAGACGCCGGAGCCGTCTTGGCTCCGGCGTTCCGGAACGGTCCTGTGTATTGCTGCAACGACCTGTGCTTTCGCCTGTGCGATGGTTACCGTCGCCCCGGACAGCCCGGTAGCCGCAGCAGCCGTGGCCAGCGTGATCTCCGGCGCCTTCGCCCTGCCGCACCGTTACCAAAACTGAGATACCCGTGTGTCGGCCCACAACCTTGCGCTGCAGGCCGACACACGGCCGGAGCAACCGTCATTCTCTCGAAACCCCGAAAAAAGTTCGCGATACTCCGATCGTGTTCCGGGAGAATAGTCCGCGAACATTTAATACCGCGACGTTGGGTCGATAGAACGAGCACGGCCCGCGAATACCGCGATACCGCGAGTACGGGCGAATAGAAGACTCGATGGACGGAGCGACACATGGCCGACGAGATGCCGTACTGGCCCCGACGACACCCATGAGGGATTCAAGGCGATCCTCGACACGCGCTGCCGGATCCCCACAATGGACCCCGAAGGCTACTCGCGGTTCATCGGGTCCTGCACCTGCGGCTGTGGCGTAGCCCGACCGGGGACCTTGGCGCCGGCCATCGCGCGGGAATGGATCGATCGGGGCACGGCCGGCGACTGCCTGTTCCTCGACGGTGCCACGGGGGTGATCGCGTGCCGCGATACCCATTACCCGGCGGCATCCTGCTCTGGGCCCTGAAGCACGAGCTGGCCCACCCCGTTGCCGGGCACCTGCTCAAAGCCGATCCGCGACCGCCCGGTGCCCGAAGGCTCGACCCCGTGCGCGCCGGCTCCTCAGGCACCGAACGGTCCGCCTCGGGGGCGAGGCGGACCGGCATCGGCACCGGCCGTCACGCCGCGACAGCACCCGCGGACGCATCGAGACGCAGGAACATGCTGTGCAGTCCCTCGCGTTCGGTGTCCGGGGCGCGGATGGGAGGCGACCCCGGTGTAATCCCTGGACGACGCCCCCGACTTACGTAGCGCGCTCCTGACCCTCCGCAGAGGTAGCCACCGGGTTCACAATGACATCCAGCACGTTGGCCACCACCCGATAGACAACCTCGTAGACGGCCATCGACGCGAGCTCCTCTGCGGTTCTGTCAAGAGCCGTGTTCTCCGAAGCCATGTCCGCGGCCTCTGTGGCCCAGTCCCGCGCCAGCCGGACGCGGCCCAGCAACTCGTCGGCGTTCATCTGCGACCTCCCTGTCTCGGCATCGATCACCGGCGGGTACCTCGCCAACGTCGACGACAAGCCTCGCTCACCCCGACACGCACCGGCCGGCCCGCGCCCCGCGGACCGTTCCCGACGCCCACCCTGCGTGTTCCCCCACGACGAGCATCCCCACGGACAGGTCGCGCACGAAGAAGCAACCTCCCCCGACCCCGCCGACGCTCGACGACCGCACCCTCGAAGCCCTGTACGAGCTGTGTCCGCCGGGCCACCGCAACCATCCCGTGCCGCGCAACCACCCTCTGATCCTGGCCCGCATGACGTGGCCAACCGCGAGGCGGCCCCCGCCGGGCCGCGACCACAGACGTCGTCCACACCGCGCGGGTCGAGTGAAGCGGAAATCAGGTCGACCGGCTCAGCCGCGCCGCTCTCTGCAGCTCCCTCAGCCCGACCAACCCCGCGACCGCCATGACTCTCCCGTTCGAACCCTGCCCCGATCGCATTCTGTCCACCCGAGCCGACGCACCCACGCCCGCCCTCACTGCGGCCACGCATCGTGCATCGTCCGGACATCTCCGTGCCGAGCACGCTCCTCGGGTCTGCGTCACTTTCGGAGATCCGTCACGGTGAGTGACGAGGTGGGGCGGGGGCGCGTGCGTCGATCGTCGGCGCCAGAGTGCGTCCGGTCCATACGCCCCATGGCCTGACGCTCCGTCGCGTAGGCCCAACCCCGGACGGTGCCAGCGCGGATCGTGCGCACGCCGGTGTCGGCGTGCGTCTCGTGGGCATCGACGAGCCCAGCCCACGACCAGTCCCCGTTGGGGTTCTGTATGAACGTCACCGCCCGGCGCCTCGGGGTCAGTACAAGGAATCCTTGTCAAGGAAAGCTTGAGTATCGTAGCGTGACGGAATGAGCGCACGAAGCGAGAAGTCTTCCCCGCCCGCTACGGACCGCCTCGGCGGTGACCACCCCGCCGCGCGGATCATCACGCGCCACCGCGAAGCCATCGAACGGAACGTGAAGCGGGCCCTGGACATGAACGCCGAGCCGTTCCTGGCGATCACCCACGTCGTCCGCCAATCCCTCGCCACGGCACCGATCGGCGACCCGGGTCGCCTGGCCGTCGAGGACGTCGCCGACGCCCTCGAGGCCTTGCCCGCGGCCCGCATCTGGTGGGAGCACTGCGAAGCCGAACTCCTGCGCGCAGCCCGCACCCCCAACACCGACGGCAAACCACGGATGACCTGGCGCGAAGTCGGCGAACGCCTCGGCATCACCGAACAAGGCGCCCAGGACCTCTACCGCCGCCGCATCGGCAAAAGTGCCCCCTCCAAGCTCCGCAGCCCCTCGCCCGTCGGCCCCGGCGACACCCGAACCGCACCGGAACACCCGAACACCGGGGCATGAGCCAACCCACCCGCCCGCAACCCCGACACGGACACCCGGCTCGCCCACCGCGCGGAGGCCCCGATGCCCAACCCCACCGCCCCCACCGCACGCCGACCCGCCCGCAACACCGCGCCGGCGCTGCGCCCCCACCAACGCGACGCCCTTGCTGCGATCGTCCGCGAGCTGGAGAACCCCGACACCGACGCCGCCGGCAGCGCCCGGTACAGCGGACGCCGCGCCACTGCGGTCATGGCCTGCGGCACGGGCAAGACCTGGGTCGCCGCCGCGACCGCCGCCACTCTTGCTGCGCACGACCGCGTCCTGGTCCTGGTGCCCACCCTCGACCTCCTCGTCCAGACCGTGCGGGCGTGGCGGCGGGCCGGGCGGGTGGGCGGGACGCAGGTGGCGGTGTGTTCCCTCGGCGGCGACGCGGCGTTGGGCGACGCACGGGTGCGGGCGACCACGAGCGCCCCGCAACTCGCCCTGTGGGCAGCAGGCGATGGGGCGTTGACGGTGTACGCCACCTACCAGTCGCTGGGCACGATCCTGGACGCCCACACGGGCGTGTACGGGCTGCGGTTGAAGCCGTGGCGGCTCGTGTGCATCGACGAGGGACACCGCACCAGCGGATCGCTCGCGAAGGAGTGGGGGGCCGTCCACGACGACCGACGCCTGCCGACCCAGGGGCGGTTGTACCTGACCGCGACCCCACGCGTGTGGGAACCGCCCGCCAACAGCACCTACAGCGAAGGCACCGGCGAGGGAGAGGCCGAACGGCCCTCGGTCCTCGCCGACGACGCGGCATGGGACGACCCGAACGCGGCGGGCCCGGGTGGGCTCGACAGCTTTTCCGAGGACGAAGTCGGCCGGGACGACGAAGGTGATGAGGACGACGAGGGCGGCGCCGGGCCGATCCGGGTGCGCGGTGGACGTCCGATCCACTCGCCGCTGCCGCTCCACGCCGTCGCGTCCATGGAGAACGAGGAAATCTTCGGCCCCACCGTCCACCGCCTGGAGCTCGCGGCCGGCGTACGCCTGGGCCTGCTCGCCAAGCCGCGGATCGTCGTGGTCGACGTCGCCGACCCCACCGTCCAGAACCTGGCCGAGGCCGGCGGACTCGACCTCAACCGCGGCCCGGGCCGGCGCACTCTCGAGGAGGTCGAGGAGTACCGGGCCGCGCGCCTGGCCGCCCTGCAGACCGCCGTCCTGCGGGTCGCCGCCGACCAAGGGCTGAGCACGGTCATCGCCTATCACGCGCGGACCGCCGAGGCCCAGGCGTGCGCGGAGACCCTGCCCGAGGTCGCCAAGCGGCTCCACGAAACCGACCCTCAGCGGTATCCGGCCGGGGTGTGGGCGGACTGGCTGTGCGGCGAGCACGAGAGCGAGCACCGGAGACGTGTGCTGGGCGAATTCGCCGCGCACACCGACCGCGAACCCGCCCCACTCTTCGAGGTCCCCGACCGGGACGCGGTGGTGACGCGGCGGGCGGTGCTCTCGAACGTGCGCGTCCTCGCCGAAGGCGTCGACCTGCGCGCCGACGCGGTCGCCTTCATGGACCCCAAGCTGAGCGTGATCGAGATCGTCCAGGCCATCGGCCGCGTCCTGCGCCAGGAACCCCACGAGGGCCGCACCGCGACGATCGTCGTGCCCGTGTTCCTCGCCGCCGGGGAACAACCCGACGACATGCTCGTCTCCGACTCGTACCACTTCCTCGTGCGTGTCCTGCACGCGCTGGCCGCGCACGACAGCCGCGTCCTGGACATGCTCGCCACCCCTGCACCCAGCGGCAGCCGCTTCCGGCTCACGACCTCGACGGACACCGACGCCGACGCCGACGGCAACGAGGCCCCGGAGACGCGAGGCGACGAGAGCGAGCCGGCCAAGGAGGATTCCGAAGGCGAGGGCGCGGGCGGGGAATCCGGGAACATCGAGGAACGGTTCCTCGTGCGGTTCATGACCGAGCGCGACCCCGCCCTGATCGCCGACTTCGTCAAACTCAGGGTCATCGACCCCGAACGCCGGGACTGGCGCCGCGGCTACCTCGCCGCCCGGCGATGGCACGCCGCGCACGGTGATCTGAGGATTCCGTTGGAGGCGATCGACTACGACGCCGAGACCGGGACCAGTCATCCCGTGGGGGCGTGGATCAGCGAGCAGCGCAGGGCGTGGTCGGCGGGGGCGATCAGTGCGCGGCGGATCGAGTTGCTCGAGGCTTTGGGGATGGTGTGGAGCCCCGACGACGCCGCGTTCGAGGACGGACTCGCGATGTGCCGGGCCTACTTCGCCGTCCACGGACACCTCGCCGCACCTAAAGCCGCCGCCGTCAACAACTACCCCGTCGGGCAATTCCTCGCCAACTGCCGCCGCCCGCTGGAGTCCCGCAAGAACCCCGCACGCTGGGCCGAACGCTGGGAGCGGCTCGCCGCGATCGACCCCGACTGGAACCCGACCGGCCGCAACGACCCCGCCCGACGCTGGTCTCTGGACTGGCAACGCATACTCACGACGATCCGACTGCACACCGAGGGCGGCGGGAACCTGGACGAACTGGTGCCCGGACACACCGTCGGCGGCGAGGACGTCGGAGCATGGCTGCAGCGGCAACGCCGCAGCGGGGCGGGCCTGACGCCGGCGCAGCGGGAGGCGTTGGCGGGGGTGGGTGTCGAGGTGGCCGGTCCACCGGCGCAGCGCGCGGCGCCGGTGGACCGGTGGGCGCTCACCTTGGCCGCGGCGGCCGCGTTCCGTGAGCGGGAAGGGCATCTGACCGTGCCGCGCAAACACGTCGAGACCGTCGAGGTCGATGGTGAGGCGCACTCGGTGAAGTTGGGTGTCGCGCTCGCCAACGCCCGACAACGACAGGGCACATGGGCAGCGGAGCGGATCGAGGCCCTGACCGGGCTTGGGATGCGCTGGGGATAGCCGGGTGTCGGTGGCGAGGATCCGTCGACGCGTTGCGGGTGGTGTGGGTCGCGGTGTGGTGTGTCTTCCGCGTCGATGTGGTGTTGCGTCATCATGGGGTCTCTCTGGGTGACCGAGGAGGCGTTCATGGGACAGCACGAGAAGCCGCCGCCGGATCCGTCGAAGGGGAATCCGCCGCCGAACAACTCCGATGGGCAAGTGCCTGCTCCCCCGCCGTCGAACGGCCAGCACAAGAAGGACAAGTAGCTCGCCGTGGATCTTGTCGAGGCGCGGTCGCGGTTGGCGGCCGAGATGGAACGGCGTGGGGACTGGCCCGAGCGCGCGCCGTGGATCCGCGCCGCGGTGGAGGCGGCTCCCCGGGACGCCTTCGCGCCCGATCGGCTGTGGCGCTGGGACGGCGACGGTTATGCGCCGGTCGATCGGGTGGTCGACGAGGGTGCGTGGGTGTCGCTGGTGTACGCCGGGCCGGACGACGCCGCGGTGACGCAGGTCGTCGACGGGGTGCCCACGTCGAGCCTGTCGTGTCAGGCGGTGGTGGTGGACATGCTCGACTCGCTGCTCCTGGAACCGGGGCACCGGGTCTTGGAGTTGGGCGCGGGGACGGGGTGGAACGCGGCGCTGGCCGCCCGACGCGCCGGGCCCGGTAACGTCGTCAGCGTGGAGATCGATCCGGACCTGGCCGAGGGGGCTCGCAAGGCGCTCGCCGCGGCCGGGCTGGACGTGAGCGTCGCGGTCGGGGACGGCGCGGCTGGCCGCCCGTCGGAGCAGCCGTGGGACCGGGTGATCTCGACGTACGCGGTGGAGCGGGTGCCGTGGGCGTGGATCGCGCAGGCCCGCCCCGGAGGCCGTGTGGTCACGCCGTGGGGGCGGTTGGGTCATGTCGCGTTGACCGTGGCCGACGACGGACGCTCGGCGAGCGGGTGGGTCCAGGGGCTCGCCACGTTCATGCCCGCCCGCGGCACCCCGGCCGAGCGCCGGTTCGCCGAAATACGCGGCGACACGGCGGCTGGGGAAGAGCGCGGCGTCGTCCGGGGCCTGGCGCCGTTGTGCGACGACGCGCACCTGCTGTTCGCGTTGCGGGTCGCGCTGCCCGAGGTGCGGGTGCGTGCCGCGCGCGACGCCGACGGCGTGAACGCGTGGATCCACGACGGCGACTCCTCCTGGGCCGTGTACTCCGCATCGGCAGGCCACAGAACCACGTTGTACCAGGGCGGAACGCGGCGACTGGGCGACGAGCTGGAGACGGCCTGGGACCGGTGGATCGCGGCGGGCGGTCCGGGGCTGTACGACCACGGGATGACCGTCACGCCCGACACGCAGTACGTGTGGGCCCACCACCCCGACACCGGACCCTGGTGGTGGCCGACGACCGCGTAGCCGCACGTGGGCGCCCGGGCCGTGGCTGTATCGGCTTCACATGACGGTGGCGCCATTCGACACCGGCCGACGGTACACACCGTGAACTCGCCGACGTGACCGGCGGATCCGAGGCTGCCGCGAGGCCACGACGGCCCCGGGAACCACGATTGGCCGGTATCGGTCGGTGGTTGGCGCGGAACAGGAGTCCGCGCCGTTGTGTTCCGGCGACGGTGAACGGCCGATCGAAAAGCCGCCCTGTGGTCGACAACGCCACGGAGGCCGGCCGCGCGGTCGACCGCCGAGTCGAGGCTTCGGTCGAGGCGCAAGCGGATCAATAGCGCGGCAACGCGTCCGGCCGGCGGCTCCACCTCGGCTCCGTGGTTGTTCTCGAAGGCCGGCCGTGAAGTTGGCGGCAAGTCGCGCAGCCATTCGATTCCCACCCGAGGCCGGCGACGTCGACCACGGGATGGCGCTACCGATGGTGATTCCGACGCAGCGGCGGGCGCTGGCGGGGATGTAGGGCGCGGCGCGGCAAAGGCGGCCTGGGAGACCGCGTTCAGTACCTGTGTCTAATCCCAGGCCGGTCTGACACACATGTCAGTCGGTTCGGCGGCAACGAGGAGATGGCCCCAGACAGGTGTCTGGGGCCATCTCCTCGTTGCCGCGCCGCGGGGTTAGACCGCGTCGTCTTGTGCCGGTTCGACAGGTACCAAGTGGACGTTGTCGGGGTCGGTCAGCGCGGTGAGCTGGAAGGCGTCCCAGCCCTCGCCGACCTCGTCGTAGGCGCTTTTGCGGTTCCAGGCGTCGATGGTGACCCAGTCGCGGACTTGGACGTCGAACTTCTTCGTCTCTGCGTTCCAGACGAGGCGGGACTGCCGGTCGTGCGAGAGGTGTGTGACGTCGCCGTGCCGGTGCTTGCTGTAGACGTGGGCCTTTGGTGCCTTCTTCTTCGCCATGTTCGTCCCCCTTGCTTCGTGTCCGTCGTGGTCGGTGTGCGGCCCGTCCGGGATGTTCGCCGGCCGAGGTCGTGCGGAGTGCTCAGCCTCGGGCGGCGGCCGCATCCTCGTACCAGTCGAGGAAGCGACTGACCGAGCCGCCGAACTCGTCGTTGATGAGCTGGTGGAGCGCGCGTTGGTCATGTCCTTGGACCCAGTCGCCGGAGGGCACCCGCTCCCCGCAGCCGCAGCGGCAGATCCCGGCTTCGAGGTCGTGCCGGAAGTACGCGATCGGGTTGCGGCTGGTCGTGGGCACCGGGTCGTCGCGTCCGACCAGCGCGTCGCGGACCGGATGGCCGGGTTGCAGCACGGTGCCGGCGAAGCCCCGGCGTTCGTCGTTGGTGGCCCACTCGTCGATCTCGACGACCATGCGGACCACGCCGTCGCCGACGATCGCGGCGTACTGTTCGCGCTCCGCCCGGTCGCTGAGCTTCCACCAGCCGCGGGCAGCGTCGTAGACGTCGTGCTCGCTCATCGTGGGGTCCCAGCCGGTCAGCTGCCGGACCAGGAACGCGTGCGGCCGAGTCGTCTCTCCGCCGTCGCCGACGTACTTACGCTTGCCCAGACGGATGCGGATCATCGTCCCCCCTCAACATGACTACCGGTTCCTCGTGCAAGACAAGGAAACTCCGTTGATCTTGTAGTGTCAATGCATAAAACACGCTAGCGGTTATCCGGTTTTAAGGAAGCGGTGGCGAGGGCAGTGAACTACTCGGGCGCGGTGTCCGGGTGTTGGAGACTGGAACGGCGGACGGCCGGGGCGAGGGCGAGGTCCTGCCGGAGCCGTGCGATTGGTGCGGGACCGCGATCACGGACGGCAGCGAGCTGTACTCGCGCGTGCGGGACTCCTCCGCGGTCCATGCCCACGACGCCTGCCACGACGGCGAACGCCCCGGGTGGCGGTGGTCCGGGCGACCGTCAATCCCTGATGTTCTCGCGGGAGGACGGCTGATTCGTCCGTCGGGATTGTCGCCGGGTGATGCGCCTGGTCATGAGCGTGATCGCGGCCCAGGTGATCAGCGATTCCGAGTGCTGGATGAGCCGTTCGTAGTCGCGGGCGTGTCGGCGGGCGTGCATGACCCAGGCGATGGACCTTTCGACCACCCAACGGCGGGGCAGGACGACGAATCCGATGGCGTCCTTGGGTCGGCTGACGGTCTTGAGCGTCAGGTCCAGGCGGTCCTTCGCCCAGGTCACCAGTTGTCCGGCATAGGCGGAGTCCGCCCAGACGATGGTGATCTCGGGGTGCATCAGCCGCAGTCTGAACAGCACTTCCTTGGCCGCGTCGCGGTCGGTCGTGTCGGCCGGGGTGACCAGGACGAACAGCAGCAGGCCCTTGGTGTCCACGACCAGGTGCCGCTTGCGGCCGTTGATTTTCTTCGCTCCGTCGTAGCCGCGCGAGTCCTTGCCCACGGTCTCCGCGGCCTTCACCGACTGGGAGTCGATGACGGTGGCAACCGCCCCGGGGGCCCGGCCCATCCCGCGCCGGATGCGCTTGCGGAGCTGGTCACGAATCTGTCCGACCACCCCGGCGGCCGCCCAGCGGGCCATGAAGCCGTAACAGGTCCGCCAAGGTGGGAAATCCCGGGGCAAAGCCCTCCATTTGCAACCGGTGTCGACGACGTAGCGGATCGCGTCGACGATCTCCCGCCGCGGGTGCTTCTCCGGCCGGCCGCCGGTCGGGCTCTCGCAGGCGGGCGGCGGTAACAGCGGTTCGATCAGGGCCCATTCGTCGTCCCAGGTGTCCGAGGGATAGCAGCGGGGCCGCGCCATCGTGCCCCTTCCTGAAGGACGGGGTCGGGGCCGGCCGCGACGCGGCCGGCCCCGACCGATCAGGCTTCGATGTAGTCGGCGATCACGTCGAGCGTCGACTCGACGGAGTTGAGCTGGGTGTTCAGGTGCTTGATCCAGCGGCCCTTGGGTTGCAGGGCCGCGTGCGGGGCCACGACCCCGGTGATGAACCGGCGGATCTCGGTGAGTTTCTCCCGGATCACCGCGACCTCGTAGGCCTGGAGTTCGGAGGGGTCCGAGCAGAACTTGTAGCCGTCCGCCCGCGTCCAGATCAGGGGCGGCCAGCCCCGCTCGGTGATGATGTCCCGCAGGCAGGCCAGGCCCGCGCGCGCCTGGTTCGGCGACAACTCGGTGGATCTGACCAACTGATTGAAGGCCAGACCGGCCGGCCGTGCCTCGAAGAGGACGAACCGAACGGTGTCCGCGTGCCGTTGGGCCGCGGGCGATCTGCGCTCGGAGGCCCGAGGCATCGCCTATTCGCCCTGGAGGAGTCGGGCCAGCTCGCCGTCGACGTCGACCCGCCCGGTGTCGACGGCCGTCTCGATCCAGTCCAACGTCGCCCGAACCCTGGCCACGTTCTCGTGCACGATCGTGCGCTCGTCGTCGCCCAGTTGCCGATCCCGCATGCCCGGGACGACCCGGCCGGCCGCCGCGACGAACGCATGGCAGGCCGTGACCAGGTCCAGAAACTCCACCGACCGCTCGATGCGGCGGACCGCCGGCGCGACCGGATTCGTCTCCTCGAAGTGCTCGCGAGCCTGCCGCCCCCGCTCGACCTGGGCGTGATTGACCTGGTGGCGAGCGGTGTCGTCCCGCATCGCCCGGAACGCGACGTCGGGCCGCCGCAACAGACCGGTGGTCACCTCCGCGGCAACGTGGTCGTCACGGGTCAACTCCTCGACGACCCGGACCTTGTCCTCCCTCTTGACCTGCGCGACCACCGTCGGCCGCCGCAGGAAGTCGGTGGTGACCACCGCGGCGACGTCCTCGTCACGGGCCAGGGTGTGAATCGCGCTGACCTTCTCCTGCGGCGTGACCGGCCGGTCGACCTGCCGGCCGACCCGGCGCCTGGCTCCGTCCGCGGTCCACCGGGCCTCGCCCTCCGGCGGGGTCAGGATCGCGGCGAACCGCTCCCGCTCGTCGGCGATCACCGCCAGAATTTTGTGGACCGTGAAGGAAACCCCGGACTGCCGGCGTTCCCTCGGCCAGCGTGAGGCCGTCCACCGGGTCTCCTTCACCGAGGAATACGACAGTCCGATGTCCTCGGCCAGCCGGAACAACGACTCCTTGACCGTGAACAGTTCATCGCCCCGCTCCTGGCCGCCGACCTCCCGCATCGGCTCGATCTCGAGTGCGTAGTCGCCGATCGTGAACTGGCCCCGGGTCTGGTTCTCCACGATTTCGCGGAGTTCGGCCACGATCTGTTCGTAGCGGCTGGAGCTGACGCTGCCGACCCTGTCGGTGTTCATGGACTCTTCGGGCATGGGATTCACCACCCACCGCGAGCCGGGGCACGGCCCCTTCGACCGTGACGAGACGTCGGCCCGCTTCCGAGACCGAGATTCGAACGGTAAATACGAAGATCACAGCAAACGACAGAAAGTGATAGAAAGCTACTCGAAGGTGCCATTCGGATGCGTTCGCCGTGCGGTCACGGTGACCGTTCGTCGAACGTTTCGTTCCGAGTCCGCCAGGCCCTCACGACACACCGGCGAGAGCAGTAGACGGCGTCCGAACGGCGGTCCACCCCCGCCACCCAAGTGGCCCCGCACTCGGGGCATTCGGCCCGGCCCGTACCACTCAACTCCGCCACCACCCGCTTGCGCAGAGGCGGTCCTTACGCCACTGCCAGGCACGACAGACCCCCGAGCAGTACACGGCACCAGGCCGCGCGTCCGCTCTCAGCCGCCCACGACAGCCCGGACACACGCGCTCCCCGGTTGGCCCGGCGCCTTCGTGCACGACATCAGCCTAGGCCCCGCACTCTTCACGGAGTCGGGATCAGAAACAGGCACTCAACGCGGCCGTCGCCTACCGCGAACGCGAGGGGCGTTTGGACGTGCCCGAGCGTACGTCGAAACCCTTCGCGTGGCGCAGCGGGACGTTGATTCCGCCGACGCCGGAGACCGCGGGCCCGGGTGGACGCGGCGCCGCGACGGTCGGCGAGGCTGGCGGCAGTCGTCGTCCTGCTCGGCAAATGGATCAACAACCGGCGGGCCTATAGGGGGTTCGCTCTCCGATGAGCCAGAACTGCTCCTCATCATGCTCGGCATGAGGTGGTGAGGCTGCGCGGGAAAGGTGTGAGATCCGGAGTGAGATCGGCGTGGGAATTACCCATGCACATCGACGCCTCTGTCGGATGGGGATTGATCATCTTCGCGATCTGAGCATGTACCCGCGACGAGATGCGGGACGCCTTAGGGTCTGGATCGGGGGCTGGGTGGTCCGCCCGTGTTGCGAGGAGAACATCCATGGCTCCGAGGGTTTCGATCGACGTCGCCCAGCGGGTTGCAGAAGCGAACGGTGGTTTGCTCCACACCCTCGTAGCACGTCAGAGAAAGGGCGTTGCGCAGAAGTGCCCTTGGGACTTGGTGACTCTGATCAACTCGTCGGTTGAGCAGCAGGCAGCCGCGGCGTGGATCGTTGCCGATGCGATCATGAAAGGCCGTACCGGTTACGACACCGCCGCCTACGACTTGTGGCGCAACGCCGCACACGCTGGTATCCCGCTGACGGGCAAGGACCGGTTGCATGTCCGGGCGTTCGCGCACATGGTCTTTGAAGCCGCCGGATCACAGAAGAGCCATGGTTTGGCTGGATACGTGGGCGAGTGGCTCTGGTACCTCTTGACCCGAGGTCATCCCCCGGAAGCGGGGCGCAGCGTGGAGATCCTGTCGACCCCGAGTCCCACCGTGACCGACAGCGGTGGGGACGGGATCGTTGTCTACCGCTTGCCGGGTACCTCGGCCGGCTTCGTCTTCCGACTCTGGGAGATGAAGAAGTTCACTGGCGGCAACGACGATGTCGACCCGACCATCCGCAAGGCGTGGCAGCAGTTGAGCACGAAAGGCGCCAGCTATCTGGCGGCCATGGCGTGGGGCGACAAATATCTGGCCGAGGACACACGGGCCTTCATCAGCACACTCGTTGGCCAGTGGCTGGACGCCGAGCCGAGCAGCGGCGGTGGGGTGAGTGTCGTCATCAATGAAACCGCCGTACCGAACCGGGCTTTTCATACCTCGCATACGCACTTCTCCACGCACACACATGCTGACGCGCTTCAGGGTTTGATCGTCGCCATCGACAACTTCGAGGCGTTCGCCGCCGACGTCCGGGAGTACGTGTGGACCGCACTGTAGATCGGGACATTCTGGCTCAAGCTCTGGGCGAGCACACCGGCGGCATGCTGCCGGACCCCGATCGACTGATGTCCTTGATCGCCGAGATGGAGATCAAGGTCGTCCGCGCGCAGTTCGATATCCCCGACGATCTGTTGCGTACCGCCTGGTACCTCCATGGCGTCGCCGCAGCCGTTCCCGGCACCGATCTGTACGATCTGGCACGCAGACGCCATGCCTTCGCCGTCAGTGCCCACGTCTTCGACTTGGCACTCGCCGGAGAGCACAGCGCGTCAGGACAAAGCAACGCCAGCGAGCAGAGCCCGTCAAGGCGTGGCGACGCCGAGGCCCGCTCGGGTGGCGAGACGGAAGGCAGCCGCAGTAACGCGGAACGGCTGCGGCTGGCGTTCGCGGCTCAAGCCGGATACCGGCGTTGTGAACAGGACCCCAACGCCACTGCGGTCTTTCGTCGCGTCGAGCATCTGGTCCGTACGGATGATGACCTGACGGATCACGTGGACACCGTTGCGGTCGAGGCCGGGGTGGCGTTCCTCGGCATGAATCGGGCCCCGCTCTCCCACGCGCTGCGCACCTGGCGTCGCCAATTCTCGGCCCTGCGCGGGCTCACCGACCTGCGCTCCCTGCGTGGCACCATGTACGGTCCGGCCGAAGCCGTCGTCGACGCGGTCCATCATCTGCATCGGCACCTCGCATTCGGTGAGGCGACCGACTTGGAGCAGGCCCAGGCCCTTCTGTGGTCGGTGGTCGATCACAGTGCCGGTACGGGAGATCTGTGGGCACGATGGGTTGCCTCGCATCTCTTGGAACTTACCCGTGAGTTGGCTGCCAGCAGCCTGTACTCCTGCCTGCCGTCAGGGACTCCCCCCGCGGTCGCCCGTACGTTCGCGCTGTCCGAACCCGCCGTGCTGACCCTGTGGCCGCCCCAACGCCGACTCCTGAGCCTGCAACACGGCAATCCCGTGGACCCCGCGACCACACGGAGTCTGATCAGCGTCCCCACCAGCGCTGGCAAGACCCTCATGGCCCAGCTGATCATCTGTTCCCACCTCGCCCAGGCTCCCGGCCGTGTCCTGTACGTCTGTCCGTTGCGCAGTCTGGGCCGCGAGATGCGTCAGGCCTTGCGCGCCCGCCTACGGCTGCTCGGGCGACGGCTGGCGGCCGAGCAGCCGGACTTTCCCGCCGCCGAGCGAGGCACCTCACTCACGGACGACGTGGAGATTCTCACGCCGGAGCGCCTGATGCACGCGCTGCGCCAGGATCCCGCCGCGGCGCTGGAAGACGTCGGGCTGATCGTCGTCGACGAGGCTCACCACATGGCGCAGGGTCAACGTGGCTTCGTGCTGGAGAGTCTGCTCGCCTACTGTCAAACCCACCCGACATCGCCCCGGCTCGTGCTCCTGTCCGCTGCCGTGGGCAACCGTGCCTCGCTCGCTGGCTGGTTGGCGCCGGGCGTACACGAGGGACATGTCGTCTTCAGCGACGACTGGCGAGGCCCTCGCCGCCTACACGGAGTGCTCTCCCCGCACCTGGTTGACGACGGCGTTGTCCGAACCCCCCGCAAACCCAGCAAGAACCAGCCAGGCACCACGAGGGCCATCGTGCCCGTCGCCATGCGTCTGAGTCTGCGGCCCACCCCCACATCACAGGTCACCAGATTGGTCACGCAGCCGTTGGGGGAGCGCCGATACGCCGAGCGTGTACCTCGTGATTGGAAGTCTGCAAGCAAGCTCAGCGGGGGGACTGCGGACTACAAACTGTTCGCTGCCGGGGCCGCATATCTGACGCGCGCCGGTAGCGTCTTGATGATCGTGGGAACCCGCAGGGATGCACGAAACACCGCGCTGGCCATCGCCGAGAACCTCGGTGATCGGGAAAAGGCCGCCTCCCTCACCGCTTTTCTCGCCGACACTCTTGGCCCGGAGCACCCCTTGGTCGCGTGCGCCCGCAAGGGTGTCGCCTTCCACCACGGGAGCCTGCCTGACGACGTCCTGCGGGCCATCGAGGATGCCCTGCGTACCGACGAACTCCTCGCAATCGCCAGCACCAGCACTCTCACCGACGGCGTCAACCTTCCCGTCCGCACGGTCATCGTCCACGCCCCGGTCGCCGACGACCGCCTCACCTACGAGAACCAGCGCCGGCTGACCCCCGCCCAGCTTCTGAACGCAGTCGGCCGTGCCGGGCGCGCCGGGCGGGAGACCGAGGGTTGGCTCCTGCTGACCCGATACCGAACGCCGACCCCCGCAGACTTCGACCACATGACCCCCGGCGACGCCCACCTCCAAGTCGACTCCGCCCTCTTGGACCCCAGCGCCCTCGAGCAGCTCGCCGAGGCCGAGGAACTGATTAGGCACACCACCGACGCGGTCTTCACCCTCGCCGGAACTCTCGTCGCCGACTTCGCCGCCTACGTGTGGTTCACCCTGGACGCGCTCACCCGCATTCCCACTCTCACTCTCAACGACCCCCTACGCGCCGTCCGCCGCCTGCTGGCCATGCACCAACTCGACGTGTCCATTCGCGAGCGGTGGCTCGACCTCGCGCGGCACGTAGCCGACCAGTACACGCGCACCGACCCGATCACCCGGCATCGCTGGACCACTCCCGGAACCAGCCTCGGCACCGCCCGCGTCCTGGACGGCCTCGCCGAACGTCTCACCCAACTACTCCTCCAGGCCGCGGAACCACCGCAACCGCACACGTCGACCATCGTCTTCCACCAGCCGTGGGGCCCCGACGAATGGTCCCTGCGACGCACCCTCGACTTCCTCGCCGAACACCAGGTCTTCGACGACCTGCTGACGCTCCCCGAGGTCGCCGGGGCGTGGACCTTCACCAACCGCCGGACCCTGGGCCTTCCCGTCCTTGTCCCGCTCTCGCGTGCGATCGACGACTGGATGGCCGGCGCCTCGATTCCCGACCTCGCCACCACCTGGCTTCCCGGCGTACCCCGGGAATGGGCGCTCGAGCAAACGGTCGACAACGTCAGCCAGACGTTCGAACATGCGCTTTCCTGGGTCCTCGGCGCCCTGGTCAACCTCGTCAACGAACGGCTCGAGAACACGGACGCCTCCACCCGCCTGCGCGGCGACACCGCCTGGTACCTGCGCCACGGCGTCGATACCGAACAGGCTCTGGCCCTCTTGACCTCCGGGATCAGTTCACGCCGGCTCGCCCACCTCGTCGGTCGGCGAGCCGCGGACGAAGACGTCCACGCCGAGGATCTGCGCGGCTGGCTCACCGGCCTGCACATCGACGGCTGGCGGAGCGATTTCCACGCCACCGAATACGAGATCGCTGATCTGCTGGAGTATGTGCGCCGCCGCGAAGGCAGCCTGTTCACCACACTTCTCGAACAGGGGCGTGCCACCGTCGAGGTCACGGCGACCGAAGGCTCGGAGGTCGTCGACGGTCGCGTCACCATCACCAGGATTGCTGCGGATTCGGCAGTCCTGTCCGTCGCCCACCAGGGCCGGTCCGTCGCCACGGTGCCCGCCGACAGTCATGTCGACGTCACCGCCGTCCTGGACAGTGGCCTGGAACTCGCCTTCCGTCTCGAGGGCCGGCGTTTGGTGATCACTCAGTCCGGCGACCGACTCGGATAGGTAACCGGCGGTTCACGTCAGGGCGTCGGAGGCGCCGGCGGTTGGTTGGCCTGCTCGCGCGCCACGCGGGCCGCACGCTGCGCGGCCGTTTTGCCCGGGGCGATGAAGACGCCGTCGAGAACCATGTCCATGAGCTCGACGATGGCCGCGGACTCCTCCGCGCCGATGGGATCGTCGACGAGGTCACCGTGGGCGATCTCGTTTCCCCCTTCGCGGACTTCGTGGGCGGCATCCTTCACGTGCTCGTAGATCAGGCCCTGCTCGTAGAGCTTGTCGATCTTCTTCACGAGCGGGCCGGTGTCGATTCCCTTGGCCTTCGCGGTCGATTCCACGACAGCGCGAGCCAGGGCGACCGCGGCACGATGGTGACCCACACTCAGGCAACCATGGGCTTCCGACGCCACCTCCGCGATCCGCTCGGGAACGAACGACTCGTACGTCTTGTGGATCGGATGCTGCGGATACCAGGACTCACCCCACAACGATCCCCCGTCGGGCACGCCGAAATCGACTCTCGCGAAGCGACCCTGCGCAAGGGAAAGCGCCTGACAGCCCTCACACCGGTAGGCCATCCACCCCAGGGGGTCGGACCCATCGTCGGGTCCGAAAGACGTCAGCACAGCGGATTCGGGGATCGGTCGCATCATCGTGTTGTGCTCGCACCAGCCACAACGGGCCAGCTTGTTCCATCCCATGACGAGCGAGCATACGGACCACCACACAATCCATGCCCGATTTTTTCCCGACCCCGGCCGGGGCGAGGATGATCGCTCGCGTGCGATCGGCGGACACGACCGCCGGCGAGGCCATCACCGGCCCGTGATCACCCAGGGCAAGAGCACACCACCGTCCCACCCCTGGAACCGCGCCGAGCGCCACCACTGGGGTTGGTGGTCGGTCGCCGTGTCGCCACGCCGCCGAGGGCGACGTGCGCAATTCTGTGCGCTGACGCATCCTCACGGGGCGGTGTCCGGACGACCGGCCGGGAGGGCTGGATGGGCGAAGGGCGGCGGCCTCGGGACGTGTTGTCGGTTCGCGTGCGCTCGGCGGTGGAGGCCCTGACCGGGCCGATCCACACGCTCACGCCCGTCGAGGGAGGCCATCACAGCGATCTGGCCGTGCGTTTGGACACCGCGACCGGGCCGGTGTTCGTCAAAGGGCTGCGTACCGGTGATCCGCGAGTAGTGGCGCAGCGGCGCGAGGCGCTGATCGGGGAGAGTGTGGTGGGGGTGGGGCCGCGGGTGTTGTGGCGGTTGCTGGTCGGGGGTTGGGATCTGGTGGGTTTCGAGTTCGTCGTCGGCCGTCACGCCGACTATCGCGAACACTCCCGGGACCTGGGCCTGTTGGCCGACACGCTGACCGTGCTCGCCGGTCTTCGGCTGCCCGCCGTGGAGTTGCCGTCGGCCCTGGAGCGGTGGGCGGCATGCGTGCCGGGGGCGGGTCTGGGCGAGGCGCTGGTGGGGTCCACGTTGTGTCATACGGACTTCAACCCCCGAGAACGTCCTCGTGGAGCCCGGCAGGGCGGTGCTCGTGGACTGGGGGTGGGCCGTGCGGGGGCCCGCGTGGTTGGATCCGGCGCTGGCGGTCGTGCGCCTGATCGCCACCGGTGGGCAGTCGCCAGCCGCGGCGCAGGCGTGGGCGAGTCGACTGCCCGCGTGGCGCGATGTGCCCGATCGGGTGCTCACCGACTTCGCCGGGGCCGAGGCGCGCTACTGGGAGGACATCACCCGGCGCAGACCGGAGCCCTGGTCCCGCGCGTTGGCCGATGCCGCCCGCGCGTGGGCCGCGTACCGCGCGCTCTGACCTGGGATCGGCTCAAGGTCGGGATGTCACCCTGTTCGTCAGCCCTGCGGTGGGAATCGCTCCAGAAGACGGTCGCGTTGTTGAACGCCGAGGCCGCGCACACGGCGACTCTCGGAGATCTCCAACTCCCCGAGGAGCCTCGCGGCCCGCGCCTTGCCGATGGCGGGAAGGGATTCGAGCAGGGCGCGGACCGGCATCTTGCGCACAGCGTCGGAGTCGGCGGCCAACACCTCGCCCAGCGACAACCGGCCGCGCTTGAGCGCCTCCCTCACCTCGGCCCGCTCCCTACGCACGAGGGCAGCCTTCGTAAGCGCGGCCCGGCGCTCCTCGGTGGTCAGCGGCGGCACGGTCATCAGGGTGCTCTCCTCGCATCGCTCACAACGGAACGGGCCCATCATCTCTCTCCACCCGGAGCTTCGACCAGCGACTTCACCAACAGCGGCGGGCACCCGGAGTCACGATCGAGAGGCTGGGCGCACGCCGTCATCCGGCCGGCCGGGATATGTCTCGGGGCTCGGGGCCGTGCGGGATTCACAAAAAAGCGTGTGTCCGCCGCGGACTTCTCGTCCCATGGAAGCCGGGACGCTTTGCCGGTCGACGACCGGTCGGCCGCGAAGACGCAGGAGGCACGGGTGCGGTACCAATCGATGTCGTCGCAGGCCAAGGGCCGCTACCTGTCCGAACACCCACATTGCATGCTCTGCCCGGGAGCCGCGGTGGTCGTCGACCACGACCACGCCACAGGCCTGGTACGCGGCGCGCTGTGTCGCCGCTGCAACGCGGCGCTCGGGTCGTTGGAGGCCGCGCTGCGCCTGCCGGAGCGTGGATTCCAAACCCTGGCGGGCGACCTGCACCGCGCACTGCGCCGCGACAAGACGATCACGGTGGGCGCCTTCCGGCGGGAGTTGGACTACCTGGGACTGAGCGAGGCGGACTACCTCACGCGGCTGCGCCGCGTGCACGACCGGCTGGTGGTGCCGTACGTGTACTGGGCCGGCGTGACCGCGACGCCGCTGGGACGCGGAACCGACTGGACCAAGTCCGGCCCACTGCTCGACGAAGCGGAAGCCGAGCGACTGCTCACCCGGCTCCTCACCCGGCCCGCGCCACCGCCGCACCGGTGGATCGCCCTCGCATGGGAACCGGACGACCACGTGAACTCGCCCGTGCCCCGCGGCCTGATCACCCACCACGCGACCGAAGGAGCCGGCGACGCACACCGCGCGCTCCGCGGAGTCATCGACATGAGCCCCCACGAGGCGAAGTGCCGCGACTTCGTCGAACTGGCAGTGCCGGTCCTCCTCAGCCGCGAACTCACCCCGGAACAGATCCGCGCCGCCCACTGGAGCTCCGTCGCCCGCCTCCCACGCTCGCGGAACGCGCTGCGGGATCTGATCGGGACCCAATACGCCGCCAAGTGGCTGGACCTGGCCGTACGCATCGCCGTCGACGACCTTCGCACGGCGCCAGCCGATCCACGCTGGAGCACCTTCGGCAAAGCCCGCTGGAACTGGCGCGAGCTGCTCCGGCATTGGCAGGCGCAGGGACCACGCTGATCCTCATCGGCCGGCATAGCGCTGGCAGACCGCGCCGTGGCGCTCGTCGTTCGTGAACCTGGTCGAGGAACCGGGAGCGTGCGAGCACACACTGCCGGCCGCCCTGGCCCGAACAGGCTGTGGCGGGCCCCTCGATCTCACGCCCGTGGGCGCTGTCGACCTTCAGCGGGCCTACGTTCACTCTTGTGAGTGATGGCGTTCGGGACTCCGAGCGGCCAGTCTCGGATGAGTGGCCAATCGGCTGGCGAGTGACCACCGTTCGGGAGATTCGAAGCCCGAAAGCCAACCAACCAGCCAGTCAGGCCGCGAATCCGACCCCGGAAGCGAACTCGAAGCCGCCCCAGTCCGAACCGAGATCGGCCAACACCTCGTCGGTCCACCGCTCGTCGAGCATCCGTTCGTCCCCGGCCGCCCAGGCGCGCACGATCGCGTCCCAGCGGCGGACGTTCACGCTGCGGTGCCCGGCGACGCCCGCCCGGCGGTGCGGCTCGCGTACACCGGACTGGTCGTGCGGGTGCAGTTCGACCCGGGTGCCGCGACCGTCGTTGTTCAGGCGGCGGATCAGCGACCGGGCCACGTTGCGCCGGCGCAGGTCGCGGTAGGCGGTCTCGATCCGGCGCAGGTTCGCCCGGTTGGGGGTCTGGTCCTCGGCGAGCCAGGCGGCGAGGGTGCGCGGTGTGACGGCGATGCCTGCGGTGTCCATGGCGGTGTAGCCAGCGGTGGAGGCGGTGAGGTAGCGCAGGCGTGCGGCGAGGCCGCGTTCGGTGTCGACGGGCGAGCTGACGCCGTCGGCGAGTTCGTCCAGGCGCTCGGCGGCCAGGGCGGACGCGCGGGCGCCGCGCATCCCGTACTTGCCGGGCTCCAGGGAGCGGTGCGGCATCCGGCGTCAGGTCCTCTCGGGCGAAGCGGGGGCGGTGGTGTGGGCCGTCAACTCTTGTCCTTGGTCTGGAGAATGTAAGTGTCCTTGATCTTCACGTCGCCGACGCTGCGGCCCTCGGTGAACAGGGTGCGCCAGTCGCCTCCGGTGAGGTGGAGTTCGTCGGTGCCCATCACCCGCACCACCGTCAGGCCGCCCCGGTGGGCCTTGTAGGCCTTGACCCACAGGTTGGAGAACGCCTGGGAGCGGATGATGTGCATCCAGTCGGGGCGGTTGATCTCCCGGTTGTAGTTCGAACCGCCCATGGTGGAGACGAGTTTGGCGTACATCTGCTTCACGTAGTCCAGCGTGACGTCGTCTCCCTCGGCGATCGCGGCGTCGCGAGCGTCGCGCAGCGCGGTCCGCAGCCGCTCCAGGAGGTTCTCGGTCGCCACCGCGGTCCAGGATTCGAGGATCTGTGGTTCCTCGCACAGATTGCCGTAGGCGGGCGAGGCGCAGCGCAGGAGCAGGCGCAGGGTGGGGTCGGTGATCCACAACGGGCCGGGCTCGTCGCGGTCGCCGAGCGGGTTCGGGAGATCGGCGTGGTCCCATGTCTGGGGTTCGACGAGGTAGATGCCGGCGCGGCGGCGTTTGCGGCCGCGTGGTCCGTCGAAGTCGTCCAGGTCGGGGCCGGCGCGGTGTTCGAGGGGGCCGATGGGCAGGTGGGCCTTGAGCGCGGACAGGTAGGCGGCGTTCATGTCCAGCGCGACGACCTCGTGATCCCCTGGGGGCAGGTGTCTGTTGCGCCATTTGGGGCGGGCCTCCCAGACCGCGTCCGACTCCTCCTTGCTGCGCTTGCGCAGCAACTCCGGCAGCGGCGGGTACCAGGTGTGCTCGTACCGCGAACCCGCCCGCGACAGCCGCAGGAGTTCCATCACGTCGGGGATCGCGCGGCGGGCCAGGGCTTCGCTTGCGGCGGTGATGTCGCCCTCGGCGGCGGCGAGTTCCTCGGCGACCGCGTCGGCGATCGCGCCGGGCAGGGGGTCCTCGTCGGTGTCCACCACGACCCTGCGCGTCTTCTTCGCCGCCGCCGGGGCCTTCGGCGCGGTCGACGTACGCGGTGCGGTCGCCGGTGCGCCGGCCGCGGGTCGGTCCTGTCCGCCCTCGGCGCGTTCGCGAGGAGTGGGGGCCGGGGGTCCGGCGGTGTCGGCCGGGGCCGCGCCGGCCGGGTCGGTCCGGGTCGAGGTCGGCAGGGGGTCGGTGAAGCGGACGTGGGCGAGGTCGGCGTGCAGGGCCGCCTGGGCGATTGGGCCCAGGTCGCGTTCGGCGACGATCGCGAACGCCTGCTCGCCTTCGCGGGTCAGATGGACCACGGTGTCGGCCTCGGCCAACGCCGCCGCGACCTCCGGTGGTTCACTCGCGCCGGTCTCCCACACGGCCACCACCGGCAGGTCCAGGTCCGCCGCCAGACGGCGCAACGCGGCCACGCCACGGCGGACATCCGAGCCGGCCGGGCCGGCCGCGGCGGGGAGGAGGTGGTTGAGCGGGTCCACCGCGATCAGGCGCAGTCCCGCGATGTCGGCGGCGGTTTCCCGGAGCAGGTCCAGGGTGAGGTCGGTGCCGTCGTCCAGGAGCAGTCCCCCGGCGGCCAGGCGTGCGGAGGCGGCGTCGGCGGCGTGGCGTTCGGACTCGGTGAGGGTGCCGGCGCGCAGGCGTCGGTGGTCGACTCCGGCGGCTGCGGCGGTCAGGCGGGCGGCGATGTCGGCGCGGGGGCGGCCGGGTGTGCACGAGAGCACCGCGTTCGGCGCGTCGGGGTCGTCGGCCGGGGTGAGGGTCGCGGACAGGACGGTGCCCGCCGCGAGCAGGCCGGCGCCGGCGCCGGGTGCGCCGACGACCAGGACCAGGCGGCCGGGCAGTGCGCCGCCGCCCGAGGCCTCGTCCAGGGCGGTGGGGCCGAAGGAGACGGCGCGGCGGCGGGCGGTGGTCGCCTCGTTCAAGGCGGTCGCGAACGCCGTGACCCGACGGCCGGTCTTCGGGGCCGTGGACGGCGCCGGCGCGATGTCGGTGTCCCGGTGCGTGATCGCGGCGGGCGGCACGGCGGAACCGGTGGCGGTCGCGGGGGTGTCGGTGGTGGGGGCGGGTGTTGCGGAGAGGTGGGTGATCTGGGCGTAGACGGTGCGGTAGCGCAGCACCAGTTGCGGCGTGCCCGTCGCGGCGGCGCGTACGAGGTTGCCCAGGCCCTGGCGGGCGGCGGTCATCGTGAAGGCGGGCAACTCGCCCTGTGCGGCGATCACATCCGGGGTGGGCGGCGCCAGCACGGCTCGGACGCCGTGGGGGGCGTGGATCACGATCCGGGCGCCGGCGGCGGCGTCGGCCACCACTTGGGCCCACTTGCGGCGGACCTCCTCCACACCCAGCGCCACGTCCGGACCGGACCCGGCCGGGAGGCGGTGCGGGGGTTCGGTCCGCTCGCCCTGATCGGACGCCCGGCTCTCGTCGCTCATCCGCCCGACCTCTCCCACGATGACACCGACACCTCAGATCCTACCGCATTCCGACGCGAGAACCTGACTAATCGTAAGGAATTCGAGGGGTGTTGGCATGCTCGCACAGGTCCCGACACGCCTGGTTGACGGTGGTGTCGAATTGCCGTCGGCGGCCCGGTGACCGGACCGCCCGGCCTTCACGGGGAACCCGCACCCCGCATCGGCACGAAGCCGCGACCTGCCGACGACGCGACCGCCGTTCGCCACCATCGATCGTCGTCACACGGGGCCCGCCCGGCGTCGGTGATGTTCACCGGTCGTGATGCGTCCCGGTCGGTCATTGTCGGCCATTGTCGGCCGGGGGTGTCGTGGGCTCCGGCAGCGCACCCTCCAGGTATGCGACGCGGCGACCGCCGGGTGCGGGCACGGGGCGGGGTTCGGGTCGGGGGTCGCCGCGGGGCGGTCGCGGAACGTCGGGGAGGGGTTCGCGGGCGAACCTCATCGCGGATTCGAGTCCGCGTCGTGATTCCTCGCACAGGCGGACGAGTTTCTCCTCGGCCCAGGGGGCCGGCCAGACTTGGAGGAGATAGGAGTCCCCGCCTCCGCGGCCGGCGCGTTCGTCGCCGCGGCGGTTCGCGTGCACCCGCACGCGGTAGTCCCCGGGGCCGAACGCGGCGAGGTCGCCGAACAGGAACGGATGCCGGGACTCCAGCACACGCAGCCTTCCCGAGGGAGCTGCGACGGAGACCTCCGCGACGTCCTCCCAACCGGGCTCCAGGGGCGGCTCCCGGTCGAGGGTCTCGGTGGCCAACGGCACCTCACCGGTCTGTGTCCCGGTGCTGATGCGCACGTCCTCCCCGCGAGCCGAGACCAGCCCCGTCGTCAAGGACTGCGCCCAGCTCCGGGGTCGGTCCTCCCCGGGCACGAGGTAGAAGCTCCCGTACTCCGTGAAAACGGTGCCTTGTGTCCTGTCGGTCATACCGCCTCGCCTCCTCGGCAACCTGCCCCGACGTCGAACCTATCCCCCTCGTAGGCGCGTTCGTTGCCGTGCAAGGTCCTGGGGGCGGCGCCGGCGGTGGTGTGGGAACGGGGCGTGCGTGGGTGTCCGGTCCCGGTCGGCGACGTCGCCCGTGGTTGCACTCGGGCGGGAAAGATTGTTCGATCGCACCTACTCGAGGACGCCCGTGATCGCGGTGACGTCCGGTTTCGGAGGTTGGTCCCATGCGACGGTCCCGTTCGTTACGTCCGGTCCAGGCGGCGTCGGCCGCACTCGTGGTGGCGTTGTCGCCGCTCGCGTGCACGCAGGCGTCCACGCCCGGTTCCCGGCCGCTCGCGGATCTTCCGCCCGTCCTCGCGGGCGCCACGCGGATCGTGGCCGACGGACGCGGCGCCGATTTCACCCGCCGCCTGGACGGCGACGGCGACCGACGACCCGTGACCGCGTTGCGGGAGTACTCGTACTTCCTCGGTGGCACCGACATGGTCGACCGCCAGGGCGCCTACTACCTGTATCCGGCCCGGGACGACGGCTACGACCAGCCCGGTCGCATCCTCGTGGTCACCGCCGAACGCGGACCCACCTCGGCCCTGGACGTGTTCGCCGAATTCTCCGACGACATCGAGGAGGTCCGGGCGGACGTCCCGCTCGACCCCGGGGAACGGCACATCCTCGAACGCGCGAACGGCGGCCGGATCACCTGCGACTCCGCCCCCGCACGACCCGCCCCCGACGCCCGAACCCCGGCACAACGCGCCTATGCGTCGTGCATCTGGGCCGACCGCGACCACCTGGTGAAGCTCAACTCCTCCGAGGCGGACATCCCCGCCGTCCGCGCCATGATCGACACCATCCGCACCGCGCCCCCGGCTGCCACGCCCCACTGACGCGCGCAGGACCCGACCCGCGCCCGATGTTCGCCCGCCCGGATTCACCCGCACCACCGGCCACGCGTCACGCACCGGCCGACGACGCCACTCGTCGCATGTCGGTGCCCCGGTGTGCCGCCGGCCCGGTCGTCGGCCCGCGAACGTGGAATCCCGCCCGGGCATGGGCGTCGTGCGGGAGACTGACACGGCCCTTTGGTCGCGGGCCCTGCAGGCGATTTCCCGAGCGTCGGCGGCCGAGCAGATGGAGGAATTCGTGAACACACCCGCTTCCCGTACCTGGCCGGTCTCGGTCAAGGGCGTCGTGGTCGACCCCCGCGATCGCGTGCTCTTGCTGCGCAACGAGCGGCGGGAGTGGGAACTGCCGGGCGGACGACTGGAGTCGGGCGAGGAGCCGGCCGAGTGCGTGGTGCGCGAGATCGAGGAGGAGACCGCCTGGAAGGCCCGGACCGGGCCCCTGTTGGACACGTGGGTCTACGAACCCCTGCCCGGGCGCCACGTCCTGATCGTCACCTACGGCATCCATCTCCCGGACGCCGACACCGCCCCGGTCCTCAGCCACGAGCACTGCGAGATCGGCCTGTTCACCCGCGCGGAGATCCCCGACCTGTCCATGCCCGACGGCTACAAGCGGTCCGTGACGGCGTGGTTCGACCACCCCGCCCGCACGCCCTGAGCCGGGCGGCCTCGGGTCCTCGTGATCCGCCCGGGTCGTTCGCGTCCGGGCACGGGTGAAGCCGGACCCACGGGGTGGGTCCGGCTTCCCATGGTGCGCGATGTGGCCGGTGGCGGTCAGCCGGCGGCCGGGAAGTCGTCGCGAAGCAAGGCGGCTTCGGGGGCGAGGTAGCCCGGGGACAGGAACAGCGCGGTGAACGTCCCGGGCCCGTGGCGGCGGTCGAGCCACTCGCACAGCCTCGACACGTCACCGCCGATCACCGTCGTCAGGATCAGCGCGTGCAGATCCTCCGCCTCGGAGCGGCCGATCTCGGTCAAAAACCGTTCGTAGCGAGCGTTCACATTCGCCTGGTAGCGGGCCAACGAAACGAAGTACGCGTCCCGTTCGGTCGCCGCCGGGTTCGAATCGGCGAGGATCGTGGACAGGTCGGCGGGGTCGAGTGGCCCGGTGACGTCCCGGAACGCGATCGCGTCGCCGCAGTCGCGGGCGGTGATGTCGTGCCGGGCGGCGGCGCGGCGGGTGATCGCGCGGGCCTCGCGGTCGCACGCCCCCTCCATCACGACGCCGATGTTGCGAGTGGTCTCGGCGCCGACCGGGTCCCTCCTCGCGTTCTTCCGCACCCGCGACACCAGGGACGGCCCCAAGGGCTGGAACCGGCGGGGAAGCGGACGGTCCTAAGACCGACGAGTCCGATGATCAGGGGACGACGGTGACGAGGAAGGCGTCGCCGTCGAGCATGCGGTGTTCGCCGTAGAAGGTGCTGCCCAACCGGCTGCCCACGCGTTGGTTGTCGTCGCGGTCGATCAGGCGTGCGGAGAAATGCCCGCCGCTGAGGGAGGCGCCCTCCTTCGTCGCGGCGAACGGGTACTCGTCGCAGTCCAGGCGCTGCCCGGCCCAGTCCCCCCACACTTCGGTGCACACCTTCCCCGCGGCCGCGCGGTTCTGTTCCTGGAGGGCGGGGTCGATCAGGCGGTGGAGTTCGGCGGGGACGTTCTTGCCCACGGTCGGGGGGAACGTCTTGACGGGGTGGCGCAGGGCGTCGTCGATGTGGCGGGCGCTCTCGTCCTCGTCCGGGTTGCCCAGGCTGACGGCGAACGTGGGCTTGTGGTCGGGGAAGACGGTGCCGCGGGTCTTGCCGGCGACGCGCCCGGCGGAGTCGAACCGCACCCGGAAGACGGCGCTGCGTTCGTCGACGTAGGGGTCCGCCCCTGGTGGACCGGTGACCTCGAAGCGCACCAGCATCGTGGAGAAGAGTTTCTTGAAGGGTGTGGTGACCGCGCCGTCGGGCGAGGTGTAGGTCAGGACGGTCTGGGGGCGGGCGTCCCACGCGCCCCACAGGTCGGTGCGGTCCTGGCCGGCGGGGCGGACGATGTCGGCGCCGCCGCCGTCGGAGACGGTGGCGCTGTAGGTGACGCGGATGGGCCAGGTGCGGGCGTCCTGCCCGGGCACGGTCGAGGCCTGGATGTTCTCCAGGCTGGAGACGAAGTCCACGCGGCGGTCGCCGTCGTAGGCGAAGCCGAGTTGCCACTCGTCGAACCACATCGTGCCCAACCGCTTCGGCGGCCGGTCCTTCGTCACCAACACCACCTCCCGACGCCGATGCACACACACCTCGAACCGGCTCCTCACCCACCCCGTCGGCGACGCCGCCTCGACGGGATGCCGGGCGCACTCCTGGCGCAGGTCCGCCGCCAGGGCCGCCCGCGCCGCCGGCCCGATCCCCGCCGGGCCGGCGCCGGCGGAGGGGGTGGTGTCGGCGGGGGCTGCGGCCAGGGTGAGCAGGGCCGCGACCATCGGGACCAGGACGCGGCGCAGCGCGCGGCGGCGCGGCCGCGGGCGTGGTGGTGTCACGGGTGGCCTCCGGGGTTCGCGGTCGTGGAGGTGGTGTGGGGTGGGTGTGGTCCGGGTCATGGGGTGCAGGTGGGGCCGAGGCAGGCGTGGACGAGGGCGCCGGTGCGGGCGTCGAAGGTGAGGCGGTAGCCGGTGTGTTCGCGTCGGCCGCCGGTGAACGCGCGCATGCGCCCGGTCGGGGAGGTCACCACCCACGCCGGGCGTTGCCCCGGGCCTTCGGTCGTGCCGGCTGGGATGGTCGCGGCGTGGGCGCGGGCGTCGGGGTCGGTGCCCGGGCGAAGCCGGGCGGTGGCGGCCAGGGCCTGGTCCTGGGTGTCGATCGCGTCGTGGCTTCGGGTGGCTTCGTGGGTCGTGGGTTCGGGGGTGGCGTTGCAGGGCAGGCCGGCGTCGACGCAGGCGTGCAGGCCCGGGACGCGGTCCAGGCAGGTGTCGGGTTCGGTGTTCGCGCAGGCCTGCAGGGCGCGTTGGTCGACGCCGTTGAGGATCGCGACGGTGGGTGCGGGCGAAGCGGTGGCGGGTGGTGTGGGGTTGGCGCTGCGGGTGGTGCGTGGGGTGGGGGTGACGACGTCCTTGGCCACGTCCCAGGACACCAGTTGGTCGCCGGTGGTGTTCAGTGTGGTGGTGAAGCGGAAGCAGTAGGCGGGGTCGGCGCCGGGTTCGCAGTTCCCGGCGGGGGCGCGGACGCTCAGGTGTGTGGTGGGGTGGCGCAGGAACTGGCCGTTGCCGTTGAGGTAGCGGATACGGTCCTGTGTCCGCGGGAACGAGCTCTGCGCGTATTCGGCGGGGAGGTCCCAGCCGGTGACGGTGTGCCGGGCGAACGGGGCGCCCTGCGCGGAGGTCTCGCCGACCGGGTTGAAGTCGTGGTGGATGCGCCAGGTGGCGCAGCCGGAGCAGGTGGGGACGGCCATCCAGCTGTGGAAGCGGTTGTCTGCGACGTTGTGTTCGGGGCCGATCGCGTGGAACTCGTAGTTCTCGCCGTGGTTGGCCCAGAACGGCTGATACCGCGTCCCGCCGGGGTCGTTGCGGGCACGCAGGCCCATCTCGAACGAGCGGCCCATGTCGTCCGCGGTGAACATGCGGGTGCTGTTGTACGCCTCCCCCGCCGGGTCCGAACCCGCACCGTAAGCCACCGGGCGGTGGACGAACGTCAGGAAGACGCCGTACATGTTCTCCGCCGGGTCCGCGCACACCTGCGCCACCGCGTCGCGGGGCTCGTCCGCGCACACCGACGGTGCCGACGCTGTCGTGGAAGGGTGTGGTTGCGCCTGCGCCGGGCCCGGCAGGAGCGTCACCGCCGCCATCACCGCAGCCGCCACGGCCGGGCGGCGGCTTCCTCGACGCATCATCGGACCTCCTCACGCTTCGATCCGGCAGCCTTCGGCGGACCTTCGACCCCAGCATGACCCAACCGACCCGTCCGGTAACGGAGGTCGGACCGGGAACCACCCGAACGGCACCCCGCGGAATCGAGCCCTCATCGATGGCCGGGGCGCCCCGGCGCGAAGGGCGCCGACTCGCTGCGGCTCTCCACACCGTCGACGATCGCAAGCCACCGGGAGTCGATTCCAGGCAACTTCCCAAAACGCTGGTTCGGTTCGCAGGTCACTCACCGTGCCCGCGTCACGGAACCCGAGCCGGAACGCGGGAACCGGAAGCGTTTGTTCGCCGGTTCCGCGACGGCGGACGTTGTGAGGCGGGTCGAGATGTTCACGAGATCGAGAGCAGTACGCGACCGCGCCGTCTGCCCGCGTCGACCACGATGAGCCCGCTCCGGAGCCCGGATCGCAACCGCACGCAACCCCGGTCTCGCCGATGTGCGATCTCGACGGGGCAACTCCCGGATGGGAGAATCTCGGCTCCGGGTCGCGCCGGCGTGGTCGGCCCGCTTCGCGGCCCCCGCGTGGTCAGGGCGCCCGCCCCGCGGTGGTTCCGCGACGTCCCCGCGACGTCACCGGGCCGAATCGCCGAGTCCGCACGCCGATGGCGCGCCTTTCGTCGGACAACCGGTCCCGTGCCGTCGCGGACACCCCACGCCCCGCGTTGACGACCCGCTCCGTCGTCACCTCCCGCCCGAAACCGCCCGAGAGGAACCGAGATCTTGAGCAAGAGGAAGAAGAAGCAGGACCTGACGGTCGGCGAACTTCTCACCGTCGCCTGGGGGTTCGCGTGCCTGACATCGACAGGTGCCACGCAGGCGCTGGGAGCCCCCAGGGTGGCCTCCTACCGGGTCGCGGCGCTGCTGTTCGTGACCGGCATCGGCTTGTTCGTGCTGCACCGCGTCGCCCCGCTCCGGAGGTACGGGGCGTCGTCGCGCCGGTCGACGGCGGTCTCGCTCGCGGGGGTGGACTCCATGAGCGGTCGCGAGTTCGAGCACCTCGTGGCGGACCTGTGTCGGCGGGACGGGTGTTCCCGGGTACGCGTGTCGGGCGGCGCGGGCGACCTGGGGGCGGACGTTGCGCGGCATCAAGGCGGTGATCCCGGAGAAGGCCGACCAGGCCGCCAACCGCAAGCGCAAAGGCCGCCGCGGCGGCCGCCCGGTCAGCCACGACCCCGAGCTTTACAAGCAGCGCAACACCGCCGAACGCTGCATCAACCGGATGAAGGACTGGCGTGGCATCGCCTTCCGGACCGACAAGACCCCGGACAGCTACCTCGCCGGGCTCCACCTACGCGGCGCCATCCTCTGGCTCCGCAGCCTCCCCACACGACCGTGATCCGAACCCAGAACAGGCCCTAGCGGAAGTCGATCGTGCCGATGGCTGAGCGGCTTCCGGACGGGAACGCGCAGGCGTTGCAGCAGTTCGTGGCGGACTCGCCGTGGGACCACCAACGGGTGTTGCGGCGGGTCGCGGAGCGGATGTGTGCGGCGATCGACCCGCGGGTGTGGGTGGTGGACGACACGTCGTTCCCCAAGTGCGGGAGGGCGTCGGTCGGGGTCGCCCGGCAGTACTGCGGCGCGCTGGGCAAACGGGCGTACTGCCAGGTGGGGGTCAGTGTCCACGCGGCGACGGACGCGATGTCGTGTCCGTTGCAGTGGCGGCTGTTCCTGCCCGAGGAGTGGGCGGGGGATCCGGTGCGGCGGAGTCGGGCCGGGGTTCCCGAGGATGTCGGGCACGTCGAGAAGTGGCGCCTGGCCCTGGACGCGATCGACACCCTGATCGGGTGGGGGCTGGTCCCGCCGGTCATCGTCGCGGACGCCGGATACGGGCAGATCGGCGGGTTCCGATACGAACTCGGCGCGCGGGGGCTCGATTTCGTGGTCGCGGTGCGCGGCGACGAGATCGCCCACACCGGCGACGCCGTCCCGTCGACGATCGCGTACGCGGGCCTGGGACCGCGTCCGTCGCCCCGGTATCGGGACCGGGCCCGCTCCCTGGTGGAGCACGGGGTCGCCGCGGGGCGGGAGGCTTTCGTCGAGGTCGTGTGGCGCCGGGGCTCGCGCGGCGCGATGCGCTCGCGGTTCGCCACGACCGCGTAGCGACCGGCTGGCAAGGCCCCCCGGCGGCTCGCCCGGGCCGCCGCCGGGGACGCCGACATCGCCTGGGACGGGGTGCTGCCCGTGTTCACTCTGCTCACCGAGTGGCCGGCCGACGCCCACGCGCCGACCGACCACTGGCTGACGAACCTGCCCCCGGACACACCCGTCGCCGAGTTGGTCCGGCTCGCGAAGATGCGATGGCGCGTCGAACACGACTACCGCGAACTGAAACACGGCCTCGGGTTCCACTACGACGGGCGGACCTGGCGCGGATGGCATCACCACGTCACCCTGGTCACCGCCGCCCACGCCGACGCTCTACCGGGTCCTCGACACCCTCCAGAACACCTGCCACCGGACACTGCCCCGCCCACGCCCACCACGAAGACCAAAACCAACAGGGCAGGAAGCGCACCCTCGACGACCAGGTGCTCAACGCGAAGGCGACGCGCGAACGCCTGTGCACGCGCGACGGCCAAGGCCGCTGGGTGCCCGGCAGCCTCCTGACGACGACGCGCGACCTGTCTGTCAACGAGTTGGCGAAGGACATGCTCAAGGACAAGCAGGTGGACGACGAAGCGACCGCGGCGGTTGTTGCAGGGCGCATGCTCACCGCGATCGAAACGAAGCTCTGCCAGGGGAAGCAGGCCTCCGGCTGAGCGGGTGGCGACCATGCGCCGCTGCGCTCGCGAACACATACTGTCCCAGGCGGCCCTTGTACACGACCTCGGACACTCGCGGGCGGGGCCGGGACTGTAAAACTAACGGTGGAACTTGATCATGAAAGTGACACCGAGGATGACTGACGTGATGTCAGAGCCTGTGCAGGACAGCCTGGTTGAAGGCGTCGCCGATGGAGCTGTTGACGGCCGGTTGATCGACGAGTTGGTCGGCCGGGCACGTGCCCAGGGGCTGGACCTGGTGGGCGAGGGCGGGCTGCTGCAGCAGCTGACGAAGCGGATCCTGGAGTCCGCCCTCGAGGGGGAGATCACCGACCACCTCGGCTATGAGAAGCACGACCCGGCCGGGGACAACAGCGGGAACTCGCGCAACGGCACCCGCGCGAAGACCGTGCTGACGGACGTGGGCCCGGTGGAGATATCGGTGCCGCGGGACCGGGAAGGCTCGTTCGAGCCGCGGATCGTCCGCAAACGGCAGCGGCGTCTGTCGGGGGTGGACGAGATGGTGATCTCGCTGCCCGCGAAGGGCCTGACCACCGGCGAGGTCCAGGCCCACCTCGCCGAGGTCCACGGGGCCGACGTGTCGCGGCAGACGATCTCCACGATCACCGACAAGGTCCTCGACGGCATGGCCGAGTGGCAGAACAGGCCGCTCGACCGCGTCTACCCGGTCGTGTTCGTGGACTGCATCAACGTGAAGGTGCGAGACGGCAAGGTCGCCAACCGGCCGATCTACGTCGCTCTCGCCGTAACCACCGAGGGCCACCGCGACATCCTCGGCCTGTGGGCCGGCGACGGCGCGGAGGGGGCCAAGTTCTGGCTGCACGTGCTGACCGAGATCAAGAACCGTGGTGTCGACGACGTCTTGATGCTGGTCTGCGACGGCCTCAAAGGCCTACCCGACGCAGTCGAGACCGTCTGGCCGAAGACCGTGGTGCAGACGTGCGTGGTCCACCTGCTGCGGAACAGCTTCCGCTATGCCGGCCGCCAGGACTGGGACAAGATCGCCAAGGCCCTCAAACCGGTCTACCAGGCACCCACCGAGGAGGCCGCGCTGGAGCGGTTCGTCGAGTTCGGCGATGCCTGGGGGAAGAAGTATCCGGCGATCGTGCGGTTGTGGGAGAACGCCTGGTCGGAGTTCGTGCCGTTCCTGAACTTCGACACCGAGATCCGCACGGTGATCTGCTCGACCAACGCGATCGAGTCGGTCAACGCCCGGATCCGGCGGGCGGTCAAGGCCCGGGGCCACTTCCCCAGCGAGCAGGCCGCACTCAAGTGCGTCTACATGGCGATCATGTCCCTCGACCCGACCGGCAAGACCGCAAACGCTGGACCATGCGCTGGAAAGCAGCCCTGAACGCATTCGATATCGCCTTCGACGGACGCCTGTCCGCCGCCCGCAACTGACCACTACACCGACCCCGTTACACCGTTCTCTTTACAGACCCGCGGGGCCACGGAAACAGAAGGTTCCGGATGTGGCGGAGCACCGTGGCTTGCGAGTGATCGTTTGGAAACCGCTGCTTGGGGCGGTAGGGTGCGCGGCGGTTTGCGAGTCCGGCGCACGACGCTTTGCGAGCGGGCGGGTGGGCGAGAGAGCCTGGGAGTTGCGCCCGACCCTGGATCGGATCCGTTCGGCGAGGGTGCCGGCTCAGTCGAGGTCGTTCGCGCCGGCGGTCGGGAACGCGGGCGCGATGCGTGTGCCGTTGCCCCGGTCGGCATGCGAGGCAACGGCATCGGCGTCGGATCAGTGGGGGAACGGCCGACGCCGGTCGGTCGATGCGGCTGGCGGCAGCGGTGGCGGCATCTTCAGTCGCTATACCCTGTGTGGCAGCGGCCACATGCTCGGTCTTGACTGCACGACTGCGCCAAGGCCCGGTCGCAGACCTACCTCGACGGTACGCTCGCCGCCGGGCAGGTGCTCACTGTCGAGCCGGGTCTGTACTTCCAGCCTGACGACGAGACGTTGCCCCTCGAACTGCGTGGCATCGGTGTGCGCATCGAGGACGACCTCGTCGTCACGGCCGACCGCGCACATGATGTCGGCTGGGCTGCCGCAGACGGTGGCTGGCATCGAGGAATGGATGGGCACCCTCTTGGGCTGAGACGCCGAGCGGGACGATAGCGAGGATCGACCCTCCGCGTGAGCGGCACCGCCGAACCCGGTTGCGATCCGCCGCCACGGCGGGGGCACGCCGCCGTGGCGGCGGGGAGGGCGGCGGATCGCGGAGCCAGCCGCGCGCAGATGTGCCGCCGAGGATCGGCGTCGCGACCGATGCCGCCGCCGGGAGGCGGTGGGACAACCGGCGTGGGCCGGTGCGCTCCCATGTGGAATCGCGTCGAACTCAGCGCCGCTTCGGGCGCAGGTGACGTGAGAGCGTCCGCGGTCGTTCCCGTGGGCGCGAGATCGTCGGCCCACAGCGAGCGGACGTGGCCCAGATGGTGGGCCATGTGGTCCTGTGCGGTGTCGGCTTCGCCCGTGATCAGCAGGTCGAGCAGTTCCCGGTGCTCCTCCGCCGAGGAGACGAGCATTCCCGCCCGGTCCAGACGCAAGAGGCCGTACAGGCGCGACCGGTTGCGCACTCTGCCGACGAATTCGACCAGGCTGGCGGTGCCGGCCAGGCCGAGCAGGTTCAGGTGGAACGTGCGGTCCGCCTCGAGGTATCCGATCAGGTCGTGTTCACGAGCAGCGAGCACGATCCTCTCTGCTTCGGGCCGCAACGACTCCAGTTGCTCGGTGGGCGCGATTCTGGCCACCCGCCCGATGGTGGGCACCGCGATCAGGGCTCGGACCTCGGCGTACTCGTCAAGTCGGGCGTCGGTGAGCTCGGCGATCCGAAAGCTTCGGTTGCGGACCGCCTCGACCGGTCCCTCGCTGATGAGGTCGAGCATCGCCTCGCGAACCGGGGTCGCCGAGACGCCGAGATCGGCGGCCAGGGCCGGAGCCGAGTAGATCGGGCGGGGTCGCGACTCGCCGGAGATCAACGCGGCGCGCGGCACATGAGTGACCTTGTCGCGCAGTCGCTCTTGGACCGAAAGGATGTGTTGCAGTTTGAGGCCGGTCATGGTGTTCCTCATAGAGTCACAGGAAACCACTGTGAGGGCTTGGGCGCGGGGCGGTGGGGCGGCCTCCCACGCCGATCGCGATCGCGTGGCGCTCGGCGACCGTGTCGCCGGCGACGACGGGCAGTCCGGTGCGTACGATCCCAATGGGCTCACCTGCCGTGTGGTAGTCGACGGTTTCGACGACCACCGGGTCCCGGGTCATCGGGAGGCCCGGGCGGGCAGCAAGCTCACAGTGCGGTCGACCGTGTAGAAGTCGAGCGCGGCGCGGACCTGTTCGCGCGTGCCGTGGCTCGCGGCCTTGACGCCACCGAAGGGCAGGTGGAAGTCGACGCCGGTGGATGGGCCGTTGACCTTGATCATGCCCGCGTCCAGGCGGTCGGCGCCGATCAGGGCGGCGTCCAGGTCGCTGGTATGGAGGGAGACGGCGAGCGCGTGTGGGGTCGCGTTCGCCAGCGCAAAGGCCCCGTCCGTGTCCGCCGCTCGCAACAGAATCGCGACCGGGCCGAAGAACTCCTTCGTGCTCAGCGGGTGCTCTCGCGGCACGTCCACCAGCAGCGTCGGTTCCAGGAACCAGCCCTCACGCGAAGGGATCCCACCGCCCACCAGGATTTCGGCTCCCGACTCGCGGGCCGAGTCGATCCCTCGCACGACTCGGTCTCGCGCCATCGAGGAGATCAGCGGACCGCACACTGTCGTCGCGTTCGAAGGGTCGGCGGGCTCGATGTCGGCGAGCGCCTTGGTCAGCGCATCGCGCAGTGGCTCGTAGGCGGACCCGACGGCGATCACCCGGCTGGTGGCGGTGCACTTTTGCCCGGCGTGGCTGGCGATGGCCGAGGCCAGGTCGGCCGCAGCCTGGTCGATGTCCGCGTCCGGCAGCACGACGGCGGCGTTGAACCCACCCATCTCGGCCTGGATCGGCACTCCGCGCGCGGTGGCGGCCAGGAGAACGGCCCGGCCGACGGGTGTGGACCCGGTAAAGGAGATGACGTCGGCGGTGTTTACGAGGGCCCGACCCTCCTCTCCTCCCCCGCACACCACGGTGAGCACGCCATCGGGCAGTTGCGCGAGTTCGGCCAATAACAGCGCGCACGCCGTGGCTTCGGCGGCCGGTTTGAGGACGACGGTGTTGCCGACGGCCAAAGCTGGTGCGGCCTTCCACGTGGGGATCGCCAGCGGGAAGTTCCACGGGGTGATCAGCCCGGCCACCCCGTGGGGGCGCCGACGGGTGAGCAACAGGCCCTCGACGACGGCGGTTTCGTGTACCGCTCTGGTCGGCGCATAGGGCGCCTGGGCGTAGTAGCGCCAGATTGCGCACGTGCGGGCGACCTCTCCTCGTGCCTCGGTGAGCGGCTTTCCGACCTCGCGTACGACGAGGTCGACGAGTTCGGCCGCGTGCGCCTCGACGGCCTCGGCGGCCCTGGTGAGCGCGGCGCAGCGTCCGGCGGTACCGAGGGCGAGCCATTGTGGTGCGTGCGCGCGGGCGCGCTTGACCGTCTCGGCGGTGCCGTCCGGGCCCAGGGCCCGCAGCACGAGGATTTGGTCGGTGGGTTCGGTGGGGTTGTGCGAGGTGACGGTCACAGGAGGAACCCTCCGGGGAAGGGGTCGGTGGGGTCGAGGAGGTACTGGGCGGTGCCGGTCACCCAGGCACGTCCGGTGACGGTGGGGATTACGGCGGGACGGGCTGCGACGGTCGTCTCCTCGACCAGGCGACCGGTGAAGGTGGTGCCGATGAACGACTCGTTGGGGAAGTCGCGTCCGACGGCGGTTCGCCGCGGGCGTGCAGTTGCGCCATGCGTGCCGACGTGCCGGTGCGCAGGGAGAACGGTCGAACCAACCGGGATGGATGGCCATCGCGTGGCGTGAGTGCCGCGGGGTCGCTCCGGGAACGAAGAACTGAAGGTGGTGACAACCGCAGATCGACGGATCGTCAGGGTGTTCGGGCGGTCCGGCCGCGTCGATGGCGGCCATCAGGGCGAGTCCGGCGTCCAGGATTTCCTGCTTCCGGGCGCGCTCGAAGGGCAGTTCGAACTCGGCGAGCGGCAGGATCGCGTGGAAGTTGCCTCCGTAGGCGAGGTCGTAACCGATCGGACCGTATCCCGGTACGTCGACGTGGAGGTCGAGGCCGCCGTGTACGAGGGCACGTTGCGCAGTGTGACGGCTTCGGCCGCGCCGTCTCGGACGTGCACTTGGGCGACCCACCAGCCCGGCCGGAGCGAGCTTGCGCAGAATGCGTTCGACGTGACCCTCGGCCGTGCGTATGGATCCGCGTACGCGCCGGGAACACGGCGAACCCACGGACTCCGGCCGCTCGGGTAACCCGAGAAGGGAACTCTCCCGTCACCGGAACCTGAACACGCTCGCAGTGGACGACGAAATCTCAGGACGGTGAGGTTGAAAATGAGCATTGAAGATACCTCCGGGATTTTCGTGGCACGGTCCCCATTCGTGGGACCCCGGTCCCCCGACCACCGGCTCCGCACCCGCCAGGCGGGTAGGCGCTTCGTTCCAGTCCCGCGAAGGCGACAACCGAACCGAATTCTCCCGGTCCCGCCGTTGCGGGGCCCGACGTCGTGTCGAGTTCGCCGCAGCGTCCGCGGCCGTTTGCCCCCGCGAGTCGACGTCGAGTGGCGGCGGGTCCGTGGGCGGTCTACCGACCGGCCCATTGACCCGCCGCCTTGTGCCGTGCTCCGGTTCGGGTGAGGTCCGATCAGCGACGGAACCGCCGATCGGGCCTCACCCCGGTCCGGTCAGTAGGTCGTGGTCACTGTGATGCCCGTGAAGGCTTGCGTTCCGTGGAGGGTGATGTAGTGGTAGCCCTCCGGCGGTGCCGGGATGGTGAGCGTCTCGGCGTTACCGGTGTTGGTGGACTTGGCGGTGTAGGCGGTGTTCGAGGCCCATACGTCGCTGTTGTAGTAGAGGTCGGCGTTGCCCGTGCCGCCGGCGGTGACGATGTTCAGGCTTGCGGTGCCCGCCGGGGTGTAGATGTAGAGCTGCACGGCGTCGTCGGTCGCTGCGGACAGGGCGCTGCGCCGGCAGTTCCTGCCCAGTGCCCGGATGTCGGGGTCGGTGCACTCGGTCGCGCCGCCACCGCCGCCGGTGACCGTGACGGTGTGCGTGACGTTCGCGGTGGCGCCTTGGTTGTCGGTGACGGTCAGCCGCACGGTGTAGGTGCCGGCGGCGTAGGTCTTGCTCGGGTTGGCCGCGGTCGAGGTGGTGCCGTCGCCGAAGTCCCAGGCGCGGGTGGCGATGGTGCCGTCGGGGTCGGTGGAGGTGTCGGTGAAGGCGACCGAGGTGCCGTTTACGGTGCTGATGAAGCCGGCTACCGGCGGGCGGTTGGCGGGAGTTCCGCCGCCGCCGCAGTCGCCGGCGGCGCACGCCGCGAGCCAGGTGTACCAGTCGCTGTCGTAGCGGGTGCCGATGGTGGAGGTCAGGAAGGTGCGTGCGCCGGTCCAGTTGCCGGTGCGGTAGTAGCCGAGGAGTCGAGTGATGTCCGCGGGGTGCTTTTGCAGCATGTAGCGCACGGCGAGGTAGCCCCAGCGGTAGATGCGGGTGGTGTCGTGGGAGTAGGTGGTGTCGAACACCGTGCTCAGGGCGTAGGTGCGATTGGCCGCCTCGGTGATCGCCGCGTCGTAGGGGACGTTGCGGTAGGAGTAGGAGACGTACTCCGCGAAGCCCTCGATCCACCAGATGGTCGGCGTCGAGATGCCGGCGTTGAAGTCGCCGTACATGTCGAAGCGGCCGTCGAGGTAGTGCGTGTACTCGTGGTTGAGGTTCCAGATCTCGAACGCGGGCCGGACCCATTCGGCTTCGTAGGCGATGAAGCGCGGCTGGTTGCCGACCGCGGCGGGGTCGCCCTCGAGGTACATGCCGCCGTTGTTGGTGTCGATGCCGAACATCGCGCCGGCGTAGGTCTGGTAGTCGGTGCTGGAGTCGAAGACCACGACCTCGATGGTGGTGTTGCGGTCGTTGGCGACGGGACCGTTGTCGGCGACCACGCCGTGGAAGTAGGCGTCCTGGTTGCGCAGGCTGGTGCACGCGGCGGTGAGGTTGGCCGGGGTCATCTCCTGCGCGCGGATGCGGATACTGGCGCTGCAGGTGTAGTCGACGGTGAGCACGGCCGCGACCAGCCGTGTCTGGAGGTCACAGGTGTCGTAGTAGGCGCACTGTGCCTTGTCGTAGTAGTCGGTCATCTCGGCCAGACCGACCCACATCGCGGCACTCGGTCCGGTGATCGAGCTCGCCCGCAGGTGCTTGAGAACCATCGGCCGCACCTTGGCCTGCAGCGGCGCGTACTGCACGAAGCGACCGAGTTCGCGGCCCGCGTTGACGGTCAGGAACGCGTTGTCGGTGCCGAGCAGATCGCGGTGCGCGATCAGGAAGGCGTCGAGCGAGTCGATCACGCTGGGGTCGGCTTGGACCGCGGTCACGAACGCCGGTACCTGGTGACCCCTGAAGAGGACGGTGTAGACGTTGTTGACCGCGATAAGCATCCAGCGCGACACGTTGTACGAACTGCTGTAGCCCGCCAACAGCCGCTTGACGACCGACAGATAGCGCGCGTTCTCCTCGGCGCTGTCGATCAGGGTGACGGCCTCGGCGAGGGTCTCGCCGTTGGCGTCGGTAACGTCCCAGGAGTGCGCGTTGGCGAAGAAGGTGTCCAGCCCGGACCGGATCGCGTTCTGCAACGTGGGGCCATAGCTGCCCACGGTGGTCGGGTTGTACCAGTGCACGTAGTAGCCCGCACGCAGGAAGAGCACGAGTTGCGGGGCGCCCGTAGTGCCGTTGCCCGGGTACGAGGCCGCCATGTCGCGCAGGGCGTAGGCGACCGTGGTCATCTGCGCCTCGCGGAAGACCCAGTAGGCATCGCTCCCGGTGATCGAGAACAACGTGTTGACGCAGTCCGTGGTCGACGCCTTGATCTGCTGGACCAGCGCGCTGCCGGTCCGGCTCGCGAAGTCGGCGACCGCGCAGGTCGCCGCCGCCTTGGCGTGCTGGTCGGCGGCCATCGAGGGCCGGGCCGGCAGTACGGCGACCGAGGGGTTGTCGTAGTCGCGCCGGGCGGTGTCCGTCGCGGCCGCGGACAACGGCTGCCGGTCGGGCACCGGCAGCGGCTTGCCCTGGGTGTGCGGTGCCTGGTCGGTCGCGGCGCTGGGGGCGGCGCCGGCGGTGGGCGGGGGCCCGGTGGTGGAGGTCGCGGTGCTCGTCGTGGGGCCGTCGGCGGGAGCAGCCGATCCGGGCTGGGTGAGCAGCCCTAACCCCATGACGAGGGAGATCGCGACGATGCTTATGCGGTGAAGTCCCTGTCGTGCCTGTTTGGTTCGCAAAGACCGTCTCCTTGCGGGACAGAGGACGCGCGTGGGCGTGCCTCCGATGTGGGGTGGTACGAGGGCATGAGCGATTCGTCGTCGACCGCGTCCCTGCGGGACGCGCCGGCGCGAGCGTGGTCATCGTTCCCGCCCTGCCGAAAACCCGGGGACGGCAGGGCAGTTGGTGCCCGCAGCGGACCGGAAGGGGAACGCTCAGACCACTGCGTGACATGTACCATGTCACAAATCACATTTTGCGTGAAGAGCTGTTGAACAACCCGTGGCTGCCGACGAAACGGCAGGCATCCGGGCCGGAACGGGCTACGGCCGGAACCGGGTGCGACCCGGAACGCCACAGGAACGCATCATCGGCACCGATACGACACCTCGGCTTGCGGGAGTTCCTGCAGGTGAACGAACGGCCGAGTCCGTTCGAACGTTTCGGTGCTCTCCCCCCGCCGCCGGTGCGGAGTGGTCAGCCGACCTTGTCCACGAACTCCGTGGTGTACGTCTTCGTCAGGTCGACGGAGTCCTTCTTGTCCTTGACGCTCGGGGAGAACTTGCCCAGAACTTCGAGGACGTTGCGGGCGCCCGCCGGGTCCATCCGGCCGTCCGCGTTGAACATGGCCATCGTGTCCTTGATCGACTGCTCGTACAGCGCCTTCCCGCCGTTGGCGTAGTCGGACGGCATCACGGCCGCGATCTCGGCGGCGGAGTGCGTGTTGATGTAGCGCAGGGTCTTGACGAAGGCGTTCGCCAGTTTCTGCACCGTCTCCTTGTGGCGGCCGACCCAACCGCAGTCCATGTACAGCGAGCTCGCCGGGTACAGGCCGCCCAGGGCCTTGCGTGTTCCCTCGACGGTGCGCATGTCGACCAGGACCTTGGCTTTGCCCGTGTTGACCAGTTGCGCGATTGTCGGGTCGGTGGTCATCCCGGCGTCGATGCCGCCGTTGTCGATCGCGGCGATGAAGGGCTGTCCGGATCCGGCCTTGACCGGGGTGTATTCGGACGTGGAGACGCCGTTCGCCGTGGCCAGGTACTGGGTCAGGAAGTCGGTGGAGGAGCCGGGGCTGGTGAAGCCGAGCTTGGCCCCCTTGAAGTCGGCCGGTGAGGTGATCCTGCCGGCCTTGCTCGTGGCCACCATCTCGGCCTCGCCCGGGATGTTGGCGAACTGGACGACGCTCTGGATGCACTTGCCCTTGGTCTGGAGGTCGATGGTGTGGTCGTAGAAGCCGACCACGCCCTGAACGTCGCCGCTGATGAGCGAGTTCTCGGCCTGGGCGCCCGCCGGCTCGGTGAGCAGTTCGACGTCCAGGCCCTCGGCCTTGAAGTAGCCCAGCCGCTCGGTGAGCATCGCCGGCAGGTAGATGACCTTCTCGATCCCGCCGACCATGATCTTGGCCTTCGCCGGGCCGGAGTCGGACGAACCCGAGGAACCGGAGTCACGGGAGTCCTGACACCCGGACAGCACGCCGGCGGCCAGCACCGCCGCCACGCCCGCGGCCAGGCTTGCGTGAACCTTCATGAAGACCTCCTGGGAAGGGCCGTGGGACACGGCCGGGAAAACAGCCGAAAGGAGAAGGGGTCAGAGCCGGATCTCGGCGGCCGCAGCGGGCGGACGCCATTTCAACAGGCGCTTCTCGACGATCCCGAGCAGCGATTCGGCCAGGAGGGCGATGACGGTGATCACGATCATTCCCGCGTAGATCCCGGCGGCGTCGAACGTGCCCTGCGCCCGGTTGATCAACAACCCCAGGCCCTTGCTCGCACCGGTGAACTCGCCCACCACCGCGCCGATCAAAGCGAAACCGAACGCCGAGTGCAGCGACGCGAGAATCCACGATGTGGCGCTGGGCACCACGATGCTGGTCAGCACCTGGGTGCGGCTCGCGCCCAGGATCCGTGCGTTGTCGACCAGATTGCGGTCGACCTCCCGAGCGCCCTGGAACGCGTTGAAGAACACCGCGAAGAACACGAGCACGAACGCGGTCGCCACCTTCGACGACAGCCCCAGCCCGAACCAGATCACGAACAGAGAGGCCAGGACGATCCGCGGGACGGCGTTGGCGGCCTTGATGAACGGCGCCATCACCTCGGCGATCATCGGACTCCGCCCGAGCAGGATCCCCAACACGACCCCGGCGACGGACCCCAGGACGAATCCTGCGGCGGCCTCCTGCAGGGTCACCGAGATCTGCTCCCAGATGCTGCCCTGGCTGGTGCCGTCGGTAAACCACTCGACCAGTCGGTCCTTGATCAACGTCGGTTTGGAGTAGAAGAAGGGGTCGATCCAGTGCGTCGCGGCCAGTTCCCAACTGCCCAGCCACAGCGCGACCAGCAGGCCGCGCAGCGACCACATCCGCATGCCGCGCCGCCGCCGGGCGCGCACGGCCAGCGCGCCGAGGTCGGGCTCCGGCTCGCTCGTGGCCGGCCGGGGCCGGGCGGGGGCCTCGGGGCCTGTCTCCTCGGGGGCGCCCCGGGTGATCGGCGTCGATTCAGGCGGCATGTCCGGCTCCTCGTTCGCGGGTGATGGTGACCTCGGTGCGCAGCGACTCCCAGATCTCGCGGTAGATCTCCAGGAACTGCGGTGTCAGCCGGATCTCTTCGACCGTGCGCGGGCGCGCCAGCGGCACCGGGAAGGAGTCCTTGACGGTGGCGGGGGACGCGGTCATCACCACGACCCGGTCGGCGAGCGCGATGGCCTCGTCCAGGTCGTGGGTGACGAATACGACAGCCGCGCCGGTGCCCGCCCACAGCCGCAGCAATTCGTCCTGCATCAGCGCCCTGGTCTGCACGTCCAGGGCGCTGAACGGCTCGTCCATCAGCAGCACACTCGGCTCGTTGACCAGCGTCTGGGCGAGCGCGACCCGCTTGCGCATGCCGCCGGAGAGTTGATGCGGGTAGTAGTGCTCGAACGCTGCGAGGCCGACCCGGTCAACCCAGCCCCGGGCCTTGTCCCTGGCGGCGGCCCGCGAGGCGCCGCGATAGCGGGGGCCGGCCGCGACGTTGTCCAGCACCGAGCGCCACGGCAGCACGGCGTCCTGCTGGAACATGTAGCCCACCCCGTCGGGCACGCCGTCGACCGGCACGCCGCGCACCAGGGCCTCGCCGCGCGACGGCGGTTCCAGGCCCGAGATCAGCGACAGCGCGGTCGACTTGCCGCATCCGGTCGGGCCGACCACGGCGACGAACTCGCCGGCGTCGACCCGCAGGTCGAGATCGCGCACTGCGGTGTGTACACCGCCGGTATGCGTCGGGAACCTTTTACTCGCTCCGCGAAGTTCCACGAGGGGTTGCGATGCCATAGGGATCCCTTCCGCGGCGACCCCGAGGGGTCGATGTGCCGCCGGTCACAGTGGCCGTTGGCCGAGGAACGTAGCGACGGCCGCCGCGGCCGGTGGGCTTGCCCGCGTTGCGCGCGACGTTTCGAATAGATCTCGTTTTGCGCATTGTGCGCACCTCGGGGATGGGCAGGAATCGGCGACGGGGCTACCGTCCCCCCTCATGAGTCGACCCCGCCTTTCCTTCATCGCGCAGATGCTGCTGTTGCAGCTCGCGCTGGTCGTCGTGGTCGCCGGGTTCGGTTTCGTCCTCATCAGCCGGCTGCTCGACGCGCAGTTGACCGCCCAGTACGAGAAGCGCGCGTTGTCCGTGGCCCGCAGCGTGGCCTCCGATCCGACGCTGGCCGCAGCGGTGGTGACCGACGACGCGCAGGGGAGCGTACGCACCCGCGCGGAGGCCGCCCGGCGGGCGACCGGGGCGCTGTTCGTGGTGGTCACCGACGAACGCGGCATCCGGCTGGCGCACCCCAATCCGGACCTGATCGGCCTGCGGGTCAGCACCGACCCCACCGCGGCGCTCGCGGGACGGGAGGTGTCCAACCTCGAGGTCGGCACGCTGGGCATCTCCGCGCGCGGGAAGGTCCCCGTCCGCACGGCCGATGGCACGGTCGTCGGCGAGGTCAGCGTCGGCTTCGACGCCGACGACCTGCGTCGGCACGGCGCCGAGGTGATGCACATCGTGGGCCTGTATTCCGCAGGGGCGTGCCTGCTCGGGGTGGTCGGCTCGGTGCTGCTGGCCCGCCGCCTGCGCCGGCAGACGCTCGGCCTGGAACCGCACGAACTCGCCGAGTTGATGCAGGAGCGAGAGGCGGTGCTGCACGGGGTCGGCGAGGGGGTGTTCGCGATCGACGGCAAGGGCGTGGTGACGGTGTGCAACGGCGAGGCGCAACGGCTGCTCGGGCTCGGCGACGCGATCGGCACGCGCGTCGAGGCATTGGAGCTGCCGCCCAGGATCCGCAAAGCTCTTTCCACGCAAGGGAGTTGCGATCACATCGTGTCGGTGGCCGGGGACCGGGTGGTCGTTGCCACCGCCCGCGAGGTCCGCCGCGAACGGCGTGATCTGGGACGCGTCCTGACCGTGCGCGATCGCACCGACCTGGACAAGCTGACCCGCGAGCTGGACTCGGTACGCGGTCTCACCCACGCCCTGCGGGCGCAGCGACACGAGTTCGCGAACCGGCTTCACACCCTGTCCGGGCTCATCCAACTCGGCCACCTCGACGAAGCCGTGCAGTATCTGCAGGCGTTGACCGCAGGTGCGGGCACGGCTCCCCAGCCGGGCGCCGTACGCGATCCGTTCCTGCGCTCGTTCATGGCGGCCAAGGCGGCGGTCGCCCGCGAACACGGGGTGCAGTTGGCCATCGGTGAGACCAGTTGGGTACCGACTACGGTGCTCGCCCCGACCGAGGTGACCACTGTGCTGGGAAACCTGGTCGACAACGCACTCGAAGCCGCCCGCACGGGATTGCGGGTCCCGCCGTCGGTCGAGGTGGACCTGCTCGCCGACGGCGCCGACCTGCACATGTCCGTGATCGACTCGGGGGCCGGAGTCGCGCCCGAGGTGCGGTCGCGGATCTTCCGAGACGGGGTGAGCACGCACGACGACGACGAACGCGGGCTCGGCCTGGCGATCGCGGTCCAGGCGGCGCGGCGCACCGGGGGCGGGGTCCAACTCGCCGATCCGGGCGGCGCGGCGCACGGCGCGGTGTTCACGGCGCAGTTGCGCGACGTGCTGGCCACCGGGGAAGACAAACGCACGGGTGTGGACCTGGTCGATGGTCACCGGAACTCGACGGTCCCGGGCTCGGGCGGGGCCGATGCGGAAGGAGCGCGGACATGATCCGGGTGCTGGTCGTCGACGACGACTTCAGGGTGGCCCAGATCCACGCCGGATTCGTGGCGCGCGTTCCCGGGTTCGAGGTGGTCGGGACCGCGCGCAGCGCCGCCGAGGCCCGGATGCGGGTGCGCGATCTGGGACCCGATCTGCTGTTGCTCGACGTCTACCTCCCCGATGCTTCCGGACTTGCGCTGCTACGGGAGTTCGACATCGACGCGATCGTTCTCACCGCTGCCTCCGACACGGCGTCGATCGCAAGTGCGCTGCGCCGCGGTGCGTTGAACTACCTGGTCAAGCCGTTCGTCGAGCGGGATCTGGCCGATCGGCTGCTGGCGTACGCGCGGTACCGGAACGTGCTCACGTGCGGTCGCCCGCTCGAACAGCGGGACCTGGACCGGGCGTTGCGGGTGCTGCGCGAGGGCGATCGTCGTCCCGACGCCCGCAGTGGGTCCTCGGTCACCGGCCGGCTGATCTCGCGCGCTCTGGAAGAGGCCGGCGAGCCGCGGTCGGCAGCCCAGATCGCCGCCCTGCTCGGCATCTCGCGCGCGACCGCACAGCGCTACCTGGGCTCTCTGGTGGATTCCGGCGCGGCGTTGGTGACCCTGCGCTATGGCGTAGCTGGCCGACCGGAACACATGTACGCGCGGCCGCGGGCCGGTTCCGGTTCGGCGGTCGGCGGCCCGCGTCCGGAAGGAGAGCGGGTGGCCGCGTCGATGGCCACCGAGACGGAACCGGTTTCCCCGGGCAGATCTGGACGCTCGCGCGGGCCGGGCGGGTGATCACGCAGGTCACGCGTTCGGACCCGCCTCCAGCACCGCCGCCACCTCGGCGAACCCCTCGTTCGACACCCGCCGTTGGGCACCCGGGAGAGCCGCCGACCGCAACGCGTCCGCACCGCCCTCCACTCACGCGCGATGCCACACCGACACCGCCTGCGGCCACACACCCGGCCGACGCCCCTACCTTCGGACGAACCGGCCACCGCATTGGACGTCACCACACAGGCCGAGGTCACATGTGGTTCGCGAATAACGTCGGGGGTTGGGCGACGGCGTGCCGGTCGAGTCGTTCTCGGAGGAGTTCGTGGCGGCGGGCGCCGTCTCCGCCGTGCTCACGGTGGGCGTTGTCCAGAGCGGCGACCAGCAGGAGGCCGGTGTGGCCACGCGGGTCGGTCGGGCACGACGCATCGCGGAGCGAGTGCCTTCGGGTCCGCCCGGTTCGCGGCCGGGCCGCCGTCCGGCGGACAGCGCTTCCTCACCCGGTGCAGCCGGAGCGCGCTGCCGGGCGAGGAAGCGGATCCGGAGCGCGGCGCGGCCAGGGCACGCGCCACGGCCCTGCTGATGCTGGCACTGCCCGGCGCCACCTTCCTCTACCAGGGCGAGGAACTCGGTCTGCCCGAGGTGACCGACCTGCCGCCGGAAGCCCTGACCGACCCCATCGTGGCCGCGACCGGCGACCCGGGCAAAGGCCGCGACGGTTGCCGTGTACCTCTGCCCTGGGCCGGGGAGCACGCGCCGTTCGGTTTCTCCGACGCACCGGCACACCGGGTGTGGTTGCCGCAACCGCCATCGTTCGCCCGACACTCCGTGCAGCGTCAGCGTGACGACGGCGAGTCCAGTTGGCACTTCTATCGCGAAGCGCTGCACCTGCGCCGCAGCCTCGCCCCGCTGCGCGACCCCGCCCTGAGCTGGCTGTCGGCTCCTCACCACACCTGGTCTTCGGCCGGGGGACAGGCTTCGTGTGCGCGGTGAACTTCACGGACGCACCCGTTACGGCACCCGTGCCCGGGAAACCGCTCCTGTCCAGTCTTCCGTGCGACGAGGGCAAGCTCGCGGCCAACAGCGCTGCCTGGTGGGTGGTGGATCGCCTGCCGGCCTGACGGCGCGAGGATGGAGTACCGGGGCGATCCTGTACACCTGCCACGGCCGGACCAACCAGGAGCGGCGGCCGGCCGGCTGACGTACCCCCGCTCGCGGGGGTGTCGGCGGCTCGCCGGTGCGAACCGTCGCGGTGTCGCTTATGTCGAATCGGCGGGGCGGATTCGCCGGCGGACTTCGGGGTCGGGGACCTTGTCCCTGGAGACGTCGAGCTTTTCCAGGACGCGGGCGACGTGGTGTTCGACGGTTCTCGGTGACAGGAACAGGGCCTGCGCGATGGCCTGGTTGCCCAGGCCCTGGGCGAGCAGTTCGGCGACCTCGTGTTCGCGGGGGGACAGGGCCCGACCGTAGCCGCGACGTCCCCGGGAGGACGGGCGGGCCAGGCCGAGTTCGCGCAGGGTGTGCCGGCAGCGGGCCTGATCGGACGTGGCGCCGAGCAGGGTGAAGGTCTCGACGCAGCGGGCCAGGTGCTCGGCGGCCCGCTCCGGGTCGCCGCTGGCGGCGAGTACGGCGGCCAGACGTTCCGTCGCGCCGGCGGAGTTGTAGGGGCGGCCGATGTCGTCCCACATCCGTCGGGCCGTCTCGAACCGGGTGGCTGCCGCGTCGCCGTCGGTGTCCCGAAGCAACAGGCCCTGGGCCAGGTTGAGTTCGGCGACGGCGGCGGGTGCGTCGCGGTCCCGCAAGCCGCGCTCGGCGTCGTCGGCGAGTCGCTGTGCGGCGTCGTGGTCACCACAGGCCGATGCGGCTTCGACGGCCGTGGCGACGAGCCCGGTACTGCGGGGCCAGGCCCGGGTCCGGCGCAGTTCCTCCAGCGCCGGGCGGGCGATCGACCAGGCTTGCCGGGGAAGGTTTTGGGCGAGCCGAACGGTGATGATCCCGGCGGTCGCCCGCAGCCCGGGTGTCGTCACGAACTCCGTTTCCAGAGCCACCGCGACGGCTTCGTAGTGCGACAGTGCGCGGTCCCATTCCCCGCGGGCCGCGGCCAACAGTCCACCGGCCATGTGCTGTTCCTCGGCGCCCATGCGAAGATCGGGGAACTCACCGGTAAGCGCCGCATATCGCCCCTCCAGGCCGATCCAGCGGCCCGCCAGCAGGTCCAGGCGCAGCAGGTTGATGCGGATGTAGCCCTCGATCTTCGGGTTGCGTGCGCGCCGGCTGAGGTTTCGGCTCTCGGCGAGCAATTCCGCGGCTCGCTCGTCGTGGCCGAGTTCGATGGCGAGGTCCGCGACGTTGTACAACGCGCGGACGCTGTGGCGCAGGACCTCCAGGTTCTCCGAGTGCCGGGGTAGCTCGTCCAGAAGGGCCCACGTCTTGGGGTCGCCGTCTCGGGCGAGGAGATTGAGCCGGGCCGTGCGGACCGCGGCCGCCGCAGCCTCGTCGCAACCCCCTTGCGCGAGTGTCTGCTCGGCGCGGTCCAGCCAGGCCGGGCCCTGTCCCCGTTCGTCGATGGCCAGGGCCACCATGGCCCGCACGGCCCGCGAGGGGCGGCCGGCCAACTCGGCTGCGGCCCGTTCGAGTTCGCGAAAGCCGGTCCGGTCGCCGGTCTGGGTGGCCAGGAGCAGGCCGAGGCCGAGCCGGATCTCGCCGCGGTCGGCGACCGGCATCCTCGGGTCGGTGAGGAGTCGCCCGAGGACACGCGTGCTCGCGGCCGTGTCGGCGAAGTCGCCGACGACCGCGGCCAGGGCGAGTGCGGCCCGGCTGCGCAGGTCTCCCGGCAGCTGATCCTCGTCGAGGATGTCGAGCAGCAAGGTTACGGCGGTTCCCGGGTCGTCGACGGCGATGGCCTCGTCGGCCGCGGCTTCGGCGGCCACGAGCCACTGCGCCCGATCGCCCGCGGCACGCGTGTGGTGCGCGATTTGTACGAGCGGTACCGGGGTCAGGGCGGACAGCGCGTCGATCGCCTGCCGGTGCAGTCGGCCACGCTGAGGTCCGGGAACGCGCTCGTAGGCGACCTGTTGTGCCGGACCGTGCCGGAAGAAGTACCAGCCGGGTTCGATCTCGCGTAGCGCGAAGGCACGCAGTGCCTCCGTCAGGCCCTGAGCGGTGTGCTCCGCGTCGAGCCCGGCCACGGCACCGAGCAGCGGTTCGGCGGCGGGGACGGCGAGCACCGCCGCGGCATCCACCACCGCGGCACCGTCCGGGGGCAGGCCCGACAGCCGTTCGCCGAATGTGTCACGAAGCGCGCTCGGCACCCCGGATTGCTCCAGGTGGCCGGCGAGACCTGCCGGACCGTGCTCCTCGTCCCGGCGCTCACAGAGGGTGAGCAGATCCTCCTCGGCCACCAGGGGCAGTCCTTCGCTGCGGCGGAACAGGATGCTCACGAGCCGAGGGCTGCTGTACGGCCCGAGCACCGCGTCGGCCAGCTCCCCGACATCGTCTTCGAGCAGTGGGCCCAGCCGAATCGTGGCGCCCGACGTGCCGGGCGGACGGCGAAAGGCCGCGCCGAGCACCCGGCCGTCCCCGGGCACATCCTCCGCCCTGTACGACAGCACCAGGCTCAAGGTCGCCGGCAGGTCACGCGCCAGCAGGAGCAACAGTTCCCGGGTGGGCACGTCGACCCAGTGCAGGTCGTCGACGACCAGTACGGCCGGGCCGACGCACTCCAGCAGGGAGCGGACCGCCTGGATCCGGAGGCTCCGCTCGGAGTGGGCGTCGTCCGCGTGCTCGGGCACCGGTGGGAGCCGGTCGGCGAGGTCCGGCAGCAGCGGTGCCAGTGCACCCACCGTGCGCGGTAGCTCGCTCACCGGCGGCAACCAGGGCCCCACCTTGCGAAGCGCGTCGACGACCGGACCGAAGGGAACCGGCTCGTGCAGCGGGTGACACAGCCCCTGGAGCACCGGCCGGCCCTCGGCGATCACCTCTGCCATGGCCTCCCGGATCAGTCGGCTCTTCCCGATTCCGGCTTCGCCCTCGATCAGCAGCACCGAAGGTGGATGCCGCACCGAGGTCAGGACACGCGCCAACTCGCGACGCCTGCCGACGAAGGCGAAGCCGGCTCCCGCGCCGTCGCTTCGCCCACCGTTGGCGCCGTGCTCAGGCTCGTGCGCCCACATGTTCATGCGCCCTCGACATCTCGGCCATGGTGCGAGTGATCCGGTGAGTGTCGATCCCCCCAGTCTGGTCGCCCGACACATGGGTGACAACCGGCCCGCTCACGCGCGGCCGGCAGCGAGCACGCGTGGTGTGGCGATCGGGGCACGTGTGGGGCGGCGAGTCTACCCATCGTTTCCGACTGCGAGTGGGGGCGGGTACGTATTGATGCCGCACCGGTCGGCCGACTTTCCTGGACCCGGGAGGCCACGCTCGGGGAGGCCTTCGAACCTGTTCGGCCCTCGACCCACAGTCGGGCCCTGGATCCACGGGTCCGGCCCTCGACCAGCCCGGAGTCCTGATGCCCTCCACCCGCCGCCCCGCCCCCGCGAATACGGTTCGTACGGCGGCGTACCTCCGCTGCTTCCCGTACGACCCGCTCCGGACGGGCCCACACCTTGGGGTCCTGCTGGAGTATGCCGAGGTTCTCGGCCTGCGGGCCCCGGACGTCTTCTTCGACAACGGGCACCTGTCCTCCGGGCCGATGCCGCAGCTGGAGCGACTGCTGGCCGCGATCGCGTCCGGACTCTACGACGTCGTCCTGGTGCCGGGACCCTTCGTGCTCGCCCTCGACGACGACAAGGCGCGGGAAATCCTGAGGTGGATGCGCGCGCAGGGCTGCGAGGTCGTGGAACTGCCCTCACCCCGCACCGGCACCGGCACCGGCACCGGCACCGATGGGACCGGACGCCGCACGGTCCCCCTGCGCGACCGTGAGCCGTACGACACGACCGGTGACGTCGAGGGCCGCTCGTACGAGGCCCGGGTGGCCTGAGCTTGACTCTGTCGGTGATCTTGGTGGATCGGGCTCAACTGCCAAGGGTTCGCCAGGGCTTCGACCGGGGGATGTCGTTCCGGTCCAGAAAGGTCTGGAAGGCGGTCGGCGGTCTCGGCGGAGAGCCTTCCTCGTTTGCAGACCGGCCGCTGAGGCGTTCGATGTTGACGGCGATGGAGGTCGGCACGTGCTGCACATGGGCCTTCGGCCGTCCGCGGTAGCGGCAGCGGCGCATGCCGTGTCCGTGGGCAAGTTCGTTGACGGTGCCCTCGACTCCGGAGCGGACCGCATAGCGGGCCTTCCAACGGGTGCCTGCTGCTCGTCACGGACTCGGACTTGCGGGTCGCGGAGTTCTCGCGGTGGGAAGCCGACGTTCCGGCGCCCTCTCGGGAACCGGTGCACCGGAGGCGGTCCGGACACGGCCGGCACCGGCTCGTGGTGGACTTCGCGACGATGAGCGGGGCGGCGGTGGGTGAGGATGTCGGGTAGGGGCCGTGCCGGCCCTGGCTGACCCGGCCTCGGGGGCAGGTGACCTGTCGGCGGTCGAAGTCGATGTGGAAGTCGTCCCGGTCGAAGCCTTCCTCCTGGCGGTGTTGGCGGGTGGGATTGCCCGGCAGGGGCCCGCTGACGGTGATCCGGTGTTCGCGGGCGGCTCGTTCCAGGTGGACCAGGGAGGTGTAGCCGCCGTCGACCAGGTGCTCGGCGGGCAACAGCCCGCGACAGGCCGGACGGGTGTGGATGCCGGGCAGGGCCCGGGCGTCGTTGGTTGCGGCCGGTGTGGTGGCCACGTCCGTGATCACGTTGGTGCCGTCGGAGGCGCACGTCTCGGTGATGTGCGCGGCGAATCCCTTCCAGTCGATGATGTGCCCGTGACGGGCATAGCGCGCCGTGGTGTCGTACGGGGAGACGATCGCGTCGGAGGAGGGCGGCAGGCCGCCGTGGTCGGCGGTGCGCCGGCACAGACGGCCCGCCGCGTCGCGGGTGACGGGAACCATCGAGGGTAACCTCCTGAGAGCCATACCCGGTGTCTCTGGCTCTCTGGACCTTATGACGGCCCGTCCAACGCATCGTCGCCGCCGAGACACCCCTGTCGACCAAACCCGCGAACAAGGACACCCACTACCGCGTCACCGACCCCCACCTACGGCTGTGGCTGGCATTCGTGGGCCCGCACCTCGCCGAGATCGAACGCGGCCGCGGCGACCGCGCCAACGCGGGCGGCCGCGGAGGGCATCGCCGCGCGTGCCCGCGTGGTGGGGGACGACGAAGCCGGCCGCGGACGGCGCGGGTCCGGAGAGCGTCGAGACGGGCTTCGGCCCGTTGAACCGACGGTCGGCCGGTCGAACGAGCCTGCTCCCACTCGGTTCTGGTGAGTTCGTATTCGACTTCGCCCTGTTCGGAGCCCTCGATCGCCTCCGGCCAGTCCCCGGTGAAGTTCCGGACGAAGGACAGGCCGGATTTTTCCATGACGCGACGAGAACGGGTGTTGACGGTCATGGTGTTGGCGGTGATCCGCTCGACTCCCATTTCCGTGAACCCCTTGTGGACCAGGGCTTGGGACCCCTCGGTGGCATAGCCGCGCCCCAATGCCGCCTGGTGCAACCGGTATCCGAGAGTTCGGCTGTGGCGGATATTTCGGATGCCGTTGGTGATCTTCTCCGGGTCAGCGCGGGCGGGGTTTGAACCGGGCGTCGCAGAGTTGTCGGAATCGGCCGAAAGGCCTGGGGGTTCGCACCGGGACGATGCCGGGCAGTATGCATTCGCTGAGGCGGACGATGTTGGTTCCGGCGGCGACGAGGACGTGTTGCGCGTGGGTCTTCGCCCGGCCGCGGTAGCGGCAGTTGCGCAGGCCGTGGGCACGCACGGTCTCGGAGACGGTGGCCTCGCAGCCGACGTGCATTGCGGTGTGCCGCTTCCAGTCGTCGGTCTCCTGTTCGCGGCGGACCCGGTTCTGGATCTCCTGGAGAGGTCGAGGCATGAGCAGGATCTGTCGGCCTCGACCGCCGGCGTTGCCGGTGCACTTGATGCGGTCCTCGCAGCGCGGCAGACGGCACGTGGGAAGAGCACGGAGGTGCGCGGTTGCCCGTCGTTGCGGACGGGTTTCCACGGCGGGCTGACGTTGCCGCGTGGGCAGGTGAGGGTCTGCCGTTCCCAGTCGACGGCGAAGTCCTCCTTGGCGAAGCCCGGATGCTCGGCCGCGCGGGTCGGCGCGGACGGGGCGGACCCGGGCGACTCCGTGCTCGATGGCGGCGCGGTGGATGGTGGCCGGGGTGACGTAGCCGCTGTCGACCAGGTGTTCCGCCGGCAGGAGACTCCGGGCCGCGAGTCCGGCGTGGATGCGGTCCACCGCGTCGACGTTCTGTTCGGGCGCCAGTGCACCGTGGAGCGAGTGCCTTCGCACCCGCCCGATTCACGGCCGGGCCGACATCCGGCGCGCCTCTTCGCGGGCGAGGTCCGTCGGCCCACCCTCGTGCCCGCGCTCCATCGCCATCCGGATGTCGGGTCGCGCCGCGTACCGGCCCCGAACCTGCTCGGCGGCGTGCTCACGCAGATCGCGTCCAGCGCCCGGACGCAGTCGCGGCCGGCGACGGCTCATCCGTCCCCGGCAGTGGTGAACGCCGTCTTGACGGTCACCGGTCTTCTTCCGGCACTTCGCGGAACGCGCGGGTGACCCCGGCGGGCACGGCGGGGCGGCTCGGTCATGGTGCTCCTCCGAAAACAGTCGCTGCCGGCGATCGAGAGCAGCAGCCGCACCCGTGACGCCCGGCGCAGGATCAAGGGCTCGATGTAGCCGCACGGCGCAAGCCGCACCCGGACGGCGGGCGGGTTCGCCCGGCCGTCGGAAGAGCCGAAAAACGTTCGGAGGGGATGTCGAGAACGCGTGCCCCGCTCCGTCCCCGGTGTGAACGCGACCAGAATGGGTCGCACTCACCGAGGAGAACCACGATGGCCAAGTACTTGTTGCTCAAGCACTACCGCGGCGCTCCGGCTCCGGTCAACGACGTCCCGATGGACCGGTGGACGCCGGAGGAGATCTCGGCCCACATGCAGTACATGAACGACTTCGCGGCCCGGTTGGAGCAGACCGGCGAGTTCGTCGACGGTCAGGCGCTCGCCTTCGAGGGGACGTTCGTGCGGTACGACGGCGAGGGACGCCCGCCGGTCACCGACGGCCCGTTCGCCGAGACCAAGGACCTGGTCGCCGGCTGGATGGTGATCGACGTCGACAGCTACGAGCGCGCCGTCGAACTGGCCGGGGAACTGTCCGCCGCCCCCGGGGCGGGCGGCAAGCCGATCCACGAGTGGCTCGAACTGCGCCCGTTCCTGGCCTCGCACCCCACCGTCACCGAGTGACCTCGACGATGGACGAGGCCCGGATCCGAAGCCTCACCCCGGACGTGCTCGCCGTCCTCGTCCGCCGCGGAACCGACGTCGCGGCGGCCGAGGACGCGGTACAGGACGCCCTGGTCGAGGCGGTCCGGCTGCGGCCCGCCGACCCTCCGCGGGACGCGAAGGGCTGACTGGTCACCGCGGCCTGGCGATCGTCGACATCGTCCAAGCCATCGACCGCGCCCTACGCCAACACCCCGGCGAAGGACGCACCACCACCTCATCCTCTCCGTCTTCCTCACGCCCAGGGCATCCCGCGGCAGGGCGCCGAGATCCCGGACAAGCAGCGGGGTGGGCCCGGACGGGGGCGAGTTCGTCCCCGTCCGGGACTCGAAGCGCCGAAAGGCGGAAAGGTTCACGGCCGTCGACCCGCTGGGCCGGCCGCCCGGAATCCCGGCGTTCGGATGTGGCACCTTGCGGCGCGCGGACGGGCGTGGTTCAGGACGGAGGTGGTGCAGGCTGGAGCGCAGGATCGACAGCGAGGCCACGACCCACGGCCCCTGGACCAGGACGGTCCACCACCGGGCCGGGCCGGTGGTGACGCCGGCGGTCTGCCGCAGCGGCCCGAGGGAGATCACCGCGCCGAGCACACCGATCGCGGCGACCAACACGACACTGACCACCACCAACGTGCGGCTGAGGCGGTCCAGCCGCCGCCCGCCCGTGACCAGGCGGACGGGCGTGGGCCCGCCGGGGTTGACCACCCGGCCCCCGGACCGGGGCCGGGGATTCGACGGTGACGGGAACCTCCTCGACCGGGCAGGCCGGCAGTCGGGCGAGTTCGGCCTCGAACCGCGCGTCTCCCACCGCCGCGAACGACGGGGAGAGCCCTGCGGGGGGCACGGCCGCGTTCGACGTCGAAGGCCCGGTTGAGCTGCTTGTTTCCGCGACGGGATGGTTGTTCGCCTCGGATCGAGGAGCCTGAGATGCGGGTTGCCGGGGCGAGGCCTGCGTAGGCGGCGAGGTGTGTCGCTGGTTCCTGAAAACTGACCCCCAGGAGGTCCTTGGGTTCTAACGCTTGTCGCAACACTCTTTGATCATGAGGGGGTGCTAAAGGTGGAGGATTGGGCCGAGATACGTCGTCTGCATCGAGCGGAGGGCGTGCCCATCAAGGAAATCGCCCGGCGCCTCGGAGTGGCCCGGAATACCGTGCGGGCCCCGCCCCGGCAGTGAGGCCCGGTCGACCGCCCGCGGAGGCGGACGGCGAGGTTTCGGCTCGCGGCCAGCGGGCGGTTCACGGACCGGCCGCCGGCCGCAGCTCGGTCTTCGGGGCGACTGGTCGATCCGGGCTCGGATCCTCGTCCTGGTACTGGTCCCGAGCCTGGCCCTGGCCGCGCTGTGGGGCACGTACACGTTCAGCCGGTTCAACGAGGCACTGGACCTGCGCCAGACCGTCCATGACGTGGAAAAGGTCGGGATCAAGAGCGAGACCGCGATGGTGGCGCTTCAGGAGGAGCGCTGGCTGTCGATGGTGTATCTCGCCCAGCCTCGGTCCGATCGTGCGCCGCTCGACCGGCAGCGCGAGAACACCGACCGGGCGCTCGAGACGATGCGGCGGGCCGCGGGTCCGGTGGTCGCGAAGAATCCACCTGACCTGAAGCGGATCTTCGCGCAGATCGTCGAGGGTCTCGGGGCGTTGCCGGGATTTCGGCAGCAGATCGACGCCCGCCAGGTGGACTACGGCACCGCCTACCAGTTCTACACCGCCGCCCTGAGCACCGGCATGACGTACTTCGAGGCCGAGGCGCGCCTGACCGCGGACGCCAAGTCGATCAACGAGGCCGCGACCGCCGTGGCGTTGTTCCGTGCACTGGAGGGCTTCGCCCGACAGAACGCGCTGCTGTCCGCGGGGCTGTCCTCCCCTTCGGGCGTGACCGCAGATGGGCAAAGGCAGTTCAATCGACTCGTCGGCGCCCAGCGCGAGCAGTGGGCCGTGGTCGCGCCCTCTCTGCGGGACGCGCAGGCCGAGCGCTACCGGGCGATCATCGCCGGCCCGGAATGGTCCGCGCTGGTGACCGCGGAGCAGTCGGCCATGGACTCCGGCCGGATTCCGACCTCCGTCGGGCCCTGGCAGGACACGATGCTCCGGGTCGCCGCAAGCCTGCAGCAGCTCACTTTGGCCCAGGTGGACTTCGCCATCGGGTTCGCCGAGGACCGGGTCGACACCCTGATCACCTCGGTGATCGTGACCAGCATGCTCACCCTGGCGGCCATCGTGTCGGCCGTGCTGATCTCCGCTTTGATCTCCCGCGCACTCATCCGCCGACTTCGAAACCTTCGCAACGCGACGCTGCGGCTGGCCGATCGACAACTGCCCGATGTCATGGCCCGGTTGCAACGGGGCGAGGAGGTCGACCTCGCCGACACCGTCCCCGACGTTGACCACGGCTCGGACGAGGTCGGGCAGGTCGCGGGCGCGTTCGCCACGGCGCAGCGCATCGCGGTGCGGGCGGCGATCGAGCAGGCCGAGACGCGCGAGGGTCTCAGTCGGGTGTTCCTGAACCTCGCGCACCGCAGTCAGGGACTGGTGCACCGGCAACTCGCCCTGCTGGACGCGATGGAACGCGACAGCGAGGATCCCGATGTGCTGGCCGAACTGTTCCGGGTGGATCACCTGGCCACGCGAATGCGGCGCAACTCCGAGAACCTGTCGATCCTCGGCGGCGCGATGCCCGCCCGGCGCTGGCGTCGACCCGTGGGGTTGACCGAGATCCTGCGCGGGGCCGCCTCGCAGACCGAGGAGTACGCCAGGGTCCGACTGACCCTGATTCCCGACGTCACGCTCGCCAGCCCGGTGGCGGGCGATGTGATGCACCTGCTGTCCGAGCTCGTCGAGAACGCGACGACGTTCGCCCCGCCGCATACGCGCGTACAGGTCAATGCCGAAGTGGTGTCCAAGGGGTTGGCGATCGAAATCGAGGACCGTGGCCTCGGGATGTCCCAAGAGGCCCGGGAGGAGGCCAACCGACTGCTGACCGCGGCGCCCGCGTTCAACGTCATGGGCTTCACGCGCGACTCCCGGATCGGGCTGTTCGTCGTCGCGAGGTTGGCGGCCCGTCACCACCTCACGGTGACCCTGCGTTCCTCCCCCTACGGGGGAACCTCGGCGATCGTCCTGTTGCCCACGCACCTTCTCGAGAAGACCGGGAAGAACATTCCGAACCCCGACGAGGTCGAAGCGGGCCGGCGGATTCGGCGCCGGGAAGACCACGATGGTCGCTGCCGTCAGCGAGATCCCCCGCTCCGCACCGAGGAGGTGATCACGCAGGAGAGTCAGGGTGTGGACGACCTCACGGGGTGGCGGGAAAGACCACGACGACCGTTGCCATGGACTTCGGCCGGATCACGCTCGGCCGGCAGCTGGTGCTGTACCTCTTCGGGACACCCGGGCAAGACCGCTTCTGGTTCATGTGGGACGAGCTTGCGACCGGTGCTCTGGGCGCGTTCGTGCTCGCCGATACTCGAAGACTCGAAGACTGTTTTCCCGCCGTCGACTACTTCGAGAACCGCGGCACACCGTTCATCGTCGCGGTCAACCGCTTCGGCGGCACGTGTGACTTCGACACCGCCCAGGTGAGCGAGGCGCTCGACTTGGATCCGCATGTACCGGTGGTGATGTGTGACGCGCGCACCCGCGAGTCCGGCAAGCTCGCCATCGTCACCCTCGTGGAACACATCATGGCAACGAGGAGGCCAGCTCCGATCGGGCGCTGATTCCGGCGACACGGCGAACCTGTATCGCGAAGTGATTCCGGACCGTTCCCCACCGAGTGGCGGGAATCGAACGAGTCGAAGTGCGGCCGTGCCACCGTTGGGTGCGGCCTGGTGTCGCGCGCTGCCGTGTCGCCGTCCTTCACGGAACCGCGGGTATGCGCTCGTTCAACGCGCGGGCCAGGTGTGCGTCCGTGCCGAGCGGCCGGGTCTCGACCCACCAGCGGGCGCGCCATCATCCGTCGCCGTGTGCGCACGCCGCCGCGCAGGCCATGAGCGCCAGTCGCGGCACGGTGACCCAGTGCCCGGCGGGCGGTCGACGGCACCGGCAGCGGCGTCCGCTTGAGCGGATCGCGGCGGCGACGCTGTGGTTGTACAGGCCGAGCAGGCGCAGTACGTCGTCGGACTCCGTCAGTCGGGCCGACGGCTGGTCCGAGTCTTCCCAGGCGTGGACCAGCATGGCGGCCAGGGCGTATCCCAGCGGCGCGAGCGTCGGTGTGCCGTCGAGCCGTCCGGGGCGCGGGTCGACGGCGATGGCGGCCGGGCCCCGGTCGTCGAGCAGGGCGTTCTCAATGTCGTCGGTGGTCCGGTTCCGAGCGGCGCCCCCGCACAGCAGGGGCTCGGCGTCGAGCGTGGCGCGTACCAGGCTCCGGCGAGCGGCGTACCCGAACTCGGGTATGTCCCAGCGGTGTCGGCGACCGGTCGGGATCGCGAGTGCGACGCCGGGGACGGCGTGCGCGCCAAACGCCCGGTGGATGCGCGAGTCGGCGAGGCCGAGTCGGTTTGGCGCGCCAACGGCCGCCGCGCGATCTGGCCCGCGATCCGGAAACCTGGCCCCAGGCCACCATCGACGACATCGCCGCCGCGGCCGTCCAGAGCATCGCCCGAAATCTCGAACTTGTCATGCACGAACGACGGTTGAGCCTGCGACGGACGGCGCTCGGCTCCGGGGTGAACCGGCAGACCATCGCCAATCTGCTCGCCGGGACCGCGTGGCCCGACGTCGCCACGGTCGCGCGCCTCGAGGCGTTCCTCGGTGCCGCCCTCTATCCGTGTTCTCGCGGGAATGCGCCTGTCGCGCACGAGAGCCAACCTCTCCGTTCCCGAAGTGATCGACCTGCGGGAACGACGAAATAGGCCACGCGACCCCCGAGACGAACGTGCATCTACTACGCTCGGGAGACGCGTGAGCCACCAGCAAGCGGACCACGTCCACGCGTCGGCGAGGGGCCTAAGCCTCGTCCGACGCGGCGGCCCTCCCTTCGGGGAGGGCCGTTCTCATGCTCGGGGTGACGGCGCGTCAGGCGACCCCTCTCTCCTCGGACGCCTCGGTCGAGGCGATCCGATAGAGGCCCTTCTGCAGTTCCACCAGGGTGGCGTTCTTCACGAGACGCTTGATCGTCACCCGCGTCGTCTCCAGATTCGGCCGCGTCGTCTCGCGCCCCAGGCTCTCGGTCACCTCACGAACGCGCATGGACCGACCGGACGTGGCCAGCACTCGGACGATGGCGTCACCCAGCTTCCCGTGCCCGGCCCGCGTCCCACCCAGGGCCGTCGTGGCTGCGACCCGCCGCTCGGGCGATTCGACGGTCCGATCCGGGGGTCCGCCGACCGGCACCTCCCCGACGACGAGTCCGGCGGAAGCGACCTCGGAAGCCGAGTGGTCCTCGACGAGCTTCGTGTTCACCTCGTCCAAGACCTCCGCAAGAACCACGCGACGAGCCTCGACCAACTCCAACTCGACTTGCGCAGAAGCAAGTTCACGCGCAAGAGCGTCGCACCGCCGGCGCAGGTCCGCCGCCTTGCGCGTGTAGGTCTCCACCACCGACGGCAGATCAAGCGACGTCGCGGACTCCTCGTCCTGCCCGAATCGCGCCAACGTCCCTCCCACTGCCGAGCCCATGCGGACCTGAACGAGCAACGGCCAGCCTAGGGATCGCAAGGGCCCCGAGACAGGGAAACGCCAAACAAACAAGGCTCGTTGGCCCCCGGGATTCCGGTCGAGATGCCCCGACCACGCGCTCTCGGCCGGTTCCCGAGCAAATTGCCCAGACAAGTTGCCGGACCAGACAATCGCCGAATCTGTTACGACAACCCAGCGTGACGAAGCCTCGGTTCGAGCGGAGGCTCGCCCGGACTCGCCCGGTCGGCTCGCCGGCGCCCGGAGGGCACACCACGATCAGGCACTGCATGACCCGACACAATGTCCCAGTGACCCTCTTCACCTGCGCGAACTGCGCGCACCCTCTCACCAACGATCTTCTGGAATCGCAGGCCGCCCCACCCGGCGATGTCCTTCTCGACCATCGCATCGCCGACCCGGCGGTGGCGCAGGGCACCTATGCGATCAACCACGACGCCACGCTGGTCATCCTGCATCCCGACGACGTGCCGGGTACCGCCCTACATCCCGACCCCGGGCGTAGCAACGGATGCTGCGGACTCGACGGGCAGGACGGCCCCAACCTCGTCTGCTCACGCTGCGGTACCGATGTCGCCACCAAGCAATCGGACTGCTGGACCGACAACCTGATAGCGCTGATGACCGCCACAGTCGTCGAGGGCCCCGAATCCTCGACCTGAGCCCGTCGACCTCTGGCGCTTCCCCACACGCCCGCAGGAAACGATCACCGCCCCACGGAATTCGCCTGCGGTCCCCGCAGGTCACGCCCAACTCGTCAACGGCCTGCCACTACAGGCGGAGCCCGCAACGGTCACGGGGCCGTGCATGCGCGCTCGGTGCGGTTCGACAGAATCGGTGGAATGACACGAAGCGAGCTGCCCGACGGATGGACCCTTCAGCGGATACGCGACGTATCCGGTGATCGGGAGGCCGTCGTGCTGGACACGGACCGTGTCGTGACGTACCTGGGCCGGCCACATGGTCCGGACGAGGTCCTACAGCCGGAGATCGTCCTGGGCTTCCACGGACTCTGTGTCGTGAAGGCCGTCGACGATGACGACTGGTACATGGGCGGTCTCAACAGCGACGGCACCATCGAGTGCTGGGAAGCGTACGACGACCTCCGGAACGCGCTTCGCGGACTCTGAGCATGATCACGGTCGGCGGGAAACGATCACTGAACGCACGGGAAACCGAGCATCAGTTCGACCACTTCCCGCAGGTCAACCTCACTCGTCAACGGCCCAACTCAGGGAACGAGAGGGGAAGAGGCGGGCGGGAATCTGGATGGCGCAGATGCCATCGGCGTTGACCTCCACCGAGAACTCTTGCTCTCGTTCCGGCGCAGGGAGCCGTAACGGTCACACCATCTTCCCCGGCTGTGAGGACCCCCTGGGCTTGATCCGGTTTGACGGACACCCTGACTGAGGGGTTTTGGCCCCCCGGGGAGGATGTCCATCATGGAGAGCATGGGGAAGAAGAAGCCTCGGCCTCGCCGCTCGTTCACGCCGGAGTTCAAGGCGGAGATCGTTGCGCTGTGCAAACAGGGCGACCGTTCGGTCGGTCAGGTCGCGAAGGACTTCGACCTGACCGAGACCGCGGTGCGGGCCTGGGTCGTTCAGGCCGAGGTCGACACGGGTGACCGCGACGGCTTGACGACGTCCGAGCGGGAGGAACTCGCCAGGTTGCGGCGGGAGAACACCCGGCTGCGGCAGGACGTGGACGTCCTCAAACGGGCCACGGCTTTCTTCGCGACAGAGACCCGGTGACGGTGCACCCGTTCATCGAGGCGGAGAAACGCGCAGGTCACAGCGTCAAACGCGTCTGTGAACTGCTTCAGGTCTCCCGAGCCGCCTACTACCACCGCCGCACCGCGGCCCCAGGCCCGCGCGCCGTCCGCGACGCGGAGCTCAGCGAGCGGATCACCGAAGCCCACCGGATCTCACGCGGCAGCTACGGCGCCCCGCGCGTCCACGCGGTCCTGGTCCGCGACGGCGTCCGCGTCGGGCGCCGCCGCGTCGCCCGGTTGATGCGCCAGGCAGGACTGGCCGGCCGGCACCGCAGACGAGGGCACCGCACCACGGTCCCGGACCCGCAGGTCGGCGCGCGCCCCGACCTGGTCGGCCGCGACTTCACGCCCGGACCGGCACCCGCAACCCGCTGGTGCGGCGATATCACCTACCTGCCCACCGGACAGGGCTGGTTGTTCCTCGCCACCGTCATCGACATCGCCACCCGCAAGGTCGTCGGCTGGGCCACCGCCGACCATCTGCGCACCGAACTCGTCGCCGACGCCCTGCGCGACGCGGTCCGCAAGCATCGCCCGACCCCCGGGACGATCTTTCACTCGGATCGAGGCTGCCAACTTGGGTTCAACCAGTCGTCGCAACACCGGCTCTGACCGGCGACTTAAGCTGATCATCGAGGGCTTCGGCGGGCGTCCGCCAATCGAGGGTCTTGCGAGGCCTGTCGTTGAGGGTGGCGGCGACCGCGTTGATCTCGTCGGCGGTCCATCGGGACAGATCCGTTCCTTTCGGGAAGTACTGTCGTAGCAGCCCGTTCGTGTTCTCGTTGGTGCCGCGCTGCCAGGGGCTGTGCGGGTCGGCGAAGAACACCTTCATCCCCGTGGCCGCACTCAGTTGCACATGCTGGGCCAGTTCCTTGCCGCGGTCCCAGGTCAGCGAGCGACGCACGTGCTCCGGCACAGCCGCGAACGCGGAGGCGATGGCGTTGCGGACGGCTTCGGCACCGTGTCCCGCCAGGGCCGGGCCGTTCTTGACGCGTTGCTCGACGCCATAGCCCTCATCGAGGCAGATGCAGAAGTACGGTGAGCCGCGTGGTGCGTTCCACGAGGGTGCCGATCGCGGACTGGTTGGTCCCGATGATCAGGTCACCCTCCCAGTGGCCGGCAACAGCTCGGTCGTCGGCCTCGGCCGGCCTCAGGCCGATCACGGTCTCGGGGGTGACGTGGCCGACGGCACGCTGCCGGGAGCGTGCCCGGGGAGCCCGCAGCGCCCGCCCGGTCCGCAGGCAGGCGACCAACTCGCGATCGAGCGCTCCGCGTCCTCGGATGTAGAGCGCCTGATATATCGCCTCGTGGGAGATCCGCATGGAGCCGTCGTCCCGAAAGTCGACCGGGAGCCGGTTGGCAATCTGCTCGGGGCTCCAGGCCGTCGCCCACCGCCGGTCCTCGCGGCGCGGCTTGTTGCGTCCCCTCCACTCCGGGGTCCGCGGACCGAACACGGGTGACCTGTCCGGGAGTTGGACCTCACCCGACAACCGGGCCTGAACGTAGCCGCGCAGGCGCTCGTCGGCCACGAGCTTCGGGGTCCTGGGGCGCCGAGCCGCCAACTCGGCCTTCCACTGGGCGATCGAGGCCCGGTAGTCCAGCCGGGCACCGCGGGTGGCCGCGTTGCGCCGCAACTCCCTCGAGATCGTCGAGGGCGACCGGCCCAGTTGACGCGCGATCTCCCGGACCCCGGCGTCCTGAGCCCGCAGCAGCGCGATCTCCTCGCGTTCAACGAAGGACAGGTACCGGCCCGAGTCAGGGCCCAGCCGCAGCGTGGGCATGCCGCCGCCCTCGCGGAACCACCGCGAGCCGACCACGCCCGAGACACCGCACGCGATCCCCGCCTCCTCGCTGGACATCCCCTCCGCGATCCGCACCCAGAACTCCCGCTCCACCCCGCGCCGGATCGGGGGCCTCCCCGGCGAACGCATCGCCGGACGCCCCGTCAACGTCGTAATCCAACCTGCTGGCCGCCCCATACAACACCACCTCGATCAAGGTGTTGCGACGACCGATTGAATCCGCCCAATACACGAGCAGCGAATTCGCCGTCCTGGCAAGCGGGTTCGGCATCCGTCTGTCGGTCGGGCGGACCGGCCAGTGCTGGGACAACGCACTCGCCGAGTCGTTCTTCGCCACCCTCAAAAGCGACCTCGCCACCGACCGACCCTGGCCCAACCGGATCGCGGCACGGGCAGCGGTCTTCGAGTGGATCGAGTCCTGGTACAACCTACGCAGGTTGCACAGCAGCCTCGGCTACCGCAGTCCCATCGAATACGAAGCCGCCCTGGCGGCCTGACCACACCACAACGACGGTGTCCGTCAAAGCGGAGCAAGCTCACCCCCGCCTCGGAGCCGCCGGGCCAGATGGCGATGGCACGGGCCAAGAGAGAGGAATTGGAACGAGATGGCCATCTTTGATGGGTGCAGTTCGTTTCGAGGGACGACGTTGATCAAGTCGTGAGGCGAACTTCCGCGGGGCGGGGCAGGCGTGCTCGCGCTCGTGGGCGGCGTGGGCGCGCAAGCAGGGATCGAGGTCGCGGTTGGCGACCGGCGCACGGTGCCGCAGGATGGCTTCTGCTCCGGGCAAGCCCCGGCGGGCGCCGATGGCGGAGGGGCGTAGCCAACGGCGACATTCGACTGCCCCAATCAGCTAGGGCAGGGCTTGGTGTGCCAGAGCGTGTCCTGAAACCAGTGGACCTCGTCGCCCACCTCAATGGGCTGCTTGCAGTGCGGGCACACGGGCGGCTCATCGTCTTCGGAACTGAAGAATGGCTTGCTGTACTTGAAACTCTTCGGCACCTCGCGAGCGTACAGCCACACCGCATGCCTCGGTGGGCGTCCGGCTCGTTCTCCCTGCAAACGAACTGCACCCATCATTGATTGCCTCTGCGAGGCGGAGCCCGGGCGCAGCGGTGACCTGTCCGGGGTCACGGGCCGGGTGCGTCGGCGGCTGCCGTTCGAGCCTTGGGGGGCCAGCGCTGGAACGCGGTGTGGAGGGTTCGGTGGGCTTCGGTCGCGAAGGCGAGCTGTCCGTTTCTCGTGGCGGTCACGGCGATGGCGGCGGCGTCGGTGACTTCGCAGACGCGGATGAGGCGGCCTTCTTCGGTGTCGGGTTCGCGGCCGTATCCGGTGTGAAAGGCCGTGTACAGGTCGGGTCGTTCGTTGAGGGTGCGTTGTCGGATGCGCAGGAAGTCGCGGCCGACTGCTTCGTATCGGCTGGTTTCGAAGTCGATCACGCCCAGGCGTTCTCCGTCCCACAGGAGGTTGCGGCTGGTGAAGTCGAGGTGGGAGGGCTGGGCCTGTTGTCCGGGCATGGCGTCCAGGAGTTCGAGTGCGTGCCTGGCCGTGTCGGCTTCTTCCGGGGTCAGCGGGTCGGTGCCGTGGGCGAGTTGGGCGCGGATGTACGCAGCTCGGTCGGGGCCGAAGGTGGGCAGGTGCCGTCGGGGGCCCGCGTTGTGGAAGAACCGCAGGAGTGCTCCGGCCTGCCGGTACGCGGAGCGTTCCTCGTCGACAGCGGGGCTGAGGGTGGAAAGCGGTACGCCGGGGACGACGGTCGTCAGGAGGGCGTGGCGGGTGGGGTCGGCATCGAGGAGTTGCGGGGCGCGGGGTCCCAGCGCGGGGGCCCAGGTGCGGAGGGCGTGGAGTTCGCGGGCGAACGAGTCGGCGTTGGTATTCGTCTTGAGGATCATTTCCCGGCCGCCGTGGGTGCGCAGGCGGGTCACGGTGGTGGAGGTGCCGGGCCAGGTGTGGTCTGCCACGACTTCGGCGTTCCCGGCGATACGGGCCAGAGGGTCCTGGTTCATGGCCGGTCCAGGGCCTTGAGTGCTTGTTCGAGGGTCTCGTGGGGGGTGAGCGTGGTGGTGTCGATGATGTCGGCTTCGTCGCGGAGCCATGTGGTGAGGGCTTGTTCGTACGCGGCGAGGCGGCGGCGGCGGAAGGCGCGGACCTTCTCGCTGCGTGTTTCGTCGCCGGGGCATTCCATGCTCGCGTCGATGCGAGCGAGGAGGGTGGGGGTGTCGGCATGGACGACGAGGTGGCGGAGCGGGATGCCGGCGTGGTCGATGGCGGCGAAGATCTCGTGCGCGTAGTCGCGGTTGACGAGGGTCATCGGCGCGATGAGGGGACGACCCTGGTTGTAGTGGTGGAGTTCGACGCCGGTCGCGGCGACCAGGGGGCGCCAGGGCGGTAGGTCCTGGAAGTCCTTGGCGCGGCCAGGGAGGAGGTTGCGGAGCATGAAGCCGACTTCCTCGGGGTCGTAGAGCATGCTGCCTTCGACGGTGGCGGCGAGAAGGTTGGCGAGGGTGGTCTTCCCTCCGCCGAAGGGTCCGTTGATCCAGATGATCACGCTGTCTCCGTGGTGTAGGTGGGGGTTGTCGTCGTGGGGCGAACGTGCGGTGGGTGCGATCGGTTACGTCCCGTGTGGTGGTGCGAGCTTCTCATCGGTCGGGAGGGACGGGACGCGGAACTGCCGGAAGGAGAGCCGGAATCCGTCGGCGTGGATCACCCAGATCCTGTCGAGTTCGGGGATCGGCCGGGCCGGCATCGCGAGGGTGAAGGTGTGGGGCGTCCCGGGGGCGATGTTCGCGAAGGCGTGGTCGTGGGAGCCCGCCCGCGTGGTTCGGGGCCGCAGGTGCACGGCGCAGGGGATGTCGGTGCCGGTGCCGGCGGTGGCGATCGAGACGCGCACGAGAACCGGCGCGCCGGGATGCAGGGCCCTGGGTACGTCGACGGTGCAGGCGGGGGCGTCGGCGGGTTCGCTGAGGGCGGGTCCGCAGCGGGGGCAGTGGATTGCGGTGCGGGGGCTGTGGCCGAGTCGGCTGGTGTGGTGTTCGCGGTGTCGGGGGGCTCGGCAGTACGGGCAAGGGTCGGTCGGTGTGAGGTGTTGGACGCGGTGGTGTGCGTGCGCGGCGGCGACTTGGCGGGCGTAGGCGCCGCCGGAGGTCGTCGCGGATATCGACAGGGCCGTCTCGGCCCAGGCCCGTGCGATGTCGCGCGGTTCGTGGAGGTCGGTCGATGCGCTGCTTGTGTCCAGGAGGTGGTCGACGGCCGCTGTGTGGTGGGCGCGCAGCCGGTCGAGGCAGGCGGCCAGTTCGGCGTCGGGGCGGATGCGCAGACTCGCCCGCAGTGCGTGCTCGAACGCCGCGGCCTCACTCAACACGGCGAGTTGCAGGGCCGGCTCGCAGGGCGGACTTGGGCTCGGGGAGGGCAACCGGCGGAGCCGCATGTCGGGAGGCGCTCCGGTGCGGTGCGGGCGCAGTTCTGGGTCGCCGAGCAGGACGGTGGAGGGGCCGTGGATGCCGCGGGCGGCGCCGTCGTGGTCGAGGGCTCGGACGCAGTGGCCGAGGGTGTGTCCGGCGTGCAGGAGCGTGGCGGCGGCCTGCGGTTCGGTGTCGGTGGTGTTCAGGTCGCCGCGGAGGAGGCCGAGGACCGCGGCGGGGTGGCCTTCGACGGCGTCCAGGGCGAGGTTGACGTCCGAGGGGTATTGCTCGGTGGCGCCGAGGGCGATGGCGTTGCACACGAACAGGGCGAGGATCTCGGTTTTGAGGTCGTGTGGCGCGAGGGTGGGAATGCGGCCGCCGGTGGTGTCGGTCTTGCAGTGCCGGCGGGTGCAGCCGTCGGGGATCTCGGTTCCGGTGGTGGTGTGTTCGCGGGTGCCGGTGAGTCCGCACAGGATGGCGGGGCCGAGGGCGGCGTGGGCGGCGGACCCGTGGGCGTCGACGATCAGGGTCCGCCACGATCGGGCGAGGGCGTCGGGGGTGGCGATGCCTTGTCCGGGTGCGGGAAGCAGTCGGGAGAGGCCGGTGGTGCCGTCGATCAGCGCGGACGCGGCGTGGGTGTGTGCGGTGTGGGCGGCGTGGGTCTTGGCGAGTGCGAAGGTGATGGCCGCGACGTCGCGGCCGGTGAGGAATCCAACGGTCGTGTCGCGTGCGGCTTGTCGGGTCAGGTAGGGCACGAGGGCTGCGAGGGTGAGGTGTTCGGCGGGGGCGATCACCAGGACGCTTCCGCCGGCGAGGTCGTCCGGGAGTTCGTCGAGGCCGGCGGCGTGGTGGTGGGGTCGGCCCAGGACGGTCGCGGCGAGGTCGCCGAGGGTGCGGTGGGGGCCGACCGAGGCGATGCGCGCTCCCGCGGGCGCGGCCGGCCGGGGAGCGCGGGGATCGGTGGCGTACCAGGCGAGGACGCGCCGCATCCGGTCCGCGCGGTCGGTCTCGGCCGGGCGGATGACCGGGACGTGTCCCGCGTGGCTGTGCGCGAGGGCGTCGGCGGGTCCACTGCTCCAGCGGTAGGGGGCGGGAAGTGTGTTCATCGGGGGCCCCGGAACGTGGTGAGCGCGCGCAGAGCGAATCGCGTGCGGACGTGGTCGGGGAGGGCGCGGGCGGCGCGGTGGGCGGCGTCGGTGCCGGCGCGGTGGCGATGGGTGTCGGTCTGGTGTTGGTAGGGCCAGGCGCGTTCGGCGAGGGCGGCCAGGGCGTCGGCGGTGGCGCAGTCGATCGTGTACTCGGCGAGCGTGGCGGTCGTGGTGGGCAGGCTGAGGGCGGTCAGGTGCGCCGTGACGCGGTGGTCGGTGCCCTTGCCGTGGAACAGGGGCATGGGGTGGTTCGCGAACGCGGCGCAGCGGTACGCCACGTCCAGCGCCTGGAGCGGGTCGGGGCCGACGGGGTGCAGGAGGAGGCGGATCAGGCATCCGCCCGGACGCAGGAGTCGCAACGCCCGGTCGACGGCGAGCAGCGGGTCGGGGGTGAACAGGAGGACTTCGTGTTCGAGGACGACGTCGGCGCTCGCGTCGGGCAGGGGCGGGGCGATCGCGTCGGCGAGGAGGGCGCGCACGCCCGCGAGTTCGCGGGCGGCGAGGCGGGCGGCCATCGGGGCAGAGGTCTCCAGCGCGGTGTAGGTGCGGGTGCCCGCGGCCAGGTGGGTGGTGACGCGGCCGGTCCCGGCGCCGAGTTCGACCACGTCGCGCCCGGCCAGGTGGGTGTCGGCGAACGCGTGGAGGGCCTCGGCCATCGGGGTCGGGACGGGGCGGTGCGTGTCGTAGGCGGCGGCGAGTTCGGCGGTGTAGAGGACGTCCTGCTCCGGGCCGGGCGCCGGGGACAGGTCGGGCGTCTCGCCCAGGACGGCGGCGAGGGCGCGGGCCGTGTGGTCCCAGGACCAGCGGTGATCGACATCCAGGAGGTCCGCGCAGGCCCGGCGCAGGAGCGGGATCAGGGTGGTCACGGGGCGGACGGCGGCGGCGAGGCCGAGGGCCGTGGTGGGGTCGGGGGCGTGGGAGGCGAGGAAGGCGGCGGTGTGGGATGCGGGGAGGTATCGGGTGGCGGTGGCGTCGGGCCAGGGGTGTGGTTGGTGTCGGGCCAGGAGGGTGCCCAGGAGGGTGAGGGCGTGGCGGGCCTGGTCGAGGGCGTCGGCGGCGGCAAGCGCGTCGCCGGCCCGGTGGCGGTCGGCGACGTGGGTCAGGGCCCAGCCGGTGCGGGTGAGGAGGTCTTCGGCGTGGAGTGCGGCGAGGGCGCGTTCGGTCGCCAGCCATGGCGGGAGGTGTTCGGCCGGGCCCGGGTCGGGATTGTAGGGGAGCCAGGCGCCCGGGTGACCTGCGGCGGCGTCGGGGTTCGCGGTCACCGGCAGGAGTCGCACGGTGGTGATCGTGTCGTCGGTGGCGCGGGCGGTGACGGTGTGGGGGTCGATGGGGTGCGCGGTGGTGGCCGTGCCCGAGGCGAGGAGGTCGGCCGCGACTCGGGGGGCGGTGCGTGCGGTGGCCAGGTAGCGGACGTGGATGGTGGTGTGGGTGTCGGATTCGGCGTGCCCGGGGGGTGGTTGCGTGCCGAGCGGGTCGGGTGCGGGCGGGGCGAGGTTCCCGAGGTGGACGCCCGCCTCGGTGAGGAACGCTTCGAAGGCGGCTGCGGTGGTGTGGTGGTGGGCGCGTAGGCCGGTCCAGGCTGCGGCGCGGACGTTGGTGGGGTTGTCGTCGGTGAACACGACCGATGCTGCGGGCAGGTCCAGGAGTTCCAGAGCGTGGGTGTAGGCGCGCGGGCTTGGTTTGGTCAGGTGGGTGGTGGCGGAGTCGGCGACGATGTCGAACAGGTCGCGGAGGCCGTGCAGGCGCAGGTCGTCCTCGACGGCGGTGGTGTTGTTCGTCAGTGCGCCGATGCGCAGCCCGGCGGCGCGGGCGCGGCGCAGCAGGTCGGCCATGGCGGGGTCGGGTGTGCCGCGGTCGGCGGCCCAGTGGGTGACGGCGTGGTCGCCGGCTTGGCCGAAGCGTCGGGTGGCGCGGGCGCGGACGTCGGCGACCCATTGTTGGTGGGTGAGGACGCCGACGTGGGCGAGGTCGAACAGGTCGTCGTAGGCGAGGGCGCGGAGCGCGCCGGGCGGGAGGTGGAAGGCTTGTTCGGCGTGGGTGGCGCTGTGGTTCCACAGGCGTACGACGCCGTCGAGGTCGACGAGGAGGCCGCGCACGGTGGTGGTCACGGACGGCTCCCGGTGATGGCCCGGGCGAGGAAGCCGGGGGTGGGGTCGGCGAGGAACTGCGCGAGGGTGATTTCCGTGCCGTAGTGCGAGTTGACGTCGTGGAGGAATGCCAGGGCGGCGAGCGAGTCGCCGCCGGCGGCGAAGAAGTCCGCGCTCGCGTTCGCGGCGGGTGTTCGGCTCCACGTCTGCCACCGGTGCGCGGCGTGTTCCGGCAGGGCCGGCGGGTGCGGATCGTCGGGTGCGGCGGCCGGCCCGGGCGGGGTGGGGTGTGGGGTGCGGTCGAGTTTGCCGTGGGTGGTGCGGGCGAGTTCGGGGTGGCAGGTGATGGTGGTGGGCACGGCTGCGGGTGGCAGGTTGGCGGCCAGGTGGGCGCGCACCGTCATGGGCGAGTGGGTGGTGGTTTCCACGCGCAGGACCAGGCTTGGGCGGGCTTGCCGTGTGTTCTCGCAGGTCAGGACGGCGGCTCGGACTCCGGACAGGCGGGTGGCGCATGCTTCGACGTCGCCGGGTTCCAGGCGGACCCCGCCGAGGTTGAGTTGGGTGTCGACGCGTCCGAGGACGACGATCCGCCCGTCGGGCAGGGCTCGGGCGCGGTCCCCGGTGCGGTAGACGCGTTGCGGCCGGTCCTCGTCGGGCAGTGCGAGGTGGGGGAACGCGGTGGCGGTGGTGTCGGGCATGTCGAGGTAGCCGGTCGCCATTCCTTCGCCGGCGAGGTGGAGTTCGCCGGTGTCGCCGTCGGGGACGGGCCGGTCGTGGGCGTCGAGGATCCACGCGCGCACGCCGGGCAGCGGGCGGCCGATCGGGGCGGGGTCGATGTGGGGGTGGACGTGGTCGTCGAACAGGGCGTCCACGCACGCTTCGGTGGGTCCGTAGGCGTTCGCGACCCGGTGGCGCGTCAGCCACGGGCGCAGGGGTGCGGGGTGCAGGATCTCGCCGCCCAGGACGATGCGCCGCAGATGCGGGAGGTCGGGGAACGGCGTGGCGGCCAGGTGGGTGGGGGTGCACGTGAACGCGGTGATGCGGTGCCGGGTCAGGAACGCGGTGAAGGCCGGGCCGGGTATGCGGTCGGCGGGGGCGGCGATCTGGAGGCGGGCGCCGGTGGTGAGCGCGCACAGCACTTCCCACAGGACGGCGTCGAAGGTCGGCGCGGCGAGCTGTGCGACGCGGTCGGTGGGGCCGATTCCGGCGAGGGCCGGCATGGCGTGGGCGCGTGCGGCGATGGCGGCGTGGGTGACCTGGACGGGTTTGGGGGTTCCGGTGCTGCCGCTGGTGTGCCACACGCACGCCTCGGAGTCCTCCCCCGGTGCGGGCGGCGGCGGCGCGGGCGGCGCCCCGGCAGCCTCTGCGGGCAGGTGGGCGGCCCAGGCGGGGGCTTCGCCGGTGGGGGTGACGACCGTGGTCGCGGCGCAGCCGGCGGCCAGGCGGGCGAGGAGCGGGTGGGGGTGGGTGGTGTCGAGGGGTACGGCGGTGGCTCCGGTACGCCAGATGGCGAGGAGGGCGGTGACCCACGCGATGCCGGGGGGCAGGGCGATCAGGACGCGTGCGGAGCGGGGCCTGGTGTGGTGGAGGGCGGCGGCGAGGTTTCCGGCGTCGGCCCACAGGTGGGCGTAGGTGAGGGTGTGGGTGTCGTCGGCGACGGCGATCGCGTCGTGGTGGTGGTCGGCGGTGGTGGCGAGGAGGTCGGTGAGTGCGCTCATCGGGGCACGTCCCGTCGGGGGTGGGTGGCGCCGTCGCGGGCGGCGCGCAGCAGGGCGAGGGTGTGGAGGAGGTCGGGGTGTGCGACGGAGAGGTTGACGCGGATCCGGGGTGGGCCGGGGTCCAGGGCGTGCCAGGAGTCGCGGTCGCCCCCGAAGAGGTAGGAGGGGTTGAGTTTGAGGGCGTGGCGGCGGCCGATGGTGTTGACCCAGCGCACGACGGCTTCGGGGGTGTCGGTGTCGTCGACGAGGACGCGCGGGAGCAGCGAGTAGCCGGCGACGGGCCGCTGCTCGGGGTCGATGAGCAGGAGTCCTTCGGTGTGGCGGATGGCGAGGTCGAAGGCGTGGGCGAAGTGGGTGCTCATGGCGTCGAGGTGGTCGACGATCGCGCGGCAGGTGCGTTCGGAGGGGACGGTGGGCACGCGGTGGTGGGCGTAGCGCTCCTGCAGCCATCGGTGGCGGGTGGCGAACGCCGGGTTGCCGCCGGTGTGTCGGGCCTCGGCGAGCAGGAGGACGGACAGGTAGAGCAGGACGACCTGTCCGGCCAGGGGGCTGGTGGTGGCGCTGCGGTCGAAGACGTCGTCGCGGGCGGCGTCGATCAGGGGTGCGTGGGTGGATAGGAGCAGTCCGGGTCGGATGCCGGGGACGCACAGGTCCTTGGAGGGGGTCATCAGGACGGCGGTGTCGTCGAGGCGGCCTGCGAGGGTGGCGCGGGCGCGGTCGGTGACGGCGTGGCGGGTGGGGGCGCGGCCGCCGGCGAGGAAGACGATGTCGACGATCCGGAAGTCGGCGTCCACGCGGGGTGGGGTGTGGAGGGTGCCGGTGACGCCGTTGGGGAGGATTTCGACGAGCGCGGTGTGCGTGGCTTTCTCGCCGGTGGGGTGGAGGGTGCCGTCGTGGCGGTAGCGGCCCAGGATGGTGCCGCCGTGGCGGCGGGGTGTCTGTTCGAAGGCGTAGTAGCAGGGTGAGGGCAGGATCAGGCCCGCGTCGCAGGCGGCGAGGAAGCGGGTGACCAGGCCGATGCCCTCGGTGGCGCCGGTGGTGAACAGGACCTGGTCCGGGTCGAGTTCGAGGCCGAGGTAGGCGCCGGCGAGGGTGGCGGCCAGGGCGCGGTCGTGGCCGTCGGCGGCGGTGCCGTATTCGTGCAGGCGTCCGCCGTCCGCGCAGGCCCGCAGGGCGTGGTGGAGGAATCGGTGGGTGGCGCCGGCGGCGGGGTGCAGGTTGTAGCCGTAGCCGATCTGCGCGCAGTCGGCGGGCAGGCCGGCGCGGAGTTCGCGGTAGACGGCCACGCAGGGCGCGTCCTGTATCGGGGCGGGGGCGAGCGCGGTCACCGCGTGGGGCCGATGTGTTCGAGGAGCGCGTGGGCGTGGACGCTCGCGGCCGGGCCGAGGGTGGGGGCGAACGGGTGGCCGGCGCGGGCGCGGAGCGCGGCGGTGCGTTCGGCGAGAACCGCAGCGGGTTCACGGTCGTGGACGGCGGCGGTCATGATCGCGGCCAGTGGGGGCATGTCGGCGGGGACCAGGCCCGTCCAGGTGGCCTCGGCCAGGCCCAGGCGCAGCGCGGGTGTGTCCAGGGGCAGGTCGGTGAGCCAGTTGACGTCGATGCCGGCCGCGTACAGGCGTCGGGCGGCTTCTCGGGCGCCGCGGTGGGGGTCGCGGATCCAGAGTTGGTGGGTGAGGGTGTGGCCGAAGTCGGCGCCGACGACGTCCCAGCCGGCGTGGGCGAGTTCCCGGCCCAGGGTGCGGGCGTTGGTGACGACGGTGCGGGCGTATTCGCCGCAGCGGTCGGCGAAGGAGACCAGGGCCAGTCCGAGGGAGGCGACCGCGGCGAAGTGGTGGTTGGAGACCATCTGCGGCTGGATCGTCGCGATCAGGTCGCGCACGCGGGCGTCGCGGGTGGCGATGAGGCCCTTCTGTGGTCCGGGGAAGGATTTGTGGGTGGACGCGGACAGGCTGTCGGCGCCGTCGTCGAGGGGGTTGCGCAGGGCGCCGCCCATGACCAGCCCGAGGGTGTGGGAGATGTCGGCGTGGACGCGGGTGCCCGGACAGGCGTCGTGGACGGTGGCGACGATCGCGGCGGTGTCGAGGGGGCGCAGGGTGTGGCACTGGTCGAGGTAGACCAGGGTCGGGCGGGTGGCGCGGCAGGTCGCGGCGAGCGCGTCCAGGTCGACGGTGCCGATCCCGGTGCCGGTGAGGTGGGCGACGCGGTGGCCCAGGCGGGTGGCGATGTCACCGGTGGCGTAGTGGCCGCCCTGGTCGGCGGCGACGCACACCACGGTGTCGGCGCGTCCCCCGGCGAGGGCGGCGATGACCATGTGCATGGCGTGGAGCCCGGACAGGGGGCGGACGTTGACGTGTTCCGCGGCCAACAGGCGGCGCGCGGCGGGGACGGCCAGGCCGGTCTCCAGCCACGCGGCGTCGCGGGCGGAGGGGAAGTGCCAGGCGCTGGTGTCGGGGTCGGGGTCGTCGTCGAACATGTAGCGGGCGCCGATGTCGGTGACGTACGGGAGCAGCGTGATCGGGGCGGGCGTGTTCTCCGCCGGGATCAACGTGACGGTGCGCGCGGCGCGCTCCTGGTGCGCGCGCAGCACGGACATGGCGGTTTCGAGCAGTTCGGCGTTCTCACGCGGGCGTGGGGTCACGGTGGTGTCGTATCCGGTGGGTGTGTCGAGGGCGGTCATGCGGTGGGCCGGGTGGTGAACAGGCCGCGCAGGATCAGCCGGTGGGGCTGCTCGTCGGTGTCGCGGTAGGGGGTTCGGCCGTGGCACAGGCGGTCGTTGGCCAGGATCAGGGCCTGTCCGGCGGCGAGGGTGAAGTCCAGGCGGTGGCGACTACCGGGTCGCGCGGCGGCTTCGAGGTGGGCGAGTGCGCGGGCGAGGTCGGCCTCGCCGCCGCGGGTGGCCCGGTAGGAGTCGGTTGCGGTGCGGGAGTAGCGGGTGATCGCGATGCCGTGCGCGTCGCGGCCGAACGCGGGCCCGGTCGTGAAGACGCCTTCGACGAACGTCGACGCGCGCACGAGTGCCTGCGGGTGGGCGAGTTGGGAGGCGGCCGCCGGGTCGTGGGCGGCGAGTTCGGCGTACGCGGCGAGGACGTTGAACAGCAGCGTCGATCCCCCGGTCGCGGCGGGGTGCGCGCACATCATGATCGTGGTGGGGATCTCGCCCAGGCGCTGCAGGGTGCCGTCGGTGTGGACGTTCTGCCCGGCGCGGTCCTGGAAGGGGTGCGCGGCGTCGGGGGCGGCGGCGATGCGGCTGACGCCGTGCGCGGTGTGGGCGGTGTGGGCGCCGGTGGTGTACATCGGCGGGGTGAACGCCGGTCCCAGGTCCAGGGCCCGGGCCAGGGCGACGAGGTCGTTCTCGGTGGGGGGCGGGCCGGGGACCTGGACGATCGCGTGGCCGCGCTCGCGGTAGTCCGCGACGATCGCGGCGCGGGCGCAGGCCCGGGGCAGGTTCCAGGAGGTGGCCGGCACGGGGGCGGCGGGGCCCGTGGCGAGGTCGGGGAAGGCGGGCGTGAGGGCGCGTGGGGCGGCGGGGGTGGGCAGGGGCGTGGGCATGAGTGCCTCCGGCGAACGCGGAAGTCCTACAGGACGGTCGGTGCGGGGTCGTGCAGTGCGGGGTGCGCCTTCAGCAGCGCGTCGATCCGCGCGCGGTGCGCGCGTTCGTCGCGGTCGGGGGCGATCACGCATGCGTGCAGCACGCGTTGCAGGGGGCCGAGGTGTTCTTCGAGGGTGAAGCGTCCGCGTGCCGCGGCCAGGGCCGAGCGGTAGCGGTGGCGCGCGGGGCCGTCGGTGCTCGCGGCGACCAGCGCGGCGCCGAGGGCGTGGGGGTCGTCGGGGTCGACGACCGGTCCGATGCCCAGGGCGGCGACGAGTTCACCGCTGGCGCCGTGTCCGTCGACGACGACGGGCAGCCCGTACAGGGCCGCGTCGCGCAGACGCAGGCGGTGGCAGGTGGTGTTCTCCGCCGTACGGCCACCGGTGATCACCAGAGCTTTCGCGGAGGCGAGCCACGCGTCGCGGTCGCGGTGCGCGACCGGCCCGCACGGCCAATGGAGCAGGTCGGCGACGCCCAGGTCGCGGGCGTGGGCGCGCAGGGAGTCGGCGGCGGCGGGCGCGGGTTCGTAGAGCAGGCGCAGCGTCGGTGCCGTGCCCGCAGCCGCCCGGGTGGCGGCGAGGGCTTCCAGGACGGGCCCGGGCTGGCAGTAGTCCCACACGCCGCCGTTCCACAGCACGTCGCACGCCTTGTCCGGGTCCGCCCGTGCGCCGTCGGCGATCTTTGCGGAGTGCCGGTTGAAGCCGATCGGGATCAGGCTGAGCAGGTGGCCCAGCGCGGGGTCGACGCGGTGGTGGGCGCCGCTGGTGCGTCCGGCGGCCACCAGCGCCCCCAGGGTGGCGGCGCGTTCGGCCTCGGAGCGCACCACCAGGTGGTCGGCGAGGAGGAGTTGCAGGTGCCAGCGGGCAACGGTGTCGCGGTACAGGCCGCCATTCGTGTCTGCGGCCAGGCGGTCGTAGTGCAGGTGCTCGATCGGTGGGGCGTTCTCGGCGACGATCGTGGTGCCCGCGCGGTGGGCGCGCAGAAGCAGCGCGGTGTCGGGCAGGTCGGTGGTGACGATCGCGTCGGCGGCGTCGACGGCCGCGGTCGCGTCGAGGGTGGTGGTGATCCCGGGGTGGGTGAAGTCGGTGGCGCGCGGCAGCGCGAGGGTGACGTCGTGGCCGGTGTCGGCGAGGGATTGCGCGAGTTCCCACAGGCGCAGGCCGATGCCACCGAGGTGGTCGTCGACGGGGTAGGGGCCGGACAGGATCGCGATGCGGGTCATGATCGGGTTCGCCTCCAGTGCGCGGTCAGGCGCGGCCAGGTGCCCAGGTCGGTGAACGGGCCCATCTCGACGACGGTCGCGCCGATCAACACGTCGCCGCCGTGGGGAGGTTGCGGGGTGCGCACGGCGTGCCCGTGCATCGCGGCCAGGACCGTGGTGGCGGTGTGGGCGGCGAAGCCGTAGCCGAACCACACCGCGTCGAATTCGTGCGCACGATCGAGGCCGGGTTTGTCGGCGAAGTCGGCCACGGCCGGGTGCCCGTCGGTGTCCTCGCACAGGCGCAGAGCGCCGTCGACGGCCAGCCGCGCGGGGTCGGTTTCGCGTGCGGCGAGGAACACCGCGCCGGCTCCGGCGTGGATCAGGTCCAGGAGTTCGCGGATCGTCTCGGGTTCGGGCCGGGCCGGGATCTGGTCGGGCAGCAGCACCAGGGTGGCCGGGCCGAACCAGGCGGCCGCGCTCAGTACCGCCCCGGTCGACTCGACCAGCGCGGGGTCCTGGAACGTTGTCACGAACGGCAGGGCGAGTTCGGCGCAGCGTGCGCGCAGGTGTCGCACGGTCGCCTCGCGGTGCTCGTCCACGACGGCGACCACGCGCAGCCGGTCCGCGTGGGGGGCCAACAGGTCCACGGTGGCGTCGAGGGCAACGCGGCCGGGACCGATGGGCACCAGTTCCTTGGGGAAGGGCAGTCCGAGTCTGCTTCCGGCGCCGGCCATCGGCAGGATCACCGTGTCTCGCGCGGGGGCGGTCACGCGGTCGACCCGGCGGAGGTGGCGCGCACGGCGTCCACGACCGCACCGGCGCCTTCGCCGACCTCGTGGGGAGTGATGTTCAGCGGTGGGGCGATGGTGATCACCGGCCCGAAGTGGCGTATCAGGACACCGCGTTCCTGGGCGGCGGCGGCCACCCGTGCGGCCGCGTCCAGGGACGTCGTCTCGATGCCGATCAGCAGGCCCTTGCCGCGCACCTCCCGCACCAGCGGACTCTCGTCCAGGCCGGCCAGGTCGCGGCGGAACTGCGCGCCGCGTGCCGCGGCGGCCTCGACCAGGCGGTCGGCGGCCAGGACGTCCAGGACGGCGAGGGCGGCGGCGCAGGCACTGGCGTGGCCGCCGGTGGTGTGTCCGTGCCGCAGTCCCCCGAGCAGCGGGTCCCGGGCGAACGCCGCGTGGATCTCGCCGCGCACCGTCACCGCCGACAGCGGCGCGTACCCGCCGGTCAGCCCCTTGGCGGTGGTCACGATGTCCGGGCCGGTACCCGGGGCAAGGTCGTGTTCGAACGCGAACGTGCGGCCGGTGCGGCCGAATCCGGTGGCGACCTCGTCGGCGATCAGCACGATGTCGTGCCGGTCGCAGATCTCGCGCAGTCCGCGCAGCGACCCGGGCGGGGGCACGATCACCCCGCCGACGCCCAGGATCGGCTCCACCAGCACGGCGGCGACGGTGTCCGGGCCGATCCGGGCGATGTGCTCCTCCCACTCGACGGGCCCGGGTATCCGGCAGGTGTGGTCCCCGGCGCCTGTGGCGCAGTCCGGGCAGCGGGGGCTCGCCAGGTGGGCGTAGCCCTCGGGCAGCGGGCCGCAACCGTGGCGGCGGAACTCGGAGCCGGTCGCGGCGATCCCCGCAGTGGTGGCGCCGTGGTAGCCGTCCGCCCACGACACGATCGCGGTGCGCCGCGGGCGTCCGCACAGGCGGTGCCACATGCGGGCGATCTTGATCGCCGCCTCGATCGCCTCGGACCCCGAGTTGCACAACAGCGTCCGGTCCAGGCCGGGCGGCATCACCGCGGCGATCCGCCCCGCCAACAGCGCGGCGGGAATCGTGCCCGCTTCGGCCAGGTCCCAGGTCATCAACGTGCGTGCCTGGGCGGCGATCGTCTCGGCCACGCCCGGGTGGCCGTATCCGATCGTCGCGTTCAGGGTTCCCGCGCGCAGGTCCAGATAGGAGCGGCCCGTGTCGTCCACGACGCGGGAACCGCGCCCGGCCACCAGGAGCAGCCGTTCCCGACCGTCGGCGATCGGGCTCCAGGGGTGCCACAGGTGCGCGGCGTCCGCGGCGCGGGCCGCCACCGTGGCCGCCCACGCCCTCGATGCCGTGCCCCTGACCGTGTCGGTGTCGGTGCCGGTCGTCACGATGTCCTCGCTTTCGAGGGGTTCTTGGGGGCGTGTTCGCCCCGCCTGTCGCCGCCGGCGCCCGTCGTTGTGCGCAGCGCGGCGTCGACGATCTCGACGGCCATCTCGTCCGGCCGCCGTTTCGTGCTGTCGATCACCAGCAGCCGCCGGTGCCGGCGGCCCATCCCGTGCACGTGGAAGGCGTGGAAGCGCTCCGCGAACGCGACGTCCTCGACGCTGCGTTCGTCGCGCACGTCCACGTGCTCGCGCCCGGCCATCCGCTTGGCCCGCACCTGGGGCGGGGCATGCAGGTAGACCGCGAGGTCGAACCGCGCGAGCAGGCCCGGCCACCGCAGGGCCAATGCCGCGGCGAGGTAGGGGCCGCCGGCCATGCCGAACGCCGCCGTGCGATCCCCGTAGCCGTCCTGGACGATCACCGCCTGCCGCGGTCTCGGCGGATCGACCCGCGCGAGCAACGCGTCCAAGGCGAACCCGCCGACCAGGTACGCGGTCGTCGTCCACCAACTGTCGGGCTGACGCGCCGAGGACAACCGCCTCAGCACCGCCTCCAGCGGGTGGTGTTCCGCGAGCATGCCCCGGTGGCGCACCGCGGCGATGTCGCGTCGTTCGAACTCGGCGACCACCGCATGGACCAGCGACGTCTTGCCGGCCATGTCGATCCCGTCGACCAGGATGCGCATCGATGAACTCCCGCACGCTGTAAGGAGATTCACGCACCGCGTCGCGATGCGGGGTCGACTCGAATGGGCCGACGAGGGGAGTACAGCGCACCTGTTCGAGTCCTGGGGAGGGGCCGGCTGTGTGTTACCTGTGTGTCACCCCTCGCACGAAGTACCCTGCCGGTGACACTGCATGATGGGATGGATACGTGGACAAACCGATCCGCCACCCCCTGCACCACGCCCGGCTCGAACGTGGCTGGTCCCAGACCGATCTCGCCCGCGAGATATCGCGCGTCGCGGCCGCCCGCGGTCTGCGATCGGGCGCGGACAAGAACCGCGTCTCCCTGTGGGAACGCACCACCGTCCCCAGCGACGAATCCCAGGAACTGCTGGCGGAAGTGTTCGACGTCCCGACCGACGTCGTCCGCGCCCTGGACTGGCCGGACTGGCTGCCCGGCCGCAGCACCCCCATCCCTCTCGGTGCGCACAGCACCGTGCCCGCCCTCCGAGAGGCGTTGAAATTCTCGATGGATCGCCGCACGTTCGCCTACGGCAGCGCCGCCCTGGCCGCGCTCGCCCACCAATGGGCCACCCACGACCCCACCGACCTGATCACCGGGCCGACCGGGAAACACGTCGACGACGAACTCCTGGTCTGGCTGGAGACCACCAGCGCGCGACTGACCACACTGGCCACCGAGCAGCGCCAACACACCGCAAGACTGCTGGACGCCCACCTGGAAACCGTCACCACGCTCATCGCGGACGCCCGCTACAGCCCTGCCATCGGACGCCGCCTCCACGTCCTGGCCGCGTCACTGGCGCAAACCATCGGCTGGCACCGCTTCGACCAGGGCGCCCACCGCGCGGCCGCCGGCTTCTGGCACGCCGGACTGCACAGCGCCCACGCCGGCGGCGACCGCGACCTGGGCGCGGGCATCCTCTCCGACCTCGCCTACCAAGCCACCTGGACCCACACCCCACGCACCGCGATCGACATCCTCGACCACGCCCTCACCCGCACCACCCACCCCACCGCCCGCTCACTGCTCCACCTGCGCAAGGCCCGCGCCCACGCCTCCCTCGGCGAAGCCGCATCCTGCCGACAGGCCCTGGCCGTCTCCGAACGCGAACTCGACGCCGGCACAACCGAACCCCCACCATCGTGGTGCTCGTGGATGTCACACGCCGACCTCGCCGTCGACTCCGGCCGCTGCCTCCTCGACCTGGGCCACCACAACCACGCCCACCACCTCATCGGCGAAGGACTCCAAGCCCTGCAACGCCCCCGCGACAAGACCCGCGGAATCTTCCTCACCTACGAAGCCGAAACCCTCCTCGGCAACGGAGACATCGACCAAGCGGCGTCCGCCGCCACCCAGGCACTGACCCTGGCACACCGCATCGGCGCACCCCGCTGCGTCGACCTCGTCCGCGCCCTCGCACCCCGATTCGCCCAGCACCGCGACGCGCCCGGCGTCACCGAACTCCTCGAACTCGTCCACCCGCGCTGAGACCGACGCCCGGACGAGGACGTCCGGCCCCGCGCAAGGGGACCGGCACATGCCAGGCCGATCCGGCCGAATCCCGGTGGGACGTACCGTGGGGCCACGACGGCACCCGGCGACTCCTGGACGAATGGTCGAAGGTCACCCGCCGGGCCTTCGTCGGCGTGTGGGGACCCGGCCCCATCGGCAGCTCGCGACACGCCCTCGCGGTGACCCTCGGCCACGCCCGCAGTTCCGAGCAGCAGGACACCGACCCCGTCCTCGACCTCGTCGACGACATCGTCGCCAAGGCCCGCACCCTCGACGACCGCCACGGATACCTCGGCGCCGCCTTCGTCGGCGAACGGTTCACCGTCGTCGCCCGCCTGCTCCGCGGCCGCACCCGACACGGCGCCGCGGCCGACCGGCGATGGTTCGCCGCTCTGGCCCAACTCGCCCAGACTGCCGGATTCATGGCCCACGAACAGCCACGCGAGGGTATCGCCCGGCGCTGGTACCTCTCCGGATCACGCACCGCCCGCACCGCCGGCGACGCCACCCTCGCCGCAAGCATCCCCGCATTGATGAGCAACCAGGCCACCGTGGGCGCCAAACACTCCGAGGCCCTGCAGCTGTCCTGGCTCGCCCGGCAGGAAGCCCTCCAAGCCCCCGCCCACACCGCCTGCGGCGACCTCGACCAGGCCGTCCGGGCCACCCGCGCCACCGTGAACCTCTCCCCCGCCATCGCCTCCGTCCACTGCGTCGACCTCCTGCGCCGCCTGCGCACCGCCCTGGACGCACACCGACATCGCGCCACGGACGTCAGAAACGTCCTCCTCGCCCTCGAACGGGCAATCCCCGCGTAGAAGACGGTTGTCGGCCGGTGCGTACGCTGCGTCGACACTCGGCGACGATCACCGTGGTCTCGACGATCGCACGAGGTGAAGCGACCGTGAGCATCGCGCTTCGCGGACGCGTTTCGGATTCCCGGTTCCCCTCCGGAGTTCGCTGCACGACCCCGGGTACACCACTCCCCCACGCCTTGCCCGCGCTCCCGCGCGTTACCGGTCCACCGCATCGAAGGGCTCGTCGTGCCAACGCCAGCCGGCGGTGCCGTCGTCGTGGATGTGCAACATGAACTCGGCGACCGGGCCGCCGTCGGGAAGCGTCAGGGTGAGCGCGCTGCGAATCCGGGTGTGGCAGGTGTCGGCCTGCTCCCAGTCCCCCTCCGCGGCGGCCCGTTCCTGCTCGGCGAAGAGGGGACGGAACTCCTCGAAGCCTGGCAGTGTTTCGACGTCGGCGTGCGTCCAAGGCATGTCGACGCCGGTCACGGTCAGCCGGGCAACCTCCCGGTCGCCGTGGTGGAGCCGCCACACACTGCCGGTGGTCAGGTTCGGATTGCTCATGTCCCCATGGTGGCGATCACCGCCGACAAACAGGGCCAGGACCGTCGCCGTCGACGGTGGTCGCTCCCGGCGTGCCCCACCGTTCATCTCCTTCGCCACGACGACGACTTCGGCCCTGAACCGGCCCGCCACGCCCCCCGTTCCGGGTCCACCTGTCGCATCGCCGCGAGAGCCACCCTTTCGGGGGACGTTGTCGGTTCGATTCTCTGGTTAGCCTTCTCGAACCGGCTCATGCAATTGCATATGGCGTTGCACGGGCGGTGTTCGCGCCCCGCGGGGGCGTGGGATCGGGTCTGTGAGAAATGTGGTGGCGGTCGTGCGTGATGGTGTGAACGGTGCCCCGGCGACTTCGTTGGGCGTGTCGGAATGGGTGAGGAGTTCGGCGAGTTCGGCGGCGGGTCAGTGCGTGGAGTTGGGTGCGATGCCCGACGGCGGTGTCGCGGTGCGCAATTCGCGGGACCCGCACGGGCCCGCGCTGGTGTATACGCGGACGGAGATCGCGATGTTCGTGGAGGGGGCCAGGAGCGGCGAGTTCGACCACCTGATCGAATGAGGAACGTTCCGGTGTGATCCGGAGATCGGCCGACGAGGGTGCGCGCGTTTGGGATACTGACGCGCACACCCCCTCGTTCCTGGAGTCGCGCGTGTCCGTTTCCCCCGAGGCCGCGGGGGCCGCCGCCCGCGGCTGCGCCTCCGACGTCGATCCGCTGCCCGACCGGCCGGCCGCGGCGGTGAAGGTGTTGGGGTCGATGCTGCGGGACCTGCGCCTGGAGCGGGACATGGGGTTGAAGGCCGCGGCCGCGATCATCCGCGGCTCGGCGTCGAAGATCTCGCGGTTGGAGCGGGGCGAGAGCCCGCCCAAGCACCACGACGTGCTGGATCTGGTGCGGGCGTACGGCGTGCGGGACCCGGCGACACTGGCCACCGTCGAGGACCTGCTGCGCAAGGCCGACCAGAAGCCGTGGTGGCACCGGTACGCGGACGTCACCCCGGGCTGGGTGCGACGGTTGATCAGCCTGGAGGAGTCCGCGACGCGGATCAGCACGTGGGAGGTGCACGTGGTCCCGGGCCTGTTGCAGACCCCCGAGTACGCGCGCGCGGTGATCACCAACGGCTTCCCCGGCGCGGACCCGCGCGAGATCGAACAGCGGGTGCTGTTGCGGCGGGGGCGGCAGGAGGTGCTCGGCAACGGGCAACGCACCCAGCTGCTGATCGCGTTGTTGGACGAGAGCGTGCTCCAGCGTCCGGTGGGCGGGCCGGAGGTGATGGCCGGTCAGATGCGGTTCCTCCTGCAGGCGATCGAACGCCGCTGGGTCCAGGTGCGCATCGTGCGGTTCTCGAGGTCCGCGACGTTGACGCCTCCCTCGTCGATGACGCTCCTGCGGTTCGAGCACGGCGGGCCGCAGGACCTCGTCTACCTCGAACACGTCGAATCCGCCACGTACCTCAGCCGGACCAAGGACGTGGAGCGCTACCGCGCGCTGCTGGAATCGCTGTACCTGGCGGCGGAATCACGCGCCCGCAGCAAGGCGATGATCCTCGAAGCCCACGACCGGTACCGAGCCGAACAGCGGGCCGCCAGCGGCTGAGTGCCGGACGACGCGCGGCGGGGGAGGCACCACCGCTGCGACGTCAACGCGATCCGCCACGTCACGCAACGGCTTCACGTGGCGCGCTCCCCGCGGACCATCCGCCACCCCGCGGGGACTTCGGGTTCTTCAGTCGCCGGGCCGCGATCGCCGTGACCACCACACGCCTCACCCGCAAGGGAGCCACCGTCGTCCGCACCGCCGACCCGGGCGCAACCGCGAACAGCAGGCCGCCCGACGAACGCGTTCAACGAGCCGTTCAAGGCGGGCCCGAGAACCGGTCCGGCGTCCGAGGCACTGCCCCGCGCCGGACCGAATGCGGCATCACCACCACAGGCCGGGCCCGGGGCCACCGCCCGACTTGGTCAGGCGGCTCGTGCGAGGATCCACCTTGTCAAGGGAGGTCAACGGCATGGGCACCTGGGGCATGGGGCCATTCGAGAACGACACGGCGGCGGATTTCTCCCACACCCTGGATGAAACGGACGCGAGCGCACGCGAAGCCGTCATCCGTCGGGTCCTTCGCGCGGCGGTCCGCGCCCAGGAGCACCTCGAGGAAGCCGTCGCCGCGGCCCGCCTGATCGCGGCTCGACAGCCCACGGGTGAGCCCGTCGACGACGTCTGCGGCCCGAAAGAGCCGATGCCGGCGCTCCCTGACGACCTTCGCGTTCTCGCGGTGGAGGCGCTCGACCGCGTCGCAAGGGTCCTACCTCGCCGAGCTTTGGGACGAATCCGGCGAAGGCGAGCGCTGGCGACGCAGCATCACGAACCTGCGAGCGATCCTTGATCCCCAGCCTTGGCACGGAACAGAACCCCTCTTCGAGATCCAGGCCAGCGACCCCTTCGAACCTGTCGTTCGACAGTAGGGGCTTCCCCGCGTCCGATTGCGCCGAGGAAGGGTGCGCACGACGCACCGGGAAGGCCTGCGTCCAGGCCGGACGGCAGGTCTCGCAGCCGTGGTTTTCGATCGCCGTCACCAGAGCGCGAGCCGCGGTCCGCACACGAGGATCGACCTTCCCGGTCGGCCGGTGCACCGACGTCCTGCCCCTGGGCACGGCGTGGTGAGCGCCGCGCTGTGTCGCGCTCGCAAGGGTCAGGCGTCGGCTGTCGGCAGGCCCATCGCGCGCAGCAGTTCGAAGAAGTGGTGCTCGGCGAACTCGATGCAATCCGCCGACAGGATCTCCAGCACCTTCGCGGGCTCGGGGCGCCAACCCGCCGCCACCGCCCAGGTGCAGGCCTCGCGGGCCCGCTGCGGCATCTCGTCCCTGATGCGGCTGTGCGCCGCGTCCCACGCGGCTTGGTAGGCCGTGCCCGGCATTCCGGTCTCGTCCTCGTAGCAGATGTCGTTCGGGACTTCGTAGTCCGCGGCGAGTTCGGGCGTGTACCAGGTCTCGAACAAGCCGGCCCCGTCCGACCAACCCTGGACGAATCCGGTGTCGCTGTCACAGATGTACACCACCAGCGCGGGCCGGCCGGTCCGCTCCACCAGCGTCCGCAGCGTCTGCGGTGTGTGGCCCGGCAGTCCGTGACGCACGACCACCGTCTGCCAGCCGTCACCGTGCGCGCGGGGAACACCCACGCATCCCTCGTCGCCGTCCCGGCACACGCCCGCGCTCAACGGTTCCAGTTCCGACAACGACCGGCCACTGCGGGCCACGACGTACTCTCCCCAAAAGCCCATGCCACGCCTCTCGTTCCCGGGGTACGCCGCGAACCTACCGGCGGGCACCCACATCGCCTCCGGTCCCCACCGCACGCACCTCCTCCGCGATCGTCCCGCCCTTCAGGAGACGGTCCGGCGCGCAGCCGCGATCGAAGCGCGAGACGGACGTGCGGTGCGGCCCGCGGCCCGACGAGGGTTCGGCGTCGCGGCTTCGGTCACCGGACGCGGGCGAGGCCGCCGTATTCGATGAAGTCGTCGCTCTGCAGGACGCGAGGTTCGGTGTCCGGGTGCCAGTCGGTGACCTCCATCAGCCCGGGTGGCATGATCTCCAGGCCCTCGAGGAAGTCGTGGACGGCCTCGCGGGGGCGTACCTCGCCCCAGTTGCCGTCGGTGGCCTCGGCCATGAACCGTGTGACGCCCTCGCGAACGCTCGGATCGTCGCTGACGAGTTGGCACACCACCAGGAAGCTGCCCGGGCACAGTTTCGCGGCGACCCGGCGCACCAGCGCCTTGGGGTCGTCCTGCTCGGGGATGCAGTGCAGGACGGACACGAACAGGGCGGCGACCGGCCGGTCGAAGTCGATCATCTCGCGCACGAGGGGCCGGTCGAGGATGTCGTCGGTGCGGCGCATGTCGGCCTGCAGGAACAGCGTCGACTCGTCGTCCTCGTCCAGGAGGGTGCGGCCGTGGGCCAGGACGGTGGGGTCGTTGTCGACGTACACGACCCGGCAGGAGGGATCGACGGCCTGGGCGACCTGGTGCACGTTGTCGCGGGTCGGCAGCCCGGAGCCGTGGTCGACGAACTGCCGGATCCCGTACCGGTCGGCGAGGACGCGCACCACCCGGCGCAGGAACGCCCGGTTGTTCAGCGCGAGGGCGCGGGTGTCGGGGACGATCCGCAGCAGTTGTTCGCAGGCGACGCGGTCGGCGACGTAGTTGTCGGTGCCGCCGAGGAGGTAGTCGTACATGCGGGCGACGCTGGGGGTTTCGGTGTCGATGGGCGGCGGATCGAAGTCCGTGTCCTCGTGCATGGTGTCCCCTCGACGTCCGCGCCACCTCCCGCCAGGGTGACGGCTCCCATGCTAGGGGCCGCGAGAACAGGACCGCGGCGACTCCGGGGAGTGAACCGCCTTTCCGTGGGGGTGATTTCGCGGCGGCGGCGCGGAATGCGGCGCGCGGTGGGGCCGGAACGCTCGCACAGGGGCACGCGCCCACACGCGACCGCCCCCGGGGGCCGGGGGCGAGCCCGCGACCGCCCGTGTGGGCTTCGCAAGCGCGTTCGGTGGGCGTCGGGGACGTCCGCTTCGCGGGGGTGGTCGACGAGGGCGCCGGGTGGTCAGGCGGGGTGGGCGCGTTCGAGGTCGCGGATCATCGCGGCCGGCAGGGCCCTCTCGGCCAGGACCAGGCGCAGGGCGACGGTGGGGGCGTCCACGCCGATCAGGTCGGCGGTGGTGGTCAGCGTCATGCCCAGGCGGTAGTGCAGGACGAGGGCGTCGACCTGTTCCGGCGGCAGGGCCCGCGCGAGGTCGCGCAGGGGACGGCCGGCGCGGTCGCGGGATCCGGCGGCGGCGGTGACGGCGGCGGTCAACACCCTCCAGGCGTCGCGGGCGGGATTGGCGGTGCGCAGGATCTCGTCCCACCGCGCGGCGAGTTCGTCGAAGGCGCCCTCGACCGCGGCGGCGGCGCGGTGGCGGTCCTCGACGCGGGTGTGGGCGTAGCGGTGATAGGGGTGGTGGTGGCGCAGGCGGAACGCGGTGAACGCGGCGCGGGTGGTGGGTGGGGCGGGCGGTGACGCGGTCATGGGGCTGCTCCGTGGTGTGCGGGGGCGGGCGTCATCGGGCGGTGGCGAGGTCCTCACGGCGGGTCGGGCGGCCCTGGATGGGCCGCGGGGGGTGTTCGGGGCGGGGCGGGGGGCGGGTTCGGCGGCGCGCCGACGATGTCGGGGTTGCCGGTGAACGGGGTGTGCGGGGCGGCGGTGAAGAGGTGATCCGGGGGCCGTTCGTTCGCGGGCGCGGTTCGGTCGAACGGCTGCGCGGGGAGGTCGTGGTCGGGCGGGATCCGTGCGGGGGGCGAGGGTGTGATCGAGGCGGCCGGGCGTGGGTCGCGCGAGGAGGGTCGGGGTTTCGCGCCGACCCGGGCCGCGGCCAGTCGCAGGTTCTCGGCGTGCAACTGCTCGTGCAGGTGGTTCAGTTGCCGTGCTCCGGCTCCGCGACGGTATGCCTTCACCAGCGACGTCGCCAGGGTGAGGAGGACGTCGGCGGGGGTGGTGTCGTCGGGGGTGTCGCGGCCGCGTGCGCGGCCCTCGCGTTTGCGGGTGTTGGCCGCCGACGCTCGGCACTTCGGGCCGCAGTATTCCGGGGGACGGCCCCGGCGGGCGGGCGGCAGGGTGAAGTGCCTGCGGCATTCGCGGCAGGTTGGGGAGGTCGCGCGGGAGCCGGCGCCCATGTCCATCTCCTTCGATCGGGCGCCTCGCCGTGCCCGCCCCGGGGATCGGGCGGGCACGGCGAGGTGGGCAGAACAAGGTCCGTGCCGGCGGACCGGCGGGAGGCGTCGGGCTCAGCGCAGGCGGATCCGCGCCCAGCGGATCGTGGAGCGCCCCATGAACACGGTGGCCGCCACCGACAGGCCCACCACAACGGGATGTACCGCGGCGCCGGGCGAGGAGGCCCACCAGGACAGTGCCGCGGCGGGCGCGACCGCGCCCGGGCGCAGCCTCACGTCCCAGACGTCGATACCGCGAGTTTCCGCGCCACGAGGACGTGGAATGTTATATTCGAAAGGCGTTGCCGGTTCGCGAGTGAACCGTCGACGCATTGATTCGGGCATTGGAATATCCGTTCGGATTGTGGGCCCTGGGCGCGCTGGTATCGCGCCCGGGGCCTTTTCATTGGGTCGAACCCCGCCATTCAAGCAGGCAGGAACGGCCGGCCGCCACGCATTCGGCCCAACGCCCCGCACCCGGACATACGGGCCTCAATTCCTCGAACGCCCGCACGACGGACGTCCGCGAAAATAGGATGAATCGAAATGCGACGATCCGCTTTCGTATTCGATCACCGCGAGGACGTCGAATGGCCGGGACGACGTCGCCGTCGGTCGAATCCGTTCAGCCGCCCCCGAAGACCCGAACGGTCATCCCCGATGGCTTTCACTCGCACGGGTGAATATGCGATTGCATATGCAAGGGGACATTTTCGAAATCGTCGGGGCGTGTGACGCGGAGGGCGTGTTCGCGTGGCCTCGGCGCGGTCGATCGCCCGCCCAGCGTAGCCCGGCACTCCGACACCCCCGCGAGGCACGAAGGCTCCTCGAAGCGGGAGTCCGAAGGCCTCGGCCCCAATCGGCGGGCCCACGGACGACCCTCACTCGGGGCCTCCGAGATCGGGACCGAGAACGGCACTCCGCCGGCTGCACGAGGAGAAGAGGCTCGTGCCGGACCGTGATCACATGCTGCCCGGCATCGCGGTCGCGGGGTCCGGCACGCCCCATCGAGTGAACGCGCGTCCGGGGTCCGGCGCGGCACGGCGGGCGGTCGCCGGGGCGGGCGCCTGCGCGCCGATCGTAACGTCAGGCACGAGTCCGGGAGGACGTGGCATCGACCACGCCCTGTCAAGGACGAGGATGACGGGCGAGCCACTCCTGAAGTTCGCGGTGGCGGAACTGGTAGGCGATACCGGTGCCCCGCAACAGACCGACGTCTGTCGCCTCGTCGAGGAACCGACCCAGTCGTCACGGCAAACGACCCCGCACGCACCACAGCAGGGCCAGATACCGTGCGCTCTCGGCCGCGACGCCGGAAGCTCGCGGAGCATGCTCACCGGATTCCAGGAACGGCTCGTCGTTCGAACCTTGTCGATCGGGATGATCAGGCGGCCCCGATCCGCCGCCGAGCGGGCGTACATCGCATTCAACGGGGCTATGTACTCCAGCGCGGTCACATCCGTCGGTATCAGGTCAGGCAGCAGATGCATGGTCAGCCGGTGGCCGGGGGTGTGGTTCACGGTGTCTCCAAAAGACGGGCGAGGAGCCGCTCGCGGTCGGCGTGGAGGGTGGTGTTGGCCAGGTGGAAGCGTGCTGCGAGCTCACGACCGGACAGGTGGATATAGCGCATGGTCGTGGCCAGGTCGCGGTGTGCGTGGACAGGCGGTTGACGCCCGACGTGCTGCTGAGGCGTTCGACGAACTTCGACCAGCTCGACGCTCCGAGCGGACCACCCGGGTTCCGGTTCGACATCGACCGCAACAGCGGCCTGGCGACCCTGCCGACCGAACTGCGTCGCTCGGCCAGGTAGGCCATGAACAGCCGCCCGGTTGCCTCCCCGTAGGTGACCTCCCGCGACCGCTTGGACTTCGTCGTCTCCGCCCGGAGCCGGATCAGGCTGTAGGCGGGATCGAAGTCGTCCCCGGAGAGCTGGACGAGTTCCTCACGCCGCAGAGCGCCGTCGTAGGCGAGCGAGACCATCAGGCGGTTCCTCAGTGGCTCGGCGCGAGCCGCCTCCAGGATCCGCTACCAATCAGCCTCCGTCGGTATCCACGGAGCCTGCTCGATGCGCCGCACCAGACCCCGCTTGAGCCGACGACCGCGTCGTCCTGACTGCCCGCGGCGGACCGGGTTGCGTTCCCGCAGCCCGTCCTCCACCAGGAACTCATAGAAGGAGCGGACCGCCACGAGCCGCTGCTGCACCGTCGCGTTCGCCAGTCTCTGACCGGCACGACTCGCCCCCTTCCCCTGCGGCCAGCCAGGAGTGCGCTCCAGCATCTCCCCGATCCACGCCGCCACCGTGTCCGCCTTCGCGTACAGCGCTTCCGTACCTTCCGCGGCGAAGATGGTCGTCCACAGCACGGCCGTACGCGTCGATCGTGTTCGGTGCGCGTCCGATGTTCGCCATGAACTGCAGCCACCTGCGGGCTTCTTGATCCGCTGCCAGGATGGAGAACTTGCCCCACGGGACATCGACCATGGCTCCAAGCTAGGCGCAGGCCGCATGGCTGGCCCAGAGCAGCACCAAGCTGCCCTGGAACTTGGCGGTCATGCCTGGGACGAGCCCTCTGCGCCACAACTATCAGCTGCGAAGCCGGGTGCGGAGCCGAGTGTCCAGCAGCAGCAGGTTAGAACCCAAAGCCTCGATGTCCGCGTCCATTTCGGGGCTGCCTTTACGCACCGTGTTATGGACATGTAGGAGTCGCCCGAGGGCGGGGGCGCAGGCCGTTACTGTCTCCGCTACTTCGAGATACGCTCTCCCTACGGCAGCATGTATCGGGGAAAGATCTTCCCATTCGACCCCCCGTTTATTGAACTTAGGAATGGCCACATCGGGTAGCTCGCCGAACTCGAACCGAGCCAGGTCGCGCATGTAGGTGGCATAGAGCTCCAAGGAACCCCGGAGCGTGTACTTCCAGTACCCCCCTGAGGGGAATTGTGGGGGCAGCGGCAGGTGCCGATAGTTGACCTCCACCCAATCCGCAATGCGCCGGGAGAGGTCGGTAAGCATCACGACCCCTTCCTCGTAGACCTCTGTGCTCGGCGGAAGGGTTGCGAGCTCACGCAGTCGCACGTGCGCTGCGCCGACTTCGGACAAGAGGGGATTCCAGTTCGGGGTCTGCGCCCCGAGCCGGACGGGGTCCCAGTTGCTCGGCGTACCGTCGTCGGACGGGGGCAGGCAGTCCCCCCGATCTCGTGGAGGAACCTCCCCCAGCGATCTGGAAGGTGCGACACCGACCTGCGCTTCTCGCGGACCCGTGCGACCCCTCTCTCGTACTCTCGCCGATCGGCCTCACGCTCAGGGCGCTCCTTCTGCCACTTCCAGACTAGGTGGCCCACCTTGGCCAGGGTTATGAGCGGATGATCGGGTTCTTTTTTCTGCCAGTCCCCCGGCATCGGGTATTTTTTGGGCGTGTAGGGCTTCCCGATATCACGCCGTGCCCTGATCTGAGACAGGGTGGGCGGGTCGAACTCCCTGAACCAACCCCCGCCGGGGTAGCCTGATTTCCGAATTTCGGCCGCACGATATCTATCCGCAAGCGGCCAGAAAGATGCACCCGCAATGATCTTCTGGGAGTGCTGGGCGGTCATACGCGAGAACCACCAATCGCCAAAAGGGGTGGAATGCTCGACTAGCGGCGGGATGCCCTGCCCTTCCGTCATCGCGTCCCGTCGTCCTCAACCCTCCCCACCCAACGGACGAATCAACCGCCGGGCGAGGGGCAACGCAGCACACTGTCTTCGAGGGCCCCGCCGACCGTACCCTCCAACGGCCGCGCGGCGGACTGACCATCAAGAACGAACTCGCCACGGACGGCCGCTGACGTTCGTCATCCCGCCTGGCCAGTCCCACTACCCACCCGCCTTCAGCCGGTCATGGGCCGCAGGTCTCGACCGATCAGACGTACTCCACACACTCAAGCCGGCCCGGCCTTGCCACCCGCTACGACAAGACCAACATCTCTTCGCCGGACTCCACCTCGCGGCCATCAACTGGTCAACCAGGAGATCCGAAGGAAATGTCTAGCCCCGGTTGATTCCACATAAGCGTCGTCGCGCAGCATGTCTTCGGAATTGTCGGCCGTCTCGATGGTCATGGCGGGTATGTTGCCGATGCGTTGCTCGCATCGCGGGACGGCCGGGGTGCCCTCGGTCGGACCACCGAGTTCACTCCTTCGTGGCCACATCACCGCCCCAAAGAATGCGGATTCACCCACACGGGCCCGGAAGGTTCCGACGGTTCGAGTCACCGGCTCTACGCTGCCGTTCGTGTCGTCTCAACCCCCTCGGCGCGAGAGCCCGAGCGCACGCAATACGTATCGCCCAAGGCAGCCCGAGGGCCTCACCGGTGAGATCCCCCGCGCCGGACGCGTCGTGATCACCCGGCCGGACGGAACCCGAGAGACCCAACCACCGATCCCCGTCTCGGGACGCAAGAAGCCCAAGTCCCCTCGCCCGCCCGATCAGGCGCGGTCACGCGGATGCCCGGCGTGCGGGCAGGGCTTCGACCCGGCGTCGGGCACACGCGTGCGCACCGCGCAAGGCTGGGCCCATGCCGCGTGCGCACCGGGGTTGCCCCCGTTGCGCCCGGAGCCCAAGAGCGGGTCCGCCACAGGCAAGAGCGGGTCTGCCGCAGGCAAGGGCGGGAAGGCCGGCAAGGGTGCGAAGCGGTACGGCGGCAAGAAGAAGAATCCGGCGTCGACGGGATCCGTTCCCGTCCAGGTGCGCGGTCCTCGACCGCCGAAGCCCGGCGAGGTCGCCGCACCCGCCGCCGGCACGTGCCTCCTGTGTGAACGCAACTACCGTGCCGGGACCGCGTTGAGGCCGACCGAGAAGTACGGACTCGCTCATCCTGCCTGCGCCAGGGCCGCCAAAGCCACGGCGAAGATTGCCAGCGGTGTCACGTTCGCCGGACACAAGGCGTCCGATTGGCGCCTCGGGGCTGCGCCGTCGAGTACCCGCACCGTGCGCTGATCCTTTATGCTTCTCCACCGCCGTCGCGTCGGCCCTCAAGGAGGGATCCCCGGCCGGGCGAGAGTTGTGGTTGGCGTTCCGGACCGGGCCGACCACGCGCCAGTGGCGCATGCGTTGTGGTCGGGGCTGTGCCCCGGTAGGCGAGCTCCTCGCGTCACCGTCGAGTTCGAACGGGCCGTCGACGGCCTCCCCCGAGAATGCCTGGAGTATCTCGAGGCCCTGGCGGACGACCACGCAGTGGACGTGGGGATCGGTTCCCCCAGTGGGCGTTGCTTTGGCGAAGAAGACGCCGCGGCTGAACTCCTTCGTATGCCGGCGGGTGTCGCTGGAGGCGCTCACCGATGACGAGGCGTGGGAGATCGCCGCCTGGGTCGGGGCAACTCGCCGCCCTCGGAGGGCGAGGCGTAGCTGTCGTCGCGCAGGCCCGCGAACGTGGGCGGGTGCGCGGGTTGTTGCGGAATCGTCCGGCTCTCCGACATCCGATTTCGGATGATGTTTCCGCAGGTCCGGGGACCGTCGCGCCGCCGTGGGTCGTTCGTGGACGCGGGTTCGGCTCGCGGTGTCGATGCCGCGCGGGCAGTCTGGCGATGTCGCTGCTCCACGGCCCCGACGCTTCAGGATCAGTAGGGATCAGGGACGGAGTCGCTCTCGTTGCCGCGAGGCGCTCCGGATGGCGTTGCGGTGCGAAGTCCCGCCGCCGAGTCCCCCAACCTTCCTTTCGGGTGGGGGACTCGGCGGTGCTTGGGCGCACGGTGGTCTACCCGACTGTTTCGAGCGTCAGGCGGGCACAGCGGCTGCTTCGCCGCCGCAGGCGACCAACGCCTTCCGTACCACCGGGGCGGGGACGCCGGCGTGGGTGAGCCGGGCGTGATGTCCAGGTGCACGGCGGCGGCGTAGGCGGCCAAGAGGCGCGGATCGGCGTCCACGGCGGGATGTCCCGCTCGACCGGACTTCCCGGTGTGGAGCTGCGGTTGCGGCATCCGATCGGTGCCGGGCCCCGGCCGGCGGCTGACCGACCTGCCGCCGCCGATTGTTCGGCGCCCCGGCGCTCGCGAACGGGCATCGCCGGGACGGGCATCACGGGCGTGGACGTGCCGATCGACGACCGCGTCCAAGGCCGTGCGCTCGCCCACCGGGCCCGCGGCTTCGCCCTGGGCAATCCCGACGCGGTCACAATCGCCCGGGCTTTGCGCGACGATGCCGACGCACGCCGGGCGGGGCCGGCGTCGAGTGCGTGGGCACGGTCGTCGTCAACCGTTGCCGCCTCGGGGCCTCGCCGGTGGCCGACGACAGTGGATTGCGGCGGCGGGAACGACGCCTACCGCAGGGGGCTTTCGCACGGCGCGACGCCTCCGGTGGGACGTACTCGATCCGTCGAGGGCGCGGCGTCCCACTCGTCCAGGATCGCGCGCAGTCGCAGAGCCACGGCGGGAGCCACCCTCGGGCGTTGCGCCAGATGCCGCAGATACGGTTCCGCGCCCTGGAGCAGCGCGGACCGCGGGTGGTTCTGCACCATGCCGATGTGGGTGCCCATACCGAGAACGTGACTCCAGGCGTCGACGTCGCACCGTGCCCGAGCGGCCGGGATGTGGCCGTCCGCGTAGACGCCGTCGCTCCCCTTGCAGCTCGACCAGCCGGTGGACAGGGCGCAGCGTTGGCAGGCGAGGATGCCGAGCATGGCCGGATACCGGCGCTGCCACTCGGCGTCCAGGGCGTAGACGTCCGTCGAGAGCGGGATGGGCTTGCGGCACAGACAGCAGGCCAGGCGGAAGCGGGGCACGGACACGGGTGGACTCCGGCTCGTCGATGTCGGGCGGGGGGTGAGTGCGCGTCGGCCGACCCGGGACTGCGCCGTGTGGACGTCGGGATCGGGGCGTGTGCGGGCCGGGTTGGGTGTGTGACGGTGTGGATCGTGTGCTCCCGGATGGGGGCGCTCGGTCGGTTCAACGATCGAGCCGTGCCCGGGGCACGTCGGCATCCCGGCACGTCGATTCGAACACCGGGACGGCGTGGGGATGCCACCGGTGTGTGATCACGCGGTTCGAGGCTGGTGTGTCGGGTTTTCGGTGGCCGGTTCCGGCCCGATGCCGGCGGGTGTTCGGCCGGCGTCAGCCGTGGGCGCGCGGCGCCGGAGGGCCTCCGCCGGCGGCCCACACGTGTCGGAGGTGTCGGGAGAGCGTGTCGACGAGGGCGTCGCGGCCGTTGCGGCAGGGGAGGGTGAAGTCGACGTCGGCGTAGCCGTTCTCGACTCCGTCCTCGGTGTTGAAGACGACGCTCGTGACCCGTTCGGGGAGCAGTGGGAGGAACCAGGTGGTCAACACCTCGGTGGCGGCGTGCACGTCGCAGATGCGGATGCTCAGTGAGGACGGATGCGGGGTGTAGGAGCCCTGGAACAGCCAGGGTCCGAGGGGGAACCACACGTCGAGCAGGGGCTCGCTGCGAAAGCCTTCGCCGAGCGACCAGTGGGCATCGGGTCGTTGTTCGAGGGAGGCGACGAGCTCGTCGAGGCCGACGTCCCATGGCTGTTCCGGGGCCGGGGCGAAGAACCAGGGGGTGGCGTAGCCCGATGGATCCCTCGTCACGGGGTCGCGCCCCGGTGACCACGGTTCCCCCACGACGAGGGCGTGGACCCATGCCGTGCACCGACCCGGGTGGTCCACCGGGTCGTCGTCGCCGGGGCGGGGAGCGCGGCGACGCGTGGCCGGGTGAGGGGTCGTGGTCGTCGGAGTATCCCGGGCACGGCCGCGCGGGCCCGCGCCGGACTGCCGTTGATGGAGGCGAGGACGGCGAGCGGGTTGTGCGGCGGTTTCGGCGCGGCGTCGCCGGTCGGGGGTAACGACGACTCGGTGTCGGGCGGACTGCTCGGTGTTCCCACGACTTTCCTCCGGTGTGCAGGTGTGGCGGATTCCGGCACTGTAGGACTCGGAGGGGACGGGCGCGGGTCAGCCGGGCCGGCGCCTCGATCAACTCGCGCATCGCGGCGTCGACATGCGCGTATCGGTTCGAGCGGCTCATCCCGCCCGCCGAGCGGACCGCGTGTTCCCGGCGACCCTCGGCGGTCTCCTGGGGCGGCACCCGGCGTCCGGTTCCGCGCCCGATCGGAGGGTCGCGAGCTCAGTCGACCGCGGCATCCGGCGCGAGCACCAGGCCGGCTGCCGCGAGGAAGTTCTCGAGGGCGATCTCACCGCCGTCGGTGCCGTCGTCCCATTCGACCAGGAGCCCCGACAGTCCCTCGTCCCACGTCTCGGGCGTGTCGTCCGAGACGTCCGGGCCGCGATGCCATTCGACGCTGCCCTCGCCGTGCCGGTATCGGAGATACAGGTACCGGCCGGACACCGTCCAGGCGTCCCACTGCGACGGAAAACCGTGACAGGTCTGCACCACCCGCACCAGCGTCCGATCCACGTCCACGTCCATCCGAGGATGGTCGCGCGTCGGCAGGATGCGAACAATCGACTTCGGCGGGTCGCGATCCTGTGGCCCGGGGCGGGAGTGGCTCCCCGTGGACGTGTCCGGCTGGGCGGTCGGGGGCGGCAATGGCCGTGGCTCGCAACCACGCGCACGGGGAACGGGTCGCCGCTCCGGGACACGACGAGGACGAGCTGTCGGCCGGGCCGGGCGGGGACGGCCGCGATCGCAGCGCACGAAAGACGCGCGATCCGCGGTGATCCTGCCCTGCGCGCCGCCGTCTTCGGTCGTGTCGGCGGCGAGGCGGTCCGTGGGGTTCATCGGCTCTGGACGTCGTCGATGCGTTCGGCGCCGGTGAGAACCTGCACCAGGCGGTCCAGATCGATGCGCAGGTTCCCCGAGGGGGGCATGGGGGCGTCGAACACCGCCGGCCAGGCGTCGTCGATCGTCGCCGGCTCGTCGCGGTCGACTCGAGGGGTGTTCGCCGCCAGTCGGGCGCGGAGTGCCGCGCCGTCGGCGAGTGCGGTGGAGGAGGTGGCCACGTGGATGCCGGCGACGACCAGGTCCCATGTCTGGGCGAGGCGTGTGTCGTGGGCGCACGGCTGGGCGAGGGGGGCCTGCGAGGCGGGGAAGTCGATGTGGAACGTCGGGGTGTGGGTGGCGGGTTCGACGAGGTTGTCGTACAGGTGCAGAAGAAGTTCGTCCGCGCTGCTTGCCGGGTCGGGGTCGAGGCCGTGTTTCCGGGCGAGGCGCAGCAGTTCCGGGGTGTCGGTGTCGGGGGTGATGTGGACGGCGACCACCGCGCCGACGGCGGCGTGGACGGTGGTCACCGCCCAGGGCTGGACCCAGTCGATGCGCGGCGGCCCTGCGCCGGTGGCGGGTTCGATCCAGGGCATGGCGTCGGCGGCCGCGCGTACAAGGTTCTGGATCAGGTGTCGGGTGGTGACGTAGTCGGCGTGGGCCCGGTGGATCTCGACCAGGGTGTACTCGCCGGTGTGGGTGGCGTCGGCGGGTTCGTTGCGGGTGCGGGCGATCTCGTAGACGCGGGCGAATCCGGCGGTGAGCATCGCGCGCAGGTACGGCGGTTGGTCGCGCAGGACCCGGTCCGGTCCCCGGTGGCGGGTCGTCACGTGTGGGCGCGTGGCGGGGGAACGGTGCTGGAGCAGTGGGGTGTCGACGTGGGTGTGGCCGTCGAGGTCGAGTCGGCGGCGGATGGCGTGCTGGATCGCGGAGCGGGCCTGGAGAAGGTCGCGGGCTCGGGCGTCGGTGCGCAGCCGGTGGAAGTGCTCGGCCGGGTGACCGGTGGGGGTGGCCGGCGGGCGGGGCGTGGTCATGGCGGACTCCGGGTGTGTGGGTGTCGAAAGGACCGGTGCGGACGGTGGTGACGGGGGAAGCGGTGCAGGCCGTTGCTCGGTCTGCGCGCGGCGGGATGTCCTGTGTGTGGGTACGAAATGCGGAGGCGACGCTCTCGCCGACGTGGTCGCCGAGCCGATGGCGTGTGGCAACTCGTTCACGTCAATCGGGGCAGGGTGCGCGCCGCGGCGCCGTACGAGATCGCGTTCTTCGTGTCGCCATCGTGAACCTCGGTACTCATGGGCCGTCACAATCGATCGAGCCCGGTCTCGTCCGGCTGCGGTCAGCTGCGCGGACACCGCACGGCTGCGGACAGCCCCGAGTTCCTCAGCCATGACTGCGCCCCGCAGGATCGTCCTCCGCAGCCGGACCGCGCCGCGCGGCAGCGCGATCCCCGGCCGCAACGTGGCCCGAACCGCTGACCCCCGGCACCGGGTTGCGTGCCTGCCACACGGCTTTGCGCAGTCTGACCCTGTCCATCCCTGCGGCTGCGGCAATTGCCCTCTGGGATGCCCCGCTCTCGGTGAGCGCCACGGCCAGGCGCATTCGTTCGTCCGGATCGGCAGAGGCGTCGCGCAGGGCGGCGATTTCGTCCGCTGCGAGGGGACGTCGGTAGGGGCCTTGCATCCGCGCGCACTCCTCCCCGTCGCACGTGCGGCGTCGTCGTTGGGCGGGTGTGGGGGGTGTCCAGGTGGTCCCGCATCGCACGCACACGCGTGCCTTCAGCGGCTTGGCCGCAGGTCCTGGGTGGGCGAGGCGGCCGGCGTGGCTGGCCGCGTTGCCGCGCAGTTCCTCGGGGGTACGCGCGTCGACGGCGGCCCACGGATCGCGGGCCGCTTCCAGGCGCGCCCACCCTGCGGGGTTGCGCTCCATGCGTCGTAGCGCGGCCGCGCGTTGCTTGTTCCTGACGGCCGTCGACACGAGGGGCTGTGTGCGACGCAGCCCGTGTGCCGTGCGGTACTGCTCGGCTGTCATCGCGTGCACGAAGGAGGCGTGCCTGTGGAGGGCCGCGGCGCGAACGCCGCATTCGTGGCACAGCAGCGTTTCGCCGTCGTCATCGAGCACACCGTAGACGCCGTAGCCGTCGGGCATGCCCACCCTGGCGGCGTCGCAGGGCAGGCATAGGCCGTGGGGGGTGCTCGCGGGACTGTCGCATGTGTGACAGTCCCGCGAAGCAGCCTGTGGAGCGCCGGTCATGCGGCCGTTGCGGGCGCGATGGTGGTGCGCCATGTCCGGTGGCCGAGATGCATGGTGCCGTCGGGGTCGATGACGACCTTCGCGCCGTGGCCGGGAAGTTCGCCGCCCGTGAGCCAGTCGAGGCGGAGGGCGTCGACGTCGTCCCACAGTCGCCGCGGGCCGCTCTGGTGGACGGTGGGGGTCTCGTTCCGGCGTCCGGTGGCGCGTGCCCAGGACCCGTCCGGGTGGGTCATGATCGCGGTGCGCACGCCGTCGGGGTCCTCGTGGTAGTCGTGTTCGATTCCGGGGGTACGGAGCGCGAGGGCGGATCCGACCTCCCAGCGCCGGCGGATGTCCAGTACCGGGTATCGGCCGGTGCCGACGTCGTCTCCGTCGTCGGTTCGGGCGGGGTCGGTGTCGGGTGGGGGCGGGTAGTCGTCGCCGGTCCGGGTGTGCGTGAGGCTCGCGCGGTCGGCGGTGATCGTGCCGACGGCGCCGCCGTCCTCGGTCGTGTCGGCGGCGATGATCAGGCCGGTTCCGGCAAGGGTGGTGACCAGCCGGCCGGGCCAGGCGAGCGCGTCGAGCCAGCATTTCGGAATGCCGCGGAGGCCGATCGTCGACACGATGCGGTCGACGGAGCCGTAGCCGACGGGCAGGAGGCCGGTGATGTCGCACTCCAGCACCCGCGGCCGCAACCCGATCCGATCCAGGCGGTTCTTCGCGGTGGCGACCAGGTGGGGGTCGACGTCGACGCTCGTGACGCGGCGGTCGTCGAGTCGCCGCGCGAGTAGGGCCGTTCCGTATCCGGTGCCGGTCACGCACACCACGTGGTCGTCGTCGCCGATCATGGCTTGGCGGTACATGTCCACGAGCAGCGTCGGCAGGGTGGACGAGGACGTCGGCCGACCGGTGGGGTGGTCGCCGGGTGTGGCGTGGTCGGCGTGCAGGGTGCCGACGCGGGTGACCAGCGTGCGGTCCTCGTATGCGGTGGCGGGGTCGCCGGCGGTGTCGCGCAGTGTCCAGCCCCGATCGGTCCACGTCCACCAATGGGGAACGAACGCGTGCCGGGGTGTGGTCGCGATCGGCTCGTGCCAGCGGGATGCGGGGTGCACGACGGTATCGGCGAGTCGCGCGGCGTGTTCTTCCCAGGTCACGGGTTCCTCCGTTCGGTGGGGCAGTCGGAGAGCGACGACGGGGTGCGGGAGGCGTTCGGCGATCCTCCGCCGGTCCCGTCCGCGGAGAATGTCTGTTGCCTGTCGTGGGCCAGGGCGTCGAGGACGCGGGCTCGGACGGCGGCCTGCGGCAGGTGGGTCGTGTCGATGCGGAGTGTGCGTGGCCGGGCGGCGAGTGCCGTCTGTACGCGCACGTCGCATGGCGTCTCGGGTTCGATCGGCGTGTCGGCGGTGAGGTAGACGGCGAGGTCGGGTGCCGGTTCCTGGGTGATGCCGGTGTCGCGGCCGACGGCGACCGCGTCGTACGGCGCGGCCCGGCGCATCAGGTTCGTGTGTATGGCCAGGATCGGATCGCGCCAGAGATCGCTGTCCTCGATCAGGGGCAGGTGGGCAGCCGCTTCCTCCCGGTGCAGTCGGTCGGCGATGGGCTGGTCGTCCCACATCAGGACCAGAGGCTCCTTGGGATCCTGCGTGGCGGTGCCGTGCCACAACGCCGGAAGGTGGAGGAACCGGACGGTGAACTCGGTCGGGGTGAGGTCGGGTTCGCGGCTCAGGACCCACGCGGCGGCGACATACGTCAGGCGCGTGTCCAGCACGACCGTTCCGCGGTGACCCGGGTCGGTGCTCCACGTCTCGGCGAGGCCCATCGCCAGGGTGGTCGTACCGGCGGCGGGGGGTCCGTCGATCGTGACGCGACGCGGGAGGGGTTCGGCCGGCACGACGCTCACGAGGGTTCTCCGGGAAGTCGGGGCGCCTGGGCGGTTTCGAGTCGCGCGGGGGCACCGAGTCGCGGTCGCGTGCGCAGGGCGTGCGCCAGTTCGCAGAACAGGTCCCAGGAGCCGACGATCGTGCGCAGCGCGAAGGGTTCTCGTTCCAGGATCCGCGCGGCTTCGGCACCGGCTCGGCCCACGGTGGCCAGACGTCCGTCGAAGTGGAGGGCGTGGGCGATGCTCCAGTCGTCGACGAGCGGCGCCAGGTCGTCGTCGTCGAGTGGCGGGTCCGCGCTGCCCCACGCCTCGCAGCAGTGCGGTGGCATCGTCTCCCACACCGTCAGGCGCCCGTCGGGGTGTGCCGGTTGGGCGAGGAACCACGGACGGCGCGCGTAACCGTCGAACGCGCCGTCGACGTATCCGCTGTTGTAGGTGGGGGACACCAGGGCCGGGGTGGGGCGGGGCAGGTCGCGGCTGGTGGTGAGGAGGGCGGCGATGGTGGGCCCGTCGGTGGGGCGGGGCAGGCGGGCGATGCCCAGGACACCGGGATGCAGCGACGCGGCGAGGGCGTCGCGGTCCGGGAAGAACGTCCGGCCCCAGTTCCAGGGTTCGGGGTCGGCGTCCCACCCGACGAAGCGGGTGCCGCCGGCGGCGTGGCCGAGGGGCACGACGTGATTCCCGGTCGGGAAGCGGTCGTCGACCAGGGCGACCACCGACGTGGTGACGCCCAGGAGGGCGTCCGTGACGGTGGCCGACGCGCCGGTGTGCCGGTCGAGCGGTCGGGGGTTCACGCGGTCCCGCCCGATGCGCCGTCGTGCGCCTGTGCGCGCAGGGCCGCGGCCTCGACGCGGTATGCCGTGGCCCGGGCGGGGTCGCCGATCGCGTCGGCCCAGCGGGCGAGCCGGTCGCAGGCACCGGGAACCTGTCGCGGGTAGTGCCGGCGCAGGGTCCGTTCCGCGGCGGACACCAGTTTCTTGCTGTTGTCCCGCCGACCGCAGGCGAGTTCGACCTCTGCCCACGTCAGGGCCGCCAGCGCGGTGTTCATCGGATCGCGGGCGGTCGTCAGAAGGCTGTGGGCGGCGGCGGCGAGCGCGGCGGCGAGCACCGCCGGGGTCCCGTGGTCGCCCTTGCGGTGCGCCCACCGGGCCAGGCGTTCGAGTCCCAGGCCCGCGACCCGGGGTTCACCCAGCCGCACGCATTCGGGGATCGCCTCGCCATGGGCCGCCGCCGCCTCGTCGGGCCGGTGGGCCTTGGTGAGGACCACAGCTCGGTAGTGGAGCGTACGGGCGGCGAACAGGTCTTTGCCCCCGGCGCGGAACAGGTTCTCGGCCTCGGTGAGGAGGTCGAGGGCCTCGGTCGATTCGGGGGCCGGGAGGACGAGCGCGAGCGAGGTGAGCATGCGTCCGACGGCATCGTGATCGCCGCACAGGCGCGCGGCCCGCAGCCCCGCCCGATGCGCGGTCACCACGTGGTCTCCGGACCGGACCTGGAGCCAGTACGACCACTGGCGGTCCACGAGCAGGTGGACGGCCTCGGGACATCCGTCGTCGCAACCGACGAGGATGATCGTCGTCAGCGCGGCGTGCTCGCCGTCGAACCACTCCCGGGCGGCGGCAACGTCGTCGAGGTATTCGGTCGTGGCGGACGGGAACGGGTCGTTCAGGGCGAACTCCCGCTCGGGTTCGAGCAGTTGCGCCGCGACCGAGGCGGTGGCGACGTAGTAGCCGAGATACAGGCCCCGGCGGGCGTCGTCCTGTTCCTCCTGGGGCAGGGCGCGCGAGGCGGCCGCCGCGGGGTGCCGCGCCACCTCGGGCAGGACGAACGTCTCCCCACCGGAGGATGCGGGGCCCGGCGCGAGCAGTTGCCGGTCCAGGAGCGTGCGGATCGGCGGGTCGACGTCGGCGCGACGCACACCGGCGAGCGCGGCGAGCGCGGACGGCGTGAACGTCGTGCCCGGGTGCAGGCCCAGGCGCGCGAACAGAGTCTTGGCATCGTCGGGCAGTGCCGCCACGATGTCGTCGATGGTGTCGGTGATGGTGTCGATTCCTTCCACGTGGTGGGGGCGATCACGAAGGGGCCGATGCGGTCGGCTCGCGTATTCGGCCGCGGTCAGGCACACCGCCAGCGGCAGGCCCCCGCAGCCGCAAACGATGCGAAGGGCGTGGTCCGGCTCGGCCTCGACGCGGCCCGCCCCCAGGACGGCGGCGAAGAGCGCGAGCCCGTCGTGTTCGGGGTCGAGCGGCGCGAGTTCGATCCCGTGGTACCCGTCGAGCGCCAGGCCCGGCAGGCGCCGACGGGCGGTGATCACCGTGAGGCTGTCCCCGGCGGGCAACAGCGGCCGGACCTGATCCTCGGTGCCCGCGTTGTCCAGCAGGACGACCATGCGTCGCCCGCGCGTCAGGCTCCGATACAGGCCCACGAGGTGGTCGATGTGCTCGGGCACGCTCGGCGCGCCCAGGGCACCGACCCACCCCGCCAACACCTCCCGCGTCCCGTCCGGCCGCCGGCTGTCGCCGCCGCGCAGGTCGGCGTAGAGCTGCCCGTCGGGGAACCGTGCGCCCAGCCGGTTCAGCCAGTCGACCGCGAACGCGGTCTTCCCGACGCCGGGAACCCCGGTGACGAGGTAACGCGTGGGCCGGCCGGTTGCGCCGGCGAGGGACAGACGGGCGTCGAGGTCGTCGCGTTGGGCATCCCGATCGACCAAAGGAATCCGCGGCGGCGGAAGTTGCCACGGTGTGGGGGCCGTCATCCGCTTCTCCTGCATCCGCCTGCCGGAGGATGCGGTCGACAGGGCGAGACGGCATCGCTGTTGTCGGAGGCGGTCGACGGCCCGGCGCCGGGGCTGTGGTGGACCCGCCACCGAGTGAGCGGCGCGGACGGGTTGGGGGCGCGGATCGGGTCCATGGCACCGGTGATGACAGCGGAGCCGACGATGAGCACGGCCAGGACGACGGTGACCTCGGGCGGTCGTCTCACGCGTCACCGGCCCGGGTGAGCCGGCCGTAGCGCAGGCCGGTGGCAAGAACGAACATCGCGAGGCCGGCGAGGAACATCGGCAACACCGCCCCGGGGGCGAACACGGTGGCGGAGTCGAAGGTCAGGTGGCCGGCGATCAGCGGGACGACCAGTCGGGTCCGGCGGTACAGCAGCACCGACAGGCCGCCCAGGACCAGGGCCGCGATGATCAACGAGGCGGTGCCCGCGTACAGGTGCACCAGGACGCGGCCCAGGGCGGCGACGGCGACGATCTCGGTGAGCGGTCGGCGGGCGCGTTCCAACAGCACCACGACCAGGACTATCAGCACCAGCGTCTCGACGATCGAGGTCCAGGTGACGGAGGCTATCCGCAGGGGGATGTCCATCTCGTCCAGGGCCAGCGCGGCGCGTTGCTTGTCGGCGTCGTCGGGCAGGCCCGCGATCAGCGCGCCGGTGCCCGAGGCGAGCATCATGGCGATCATCAGGCCGACGACGCCGGTGAGGTAGGCGCGGGCGCCGCGCCCGAGTTCCCCGCCCAGGGTTGGTGGCCGCTCCACCCGAACGGCCAGGCCGTCGTGGTGCACCACGCTTACGGCCGGCGCGGGGGGCAAGAGCAGCGGTGGTCGCGGCGCGTCGATCAGGCGCAGGACCAGGGCCACGATCGCCACGACGGTCACGGTCACGCCCACCGCGGCGGCGGGTTTGTACCCACACACGGCCAGGGCCAGCCCCAGACCCGCAAGCACCATGAAACGGTGGCGTGCGCGCGGGGGCAGCGGCCGGGCCCGCCAATACAGGACTGCGAGGACGAGCGTCGGGGTGAGCGTCAAGGCGATGACGCCGCCGACGCGCCGCGCCCCGTGCGGGACGATATCGCCCGTGGCCACCAGCAGGACGGTGACGATCGCCAGATAGGCGACGGCGAGCGCGTGGTCGTTGCGGCGGCAGGCATGTACCCGCACGGCCGGGAACACGGCCGGGGTCGCGAGCAACACCATGGTCATCGCGAGGACGAGCACCGGGGACAGGTGCAGGTCGCCGACGGCGTCGGCGGCGGTACGGCGCAGGCGACGCAGGCCGAGCAGCGTGGGTATGCCGCATCCCGCGGCGAACGCGAGGACGAGATACAGGTACGCGCGCCGGGGGTGGAGCGTCGGCGGGACGTCGACGCGGGAGGCGAGGGACGGTAATGACAACGGAAGTTCCTTCAGGAATGCGGGAGCGGTGGTGCCGGTCCGAGGTCGGAGTCGAGGAGGTGCCATCGGAGTGCGTGGAGCAGGGCTTCGGTGCGGTCGGTGGCGCGGAGGAGATCGAGGAGTTCGGCGCGTGCGTGTGCGTACGCGTCTGTGTCGAGGCCGTGTTCGTGTCGGATGCGTCGTCGGGTGTGCCCTCGGGCCCAGGCCGTGAGCACGATGCGGTGGCTGTCCCCGAGGGTGGGCGGCTGAGGTCGGGGCGGGTCGTGCCGCGCCGCGGGCAGGTTCACGTCGCAGGCGGCGGTCACCATGGCCTGGTCGAGGGTGGTGGCGTCGTGGACATCGAGGAGGTTGCGTCTGGCGCGGGCGAGCAGCGACTCGCTCAGGCCCAGTGCCTCCCGCATGTCGGCGAAGCCCAGGCCGCGGGCGTGCAGTTCGAGAATGGCCAGGTGGAGCCGGTGCTCCTCCGGGCCGTCGGCGGGCGGACGGCGCCGTACCGCCATGGCGTCTCCCTTCGGGTGCGCGAGGGTGGGGCACGGCCGTGTGGTCGCGGCGCGCGGGTGGCGGCTTGCGGGGGCGGGTGCGTCATCGTCGGGGCGTGGGTCCAGCGGGAGGATCGCGTCCGCCCACAGGCGGCCCTTCGCGCACGGGATGCGGATCGGGCCGGGTGTCAGCCGGGTGCGGACGACGCGGACGGCGACGCGGTCGATGTCGGTGATCGCGGGCCAGCCGAGGTAATGCAGGGTCCGCGCCTGGTTGTGGATGTCGTGGGCGCTGCGGGCGCGGTCGAGCCGGCACAGGCCCTTGTCGGGACGGGGGGCGCGAGTGGCGGTCGCCTCGTCCTGTTCGCGGCCGGGGTCCGCGGCCGCGACGGCGTCGAGGGCGCGCGGGGCCAGGCGCAGGGTCGCGGTCGTGATCTCGCGCCACAGGCGGTGGGGGTCGAACCAGTCGGGCAGGACGATCGGGTCGCTGCGGGCCAGGACCGGGCCCTGGTTGCAGGTGGTGGTCATCCGGTGGGCGGTGGCCCTGACCGTCGGGTCGCCCTGCAGCAGGGCGGAGGGGATCGGGCAGGGGCCGCGGTGTCGGGGCAGGTCGCCGGCGTGCAGGTTCACGACGCCGTGCGTGGTGGCGGCGAGGACGTCGGGTGGGGTAGCCGTGGCAGAGAAGGACGTCCAGGTGCAGCGGCTCGATACGCGCGGCGAGAAGGGTCGGCGGCTCTGCGATCGCGTGGCGTCCGGGCGCGTTGCGGTGGATCTCGGTCAGGCGATCGTCGTGCAGCCCGCCGACGGGTCGGGGGGTGTGGGTGGCGTGGACCACGGGTGCGTGACCGGCAAGCGCGCAGATCTCGTGGAGTTCGCGCAGGACCGCCGGGAAGGTGGCGAGAAGACCCACGCGCAGGGGCGGGGTGCTCGACGGACGCATGGTGGTGACTCCGGTGGGGGGTGCGGATCACGCGGTCGGGGCGGCGACTCGGGTGATCCGTTCGGCCAGGCGCCGAAAGAGGTCGGGGTGGCGCCAGACGAGGGAGACGGTGAACGGGTGCACGGCGAGGATCGACGCGGCCCGGTGGCCGTCCGCGCCGAGTTCGCCCAGCCGGCCAGCCCGGCTCACTGCGCGCAGGCGCAGGAACGCCGGCAGTAGGGCCGCCAGGTCGGCGGCGGGCATCTCGCGTGGGGGTCTTCCCGCCCACGCGCGCAGTTGGTCGGGTCGCATCAGCTCCCACACGACGTGCTCGCGCGCGTCGATGGTGACCAGGTGCGGGAACCACACGGCGTGCGTCGCGGGCGTGATCGCCACGGGTGCCGGTGCGATCAGCGGCGCGTGCGCCCTGGCAGTGGCGTGCGCGGAGCGGTTGAGCGTTCGGGGCGGGATCGTCCTGAGGAGGCGGCTGACCGCGAGGGCCGCGCCCAGTGCCTGCCGGCTGCGGGCCGCGGGCAGGTACGCGAGCCCTTGCGGACCGGCCGTCCGCGCCAGTTCCAGGGCACGCGCGACCGTGGGCGCGGGCCGCGCGGTGACGGGGCCCAGGTCACGGGACGACCGCAGGATGGTGGTGCTCGCGGTGCGCGAGGGGACGAAACCGGACGCATACCAGTCGACGACGACCGGCATCACCGGCAAGGCCCCCAAAGGGGTCGCCTCGGCGAGCTGTTCACGGGTAACGACCGGCCCGGCGACGGGTGACACGGACATGCGGACCTCCGGCACGACACGAACGAACAAAAGAGGTGGCTCAGCCCCGGTGGGATATCGGATCGAGGGCTGATCGAGGTTCAGTGGGACGGGGGTCCGCAACGGCGCAGCACGGCCGCGCGGGCGGCGTCGGGCACGGACTTCAGCAGGGCCTCGGCCGCCGCGCACGCCTGCGCGGTGTTCAACGTCATGGCTTCGGGCGGGGTACTCGCACGTCCACGCGGACCCAGGGTCAGCCGATGCAGACCCTTGTGGGGGCCGGTGGACACGGTGACGACCGGGCCGGGCCGGTGCGGGGTGGGGGTCACGGTCGTTCACCCGCCGACGGCATCGCGTCGACGCCCGTGTAGTCGTCGCCGAGCAACTCCCCGACCAGGTGGTCGAGTTCCCTCGCGGGGATGTCGAGGTCGGCGACGGCCGTCGCGAACACCTGCTCGCCGAGAGCGGGCTGGTGGGCCCGTTCGCAGGCGGCGATCGCCACCGCGCAGTCCTGCCGATCGTCGAGCAGCACCTTCCGAATCCGGCGCGGCGCGTGCCCCCTTGGCGTCTCCCTGCGGGTCAGCACGGCGGCGCCCGTGCCGCCCATCCGCACGTCCCACACCACCCACGTCATGGGATCTCCGCAGGGACGCAGCAGTTCGACGACGCTCGACATGGTCGTCACGACGCGGCCCCTCTCCTGTTGCACCGGGACGGTGTGGCCGAATCGGAGTGTCGTAGGGCGTTTCGGGTGTCGACCGTGGTGTCCGGTCCGGACGGGAGAGCGGTCATCGCTGGTGTGCTCCGGAGGATCGCGCGGTGCGCGGGGTCGGGAACGGAACGGGGGCTCGGTGGGGCGGGCGGGGAAATCACGGCGGTACTGCCGGTCGCCGCCCGGAACACCGGGGCCGCCGCAGGGGTCGTGCCTCGCTGCGGTCGGCAGGGCTGGGTCGTTCAGGTCGTGGTGCGTCGGCCCACACCCGCGAACAGCCAGTCCGTGCCCGCGGGTTGCCCACGGCCGCGGGGCCGGTGCGTGTGCGTGGGTTGCGCCGGGTCCGGGCGCCACAGGTCGGGGCGGGTCAGGCCCGGTGGCAGGAGGTCGAATCCGTCGAAGAACGCGGAGATCTCCGTCTCGGAGCGCATCGTCACCCGCGCGGTGGCGTTCTCGTAGGCGTCCTCGACCGCGGCGACCTGGTCGGCGGACGGTCCTTGGGTGGTGGCGTGCGAGATCACCAGGTGACTGCCCGCGGCCATCGTCTCGCGGTAGGCACGTACGAGGTCGTACGGTTCGTCCTCGTCCGGAACGAAATGAAGGGTGGCGACAAACAGCACCGCGACGCGGCGGCGGAAGTCGATCAGCCTCATGGTGTCGGGGTGCCCAAGGATGTCGTGGGGTCGGCGCATGTCGCCGGTGATCACCGTGGTGTTCGCGCCGCCGGCGAGCAGGGCTCGCCCGTGCGCCAGCACCACCGGGTCGTTGTCCACGTAGACCACCCGCGCGTCGGGGTTCACCGCCTGGGCGATCTCGTGCACGTTGCCCACCGTGGGCAGACCGGCGCCGAGGTCGATGAACTGCTCGATCCCCTCGTCGGCGAGGCACCGCACGGCGCGTTGGAGGAACCGCCGGTTCCCCCATGCCGCTTCGCGAACCCCCGCACTCGCGGCCAGGACGCGCTCCGCGGCCTCGCGGTCGACGGCGAAGTTGTCCTTGCCGCCGAGGTAGTAGTCGTACATGCGGGCCGGTGTCGGTCGCGTGGTGTCGACTCCCGACGGTTGGTGTGTTTCCCGTTCTGCGGGTACGTGATGGTCGGTCATGAGGTCCCTCCTCGGGGTGGTGGGCCGGCGCCGGGCCGCAGGAACGTTCGCGGTGGTCGGGTGCTGTCGGCAGGGTGGTCCGACGTCTCGCGGTTTCGGTGTTCGGGGTGAGGGGGCGCACAGCCGAACTCGTCCGAGGCGTGAATCGGATCCCGCGGTGCGTCGTGGGCGTGGTCGTCCGGGCGTCGACGGGTGTGGGCCGGGCGACTGCGGTCGGGGCGCCGGGCGGATCGGGCGGCGCATGTCGGTGTGCCGTGGGCGGTGGCCGCGGGCACGGGCGGTCGGGTCCGGGAGGAGGTGGGGTGCGGACGCGGTGTTCACGCGGTCCGCCGGGGGTTCGGTGCCAGGACGGTGGCGAGGAGGGCGGCGGTGCGGGTGGTGGCCTCCCCGATCTTGTGGTGGTCGATGTCGGCGCGGGTCACCACGACGAGCGTGCGGAGTGCGGGACCCGACACGGGGACCAGGACGAGGTATCCGCGTTCGAACTCGACCGTGTGGCGGGCCAGGGGGCCGCAGTCGAGGGTGTGGGCCGGGGACAGTGCCGCGGCGAGTTTGTGCACGCCGGCGCACGTGGTGGCCAGGGTGTCGATCACGTGCGGGGTGGGGGCGGTTTCGGTGTGGAGGTCGCGGCCGACGCAGATGTCGGTGAAACCGTCGTCGGTGACGAGCTGTGCGAGGCGGACCCCCGGCAGGTCGGCGAGGTCGGCGAGCAGCGCGTGGGGCGACTGGGGTGCGGTCACGGGGCTTCCCGGGGGTCGATGGTTTCGGCGGCTGCGCGTACGCCGCGGTAGTAGGCGCTCATCCGGGCACCGACCTCGCTGGGCGAAGGCCGTCGGGACGGGTGCGTCGTGGACGCGACGGCGGCGGACCGGTGCGGGGACTGCGGGGTGCGCGGACGGATCGGCAGCGCGAAGCAGGGTTCGCCGGCCGAGGATTCGGGCGCCGGCGGCGGATCGTCGGGCCGCTCCGGCGGACGGCGCCACGGTCGCCACGTTCCGCCGGGCCAGATCGGCGGGTGCGAGGACACAATGACGTCCCTCACGAGCGCGGGCGTTTCTGGGCACGCGACACCTCGAACACCCGCTCGCCCAGGGCGGGCAGCCGGGCCTGTTCGCAGGCGGCGCCCCCGACGCGCACGTCCCACGCCACCGGTGTGCGGGAATCCGTTCCGGGCCGCAGGAGTTCGGCGACCCGCGCCATGGTGGTCACGACGCGGCCCGTCCCTGCTCGGACCCGGCCGGTTCGGCGCCCAGGAGGGCCAGAGGGCGATCGATTCCCATCGTCACGCCGTCGTACGCGAGGGCGAGGTAGTCGACCCAGGCGGCCGCCAACGGAATGCTGTGGAAGGCGAATTCCTCTCGCGAGCACACCCACACGCCGACGCGGTCCCGCCCGCGCTGCGAGGCGAGGCGATGGAGCACCAGCGTGATGTATCGGTCGGCGGCGAGCCGTCCACGAATGGCGCCCGCCAACGCGGCGATGCGGTGTGACGGGATCGAGTTCGCGGTTTCGCCCAGTTCCTCGGCCAACAGGTCGCGCACGTCACGCTCCACGTTGGTGACCGAGGCGCCGCACCACTCCCACACCGTCCCGGAACCGGAGGAGAAGAGCTCGGTCCACCTCGGCAGGGATCCCGGCACCACGGCCTCGATGCGGGCCCGCACACCGTCGGCCGGGTGCGGGACGTCCCCGACGTCCACGGAGGTGTCCACGTGTGCTTTCCCTTCGGATCGAGTCGGATCGAGGTCGTCGGGGTGGTGGCACGAGACGCCTCGTGCCACCACCCGTGGGGCCGGCGTCGTCGGCGGCCCCACCTTTCCCCGTCGTGCGCTCGACCCCTTCGTGGGGAGCGCGCCGAGCGGAGGTGGCGAGTGGTGGAGCGTCTACGGGGAGGACGTTCCACCACCTGCCCCTCGGACCGCCACGGGCGCGGACCGAAGTCGTCCCGGCCGACGCGGTCCGGCGGCTCACGAGGCCGCGTCGGCCGGTCCTCCCGCACACCGCGGATCGCGCGGTGTGCGGGGGCCGGGGCCGCCGGGCGGGTGGGCCCGACGGGAGGAACCGACCGCGCTCCGGACAGGGCTCCGGACCGCGGGGCGGTCGCCAGGAAAGGAAGGTTCCCTCCCGGCGACCCGACTCGCGGCGCGCACCCCCACACGTGGGGGCCGCGAGCTCCGACACCGGCGCCGGTGCGGGCTGGCGCCGGCGGTCTCGGGGCGGACGGCCGACCGTCTTCTTACGCGGGGTGCCCCGCGAGCACGGTGGCCGGGGTCCGGGACCGTATTCGAGAGTGGCCGTTGCGGTACCGATCCACGCGGTGAAGCGACACGGGGGCGACGACGGGCGGAACGTCGTGCCCCGAGCCCCCGACGGCGCCCGGACGGTGGGTGCGGCCGGCCGAGGGGTTGCCGGACGCATCGACGTTCTCCCAATAGACGATCTTGCCGTCGGTGCGATCGTCCACCCCCCAACAGCCGGGCAACGCCGCCACCAGGACCATCCCGCGACCCGATTCGTCGCCGTCGCCGAGGACCCGCGGCCGACGACGGGTGTGGTCGCACACCTCGACGCGCAGCCGCACGGCTCCGTACTGACGCACGGTCAGCAGCAGCCCCGCAGCGGCCCCGCCCCCGTGGCACAGCGCGTTCGACAGCAGTTCGGAGGTGACGAGTTCGGCGCACTCGACCAGGTCCTCGGCGACACCCCAGCGGCTCAGTTCCGCGACCGCTGCACGGCGGAGTCGACCGACGGCCTTCGCCGTGCCCTCCTCGCGCCATTCCGAGGTGCGCGTACGATTCGCGGACGACGGTTCGATCTCGGACACAACGACGACCTCTCCCGCTGAGGACTTGTGATCACGCGACGTCGTGGAGCACGTCCGTTTCGGTGACGGTCCGGAGTATTCAGCGTGTGGCCGATCCGATGGAACGCTCACGGCGGAAGTGTCCGCATGGGCCTCTCGCGCCCTCCCTTCCGGCCTGTTCCACCCTGTAACTTCCCCTGTGACCGCTCCCTTGGAGACACTGTCCAGGCGAAGGAGTCTCATGAACGGTCCGAAGGTCGGTTCCGAACCGACGGCTCGACGGCGACAACTCGGGTTGCGCCTGGCGGCGTTGCGCGGCGCCAGCGGACTCACCGCCGAACAGGCGGGCGAACGCGCGGGCCTGTCCAAGGCCACGGTCTCCCGATACGAACGTGCGCGATGCACGGTGCGATGGGGGCACGTGGATCAACTGTGTCGGGTGTACGACGCCCCGGACCGGGAACGCCAGGCACTGATCGAACTCGCCAAGCAGAGCCGGGTCACCGACGCGTGGTGGCTGCCCCACGCCGGCGAACTCGACGAACATATGCGGCTGTTGCTCGCTTTGGAGAACGAGGCGACCCGCATCGGCCAACACTCGGTGGGCATCGTCCCCGGCCTCCTGCAGACCGAGGCGTACACCCGGGCGATCGAGGCGGCCCCCGGCGCGGCGCTCTCACCCGAGGCACTGGACCGGTACGTGCGCGTGCGAGGACAACGGCAGCTCATCCTGGACCGCCCCTCCCCTCCCGCGTACTCCGTGGTCCTGGACGAGGGCATCATCCGCCGCAGGGTGGGCAGCCCCGAGGTGACGGTGGCGCAACTCGACCACCTGCTCGACCGGGGCCGCGAACCCCACATCACCATCCAGGTCCTGCAGTTCTCCGCCGGCGCCCACGCCGCAGCCCTGCACGGATTCGTCGTGTACGGCGGATCCGACGCCGCGCTCGACACCGCGTTCGTGGAGACCCTGAGCGGCCGCCTCCTCCTCGAGGAACACCAGGCGACGGCATACACGCGCGCCCTCGCATCCCTGCGCCGCAAGGCGTTGGACACGACCTCCTCGGCCGAGTTGATCGCCGAGGCCCGCACCATCCACCAGCGAAACTAGCGAGGATCCAGTGGCCGAGCAGACGAACCGATGGCGCAAGAGCAGCTACAGCGCCTCGCCCCAGAGCGAGTGCGTGGAATGCGCGCCGCTCGACCCTCACGCCGTGGGCGTCCGGGACTCCAAGAACCCGGGCGGACCGCATCTCCACGTGCACGCCGGCGCGTGGAACGCCTTCCTGGCCACGACCCGCGGCGCGCCGCAATAGCCCGACGGCGACGTCCGGGCGCCGCCGTCCCCGTTTCGCCGTCTCGGCAATCGTTCTCCACGTGCAACGCGAAATCCAGACAAACCCCGCACATCGATGGTCGGCGATGCGGACAATGAGACGCCGACCACGTTGTCCGCATCGGACCGACCGGGGGAGCCCATGTCACAAAAGCCCAAACCCCTCGACGACACCGTCTCGGTCCGCGCGTGGTGGGGCGTGGAGTTACGCAACTGGCGCCGGGTCCGGGGCCTGTCCTCCACCGCCCTCGGCAAGACCGTGCACCTCAGCGGCACCTCGATCGAACGCATCGAGAAGGACGAACGTCCCTGCAACGCCGTGCTGGCCGCCCGTCTCGACGATGTCCTGGACGCCGGAGGGGCGCTGCGACGGCTTTGGCGACGCGTGGAGGACGACTCGTGCCGGCACCCGGATGCGGACAGCCTCGCCGCCGGCTCGTCCCTGCAGGGCTCGACGCCCGCCTCGGCGGGCATCCTCCAACATGCGTCACCCACCTGTTCGGACTGTTCGGATCGGAGTGCAAGTGCCATGGAACGTCGCGCTTTTCTGGCCGTAGGCGGACTGGCCGCCTTCACCCCCACCGCGTTCACCGATGCGTTCGCCCACGCGGGAACGCCCCTGCCCGCACGCGTGACCCGATGCGACGTCGAACAGGTGCGGACCGCGTCCACCACCTTTGCGGGGTGGGACAACCTCTACGGCGGCGGCGGCATCGTGCGCAATGCCTCCATCGGACAACTGCGCTGGGCGCGAGGTCTGCTCGACCTCCCCTGCCCGCCTCGTCTGCGCCCGGCCCTGTTCACGGCCGTCGGGCACATGGCGGCCGTCCTGGGGGCCTCGGCGTTCGACGCCTTCGAGCACGAGGACGCCGCAGCCCTGCTGACGCTCGCCACGGACTGCGCCGAGCAGGCCGACGACTGGCACCTGCGGGCGCACGCGCTGAACTGGCGGGCGCGGCACGCCATCTGGTGCGGACGCCCCGACGACGGCCTCACCCATGCCGAGCAGGCCTTGGTGCGCGCCGACCGGCTCAACCCGCGCGAACGAGCTGCCGTACACAACGCCCGCGCACGGGCACTGGCGAAGATGGGCGACCGTCAGGCGACGCTGGCCGCGATCGGCGCATCGGACGACGCGTTCGCGCACGCCGGCGCCGACGACAACGACCCCCCGTGGATGGCGTACTACGACAACGCGCAACACCACGGGGACACCGCCCACGCCGCATTCGACATCGCGGTCCTGCCCGGACAGTCCACGAAGGAGGCGAGCGAACGCTTCGTCACCGCCATCAACGGACACACCGACGCCTATGTGCGCTCCCGCGCGTTCAGCGGCACCAAGTTGGCGACGCTCACCATGATCACCGGCGACCCCCGGGAAGCCGCCGCGATCGGGCACCGGGCCCTGAACGAGGTGGACCGACTGCGCTCCAAGCGCGCCGCCTGGGACATGGGGGACTTGTTCAGCGCGTCCGCCTCCCATCGACGCGTGCCCGAGATCATCGCCCTGCGCGAACGCATCAAGGCCGTCGTCACGGCGTGACCGCCACGCCGTCGTCGTGACAAGGCCCGGCGTGCCCACGCGCTTTCGACCGCCTCACGGACACGGCGTCCAGGTCCACGGTCGCGGGCCGTTGCGCCCGCGCAGACAATCGACGCGCCACCGGGCCTCGCGCGTGTAGACGGAATTCTCCGAGGCCAGCTGGATCACGTACGACGTCATGCGCAATTCGCGGATGTCCCGCAGCAACGCATACCCGCTCCAGGCCGTGACGTCGGTTCCGTACGCGGCGACGAACGCCCCGTAGTCCGCAGCGGAGATCTGGCGCAGGGACGTGTATCCGATCGCGGTCGACACGAGGTCCCACTCGGGCGGCCCCACCGCGAAGCGTTCGAGGTCCAACAATCGGCCCACCCCGGTCGCGTCCACCGCCACGTTGCCGCCGTACAGGTCACCATGCACGGCCGCCTCCGGAAGACCCGCCGGCAACCCGGCTTCCCACTGTGCCGTGAGGTGGGCCAGGCGATCGAGCAACCAGCCGCGGTCGTCCGCGTCGATCACCGTCGCCGCGGACAGCCGCTCTGTGAGCCGCACGAAGGGGGCCAGCACCCCGAAACCCTCGTCTCGGGGAACGGGCAGGTCGTGCAGGCGGCGCATCAACACCGCGATCTCCACGGGCGTACCCGCGCGATGCGCGGGAAGCTCACGCCAGAACGTCACGGGCCGATCCTCGACCACCAGAGGCTGGTCGACCTCGAGCGCCTCGACCGCGGGTATCCCGTGCGACGCGAGCCAGCGCGCCACCCGTATCTCCCGGGCGGCCGACGCCTGTTGACCGGCACGCGCGATACGCACGACCACACCACCGGGACATCGATACAGGGCGTTCTCCCCCATGCGGATCACCTCCGCCGCGTCCGAATCGAAGCCGTACCGCCGACAGGCCACCGCGAGAATCGACGCAACAGTCATGCCTGGAGCGTCGCACACCCCACCACGCGCACACGCAGACCGTCGGACGCACGCACGGCGCCCGATGACGTGATTCTCCGGGTCAGGAGAGAACGACGCGGAGAACACGTGCAGGGTCAAGATGAAGGCCGCTGCCTCTCCGTCCGTATCGACGGTGATTGCGACGAGGTTCTTCCGATCAACGCGACAACGATCTCTCGGCCGCTTCGACTCGACTCCCGCTCGTCCGCGGGAACCACATCACCGCGTCCTTTGGCCGGGCTGCCTCGTGTGCCAGGGACTTCCGCATCGTTCGATCTCGGCGAGTGCGGCGTCCCGCTCAGTTTCGGCGGCCTCCCGGGCCTGGTGCGGGGTCAGGGCGCCGGGGGCCACCCGCTGGAGGATGAACGCGTACTGTTCGGGGCTCTCGGCGACCTTGACCGTCAACTCGACGGGCGTTTGGGTGTAGTTCGCCGCGTCGTCCAGCATGGCTCGGGCTGCGCCGACCCAATGGGCGACCATCTCGCGAGCCGGTTCGAACTCCATCGCCGCGCCGTTGCGGAAGTCGATAGAACGCATCGCCGTCTCGGCTTCCTGCCGGGCGATCCAGCGTTCGTGAGCTTCGTCGTCCCAGGCTCCGAGTGCCTCCTCCAGTTCGATGACGCGATCCCTCAGGGCGGGGAAGTGGGTCTTGAGGAGGCGTTCGAGGGCGGCGTCGATCGCCTTGTGGTCGATGGTGTCGACGTCGTCGGCGTCGATCGTGGCGACGGTGCGCAGATCGGCCTCGGACGGGGCCAGAACGGAAGGCCGCTCGACGGCAGCGCCGGTGGGGTGCGGGTCTACGGCGTCCGAGGAGTGTTCGCGCCCGGGCGTGCGGGGCGGGGGTCGTCGGGGGCGAGGGAGTGGCTCATGTCGGCGAACCATGCAGCGCCGTCGTCGACGGTGGTGACGCCGGCGTCGACCATGTCGCCGAGGAGGCCGAGTACGGCCCGGGGGCCGAGGGCGTGGGCGTGGCGCAGGACGCGGGCGTCGGCTTGGCGGCCGGTGATGTGTCGTTCCCAGGCCAGGAGCGCGCCGATCGCGGGTCGCGCGGCGGTTTCGATGTGCTCGGGGTGCAGCCCGTGTTCGGCGGGGCGGGTGGCCTCGATCGCGGTGCGGATGATGGTCTTGTGGAGGTCTCCTTCGGGTCGGCGGAAGCGGCGGCTGCCGGGGCCGATGTGGAGGTAGCGGCTCATCTGCCGGGCGAAGAGCCGGCCGTGGCTCATCCGCCGGAGTGCCGCTTCGTGGCCGGTGGTTCGGCGTCGGTGAATGGTGAGGGAGTCGAGGGCGTCCTGTGCGGTGGCGCCGATGGTCGTGTGGGGTCCGGCGGTGGCCGCCCAGATCATGTTCGGGCGGTACGTCAGGGTGATGCCGTTTCCCGCCGTCCAGGTGCACTGTCCGGTCCGGGTGAGGGTTAGGGGTTCGCCGAGGTGGGTGACGTTCCCCGGAGTGACGGTCTCTTCGCTCATGATCGGCTTCCGATCGTCGTGGCGGGCTCTTCGTGCGGTCGGGTAGGTCGAGGGGAACGGCCGGCGCCCGGGCCCCGGTGCGGGTTCGGGCGCCGGCGGGCGGGTCGGCCTTTCGGTTCAGTGCATGTCGCATTCCCAGACGGCGTCGCGAACGCGGTCGTCGTCCCCTGGGCCGGGGCTGTCGATGTGCGCGGCGACCCCGGCGCAGCCTTGGCGAGGTGGGGTCAAATACGTGTGATCAGGACGCCCAACTCGACCACGGAGCAGGCCATCCCGAGGAGGTGAACGAACCGCATCACGCGTCCCTTTCGTCCCACCATGACGCGGCGACCGAGTTCTCGATGTGTCGCCGGAGGTGGCTCCGGGCCCAGTCGTCCCGCTGGTGCTCGGTCATCCGGTCCCAGTCGTCGGGAGCGTCGACCACCGCGTCGCCGTCGAAGGCGGTGGCGGCGGACATCGCGACGTGCAGGACGATGCGCGTGGTCACGACGCCTCCTTCTCGCGGTGGCGCTCGGCGGCGCTGGTCAGAAGCCCGGTGTACATCGCGCAGTGAACGTCGCGGCCGGTCTGCGGGTCGGCCGTCCAGGCCGCGAACCAGGGGCTCGCGCCGGCGGCCGCGCTGCCGATGTAGGCGTCGATCGCCGTGGGCGGCGGGGCGATGCTCTCGGTGGTGTCCTGGGCGACGAGGCCCTGGGTCGAGTTGATCTCGTAGGTGTGGGACGGGTGGGTGCACAGGCGGGCGGACACGAGGCTCCCTGGTATCGCGTGGTCGGGTGGTTTCGGATCGAACCGATGGGGCCGGCAAGTCCGGTCCCGGTCGCCCCGTTGGCGGCGGACGACCGGGACCGACCTGGAATGCGTCGGGTTCAGGGACGGCCGACGTCGAAGAAGACGCGGTCCCCGTTGATGCGCGGCGCGTGATACGCGTACGTACCCTGACCGCGCAGGTGTTCGGCCACCCGTGCGGCGGTCGCGACGTTGGCGCAGGTCAGCAGGTCACCGAACAAGGCGTCCGTCTTGAACGTGCAGTTCGGGTCGATCGTGCGGGCTTGGATCAGGCGAGAGTCGTCGCTGCTCATGAGGGCCTCCGGTTGTGGGTGTCGAAGGCGGCCGGTCGTCCGGGGCGCCTCACCGATTCCGGAACCGTCGTACGTGGTTCCGGGACCGGTGAGGCGCCGCTCAGCCGCCTTCCGCCTCGCGGCGCAGTTCGGCGAGGGGCAGTGGGCGGGTGACGCGATTGCGCGTCCGGCGGAGAACGGCGTAGGGGCCGAGCTCCTGGCGCATGCCTTCTTCGCGGCGTTCGTTTTCGCGGTAGCGCTCGGGGTTGACCTCGAAGAGGTGCTTCCACTGCTTCTGTCCCGCACGGACGCAGGCGCCGCCACAGTTGTTGTGTGAGAAGCCCTGGGCGTAGAGCCGAGGCGGTTCAATCCCGAGCGCACGCGACCAGTCCATCATTTGTTGTTTGTTCAGGTAGGGGCGCCGAAGCAGCGGGAACGAGGTTCGCCACGGTTTCCACGCGGACCAGATGCCGGGGAGGCGAATGCGTTCCCCGTCGTCGAGGCCGATGTAGAGGACCGTATTGGCGGGGTCCTTGTTGGCCTTGAGCCAGTTGCGGCAAGGGATTTGCTTGAGGAACTTGGTGCACGGGGCGACGCGATTGTTCCCAATGAATCCGACGTCCTCGAACACGTCCCACGGTGCGCGACCGTCACGGACGATGGTGAGGGGAACGCCGACCTGCTCGGAGGTCTCGCGGGCGAAGCGCCATAGATCGTCGTCTTCAACCGTGGTGTCGGCAATGAGCAGGGTCAGGTTCGCCGTGCCCCATTTCCACGCCACGCGTTGAGTGGCGGCCCAGGAGCCCATGCCGCCGGAGAACTGCACGACGTGTTGCAGCGGCTCGGCCGTCTCGGTTTCGGTTTCGATGTTCGCGATCACGCTCTGTCCGGTGTTCCGGATGGGCATGTGCGCCTCCCGATCAAATGTTGTCTATATGCTATGTCAAGATCTCTATATAGACAACACACGGAGGGGCTGCTTCGATGGGATACCGTTCCGGCATGCCCGATCCCGAGTCCGATGCCGCCGTCGCTCCCACCGTCGTCGCAGGCCGCGAGGCGTTCGGCCGGCGTCTGCGGGCCCTGCGCGCGGACCTCACCCAGGACGAGCTCGCTCGTGCCGCCGGCATGGGCGCGGTGTACTACAGCAAGATCGAGACCGGTCGCCACAGCACGTCGCTGGACAAGATCCTGAACCTCGCCCACGCCCTCGAAGTCCCCGTGGCCGAGCTGTTCGTTCCCGGTCCCGCGCCGCGCCCGCTCGCGGCGCGCCGTGCGGCCGTCGGACGGCGTGTGCGGCTGATTCGCGCCGAACGCACGCCCACCGAGGTCGCCCGGGCGGCCGGAATGGACGAAGTCCACTACGCGGCGGTCGAGGCGGGGGCGCAGGACGTTTCCCTGGACGCGATCCTGGCCGTCGCCGATGCTCTCGGCGTGCCCGCGGCGGAGCTCCTCGTCCCGGCCCCGCCCGATCCAGAGCCGAGCGTCGTCGCGGCGGAACGCGAGGTTTTCGGGCGCCGTCTGCGAAGCCTGCGCGCCCAACGCAGGCAATCCGACGTCGCCCAGGCCGCCGGAATCGACCGGGCCTACTACCTGGGTGTCGAGGCCGGACGGCGCAACCCCTCCCTGGACACGATCCTGGCCGTCGCCGACGCTCTCGGCGTGGGCGCGGCCGACCTGTTCGTCGAGGTTTCGGACGAGGCGTAGGTCCGCAGGGACGGGGCCGTCGTCGTATCCGCGGCGCGATGTCGACGGTGGGTCATCGCGCCCGGTCGCCGTCGGCCCACAGCGGCCACGACGCGTCGATCGCGTAATCGACCCGGCCGCCCTTGCGGGGGATCACGACCAGGGATCGGTGGGTGTACGTCGCGGTCCAGCGTGACCATCGGGTCGAGAGCCCGCGGTCGATCGTCTGCTCGAACGCGGTGTCCCACAGGTCCACCGTGTGCCCGGGAGCCGGGCGCAGTGTGTGTTCGTAGGTGATCGCGCACGGGACCATCACGCGTCCGTCGGCGAGTTGCCAGGCCTGGCCCACCGGCGCCGGCCACACGGCGGTGGCCACCGATCGGGTTCCGCCGCCGGTGAGGAAGCGGCCGAGCTGGCGGGGCTCCCAGAGGCCGGCGAGGTCGGATCGCCGACGGCGTACTTCCGGTCCCCAGGAAACGCCCTGCTCCCAGGCGGGGTTGGTGACGTCCTGGGTGGCGGCGAGTTTGCGGCACACGTCGGCGGGGTCGGTGGCGAGTCCGGCCGGGTCGGTCGGCGGGACCCAGGTTCCGCCGGGGCCGACCGCCGGCGGGTCGACGTCGTGGGGCCCGCGCCAACCGAACGGCATCAGCCACCACGCGGTGCGCCACCGGAGGTCCGCGCCGCGGTGGAACCACAGGTACTCGGGCCGGCGGACGACGTTGTTCGTGGCGGTCGAGGGCCTTTGGACGACGGTCGCCAGGAACCACTGGTCGCCGGTTCGGGTGGTGGGCGGCGGCAGGTGGACGTCGATGCTCACGGCGGTGGCGTAGCGGTAGGTGGACGCCTCGGTCGCGGTGCGGGTGGCGCCGTAGCGGTGGACCCGGTCGGCCGCGCCGCGGTTGACCAGGGCCGCGTTGCCTTCCTCGAAGGCCACCAGCTCGGTGACGTCCGAGGGATCGGTCCATCGGGATCGGGCCTGGTAGTACGCCTCGACGACGGCGCGCGCCTCGGCGGCGGTGACCGGGGGCGCGAACGACGGGGTGGGCGTGCCGGGCCCCGGTGTGGCGGGCGCCCGGTCCTGGTGGCGCGCGGCTGCGGGCCGGGGCTGGGGCTGGGAGTTCGTGGTGTCCGGGCTGAGGAGCCAGCATCCGACGCAGGCCCAGGCGACGACGATCGGCAGCGCGAGAAGGCGAAGTCTGCGGCGTGGGGGCGTGGTTGATCGCATGGTGTACCTCTCGACGAGGGGCGGCGGGGTCGTTCGCGTGGCGCTTGGCGCATCCGGCCGGTGTGGTCACGGCATGGGCGCACGCCCGTCGCGGGCGAACCCGAGGCGACGGGTGGGAAAATGGCCGGTCGGGCCGCGCGTTGCGAGGGGGCGGTTCGTGTCGGCGGCCGTGGGGAGGCCGCGAGGGGCGGGCGCGGTGCTCGACGCGCGCCGGCGGGAATGGATCCGCCGAGGGAGCCGGCAATGGTGGTCGTCGACCCCGCCGGCCCGGCACGCGGGCGCGGCCCGGGTGACTTGGGAGGGATCGTACGCGGCACACGCGGTCGCGGCCAAGGGGTCCAAGGCCTGCGGTGGTGGGCGATTCAGGGGTCGGGGAACTTCCGGACGGGGCAGGCGCCCGGGACGACGGAGGCGAGGGAGGCCCGGGCTACGCCCGCCGGGCCGGGCGGTTCGTGGTTCGGGGTGGCGCGCGGGCCGCGAGCCACACCTCCGGGACCGACTGGTACGCCGTCGTCGCCCGGGACGGCGAAACCCCGGCGGGATTCGGTACGCCGCTCCCCTGAGTCCCCGGACGCGTTGGTGGGGGCCGATGATCGAGCCCTTGCCCGAGGAGTACACCCGTGAGACCGGCAGCCGAGCCCTGGGCCTGTTCGAGTTGATGCCGCTGCCCGCGTACCGCGGCGTCGGCCTCTCCCGCCGGTTGCACGACGAACTCCTTGGCGCGCGGGCCGAGTCGAGGGGGCGCCTGTTCGTCGACCCGGCGCACGACAAGGCCTCGCGATCTACGAGGTCTGGGGGTACCGGCGCGTCGGGGACGCGCAGCCGTTCGCCGACTCGCCGCGATTCGCGGTCATGGTCCACGAACGCCCGTAGCCCGGAGACACGGTCGCCCCGTCATGGGCCGGGTTCTCGTGGTTCCCGTTGCCGGCGGGTGAGCTCCCTCGCCCGCTCGACGCGCGCCCGATGGGGACCGCGGCGTGTCGTGCACGTCGCGCCGGGTTCGCTCGCGCAGTCGGGGCAGGCCACCTCGTCGGGTCGTCTCGGTCGGGACGACGAGGCCCGGTCGCGTTCGAGGACTCGGGCCTTGCGCTCGTCCAGGATCGGTCGCAGCCGTTCGTCGTGGGGCAACGGCCGCGCCTGCCCGGTGCCGATCGGGTCGACGTTCACGCACTCCCGGCCCTTGCCGGCCAGGCACAGCGGGCATGTCTCCTTGATCCAGAACCGGCGGGCCACCTGTTCCTGCAAGGTCCGTTTCCGCGTCGGCCGACGCTCGCCCCCGGCCCGCGCAGAGGGTGACGTCGCGGCGGGCGAGGTGGTTCGATCCAGGGCCGCGCGGGACTTCCAGTAGGCGACCGCGGCCACTTGGCGTGGGGCGAGGAAGGATCCCGCCTCGGTCGCCGCCCGCACGAGCTGCTCCACACGATGGCCCACCTGCGTGGGCGACAGGGAACGACCCGGGAGGCGAAGGTCGTCGATGATGGCTTGCACCCGCCGGGACGGGTTCACCTGTGCCTCGCGTCCCTCCTCCCGCAACGCGGCGATGCGGTCGGCCGCCGCGTCCGCGATCCGCGTCTCCTCGTCGTTGCGGTCGTACCCGGCGGTCGCGTTGGCGCGAACCAGGAGCACACCGAGTTCCTCGGCGTCGCGGCCGGTCGTCGCCTCGGCCAGGCGGCTGAACAGCGCTCGGCGAACCTCGATCTGAAGATCCAACCAGGCGCGCGCGTCCGCCAGTTCGGAGGTCAGCCGCTCCCGGGTCCGGTCGTCCACCCCGGTCAGGATGCGGATCTCGTAGCACACCCGGTGTACCTCGACCACGGCCTCGATCTTGCGCGCCTCCGCGAGGCGGCGCAGCAGGGACTGCGCTCGCGCGTGGGGGTCCGGTCCCTTCCTGGCCTTCGCGCCGGTGGGCCACCGCAGGGGTGGAGGCGTCCTGCGGGAGCGGACGATCCGCTCGACGGCCGGTGTCGAGAGTCCGTGTTCGGTGGTGGCGCATTCGTCCAGGCCGAACCACTCGACGGGTCGGGCGAACTCCTCGGTGCCGATCCGGACCCGGCGGGTCGTGCCCTCGCTGTCCAGGCGGATCCGGTGGACGTACCGGTGGCGAACCAGGGTGTCGCGGTCCACCGGGACCGACACGCCCAGCACCGGTTCGTGGCCCTGGTCCCATCTCGGGGGCACCTCCCGGTCCAGGTGCACGCGTAACGCGGCGTCCCGCCAGCGGATGTCGACCACCGATCCGATCGGCGCGCCGTCGGGGCGGGCGAAGGTGAAATCGGCCCGGTCCCCGCGGCCTTCGAGCCACGCGGCGGTCGCGGACCGCACGTAGAGGTGGTCGGCACTGGACACGCCCCGGGCGTGGCGCCCACACACGTGCGGCGCCCCGTCGGGGTCGGGCAGATGCGAAAAGTGGCACACCCGATCGGTGTACAACTTGGTGGTCAGTCGGCCGCCGCAGCCCCCGAGCAGGAGGCCGCACCAGTACGTGTCGTCCTGGTGGCGTCGCCGGAAGGCGCTCAACTCGATCGCCTCCAGGGGCAGCAACAGGGGCTCGTCCGAGTCCGCGTCGCCCAGTACCGCCGTCTGTATCCGCCGCCTGTCCTCCGGCACGCCCCCACCTTCCGCCCGGTCGTATGGCTCGCCTTCATCCTCGCGGCGGCGGGCCCGCGCCGCTTCCGGTTGGGCAAAAGTTCCGAACTTCACGTCCTGCCGGGACCGAGGTGTAGTTCGCCGTGCTGCCCTACGCGCCACAGCCGGGCCTGGGCGGTTGACGCACCGCCGTGCCCGGCCGAACGCGTGCCGTCGTCGCGCGGGTGGTACCGGCCTTACATGATCACGGTCCCTTCCGAGCCGATACTCTCCACGCCGGTCGAATCCCTGCCCCTTATTGGAACTTATGAGCCTAAATGGGACGGTTTTCGTTAGGACCACTCTCCGGGCCTGTCTCAGGTAGGTGAATCGGGTGCGTTTCGTGGTGGTGGATCCGCGTTAGGTTCCAAGCTCCTTCAAGGCTCAGGAGCGGGGATGCGTGGATCATTTCTTCGTCAGTGACGCGAAGGTGCGCCGGTACTTCGAGGCGCCCGACGGCGTGGACGTCGACGGCCGGGAGGTGCTGAGCCGGCCGGGGGCGTTGCCGGACGGGACGCCGTTCGTGGTGGACGCGTCGATGCGGCCGGTGGAGCCGTTATGTTCGTACTTCTTCGAGATGTCCAAGCACGTGGGGGCCAAGACTCTCGCGGACTACGCCTACGACCTGATCGGCCTGGTCGAGTTCCTGGCCGTTCTCGAACCGCCGGTGGACTTGGTGTCGGCGACCGAGGACGACCTCGTCGCCTACCGGCTCCACCGTACGGTGCGCCAGGACACGCCCGTCGCGGCGGCGACGTGGCGTTGCAACCGTGCGGCGATCAACGGTTTCTACACCTGGGCGGTGACGTCGGGATCGTTGCCCGCGAAGCCGTACGTCGCCCGCGCCAACGGCCGTGACGCGCTGTCGTGGGGCAGCGTCAACACGCTCGACGTGCGGCACCTGTCCCACCCCCAATGGCAGATGCTGCACCGCGTCGGCCTGGGCGGTCTCCGGCCGGACGGCGACGTCGACCCGGCGTTCCGGGGGCGGGACCGACTGCGGAACATGGCGGCCGGGGAGCTCGCGGTGACGACGGGGATGCGGCTGCGCGAGTTCACCTGCCTGCTCGACATCGAGGTTGGCCCACCGCGCCCCGACGCGACCGGGGCACCGGTGTTGCTCCAGGCCGTCGCCAAGTACGGCATCGCCCGCCAAGCGGTGATCGGGCACCCTGTGCTGCGCTCGATCGACCTGTATCGCCGGACCGAACGCGCGGTCGCCGTCGAGGCCACACGCCGCACCTTGGCACGGCGCGCGGGCGAGTTGTTCGTGGTCGACGACGTCGACGAGAGCAGGATGCGACTGCGCGGCCGGCTGCACGGCCGCCGGCGGGAGTTCGCGATCTCCGCGATGCCCGCGCCGCTGCGCCGGTTGACGGTGATCGACCGGGGCCGGGGCCCGGAGCCGATGGCGTTGTTCGTCGGCGCGCGGGGCGTGATGCCCGGCAAGTCCCGCTGGGAGCAGATCTTCGCGGCGGCCGCGGCCCGGGCGCGGGCGGCCGCCCCGGAGGCGGGGGTGGTGATGCCGGCCCGGGTGCGGATCCACGACACGCGGCACACGTTCGCAGTGTTCATGCTGGCGATCCTGACCCGGCTGGTGGTGCGGGAGGAGAACGAGCGCCGCGCCGGTGGTTCGGCGTATGTGGCCGGTCATGTGGCGCGGAACCCGTTGCTGACGGTGCAGCGATTGCTGGGGCATCGCAGTCCGGCGACGACCTACCGGTACCTGTACTACCTGGAGCAGACGGAGGCGATCGTGGCGCGGGCCTTGGAGGAGTGGACCGACGCGGACACGAGTTGGGCCGACCAGGCGCGGATCGCGACCGGCTCGGGGGTGCGGTGATGCCGCCGCGCTGGCACCGGGTGCGCTCCGCCCCCGACGCCGACACCGTGCTGCCGGTCGCCGTCGCGGACGCGGATGGGGCTCGGGTGGGACGGCGGGTGATCCCGTACACGCTGCGCGGCATCGTGCGACGGACCACCATCGATCCGGCGCGGTACCGCTGCGCGGTCCTGGCGGGTCAACTCGGCGACGAGGCGGTGATCTACGTGCGCCGGGCCGCGCTCGCGGCACCGGTGGCGGTGACCGGCGCGGTACGGGACTTCCTGCGGTTCGTCGACACCCACCTCGCGGAATCCGACACCGGCCCGGCGTCGGCGACGTTGGGGGCGGGCCCGATCGACATGGCCGAGGTGGTGTTCGCGTGGGAGTGCGACCTGCAACTCAGGTACCCGCCGCCGTCGGCCCAGCCGAACACGAAGGCGAGCAACCTGTTGATCCTGCTGGGGCAACGCGCCGCCCGGATCGAGGGCATGCCGGCCGCCTTGATCGCCCGCACCCGGTCCACGGCGCTGTTCCCCCGCCCGGAGCCGACCCCGTTGGACGAGTTCACCAACGCCGAGCGGCTGGCACTGCAGGGCGCCGCCCGATCGGTGACGCGCGCGATGGAACAGCGCCTTCAGGATGGCCGGGCACGGCTGCGCGAGGGCGGGGATCCGCAGGTGCGCGGGTGGCACGATCCGGCGAACCTGCTGTGGGCCGCCGCGCGGGGAATGCTCGGCGGGGAAGCACTCGCCCGGGGCCTGGGACGCGACCCCGCACAATGGCCGCCATCGGTGCGCGCGATGGCGGAGCGGGCGCACCGGCCGGGTCCGCACGCGGCGGCGACCGCGGTGGTGCGGGCGAGCGCGGACGCGTTGTTCCCGCGCGAGGGGGAACTGCAGGCGTTTCGGATCCTGTTGCTGCTGACCATGGGCTGCACGCCCGAGGAACTCCTCGATCTGCGCGTCGGCGACGTCGAGTTCGGCGACGGCGGGGTGCGCGTGACGCAGACCAAGGCACGCGCGGGCCGCGCTCGCGCCCGATGGCACCCGGGCGGGGCCCGCTGGGACACCGCGGGGCTGCTGCGCCGCCTGGTCGACGCCACCGAAGCGGTGCGTCGCGCGCATCCGGACTGTACGTGGCTGTTCGCCCTCGGGCGGGTCACCGCCTCGGGGCCGGCGAGGGTGCGGGGCGATCTGGCGCGGTTCAACACGCCCGAGGACCGCTTCGGCGCCTGGATCGCCGAACAGCGCGACGAGGACGGTCGGCGGTTGGTGATCTCCCTTCCGCACCAGGTGCGGCGGTTGCGCAAGACGGCCAAGACCGCGAAGGTCGTCGCCCTGGGCGGCACGCTCAGCGACCTGGCGGGCGACGACCACCACGTCGAGGTGTTCCGCGGGCACTACGCGCACGGCACCACCGCCCACGTCCTGGCCGGCCGTGCGATCACCACCGCCCAACAACGGGTGTTCGAGCGCGCGACGCGCGGCCCGATCCTCCTCGACGAGGCCGCCGTCGACCTCCTCGACGAGCCGTCACAGCAGGCCGCGGTCGCGATGACGCCCGCACAGGCGGCGGCGATGCGCGCGGGCGAGTTGGACATGGGCCTGACCCACTGCCGCGACCCCTACGACTCCCCGTACACCCCGGGCCGGTCCCTGTGCCACGTGGCGCCGTTGATGTGCATGTTGTGCCGCAACGCGGTCGTCTTCCCGACGCAACTGCCCCGCCTGGTGCTGCTGGCCGAGCACATCGAACGCATGCGCGCCGCGTTGGCGCCGCCGCACTGGCAGGCGGTGTGGGGCGCCCAGGCCGCGGCCCTGGAGGAGGTGTTCCGCGAGTGCGCGGACCTGATGCCCGCCGCCCGGGAGCGAGCCGCGGCCGACGAGGCGCGCCTGGACCTGCCGTCGCTACGTCGCCGGGCTCTCGTTCGCCTCCTGCGCGAGGACGGCCAAGGCCGCCTTCTTGAGGGTGTCGCGGTCGTCGGCACCGGGTGCGCCGGCTTCCTCACGGGCGGCGATCAGGGCCTGCATTGCGGTCATTCGCGCCGCCCGCGCCCGGTCCAGCGCGGGAGCGTCGTGGGCCTCGGCTACGCGTAGGCATTCGAGGTGGGCGCGTTCGAACGCGAGTTGGCGGTCGGTCGGAAGTGGAAGTGTTCCGACGCCGAGAGGTCAGGCATTTGTTCGATCGTACGGGCCGGGCCCGTCGACGGCGGCGCGACACTCCGTCGTCGACGGGCATGGGCTGTGTGGCTCCGACGTGGCCGCGCCCGAACCTGCGGGCGCGGCCGATGCCGGCCTACGCGATCATCTTGTGCAGCCCTCCGGCCACCCCGATCGCCACCATGATGGCGGCGACGGCGCCTGCGGCCACGAGGCCGACGCCGCCCGCGACCGCGCTTGCGGTCAGGATCACCGCCCACCGAAGCGGAAGCCGGCGAGGCTCCCGGTTACCGAGCTCGTTTCGAAGTCGTACATTTGACACTGGGTCTCCTAGTGGTTGTGAACCCGACGGAAGCGGCCCCGGTTGCCCCCGGGGCCGTTCGCGTTCCCGCGAACGGTGGCTCCGCCGAGCCGAGGTAAGCGGGGCGATTCCCCTGCTCTGCGTCAATGGTCCTCTCGTTTCGAGGACCTGCCCGGCCGTTTGAGCAACGCTTTGATCCGCACTGGAGAGTGCTAGATAGTATTAGCTCTCTTGTGCGGATCAAAGCGTTGTGCTCAAACGGAGGTAGATTCGTGGTGGCCGACGTCGCCGACCTGATTCAGCGCCGGGAACGGCGCTTGTTGAACCAGAAGCACCAGCGGCATGCGCTCGTGCTCGAAACGCTGCGGCGGGTGTGGGAGCAGGGTCGACGACCCGACTCCATCCGCCTGCGCCACGAGTTCGTCCTGGGCGGCGACGGCGTCGCACCACCCCTGTCGCGGCTGATGCGGTCTCGGGGGAGCGCCCTGCGCTTCTATCTGCTGGCGATCTTCGACGCGCAGTGCCGGCTGGCGATCGGGGAGAGCGTGTCCCCGAACACTCGGCCCTTGAACGGCGGAGGCCAGGTGGACGGTTGGGCGGACTTCATCTCGATCGACGCCGCGTACGACGGCGTCACGGGGACCTACCTTCGCTCCACGAAGCAGACGCGGACCGAGACCACCGCCCGCCTCCGGCAGGTCCAAGGGGCACTCAGGACGCTGGAGCAGGAGCACCTCGTCTTGATCCCGACGAAGCCGTCCAAGGGAGACCGGGACTACGGCCGATTCCAGTTGTTGAGCGACGACAGCCGCGGGAATCGCCCCACCCCGCACGTCTACCGGGTCCCCTCCTCCGGCCTGTTGCGGCCACTGGTCCCCCGGGACTTCTTCCTACACGGCTGGGTGCACGTCCTGTCGCCCTCGGAGATCGTCACCTGGCTCGTGCTGCGGCTCCTGCGCAAGCGCTTCCCGGACAGCCACGACGAGTCCGGCGTGTTCCTGTACGCGGATGCCCGCGAGGGCCAGTTCGGTCTCAAACGCGACGCCTACGAGGACGGTTGCGCCATGCTTCAGCGTCTGGGGCTGATCCGAAGGGCGAGCAAGCACACGGCCCTCGAAGCGCTGACGTGGGAAACGTTGTATCAGCAACCGAATAGGCCGCAGCGCTACGAGCCGTACCGCTACCAGTTGACCGACGAAGGTCTGGCCCAGGACGCCATGGCGTCGTGCCTAAAGGTGTTGGTGCTGGAGAAGAAGCGGCTGGCCGAGCGTGCGCGGGATCGGGCGGACGCCGAGAACGAGGTGCCCTGAGCCCCGGCCCGCTCGCGGCCCGGGGTCGTGAATACTCGCGACGGCCCTACCTCGTCGGCAGGTGGATTCCCCGATGAACGCGGACCGGGCCCCGAGAACGGCAACGCGCGGTGTGCCGGATCAGGTGGTCAGGGTGCGGATGCGGGCGGCAGTCTCGGCGACGTCGGCGCGTCCCTCGGCGGCGTCGACGGCCAGGGCCGCCCATTTCGCGGGGTCCGGGTCGATGGTGACGCCCAGATCGTCGAGGTAGGCGGCGGCCACCGCGGCGGCGAAGGTGGCGTTGTGGGCCTCGAGTGCGGGGACCCGGGCGAGAGAGTGCAGGAGCGCGGCGGCCCTGGCACGCGATCCCTGGTAGACCTCCATGCCCATCACGACGCCCTGGTGGCGTGCGACGGCGGCGATCAGGGCTCCGAAGTCGGTGACGGTGGGGTCCTCGATCTCCTCGGCGAGTTCGAGGAGTTCGGCGAGGGTGACGTATCGGGGCACGCGGCTACGCGGCGTCGACGGCGCGGTCGGCCTCGGCGAAGGCCGGGTCCTGGACCCAGGCGTCGAACCGACTGTGGGCCTTGTCGACGAAGGCGCCGGTCGCGGTGGACACGACGTAGTCGTGGACGGTCGTGCCGCGCTCGGCGGCGCGCTCGCGCAGCGCCGCGAGTTCGGCGTCGGTGAACTCGATGCTGGTGTCGCTCATGGATGCACGGTATCGCCCGCAGCTCTCGACGGGGGAGGCATCGGCACGGTCGGGTTCGCGGTGCCGGGGCGGAACGACCCCAAAGTGGTCAGCCCGTTCGTACCATTAGCGGACGCGCCTCTCGTCGCCAGCGGTGAGGCGCGACGCTGCGGCACGCGTCACACGCCCGCAGGCAATTCGAACGAGGTCGCAGCCCTCGCGTCACCGATTACGAGGGTGGACACGCCGACGGCGTGCGTTTTCAGCCGGCGAGGGTCGATAATCGAACATATGTACGGCAATGGCGACGACGAGACCCCAGCCTGGGAAAAGCCGAGTCGATTCGCCCATGTCCTGGCCGACGCCGCGGCTCCCAAGGAGCGGGGGCGGGAGGGGATCGCGCCGCCGGGGTGGCCGCGAGGCGTCCAACCGCCGGGTCTACCCGGCTGGGAGGACACGGCCGTCGCCTGGCTGTTCGACCTGTGTCCGAGCGGCTACCGCGGTCACGAGGTGTTGCGCAAACATCCGCTGATCCTTGCTCGGATGGCCCGCCAGCACGTATCGGCGGCGCTCGCTGCGGCCCGCCACGGATACGGGACGGCCCGAACCGAGCTCGGCGACACGGTGCCCGCAGCCGTCCTCGACGCGGTGCTGCGGATGTACGAGTACGAGGGGTCACGCGCGGCGGCGACCGAGCGTGCGGTCCGCCTGGTCGAGGAAGCCCTCGGCGGCGACCGCTGGGAGCCACGTCTGTAGCCGGGGCACGGTCGATGGACGGGCACGTGCGCGTCTCCGCGCGCAAACTATGACGTATGGAGCGCGCCAATGACTCGGGCCTGCCCGCCGACGTCGACGAGATCATGGACTTGATCGGCGTGGAGGCCGAGATGTCCGGCTGCTTCAAGTGGAACGAGCAGGCGAAGGTCAAGGCCGACATGATGAACGTGCCGCGCCGTTGGCAACCGTCCCGGGTTTCCGCCGAGGCGCTCCGCGAGAAGTGCCGAGTGGTCGGGCTGGCGGAGGACGAGACCGTCAAAATCGCGCAGTACCGCAACTTCCGCTTCGAGCAGGAGCCGACGGATTGATGCGCGAGCCACCGGCATCGATCCGGGCGGTCGGCTGGTCAGGAAAGCCCCCTGTGGCCCGGGCCCGCGTCAGTCATCAGAACGTCGGCGTCGGGCTCGCCGCAACGCGGCAAACCCATCCACGACACCCGCTTGAGAGCGCGGCTATGGCACCGACACCACGAAGGCGCCCCGACTCCACAGTCCGGAATCCACCCACCGAACGATGCGGCGTTCCGATCAGGTTCCCTGAATCAGCGGGGGGCGGAGTGCCGGGGCCGGTCCCGAGGGCAACGAGGCACTCGTCGGCACCCGCGTCGTGCTCGGGCCCGAACCTCTTGCTGCGGGCGCGTTCGAGCGCTGCGGGCTCGTGCCAGTGAACGAACTCGCCGCTGACGCGTCGGATCGGCGGTGCCCCGGCGGGCCGGCGCACGACCCCCAGAGGTGTCACCCACCGCAGGATCAGGGCCACCCAGAACGCGCTGCTGCCGTACTGGCGCAGCGTCCGCGGATCGCAGTGGAGGGCATGTCCGGGCGGTAGGTCGACATCGGTGCTGCGCCCGCGCCTGCCCGGCTCGGGGAGCAGACGGGGCAGCGATCCGAACTCGCTGCAGTCGAGTGTCCCGTGGCGCAGGTATCCGTCGGCGAGGGAGGTGGGCACCACGGTGGCGAAGGCGGTGTCGCCGTCGTGGGCGAGGACGTACACCGAGGTGACGGTGTGGCGCGGGTCGAGCAACAGGCCGGGGCCGGCGCCGTCCTGGTGCACGGGCATCGCGGCGGGTCCCCGGTGGACGAGGATCCTGCTCGATTCGACGTCCAGGTCCGGGCCGAGCATGTTCCGGACCAGGGTGAGCGCCTCGGTGGTGTCGGCCAGGCGTTGGATCAGCGGCCAGTGCTCGAGGTGCATGTCGTCGACGCGGGCTGCGCCGTCGGCGGCCGCCAGGGCCGCGTCGGCGAACGTAGCGAGCGTATGCGGTCGGTGTTGTGGGTCGCACCAGGTGTCCCAGGCGCTGCCCGACCAGGGCAGCGGTGAGGCCGTGCGCATGGCGTGGTCGAGGCGGCCGTTGTGCGCGTACGGGGAGTCCGGGGGAAGTACCGGTGTCCCGGCAGGCGCGGGCGGGGCGGGGGGCGCTCGGGTGGCGCCGCCCCGGCGGGAGAACGGGCAGGTTGCCCGAGGTCATCACATGCTCCAGGTCGGTCGTGTCGGGCGCCCGGCTGGCGCGGGGGCGCCGGCCGGGGCGTCGGGCTTCGCCGAGACCGCCGAGCTCCACGGACTGGACCCCCGAGGCTACGACTTCGCCGCCTTCGCACAGGCCTTGGCCGAGGGGTACCGCGAGCGGGCGGGCGATATGCGCGAGCGCGGGCGCGCCCTGCCGGGGGCCGCGGCGATCCTGGCCGCGCTGGACGCGACCGAGGGTGTCGTTCAAACCGTGGTCAGCGGCAATCCCCGCACCGTGAGTCTCGTCAAGCTGGCCATGTTCGGCCTGGACACGGCCATCGACTTCTCTCTCGGGGCGTACGGGGATGATCACACCGAACGCCCCGAACTGGTCCGCACGGCGCGCCGGCTCGCCGGCGAGCGCCACGGCGTCGCGTTCGATCGCGGCAACACGTTCATCGTTGGCGACACGCCGTCCGACGTGGACGCGGGGCTGCGCGGCGGCGCGACGGTCGTCGCGGTCACCACCGGCAACAGCGACGCCCGGGAACTGTCGGGCGCCGCGCACGTTGTCGCCGACCTGTCCGACACCTCGGCCGTCACGGCGTTGCTCCTCGGCTGACCGCCCGCAGGCGTCGGATCGAACCGGCGCGAGCACACCGTTGGGCGGTCGTGTCGCCGCGTTGTTGCTGCCGACGCGGGAGCCCCGGGCGGGGGGGCAGTCCGGTCACTTCTGTGGACACGCTGCCGGAAGCCGCCGGGTACTCAGCGGGAGCGGAGTGCCGGGGCCGGGCCCGGACGAGTTCGACGCGTCCGGGCCTGTGGTGTCCGGTGGCGCGGTCAGTCGAACTTCGCGAGGACCCGCCGGGTGTACCGCTGTAGTTCCTCGTCGCTTTCGATCGCCCTGGCCCAGCCGTCGCGGTGCGCGAGCGCCAGGGCGGCCCGGAGCGTGGGCATCGCGGGTTCCGCGGCCGCCCCCATGCGGTCCAGGCACGCCACGATGTGGTTGGCCGTGGAGGAGTTCTCCTCCCACGCCCGCAGCAGTGTGTCCAGCACGGTCTGTGTCTCCGGCTCCCCGAAGAGGTCCCACAGTGCGGTGGCGGCGTGGACGCGCTGCCACTCGTAGTTGTCCGTCAGCGCTTCCCGCAGGTGCGTCACCAGTACGGGCGGGGCGGGTGGGCCGATGCGTCCCAGCAGGTCGCCCACCTCGCGAATCCAGTAGTCCCCTTCGGATTCCGCCAGTTCGACGATCGCCGCGTGCACCTCGTCGCGGGCGCCGCCGAGGGCGTGCAGGGTCCGAATGGCGGCGATTCGGACGCGGGTCTCGGGGGCCTTGGTCAACCGCCGGGCCAGGGGCAGGGCGTCCGCGGCGGCCGGTCCGAACGGTGCCAAGGCATTCAGGGCCGCAACGGTGCTGTCCCGGTGCTGGTCGCGTGCGGCGGCGACCAGCGTGTCGACGATCGCGGGCACGGCGCTCGCGTCCCCGAGTCGAGACAGGGCATCCATCAGCGCAGGCGCGGTGCCCTCGAACCACGACCGCGTGAGATCCGCGTCGCGCAGATGCCCGCACAACCGGGGCACCAGGACGGGGGACTCCTGTGGCAGCCGGCCCGCGACCTGGAACGCCCGCCAGGCGTCGACGCCGCCGTCCAACGCCACCAGCAGAGACGGCAACGCCCGCACATCCCCGAACCGGGCCAACCCACACACCGCCGTCTGGTGCGCCCGCCGCAACTCCAGGTCGGAATCCGCCCACACGTCGGGGCCGTACTCGACGCGCTGCGCCGCGACGTGCGCGCCCAGTGCCTCCCTGGCCGGCTCCGCGATCGCGTGGCAGGCGTCCAGGACGGCGGCGGCCTCCGCGGCGACCTCCCGATCCCGTGCGCCGAGTTGTTCCGCGACCAGCAGCACCAGGGGCGTGTGGTCGCCGCGCCAGTCCTTCATCAGATCGCCGGCCATGCGTATCGCGTCCAGGCGCGTGCCCGGGTCCGGGCTGCGCAGCTGCGCCGTCAGCAACTCGGAGCGCGGCGCGACGCGTTCGGCGAGTGCCTCGTGGAGGGTGCGGAGCGTACGGGTGGTGTACGCGTGCACGCGGTTGGACCGTTCGAGGTGGTCGAACGCGGCGACGACCTGCGGCGGCACATCCTGGGTCGTCGCCGTTTCGGGTGTGGGATGCCGCCATGTCCGTTCCGAGGGGGCGTCGACCGCGAGTTCCTCGAGCAGCTCGACGGCCGCCGCGACGACCTCCCGCCCGGCCGAGTCCGGGGTGCAGCGGGTGTGTTGGGCCAGGGCCGCCAGTCGGGTCTGCGCGTCCGCGTCCGGGTCGACGGCCACGGTGGCGAGCCATGTGCGCGCGTGCTCGGAGACGGCCGCAAGCCGCAGGGCGAGCGTCGCCATGGCCTCGACGACCGCCAACCGCTCGACAAGCCCGTCTTCGGCCGGCAGCCGGTCACGCAGCAGCGCGACGGCCCGGGCGCCGCCGCCTTCGTCGACGAACAGTGCCAGCGCGGGGATCGCCGCACGCCGCACGCACAGGTCGGGATCGCCCGTGAACGCGACGAGGGTGTCGGCGCGTCGCCGTAGTTCGGCCACCGCATCCAGCCATGCCGGGAGAGGGTCATCGGTCCGGTGGTCCAGGGATGCCATGGCGTCGTCCCCGATGCCGACGATCAACTCCACCACAGCGGCACGATCGGGCGTGCCGGGATCGCAGGCCAACTCCAACAGGAACGGCAGGCTCGCGGCGGTCGGTTCGTACACGCTGTTCTGGTGGTAGACGGCGCCGTAGAACTCGCCGAACGCCTCGTTGCGCTCCTTCACGTCCGCCGAGCGCATGGACCGCAGGAGAGCCGGCACCTCCTCGGCCGAGCCGTACGCGTGCTCCATCGAAGCCCAGTCGATGTCATCAAGTCCGGTGAACATGCGGGCAATGTGCCGTACCCGACCGACAGTTACGCATGCGCACCGAGTCCGGAACACCTCGTGGCAGCAAGTCGTGGGACCCCCAGGCGGCGAGAGTCGATCGTGTCGGACTTGAGATCCTTCAAACGGGAAGCTGCCCTGGTGGCCAAAGCCACCAGGGTGCCGCGTCGGTGCACCCGAGGACCGGATAGAGGGTCGGGTGTCGTTCGTCGTGCTCAAGGTGCTCGCCGGGCACGGTGACCAGGGTTCGGTGATGGTTGCCCGGGTGCAGGAGCAGCGCCCCGGGAACGCCCTGGCACCACACCACCACTGCGGTATTGCGCGGTGATGGTCGTTCCGGCGCCGGTGGGGCGTCGAGGCCGCGCAACAGCATTGCGGCCGGGAGGTGTTCCACGTGCTCAACGCGCGCGTACCCGACATCGCGGGCCGTGGTGTGGCAGGCATCGACCTGCAGGTAGTGGCCGGCTCGAATGCGGGTGTGTCTCCGTGCGGTCCGGGGGTTTTGCTCTTTCGTCTCCTGCTGGTCCATGGTCCTCCGGCGGATTTCATCGCGGTCGTTTCGAGAGAGCGTGGAGCGAACCCTGGCTCGCGGAGGGCCGTCGTCCCGAAGGGTGCCGGGAGCCTATCTCGGGGCGGGGTCCCACGCGGGGCGGTCATCCGTTTCGGACGCTCGACCATCGCGCCGCCCGGCGGTGAGGGTCCGTTCCTGGGCGGATGCGTCGGCACGCGGCCCCGATCTCTGGTGAGAGCCACGGGCCGGGGTGATGCCGGCCTGCGCGGCTGCGGGTGCGGCGCGGTGCTGGGGCTCGTGTCTTTCGGTCCCTGCTTTCGGTCCCTGCTTTCGGTCCCTGTGAGAAAGGCCCAGGTCAGAGGCCTGATGGTCGAGGATTGGAGGGGCGGGAGGGACGGAAGGGACTGAAAATTCCAGTTCCGTTGATTGTGCGCGCGCGTATACGCGGGCGTGAGGGGTGGCCCTGGAGCGTTCATAATGCGAAATCTCGGTCCCTTCCGTCCCTGGCCGGCCGCCATCAGGCCTCTGACCTGGCTTTTTGTACAGGGACGGAAAAGAGAGGGACAGAGAGGAGGGACAGAAGAAGAATTTCCTGGAGCCGCGCCAGGGCGGTCCGGGGCCCAAGGGCAGCCCGGGGCCTGTTTCGGCGCATGGGAGTGACCGGAGGGACTGAAGGAATGAACATTCGCGATGTCGTGCCGCCCGGCCGGGCATGCTGCGCTAGGCTCTGATTCTCGTTCGAAACTTCAGTCCCTTCCGTCCCTGAACCATCTTGGAAAGCTCTCTGACCAGCACTTTCATCCAGGGGCAGAAAGTGACCGGCCCAGTCCCTCGACAAGGAAGACCGTGCGGAGCCACAGCCAGGAGACGACACGGAACAGGGACTCCCGCCCCGGCGCCGTCGCCCGCTGGTGCGCGCGAAACGGTTGGCCGGTTCATCCCCTGGCGGCGGGCCGCAAGGTTCCGGCCGCCAACTGTGACCGCTGCCGTCAGGCTCGGCACGACCCCCGGGAATGTCCGTGCCGGCCGGCGGGTCGCTGGTGTCACGGTTTCCACGCCGCGACCACCGACCTCGAACTCATCGACGCGTGGTGGGGCTCGAACCCCCGCCTGGGTGTGGGGGTTTCCTGCGGCCCGGCGAATCTCCTCGTGCTCGACGTCGACGCCCACTCCGTGGCCGTGCCCCATCGTGATCGGCTGCTCCCGGGCATTCCCATCCACGAGAGCGTCGACCTGACCGGGCTCGCCTCGGGGTTCGACACCCTCGCCCTCCTGGCTGCCTATCGCGGGCATCCCGACCCCGTCGACGACACCTCCACCCTGCGCGTTCGGACGCCCTCAGGAGGCATGCACATCTGGTACCGAACAGACCCGGGCGACCACTACCGATCCTCGACCGGCTCGAGCCCGAACACGGCCCTGGCCTGGCAGGTCGACATCCGCGCCCATGGCGGCTACATCGTCGCGCCCACCACCCGCGTGCCCGCCGGCTCCTACCGTCCCGTCGGGCCCACGCGGGTGCCTGCTCCGCTGCCGGCGTGGCTCGCCGACGACCTCCGTCGCACCGGTCACACCGTCGCGGACCGCCCCTCGGCACCGCCGCCCCCGCCGCCCACCCGCACGGGCCGAGGCCGCGGGAAGGACGCCCTGCGGAGCCTCGCGCCGTTGCTGGAGACGGTGGCCGCGTGCGCCGCGAGCCCTCAGGGCGCGGGGTTCAGCGACAAACTCAATCGTGCCGCCTACACCGCGGGCGGTCTCGTCGCGGCGGGCTGGCTCACCGAGGCCCGGGCGCGGGAACTCCTCGACGAGGCGGCCGACGTCGCCCGCCCGCACCAACGACGCCGCAGCGCGTCCATCATCGCCTCCGCCCTGTCCGCCGGCGCGCGGCGCCCGCTCCACGGAGAACGCCCATGAACAGCGACCGCCAGGGCGGTGAGCGGCTCTTCGACGCTCCCGCAGCCGCCCAGCAGATGCTGGCCCTCCAGGTGGCCTCACACGCCGCCGTGCCCGCACAACACGGCGGGCCGCCGTCCTCGGCGCAGCAGACCGCGACCGTCGGGCAACTGCCCACCATGCTCAGCGACCGCGGGAACGCGAAGCTGTTCGCGTCGATGTACGGCGACAGGTTCCGCCACGTGGACGGCCTGGGCTGGTTCGCCTGGGACGGCTACCGGTGGATGAGGGCCGGCGGTGAGAAGGCGGTGGTGTGGGCGGCCGGGGACATGGCCGAACAGATGCCCACCACCGACCCCGGCGAGATGTTCCGTGACCGGGAGCTGCGCGAGCACCGCAAGCGCTCGATGTCGACGTCCGGTATCAAGGCGATGCTCGTCCAGGCCAAGGCCGCCCCCGGTCTCGCGCTCGGCGCCGACATCCTCGACGGCGACCCCTACGCCCTGTGCACCCCGGGCGGGGTGGTGGACCTGCACACCGGCGCGCTGCAAAAGCCCGACCCGCTCAAGGACATGCACTCGCGCGCCACCTCGGTCGCCCCGGTGAACACCCCCACCCCGCGTTGGCACAGGTTCCTCACCGACACCTTCGGCGACGACGCCCGGGGGCGCGAGACGATCGACTTCCTCCATCTCCTCCTGGGCTACTCCATCACCGGCGACGTCGGCGCCCAGGTCCTCCCGTTCCTGTACGGCTCGGGCAAGAACGGCAAGAGCGTGCTCCTGGACGTGATGACGCAGATCCTCGGCGACTACGCGCAGGCCGCGCCGCCCGGATTCCTCATGGAGAAGGGCAAGTACAACGAGCACAGCACCGAACTGACCGAACTCCACGGCCGCCGCATGGTGGTGTGCAGCGAACTCAAACCGAACGACAAGTTCGACGAGGCCCGCGTCAAGCTCCTCACCGGCGGCGACCGGATCATGGCCCGACGCATGCGCCAGGACTTCTTCTCCTTCACCCCCACCCACAAACTGTGGCTCCTGGGCAACCACCGCCCCGAGGTCGGCACCGGCGGCTACGCCTTCTGGCGCAGGATCCGCCTGATCCCCTTCGAACGCGTCGTCCCCGCCTCCCGCAAGATCGACAACCTGGCCAAGGAACTCGTCGACAGCGAGGGACCGGGCATCCTGCAATGGCTCATCCAGGGCGCCGGCCGCTACCTGGCCACCCGCGACCCCCTCGACGGCCCCGACCTGGTCCGCACCGCCACCCAGGCCTACGCCACCACCGAGGACCACATCGGCCGCTTCCTCGAGGAACGCTGCACCACCACCGGCGCGAACGGGGCCCGGGACCCCAAGGTCGAACAAGGCCTCCTCTACGCCACCTACAGCGCGTGGTGCGCCGCCGGCGAGGGCATCCGCCCGGCCACCGGACGAGCATTCGCCACCCGCGTCCGCCACGAACTCGGCCTGTCCTCACCGGCCGACATGACCAGGTCCAACGGCGCCCGCTACTACCCCGGCCTGGGCCTGCTCCCCGACGACGCCGACTAGCCCGCCACGCGCACCCGCCACACCGATCCGCTCGTCCCTTCCGACACCACCCACCTACCATGGATCGCGACGACCGACGCGACCACCACCCGGCGGCACCGCCCGACGACGAGATGAGGCCCGCATGAGTTCGCTGCTGAACGACGGTGATCTCGGCCACGAGACCACCGTGGTGTGGGTGGAGGACCCCGAACGCCTCGACTACGTCCGCCAATCCCTGGACAAGACGCCGCGCCGCCGCGGCAAACCCCGATACGAGCGCGACGGCCGCATGATCGGATACACGGAACTCGACGAACACGCGGAAGCGGACCCCGACAGCGGTCTGCACCTGCGCCGCGTCTTCTTCCTGCTGCCCCACGACCGCGACACCCAGCCCACCGGGCTGTACGAGGACGGGGCCCCGGGCGAGGCGGTCGACCCCAGCACCATCGAACCCGGCCGAGTGGGCGAGAAGACGCCCCGCTCGCAACGAGGTTCCGCCGAGATATCGACCGCAGGCCGTTGAGGGGCTGACCAAGGCCGTCGATGTCCGTCTAGACCGTATGGCCGTGTCTGGGGCGTGGACGCAAGCCGAACGTTCGGGTCCGGTGTGAATCGGGATGTCGGGCACCGTGGGGTGCCGTCGGACCTGCCTCGCCGATCAGGCTTCGGCGTTATTCCGAAGCTCCGTCCCTTCGGTCCCTTGCTGGTCACACGCACGCCTGTGACCTGGTGGTTTCCCAAGGGACTGAATGCGGGTCGAACCTTCGGTCCCGTTGCTCGCGCCGTGCACGATGACACAGCTCCGTATCTCTGCGGAATTTTGTCGGCCCGCCGGGACGTCCAAGCAGCCCAGGCGCGGGTGTAAATACAGGTACGCAACGACCCAGTCGAAGAGGCGGCGATGTAATCGCGCATGCGCGGACGGGAGGCACGGACGGTGAGGCGAGTCGTAATGCGAATCTCGGTCCCTTCCGTCCCTGTCCCTCGGCAACAGGCTGTCTGAACTGCGCTTTCCGACAGGAGCATCGAGGGTTCACGCGAGGACAAAGGCTCGATTCACGACCTCGATCGCGGGCCGGCTTGGTCGACCGACGTCACGCCGCGCCGGGTCGGGCCCGGTGGATCTCGTCGCCGTAGCCGTCATGCACGGCCTGGGGGCGGATTCGCGAAGTCGGGCGGCGGTCTACTCCAACCGTCACCGCCCAAGTCCTGATTGCCGGAGCGTCCGGTCCCACCACAACCGTCGAGGACGAGGCGCCGTCCGCCGGGTCCGGGACATGCCCTCGTTTGAGTGCGTGGCCGATAGCCTGAGTATTTGGGGCGGCGGCGGAGACGCTGCGTATACGAAGGTGGGGCCATGGGCAGAAGGCTCAGGGATCCGGTGGGGCCATCGTGCGTACAGGGGTGGCAGGTGCTGTGGCCTCATCCGCAAGGGGAGTACGAGCTCGCGATGCAAATGCGCGTGGACGAGGCTGGTCGGGACAATCGCTGGTACGCCCTCATCTGCACGAAGCACCAGCACCCCTTTGACATCGGCTGGTTCATGCTCGCTGCGCGCGCATACGAGAGGAACAAGCTCTGGTGCCCCGGCTGTACCCCGAGCGCCCACACCATCCCTGAGCAGGTCGCCGCACCGGGACCGGTCAGGCGGGCGCTGTCGGAGTACCACCAACGAGTGCTGGTCCTCGAATCCTCGCAACGGGAGGGCAGTTCCCCGACGGAGACGACGAGGCTTCTGCGGAATCGCTCCCGTGCGGCAAGGTCCCTGGTCATCGACCGGTCCGGCGGGTGTTGCGAGAGTCCCGAGTGCGCCAGCCCCGATTTTTCTGAGATCTCGACGACCGGCGACCCGATCCTCGAAGTCGACCACGTGCAGGATCTCGCGCGCGATGGCGAGGACCACCCCGCCAACATGATCGCGTTGTGCACGAACTGCCATGCGGTCAAGACGCGCGGACGGCGCGCCGAACAGCTCCGGAAGACCCTTCGCGTGACCGCGACAGAACTCCACGACAAGGCAATGGCAGAGCACAGCCGCTACTTGGCTCGGTGACCTAGAACCGTCTCCTCCTCGCGCCCAGGTCCGCCGAGGACCGCGTCATCGGTCGCGTACCGACCTCGACGACCTGGGCCCCGGACGAGAGGCTCCGGCAATATGCGGCTCCAGGGCCGGAACTCGACCCCGATGCGCGCAGTACGTTGCGACGGGATCGACTGCCGGTCGCCGCCGCGTTCGCGAGGTTGCTGCGGGAGGCCGGCACATCCCACTAGGCCGGGTCCAGGGCGTAGATCCGGAAGACGCCGTCGGTGTCGAGGTCGCCCACGAGAGCCCGTCCTTTCGCGTCGGCCCAGGGCAGCGGCGTTGACGGGCCGAGGGGACGGGGTGGCGCCTGGAGGTCGTTCGTGTCGACGCCGACCGCTGTTCGGGACTGCCCGGAACGGAGGTGCCCGAACACGGTGGTTCCCCGGATGCTCGCCGCCCGGAAGGTGGGCACGACGACATGGCGACCGGTGCGCATGTCCAGGACCAGGGGCCCGAACCCGGCCACGGGGCCGCCGTCCCAGAGCAGGTAGGCGCCGGTCAGCTCGGTGCTGGGCACCTGGGCCGCGAGGATCACCGCCCCGGTCTTCGCGTCGTGCAGGGCGGTCGTGGTGGTGCTCGACTCGGGACCGGACCACAGCACCAGGACACGATCGTGGCCAGCGGCGGTGACCGATCGCACGCGCGCGTCCGGGCGGGGCGGCGTGGGCGTGACCTGGACTGGCGGGGCGCCCGTGGTGCGCGCCCGCCACCACGGACCGGCGGGGGTGGCCGCGATCACGGTGTCGCCGTCGGCCGCGAGCGCATGTGTCCCCGGTGGAAGGGGAACCCCGTGTGTGCCGTCGCGGTCCGCGATCATCGCCGTGTCGCCGGGTGCGGTGATCAACACCGCGTCGCCGGTGGTGCTCACCTCCGAACCGGGCGGGACGGTGAGGGCGATCGGGGGTGAGGTCGTGTCGAGCGGGGCCAGGAGGACGCGTTCGCCTACGTGAGCCAGTCCCAGCGTCGCGGTGGCGTGCACCCCGTGGAACCCACCGTCGGGGAAGGGCGTGCGTGTCCGTACCGCTCCGTCCGCGGGGTTCAGGACGGCCAGGGCCCGGTCCGGGGTGGCGATGACCACGCCGTCCTTGTTCCCCGCGTACGTGAAGCCGTCCCCGGCACGGGGCTGGGCCACGGGAACAGACCAGGCGGCGGACGCCGACCAGCCGTTCAACGGTGCGCGTAGGCGTAATTGCCCGGAAGGCTGCCGCAGCTCTGTCTGGGCCGGGCGGGGTGTCGTGGCGGTGGCGGCCGACGCCGCCACGGATTCGGCGGGATGCCGGTCGCGGCCCCCGGAATCGGTCAGCGTGATCCCGGCGACGGCCACGCACACCAGACACACGCCGCCCGCCACCCACAGGCCCCGCCGGCGTCGCGACGCCGCGGCCGACCGAGAGTCTCCGGCATCGCCGATGGTGGGAGACCACGAGGGGCGGGGCACACGGTCGGGGCCGAAGGGGGTCTCGCCGTGTGGTGGGTTCGTCACGAGACCGAACCCTACGGTTCTCCTGGCCGCGTCCACGACCCCGCCGAGGCGAAAGCCGGGGTCCGCTCGCCGATTCCCCCCGTATTGCGGCAAGTTCCGGCGCCGGGGTTCTCGACGACGTCCGCGTCGGGTGAGAGGCTCCTGCGATATGCGACTTCCCGGGCCGGTCCTCGACCCCGATACCCGCGGTGTGCTGCGACAGGACCGGCTGCCGGTCGCCGCCGCGTTCGCGGTCGCCGGCTCCGCCGTGCTCTGGCGCCTGGGGCCCGGAGCCGAGTCGCCGGCGTTCCTTGCGTTCACGCTGCTCGCGTGCGGGCTCGTCGCGTGTGACCTGCGGCTGATGCGACTACCGAACTCACTGACCCTGCCGGGCTATCCGGTGCTGGCGCTGTTGCTGGCGATCCCGTTGGACGGGACGGCGTATCTGCGTGCGTCCCTCGCGATGACGGTGATGCTCATCGCGCACGTCCTGCTCGCGCTGACCGCGGGCGGGCTCGGGCTCGGCGACGCGAAGGCGGCCGGGCTGGTCGGGCTCGTCGTCGGGTGGCTGTCGTGGGCCGCGCTGCTCCAGGCCGTGGTCCTCGCCTACGTGTCCGCGGGGCTCTTCGCCGTGGCACGGGCGCTGGTGGACCAGTCCGCTCGAGGCCGTCCCGTCGCGTTCGGCCCGTTTCTGCTGGGCTCGGCGATGCTGGCCGTGGTGCTGGCCGGCTCCTGAATGTCTCGTCCCGGGAAGTGCGCTCGGTCCCGGGGGATCCGCTCGGTCCGGGTGTCGCAGGCCGCAGCGGAACCGCAGACGAAACGAACTCCCGCCGGAACGCGCCGGCTTCCGGAGCCTCGTCGGCGGACAACATTCCTGTGTCGATTCCAGGGGGCAGCGTGGCGTTCCGGGCCGTACACGAGCAGTGGGGAACCGTCTTCGCGCATCTGCCCGACCTGGGATGCGGGCGCGGTTGGGAGGCGGTGTGGAGGGTGCGGCCGCGGGCGCCGGTCGTCTGCGACGAGTGCGGGCACCCGATGATCGCGAAAACCTCCAGGGCGGGACTGAGGTTCTTCGCCCACGCGCCCGGCGCGCCCGCCTGCGCGCTCGGCCTGGAGTCCCTCGCCCACCACCTCCTCAAGCTGGAGTTGGCGGGAGCGGCCCGCGACGCGGGCGCCCACGCCGAACTCGAAGTCCGCGGCCCCGATGGCAGTTGGCGCGCCGACGTCCTGGCGGGCGACCCCGCCGGGACCTGGCGGACGGCGCTCGAAGCCCAGTTGTCACCCCTCACTGACGCCGACATCACCGCCCGGACCGAGAGGATGCGGGCCGACGGTGTCACCTCCATATGGTTCAGCGACCGCGCCCGCCCGCCCTGGCTCGGCACGGTCCCCTCCATCCGTTTGGCGACGAGGGACGGCGACGCAGGCTTGGTCGTCGCCGAGGGCCTGGTGAAGTTCCGGGACGCACGGTGGAGATCGGCCCCGCAGGTGCCCGTCGCCGACTTCCTGCGCTGGGCGTTCACCGGCAAGGTCGTGCCCCACGCCCCGCGAACCCACCTGGAGTACCCGCTGCGACAGCTCTCGCAGGTCTGGACGGCACCGCAATACATCGCTGCCGAGCACACCCACCTCGCCGAGGAGGAGCGGCGCCGCCGCCTGCAGGAGGAACAGACCCGGGCCCGAGAGCAGGCGCGGGAGAAGAAACGCGACGGGATCCGCGCCAGGAACGCCGTCTCCCGCGCGAAGGCCCTGGCCGAGGCCACCGCGGCGGAGCAACTCGCACGCCTGGACCGCGAGAGGGAGCCCCGCCCGCGTCCCGGTGTCGAACGTGCCCTCTCAAGGCTCGCCCACGAGCACGACGTCGTCGCGACCGTCGGCTGGAGCATGGGCGATTCCCGGTACGCCGACGGCGTCCCCCTCGTCGACGAGAACGGCGTCCCGGCCGCCGTCTTCGCCCCGGAACCCAGGCACGTCCGAGGCGACGCCTACCTTCTGCTCGCGGATCTCCTCCTGGTGTTCCGCACCCCGACCGACGTCCGGCGCTTCGAGAACGCCATGAAACGGGCGAAGCACTGGCCGGTCGACGGCTTCCGGACCGATTCCACCGACGCGGATCCCCCGAACATCCCTCACCGCGACGGCACGTGTACCTGCGCCGTCCCGCAACTCGTCGCAAGGATCGCGAGGATCGACTACCCGGCCGAACCCAGCGAGCAGATAGGCCCCGCCGCCGCGCTCTATCTGGCGCGGTGCCGTGGCTGCGGGCGCCGGTACTCCGGGCCCTGGCGTCGGACGACCGGCAACCGGACGCCCGAGACCCGCCCTGGTCGATAGGCCTCACCAGGCTGTCGACTTCGCACGAGCGCACGGGAAAGGACGGCGCGCCTGTCGGAAGCCCAGGCGTGTGAACCCGGGGTCACCATTGCGCAACCGCGGGCTCACGGTGGGTCGTCCCCGATGGCATGACGTCGCCTCCCGCGCCTTCGCCCTTCCCTCCGCTGTGGCCTCATTGCGCGGAAGGCGCGACCACGAGCGACCCCGTCGGATGCCGGGGTATCCAGGTGCCCGGACACGCTCTCTGCCTGACCCATCTCAACCCCACCGATCGGGCCGCGTATCTGGCCTCGCTGGGCCCGGGCGCCGACGTCGACCACTGCGGAACCACCCTCGACGGCCCCCTGCTGAGCGAACTCCTCGACGCAGTCCGCGACCCTGCCACCACCCACCCACATCTCGGGGCCGCCAAGTTCTTGGCCGCCAGGTTCACCGCCCCCGCCTGGTTCAAAGGTGCGACGTTCTCCGCCGACGCCGCGTTCGAGGGCGCCAGGTTCTCCGCCGAAGCCGTGTTCGACGGCGCCAGGTTCACCGCCCCCGCCTGGTTCAACGGTGCGACGTTCTCCGCCGTCGCCGCGTTCGAGGGCGCCAGGTTCTCCGCCGAAGCCGTGTTCGACGGCGCCAGGTTCTCCGCCGACGCCGTGTTCGACGGTGCGACGTTCTCCACCGACGCCATGTTCCTCGGCGTGAGGTTCTCCGCCCTCGCCTGGTTCGACCGCGCCAGGTTCACGGCCGACGCCGTGTTCGACGGCGCGAGGTTCTCCGCCCTCGCCTGGTTCGACCGCGCCAGGTTCACGGCCGACGCCGTGTTCGACCGCGCGACGTTCTCCGCCCTCGCCCGGTTCGACGGTGCGACGTTCGCCGCCCATGTCGGGTTCGACGGCGTCAGGTTCACCGACGACGCCCACTTCCGCGGCGTGACGTTTCAAGCCGTGTCGATGTTGGGGCCTCTCGCGTGTGCGAAAACTCTCGACCTGTCCTCGGCCGTGTTCGGCACTCCGGTGGTAATCGAAGTCGCCGCCGCAGGCGTGCAGTGTGTCCGAACCCGCTGGGATGCGACCGCGACCCTCCGTCTGCGGCATTCCGACCTGAACCTGTGGGGCGCGATTGTCACCCAACCCTTCGCTGTAACCGCCCACCCCGCACAATTCACCACCCTGACCGGTGATGTCCTCGCCGAGGGGGCACTGGCCGCGCAGGTGCGGGTCCTCTCGATGAGCGGGGTCGACGCCGCTCACCTGGTCATGACCGACACCGATCTGTCCGAGTGTGTGTTCACCGGTGCGTTCCATCTCGACCAGCTCCGTCTCACCGGGCGCACCGTGTTCGCCACCTCCCCCACCGGCGTGCACTGGCGATACGGCGTCCCCTGGCGCTGGACCCGCCGACGCGTCCTCGCGGAGGAACACCACTGGCGTGCCATTCGCACCCCGCCCGCCAACCCGACCACACCCACCACCCGCGACTGGACGCCGGGCCCCCACCACCCGGACCCGGACCGAACCCCCGGACCCGACGACCTCGCACCCGTCTACCGCGAGCTGCGCAAAGCCTTCGAGGACGCCAAGAACGAACCCGGCGCCGCCGACTTCTACTACGGCGAGATGTCCATGCGCCGCCACGACCACCACGACACCCCCCAAGCGGAACGCGCCCTGATCACCGCCTACTGGGCCCTGTCCGGCTACGGGCTCCGCGCCACCCGCGCACTCACCTGGCTCGGCCTTGCCATGACCGCCACCATCCTCGCGATGATGCTCTGGGGCCTGCCCACCAACGATCCCAAACCGCAGACGCAGGGCAGCTTGAGCGGGCAGAACATCACGCTCACCACGGTCAACCCGGATCCCGCCCTGAGCGGCCCGCTCCACACGAGGCTCACCGGCAAACGCGCTGAGAAGGCAACACGAGTCGTCCTCAACTCCGTGGTCTTCCGCTCCTCGGGCCAGAACCTGACCACCGCGGGCACGTACATCGAAATGACGTCGCGCTTCCTCGAACCCGTCCTCCTGGGCCTGGCCGCCCTCGCCATCCGCAGCCGCATCAAACGCTGAACCGACCCCCGGTGTCACATGGCCCCACCGGGGGCCAATTACGGGGACGCGACCGGTTCGTCGCCTCGTACCCGCATACGGATCCTCTCGTCGGCGACGAGCGCACCCACTTCGTGGTCGTCCGCGAGGGCGTCCACCTCGGCGCGCGACCACCGCTCGTCGGGATCGGGGCGCATACCCAGATGGCCGACAACCCGACGGAACAGCACGAGAGGCCACTCCAGGAACTGGGCGGCCTCACGGTCCGTGAGGCGCGCGATCCGGGCCGGTTGGGCGGCGACGATGTCGGACACCACCTCGTAGTGCGAGGCCAAAGCCTCCACGTCACCGACGCTGAACACCCACGTTCGCTTCCCCGGGGATGGGCTCGACGACCTGCAGCGGACCCATCCTTGGCGGGCCAACTGCCAGACGTCGTCCACGTGCACGTCCAACCCGGAGGCCGCGGCCAGAGTCCGCGCGGTGCTCTTCGCGTCCATGGCCCGATCGTCGTCCGGACGCTCACCCTCCGACCGTCGCGCACGCTCCCGCGCACGCGGAGCCGGGCCACCCACGGCAGCAGTGACCGGCGCATCCCTACTCGGCGCCTCGCGGCCCAGGGCCTGCGCCATGATCTCGCTCAACAGCAACGGCTCGTGTGGGGGCACGCATGTCCTCCGATCCCGGGGCCGGTTGCCGCACCGGCGTCACATCCACAACGCCGCTGCGCCCGACACGACACGGACTCCGGGACACGGTGAATCGCTCCTTTGCCGGGCGATGGGAGCGTGGGGCAGGTCGACCCCCGGAAACTCGTCCGATCGTCGTCGGGAAGCGATCTTGGCCGCGCGGGCTTCGACCGCCGACGTCGCGCAACCTGCGTCACGCCTCCTGCGGATGCCCTGTCGCGTGATTCCAGGTCCGAGTCGACTCGAGGATGTCGACCAGGCGGTCGCCCCACGTCGCCCAGCGGCGCAACTCGAGGCGGCCGAAGCAGTGGATGCGTTGCCCGGTGGCGAGGTTCCGCGCGGGCCGCGTGAAGGTGCCGTTGGTCAGGGCTATGACGGTGTCGGCCCGGTGGGACGGGACGTCCGGTGCCGCTGAGCCGTTGCATGGCGCCCGAATCGACCGCGGACGTTCGGGCGGGTGTTTGCACTGGAGCACGACAAGGCCCCGGGTCCGGTGGGAGGCGATGACGTCGGCGCCGAGGTCGCCAGCCCCGCCGCCGGAGCGTTCCACCCGGTATCCGTCGCGGTACATCAAAATCGCGGTGAGGCGTTCGAATTCGCGGTGGCCCATGTTGTCGATCTCGTCGAGGTCGACGCTCTGGCCGCTGCTCAGGAACGTCATGTGGGCATCGTCGGCCAGCGCGATCTCGTGCGCGGCGTGGTAGTGGGCGGTGCGGGCGTCTGCGACCCGGGCGCGGACTCGTTCGAGTGCGGCCAGGTGACCGGACGCCTCCTCCGCCGGAACGACACGGAGAGGGTCCGCGATGTACGTGCCGGGGGAGTCGTGGATGGCGTTGGCAAACTGTGTGAGGCATGCACCCTTGATGAGTTCCACGCACTTGTTGTGCAGTTCGCTGGCTTGATTGACCTTTCGAGTGCCTTCAGCCATGTAGACGCCACGTCGCGCCAGATGGCGTCGGTGGCCATGACGCGGGTCGCCTTCCCGGCCGCGTGCGTTCCCGGAATTCGTCGCGTTCCTCGAGTATCGTCTCGAGCCACTCCTTCACCTCGATGAACGCCGCGAGAGCGAAGTTCATCTCGTTCGCGAGCAACCACACCGCGAGCAGGCCGTCGGAGTCCAGCCTTGAGATCTCCTCCCCGGTCCACTTGCGAAGGCGTCGATCCGCGTAGCGGGGAGGAGTCACTGCGGCATCTCAATCGGTGATCATTTCAGAAGATTACCGATGAGCCGGATCACACCCGATTTAGGCTCCTCGCCCCGTTTCCAGAGATCGCAACCACCCCTGGTCGTGTGGTTGTTGTTCGTTGCCGGTCGTACAAAGCCCGGACTGCTCCGGTGTGTCCGGTGGCTGCAATCGGCGAACGATTCGTCGGTTGCGGCGGATTCGAGGGATCCTCCGCGCCTGCCGTACGTCGTCCGATCGGTCCCCGGGAGTGCGTCCGATTCGTAGGCGCCGGACGGGCGGCCGTGCTTGGAAGTCGTGACGACCCGCGCCCTTGCTTCTCCCGACCGACGGGCTTTCGCGCGCACCGGTCGCCGCGTGAGGCGCCGGCCGGGTCGGGATTCCGGCCGGACGAACCTGTCGTGCCGGTCCGCATTGCCGCACCTGCGCTGCCGCGACCGGAATCCACCGATAGCGGGGCCGGGTTGCCCGCGTCACCGAGTGGCGGCGAGGGCGGGCAGGGTGGTGGTGACGGTGGCGACGAGGGTGATGACGGCCGCGAATGTGGCGGCGGCAAGGGCCGCGGGCCGGGGACGGGATGCTCCATCCATGCGGGCGAGTTTGGCGGCCGCGGCTGCGGCGAGCACACTCACCACGGCCACCAGCGCAGCGGCGGTCAGTACGAGGGCGAGGATCATGTCGGACTCCCGTGGGTCGGGCGGTTGTTGACGTGTCCGACGGTGGGTGAATCCCCGTACGGCGGAGTCCGCTCCGGACGATGATGTACACCGACGGACGACCACCGCCGGGGAGCGTGCATGGACGGGGACGACGACCGCGCGGCCGCGGAGGCGGAGTTGCACCGGCGGCTGGACGACGCGCTGGCACGGTCGCGGACGGCCAAGGCGCAGTTGCCCCGCCTGACCGGTCTGAGCCGGACGGCGATGTACGAGGCGTTCAAGCCGGACGCGGTGCCCTCGGCGGCGACCACCGCCGCGCTCGCCCGGGCGCTCGGTCTGGACGAGACCGCGATGCTCGACCTGCGCCGCCGCGCCGCCGGGCCCCCACGCGGCCCGGCGCGGCCGGGGCGCGAGACCAGGGCGTGGGTCTGCCGATCGACGCCTGGGACCCCCACGACCTCGAGGTCCACCCCGCAGGCGCGGTGCCGGAAGCCGGCGCGTCGGGCAGGGACGGTCAGGGTCTGCCCGGGTATGTGGCGCGCGGCCACGACCGGGTGCTGGCCGAGGTGGTGTGCGGCGCCGTGGGCGGCCGTAGCGCGATGGTGGTGCTGGTCGGGTCGTCTTCGACGGGGAAGACGCGGGCGTGCTGGGAGGCGGTGCGGCCGCTGGCCGATCACGGGTGGCGGCTGTGGCATCCGTTCGACCCGACGCGGGCCGAGGCGGCGCTGACGGACCTGGCCCGGGTGGGGCCGCAGACGGTGGTGTGGCTGAACGAGGCCCAGCATTATCTCGGCGCCCCGCACGTCGGCGAACAGGTCGCCGCCGCAGTGCACACGCTGTTGACCGCACCGGGCCGCGGCCCGGTGCTGGTGCTTGGCACCCTGTGGCCGGAGTACGCCGACCGGTACACCCGGCTTGCCCGCCCCGGCGGCCCGGACCCGCACAGCCGCGTCCGCGAGCTGCTGGCCGGGCGCACCCTCGCCGTCCCGGACACCTTCGACGACGATGCCCTGCGCGCCGCGAACACCCTGGCCCGCAGCGGCGACCGGCTGCTCGCCGACACCCTGACCCGCGCACAAGGCAGCGGCCGGATCGCCCAGGACCTCGCCGGCGGCCCGCAACTGCTGCGCCGCTACCGGGAGGCCACCGCACCGGCGCGGGCGCTGCTCCAGGTCGCGATGGACGCGCGCAGACTCGGCATGGGCCTGCACCTGCCCCGGGCGTTCCTCGTCGATGCCGCCGCCGACTATCTCGGCGACGACGACTGGGACACCCTGGACGAGGACTGGGCCGAGGCCGCATTCGCCGAACTCGCCCATCCCGTCCACGGCAAACACGCCCCACTGCGCCGCACCCGGGACGCCAGACGGCCCTCGGCCGACGCCGCCGCGGCCTCGTCACCGCCCGCGGCCGGTGGCGGGCCGGTGTACCGCCTGGCCGACTACCTCGAACAACACGGCCGTCACGAACGCCGTCGGGTGTGCCCGCTCGCCTCGTTCTGGGAAACCGCCGCCCACACCGCAGCCCCGGAAGAACTGAGCGTGCTCGCCGCAGCAGCACACCGCCGCGGGCGTTACCGACACGCCGCCCTGCTCTATCGGCAAGCGGCCGACGCCGGCGACGCTCGAGCACTGTGGGCCCTTGCGTGGTTGCGGAAGGAGGCCGGGGACCGCGACGGCGCGAACCACCTCTACAGGCAAGCCGCCGACGCCGGCAACACCCCAGCGATGCTGGTCCTCGCGGACATGCGAAAGGAGGCGGGGGATCGCGACGGCGCCGAGCGCCTCTACCGGCAAGCCGCCGACGCCGGCGACGGCGAGGCGCTGTTGGCCCTTGCGTGGTTGCGGGAGGAGGCTGGGGACCGCGACGGCGTGGAACGCCTCTACCGGCAAGCCGCCGACGCCAGCGACGGCGAGGCGCTGTTGGCCCTTGCGTGGTTGCGGGAGGAGGCTGGGGACCGCGACGGCGCGGAACGCCTGGCCGGGCAAGCCGCCGACGCTGGCGACACCGAGGCGCTGATGGACCTCGCGTGGTTGCGGGAGGAGGCTGGGGACCGCGACGGCGCGGAACGCCTCTACCGGCAAGCCGCCGACGCCGGCAACACCTATGGGCTGCGGGACCTCCCGTGGTTGCCGAAGAGAGCTGGGGACCGCGCACGCCTCCGCCAAGAAGCCGTCAGCCTCGACAACGTCGAAGCGCTGCACGCCCTGGCCCGCGTCACGGCCACGGGTGAGTGCTCCGCCCGACAGATCCTGCGGTTCGGGTGGGAGCCTGACGGCAGCAACTCGCCCCCCTGGTAGAGAGACGGCACGCCGCCCGACCCGGCGTACTCGACCACGACACGACGAAGCTGCCCGAGGCCACGGCCCAGTCGGAGGCAGTGAGCCCCGGAGGCGGTGAGCCGATGACGGGCTCGCCGCGAACTCACGACGAACGAACACGCGATGCCGTCAGTAGGGATCGGGTACGGGCACACGCGGCGAGTTGTTGCGGAGCTGGAAGGCCGTGGCCCATCGGCCGGTGTTGACGGAGGTGATGATCTCGCGGGCCTGCTCGGCTGTGAGTCCGTCCTCGGAATTCCTCACCATGATGTCCACGACTTCCTCCGCCGGCTTGCACGACAGGAGCGTCGCCGCGTGCAGCTCGACATCGGACATCTCGGCGAGTGCGTCCACGGGGATGCCGACGACGGGTCCTTCGAGCGCTTCCTCGTCGAACTCGTCGAGGTCTTCGAACTCGTCAAGGTCGTCGAGGTCGCCGACGAACACCCAGGGGTCGTCGGGCTGACGAGGCGGCCGTGAGACCGGACACACAGCGCCCGATGCTTCGTCGACGAGCAGTGCACCGACCGCGTGCAGGCGATGCACCTTCGAGCGGGTCTCCTCGTCGGAGGCGTCGTCCGTCGAACCGAGGAACGCCGTCCTGGTGACGGCGACAATACGTCCGTCGGCGCCGAACATGCTGAGGTGTTCGCGGTCGAGCGCCAGGTCCAGCAGGAAGGCCGCGCGAGGGACCTCTCCGTTGTAGAGCGGCTTCAGGGTGGCGAGGCGTCGGCGGAACTCCCGGGGCCCCAGGGGAAGGTCCGCCGCGGCAGGATATTGGGCGTCGTGGGTGAACCAGGACGCGTAGGCGCTTCCCGGAGGTCGGAACCGGGCCAATACGCAACGTTTGGTCTCGGTGCGCTCCCTGCGCTTCTGCTCGGCGAGTACCTGCTTGCGGGAACGGCCGCCGCTCTTCTTGCCCATCGGAACTCCCGATTCGGATCGAGGTGGTGGGGCGTGCTGTTGTGGCGTATTCAACCGCTATCCGGCCCAACGGGCGATCCACCACTCGCGTGGTGACGGTGGCGGTGCGGTGCGACGTGTTCATTCGTGGCGACCGGTGTCGGCCTCCGGTGTCGCGCACGGGCGTTCGGCGTCGCGTTCACGGCGGGCGCGTGCCGCCGCGCGTGCCCAGGGATCGCCCGGTCGGCCGTGTCCGACGGGCTGCGGACGATCGGGGTCCGCTCGCAGGACGGGCGTCTTCCGGGGTTCCCGGGGTGTGGGGCTGTCGCCGCGAGGGGACGCCGGCGGCCGTGCCGCGGGTCTGGTTCGGGGGGTTCCGGTGGCCAGGACGCGGACTGTCCGTACGACGTCGCGGCCCACTGCGGCGTTCACCCGTCGGCACATCGCGGTGTCGCCGAGGAGGCGGAGCTGGGTGGCGTAGGTCGGGCTGTCGGGGCGCAGTTCGAGACAGCGGGTGCTCGGGTCGTAGTGCTCGACGGTGACGTGGTCGGCGAGTTCGGGGGCTATGCGCGGCCAGGCGTCGACGATGCCTCCGGCTGCGGTTGGCGCCTCCCACGCGTGGGTGACCATGAGGTCCTGCAGGACGGCTGCCACCGGCCGGGGATCGCGGCCGTCCGCGCCCGCTGAGCCCAGTGGCCGGCGGCCGGTCACCCTGGAGGCGACCCGGCTGTCCTGCGGGGCCCGTCGCAGTGCCGCGAGGGTCTCCCGCAGCGCCTGTCGGGCTAGGTCCCGGGGCGGTGCCCCATTGTCGGCCGCCGGATCGTTCGCGCCGACCCACTGCTCGGCGGGCTGCGCCGGGTGTGTGTCGGTCATTGCGGACCGCCGGGACCGTGGACGGTGATCGTGCATGAAGTGGCCACGTGCATGGCGCGTTCGTACAGGTTCTCGCCGTACAGGCGGCGCGCGTATTCGGCACCGGCCGTCCGGTGGGCAACGAGTACCAGGTTCGGGTCCAGAGCCGCGGCCGCGCGGACCTCCTCGAGGAGCGACGCCGGCAGGTCGCCGGGCTCGAAAGGATCCGAACCGACGCGGCGCAGGCGGGGATCGTCGAACACGTCGTCATCCGAGGCCCGCACCGAGACCGAGATGGGCGCAAAGGCCTCGCCGATCAGACGCCGAGCCGCGGACGATGGCCGTGACCGGACCGGTTCCGGGGCCCATTCGCGGGGCCTGTCCCGCCTCCCGGCGAGCATGTCCCGCCACGCCTCACGGCCTTGGTCCCGGCGGTCCGGGGTGTCCCACACGCCCGCTGCGCCCTCGAGGCGGGCGGCGAGGAAGCCGCTGGGGCGGCGGACGACGGGGGCGACGTCTCCGCGGGTGACATCGATCCATGCCTGTACGTCTTCGCAGGTCCAGCCGCTGTCGGCGACCTCGCGGACCACCCACGAGATGCGTTTGGGGTCGGCCCGGCACAGCCACGGCAGGCGCTGGATGAGGTCCCGGGCCAGATCCAGGCGTTGCGCCACACGGTTTCGCACCCGACGCCGCGTCGCTGTCGGGGAGTTCACGCCGCCTTCCGCGCTCGAGTGACCCGATTCCCCGGCCACGACGCTGTCTTGGGGGGATAGATGTCCAGCAGCGGAGATCTCTTGGGGACCAGAAACCCCTAGGGTGCAACGCTTTCGCGTGGCGGGCCGCCGGTGACGAACTCCCCGTCCCTTCCCACGCCCCCGAGCTGTCAAGCGGGCCAGGCGCTTGATCGCCCGCCGCCCCGCCTGTGTGGCGATCCCGACCATTCGGCGTTCGCGGCCCTCGCCGATGACCCGGATACCCAGGGCTCGGTCGTACATCGGGGGGATCACGAGCACGTACACCGCAGCGAGCCGCTGCTTGTCGTCGGAGAAGCCGCCGACCGCGCGATAGACCAGCAGTCCCGCGCGGCGCAGCGCGCGCAGTTGGCCGTAGACGGTGCGTTCGGACAGGCCTGTGGCGCGCCTGAGGTAGGCGATGCCCGGCCGGCACTCGGTGAGTCGAGCCATGATCCGGGCGATGCGCAGTGTGTGCTCGGAAAAGCCCGGCAGGCGCATGTCGACGCCCCACTGGACGGCCTGCAGCCACGACATCGGATCCGAGATCCGACTCTCGGTCGTCTCCACCGTCTGCAGGGAGTCCTCGACCGGTCGGAAGCCCTTCAGCTTGCAGCGGGAGCCGTACGGACCCCGGCGGTTGGGCCGTGGTTCGACACTCTGCCGGGCCGAGCCCCCGACAGGGGCAGCGTGGGTCTGAGCGGGAATGGGAGTGCTTTCCCGCGGCGGTACAACGGCCCCATCGACAACCCTCTGCTGCGGAACAGAGATCTGGAGCGTCGTCACCGGTGCCTCCAGTGGTGCCCAGCACGGCAGATCTGGGCGGATACGGCATCCACGCGGGACTGCAGACGGGCTCGGCGCGGGCATGCGCGGGCGGCGCCCGATCGGCGCGGGAGGTCATTCGCCGGACGCCGAAGTGACCAAGATCGCTTGCAGATGTCCCCATGGGCAGAAGGACCGTCGGCAAGGTCACAGGCGGGGGTGCTGACCAGCCCAAACGGGCTAGTCGGATCCGTGGAAACGGCACGGTCGAGAGGGTGGCGTGGCGCGGTTGAACGCGGCACGACCAGCATCTGGGCATGCAAAAGCTGACAGGCCCGGTGTACATCAGGCAAGATGATTCCCATCTGGTTTTGGGCATGCAAAAGCCCGCTACCGGTGGCCCCCGTTTTCAGGGGTGAGAGGTTCTGGCGAACCAATGAATTGCTCTGATGGCGGCGGCGAACCGACATCAGAACCTCAGCCGGCTAGGCCGGCCGAGAGCACGTAGGCCGCGAGTCCCGGATGACGGCGAATCTTCCGGGACATTGGCGGCCAGGGCGGCTGGGCCGCCTAGCGATCTATGTCATGTCACCCCCTTCGACTACCTCGGCAGAGGTCTGTCCGGACGCGGTCAGGAACGCGAAAACACCCGGCCGGTGACGACAAGGGTCGCCCAGCAGCGGGTGCCTGAATGTTTCGTGGCAGGTACGGGTAGCCTGCATCGCGTCGAGACCCCCTAACAGGTCGTCGGCCGTCACCCCCGGAGAGCCACCTCGCGGGGGTCCAGTCATCTTCTGAGTCGGAATAAATCTTGTTGCTCGGCGTCACCCTACTCCCGGGCGCAGGTCGGAAGCCGGCCAAACGGACCCCGTGTCGCCGGGAACACCCGGCGACCGCCGGGACGTTCCACAAGATCACCGGGTCCTGGTGAGTACGCGCCCACGGCCGGGCATGATGAGCGCTGTGAATCCGCCCTCCACGCAGCCCAGTTCGGGCAGCTATGCGTCGCGCACCCGCCGCGCCGAGTACGTCCAGGCCATGAAGGCTCTCGCGGCCGATCGCCGACCTGACACGCCGGTGCGCGTCTACGTAAGCGTGCCGCCGACGGTCATGGCGCGCGAAACCTGGCCAACTCGGTTGGAGGCCATTCGCACGGCCCTTCCGGCGGGCGTCGAACTGCTGTACTACGCCACGGCCTTCCCGGCCGATGCCGATTGGGACCAGGCATGGCCAGCCTTCTCGCCCACGCTGGACGGCCTGGTCCTCATCGGAAAGCGAACCAAGCCCGGGAGCATGAGCCCTACTCTGCAACTCGGGCCCGTTGCACGCAAGGAACTCCGCACAATCGTGGCGCGCCGCCGCCCGGTTCTTCTGCATACGTACGAGTTCGGTCTCGTGCCCATCGTGGACTGCCGACCACATCGACGCGGGTCCGAAGGCCGAGAGCGCTTGAAGCTCCGCGTGCCCGACGGCTGGGATTCGGACTCCGCCACGCTTCAGGCAGCCCTCGAGGCTTTGCGGCCCGTCGAATCGGAGCGGTCTGGTGAGTAGCTGGTTGGCGTTGTGTTGCCGCTCTACCTCAAACGTCTTAGTGGCGGCCTTGAGACGTACGCCTGCGACGTTCAGCATGTGTTGCTCGCGCGCGTGGCCCGCGTGGCGTAGTAGGAGGCGAGGACGGCTTCAGCGCCTGAACCCTGGGCAGTGGCAACTCGCTGGTAGGTTGCCGACCTCAGGTCGCCAGCAATGTGAATCCGCGGGTGCTGACTCCCCGGCGGACAGTAGCCGTCCCCGGCCGGGATGAGCCCTGGGAGACTTGCGGGCTTGTTGCCGAGATTGCTCAATACCGTCGCGGCCGAGAAGGATCTTTGTTCCCCCTGTCGATCGTTCACCTTCACGATCCAGCCGTTCCCAGATGTGATCTTGGACAGAGCAACGCGAGAGACAGGCACGACACGGACCCGCTCGTCTCTCAAGACCTCCGCGACCTTGTAGTCGTCCGCAGTTGGACAGAGAACATGCAGAGTCGTCCGCGATCGAGGGTGGGCCCGCAGCCATGTTCCCAGCGGCCGGTCGCCACCGAGTACGTAGACCTGCTCCACGAGGTCGTCGGGGGCGGCACGCCACATGGGAGGTGCGGAGAAGTCGGCGGGAGAACTCACCCAACCGACGTCGTTCGGCGTCAGCGTCGCTACGCCAGTAGCGACCACGATTGCCTGGGCGACGAGAACACGCCCGTCCTCAAGTGCGAGTTCGGCGCGATTGTCGTGGCCGCTCACACTCGCGGCACGGGCCCGTACGACGGAGCACAGTCCGGTTCGCTCCAAGCGCGACAAATCCCTGGACAGAGCCTCGGCGAGTTGCGGACCCGTTGACCAGTCGCCGGACACGTTGTCCAAGGCACCGATGGTGTGCAGCTTGCCGCCCACGCAATCGGCCTCGACCACGATAGTTCGCATGTTGAGGCTGGCCGCCAGCAACGCTGCGGCAACTCCGGCTGGGCCAGCGCCGACAACCAACATCTCCGCGTTGTACTCGGCACTCATGAGCGCGCCCCCGCGGCTCCGCTTATCCGGGACAAGGCGACCTCGCTGGTGAAGAGTTGATCGGCGCCGATATTCCTGGCGGCGAGCAACAGTGCTGCATTGTGGTATTGGGCTCCCCCAGTGGAGGCACAGGCGTCGGTGACGATCCAGGGCCGGTAGCCGCTTTGGTAAGCGGCTACCGCGGAGTCGTACACGCATGCGTCCGTGTCGATGCCGCACAGGACCAAGTCGCTCCAGCCCGACTCTCGGAACAACCGTGCTCCCTCAGGCGTGAAGACCGATGCCTGTGCCTTGTCGAGGACCGCGACTGCGCCGTCGACATAGGGGATCAGGCCAGCGACAAGGGCCTGTTCTTCGGGGGTACGCAGCCGAGTCCACCCCGTGATCGTCTCGTACGGCGAACCGAGCGGGTTGTGGAAGCGGGACAGCACTATGGGAGCGCCGGCCTCCTGCCACCCCTTCACCAGTCGAAATACAGCAGGGAGAACGTCGCGGCTGTGCTGATTGACGAAGCCTTCCTGTACGTCGATCACGACCAGTGCGGTCGATCGAGGGTCCACCCAGTCCGCCTTCCCCGTAGTTCACTGATTGCTTTCTCGGAGCGCATTCTGGGCGGCCCGCAGCCGATCAGGAAGTTCGCTTGTGAGCAGGATTGCCTCGCGCATCGCGCGGTGCTGAGCGGTCTCGGTCGCGCGTGCGTTGGTGAGGCGCGTGTGCGAGCCTCGCAGGAACCGCCACCCGTGCTCCGGCGGCATGACGGGATCTTGCCCGTCTTCGATCATGTGCAGCACGTGGGACGACAGTGCCCACAGCGCTTGAACGTCCAATTCCAGGTCGACGATCTGGTCCATCGTCAGGGCACGTTCGTCTGCCTGTGGGTGATATGCAACCCCTGACCAACCAGCCACGCCTCGGGACACGCCACCCCCGAACGTGACGGCCTCCGGGTGTGTCCAGTGGTCGCGAAATTTGGCATCCTCCACCCCGCGACCCAGCGGTACGACGTTCTCCGGATCCTGCCGGTTGACGAGCACAGACGGCGTAGTGAGTAGATGAAGTCCCGTGTCAAGACCGGGCCCCGTCCACGACGTGTCGCGCAATTCGTAGGCAGAAAGTACGTATTGAAGGGCGGGTGCGACCGGACCTTCATCCGCGGTGAGTTGTTCCAGTTGATGGTCGATCTGCCGACCTGCCCAGAGTGGCTCCTTCCGGTACGTGCGGTATCGCCACACTGCCAATTCGGTCAAAGTGTCGAACCGCAGAGGTTCTTCGACGTGCACTACTGCAACGCCACATGCGTAGACGTGCATGGTCGATGAGCGGGCAGCGTGGCTGTCCAGTACCAACGTCCGGCGCTCAAGGCCCCCTGGACCGACTACTTCAGGCTTTCCAGCATCGAATAGCGAGGTACTGCGCTGGCCGAGGTACACCGGCAGGAACTTGTGTGAGATGACGGTGCAGGGCTGGGGCCCGGACGCTTCCTCGCTCGATGTAGGAACGGGTTCACCGCGATGGTTCGCAAGGAGCAGGCCGAACAGCTCCCTTTCCTCTGCGGTGCATTGACGCAGCGCGATGTCCAGGATCTGTGCGGTAGCGGGAAGGCACACGGCCGTCGGTGCCTTCCTCCAGCGCGAGACGGTTCTCGCATTGATGCCGAGTTCGTTGGCGAAGCCGCGCACCGTCCCCCGTTTAGCGCGTAACAGCAATAGGGCTTCGCCGCCTGTCCACTGGTCCACGGCGATCACTAGACACCTCCCCAGAGGTCGTATGCCAGGCAAGACGTGCTCAATGTCCACACCACGCCCACACCACGCCCACACGGCGACATCTCGATCACCGTCTCGGCGCTAGAGGCTGGTTCATGAGGTCTTACAGCGAAGAAGGGGTTGGGCGTGTCCGGCTATTTGCGGCAAAGCAACGGCAGGCCGTCGTACACGAGTTCCACGCGATCGGCCGGAGCGACAACCTCCAGGACTTCGATGGGGGTTCCGTCGGCCTTGCGGGTCAAACGCTCCACCACGATGACCGGCACCTTGCCGCCGATCATCAGATGGCTTGCCTCGTCGGGGCTCGGGGCACGAGCTGAGACGCGCTCGTCCGCGAACGCCGGGACGTGGCCGGCAGCGGCCAGCGCCCCAAAGACACCACCGACGATCTTTTCGTCGCGAGCGATCGGCGTGTCCTCGGCCAGGGCTGATGGGTACCAGGCGTCCTGCACCTGGACCACATCGTCCGTTCCGATCGTTGCGAACCGACGTCGATGCACTGCCGTTTCACCTGCGGAGAGCTGCAGCAACGTTGCAACTCTCTCCGGCACCTCGGCTGAAGGTCGTACGAAGACCACGGTCATGCGGCCGTCGAGCCCCTGCTCGAAGCAGGCGCTTTCCCACGGCCCGCGGCTGCCCCCCGGCTGCATCACCTGGACGTATCGACTGAGCGGTATCCGGACGGCTGACCGTGTGCGAACGACGGTGCCTCGCTTGCGCACGGGAACGACCAAGCCCTCGTCCGCCAGAACAGCCACCGCGCGGCGGAGCGTTAGTCGCGAGGCGTCGTACTGCTCCTCAAGGTCGAGCAAGCGGGGCAGATTCGAGCCTGGGGGGAACTCCCCTCTGTCGATGCGACGTCGCAGGTCATCAGCCAAGTCACGGTACCCCCGCACGACTCCTCCTCAGATCGGGCCCACAGCTTACAGGTACCCCTATTGACAGTGGCGGCACACCGGGTGTTAATAGAGGTACCCCTAACGGGGCGTGACGAATGATCTTCTGTATGTCGCGCAGAGCACTTTGGTTGCGTCTGCCGCTGCATCAAGGTCCCGGATCCAGCGCACAGTTCTTTCCCAGATCACATGTCAAAGGACCGATGAACAATGGCCATCGCCACTGCCCTCACCGCTGCCGCCCTGCATGACCTGCACCGTCGCTGCGCTGCGCGCCTCGCTGCACGAGCCGCCGAGTTGCTCGCGGTCGACGATCTGCACACCGAGCTCGACGACGTCATCCAGGAGACCTGGGCCAAGGCCGCGACCCGCCCGTGGATCTCCACCTGGGAGGAACTTGCCGTTCTCGTCCGCTGGGTAGCCCTGGAGACCCGGGCACACCACGGAATCGAGACCCCCATCGCGCCAGCCCTGCCCGCCACCCGGGTGGTGGCGCGGCCGCTGCTGCCGACCATCGAGGTTTCGTCGGAGGCCGGCCCGGTTCTCATCGCGGCTTGAGGCTCGGCGTTCCGCCACCGGAACCACCCTGCGGGGTGGCGCCGGGAGTGGAGTTCCGATCCGGCTCACGCCAGATCAGTCACTCCGAGACGGGGTCGAACGGCCCCGCCACAGCACCACGTCGCTCAGTCCGACGGTGGCTACGAATCTCACCGCCAGGCCGAACGACAGCAGGAGTTCCCGCCCTTCGGGGCGCCCGGCGAGCGATAGCACCACCAAATCCCCCGGGTCGGAACACCTGTTGCGTACGCAGCGCCCATGCGCTGTCCACCTGCCATGACACCGGGATTCCTCGCGTGTCCTGGCGGACGGAGAACGCAATCGCGACGCCGTCTCACGTTTTCGGGAGCCTCGATGCCCACACCATCAACCTCCGTCGCCCGCAAGCGGCGGACCAGGGTCCGGACGCGGAACATCAGTTCGCGTGACCCGCTCCGCATCTCGACTCTTCCTCCGTCCGAGATTGACATCCGCGACCCCTACCACCCCTGCCTCCGATGCCCGGATTGCAAGGGGTGGTGCCCGATCGTCAACGACCACGGGACATGGAAACTCGGCCCGCACCACAAGGCCCGGGCAGGTACGGTCGACACCGAAATGCCGCGCTGCAACCGCGGCACCAATCGGCGCGTGTTGATGGACCTGACCATCGCCGAGTGGGAGCAGAACCGGATCGACGCCGTCAAGGCGACCGCGTCCCGCCGAGCGACGCACGTCATGCCCAAGCCGATCGTCCAAGTGCCCCCGCCGGTGAGCGAAATGCGGCCCGGCCGGCACACCCCCGAGGCCGCGAAGCGCAAGTACATCGCCCACCGCGACCGGTGCGTGGTCTGCACCGACCTCGCCCCACACTGCCCGACCGGCCGCGAACTGGCCCGTATCCACACCAGCTTGCTCCGCGCGGAACCCGCTCTCCGGCGCGGGGGCGAGATCCTGGAGGAGTTCCGCCGCGAAGTCGAAGCGCGACGGGCGCGCCAGGTCCCGCGTCAGCGGGCGGCCGCGTGGCCCCGCGCCGCTCGGGCCGCAGAGAAGGTCGACAAGCAGCGGTCACGGGTCCCCCGCGGCGACACCCCCACCACCTGGGACGTCCCGACCGAGTCGTTCCGGATCCCTCTCGCCGTTCGCCTGCACCTCGGCCCCGACTCCGGGCCCCTGGCCGACGAGTCACGGTGGCGGCACCACCCGCGCGGCAACGCGAGCATGCTCCTCCCCGACGGCCTCCGCCTCGTCTGGCACGCGGACACAGAGACCTTCACCGCCCAGGCGAACAACACGAACACCGAAATCAGGATCACCGCCGACAACGTCGGCCTCGTCCTCGCGGCCCTCGCGAACGAACACTCCTGATCGCCCCGACCCGCGCCCCACTCTCGCCGTCACGCCACCTCCGGTGACGACGGGAGTGGAGCGCCGGACAACCGGCGCTCTCCTCCCCACAGGAGCAGCCCATGACCAACGCCAAGACCACGACCCGGGCCCGGCTTCACGCCGTAATGGCCACGATCATCACCATCCGCAACCACGTTGCCATCGCCGTCGGCGGTACCGGTGGCGCCCTGATCGGCTACGCCGCCGTCGAAGCGCTGCACGCCCCCAGACTTCTGCGGATCGCGTTGGCCGGACTCGCCGGCATCTACTTCGCGATCGTCCTCGACGACATCCTGACGAAGGCATCGACCACGCTCTGCCGCCGGCGCTCGTGTGGCACATCCCGCGTCTCCCCGGACGAACTGGCCGCGACCGCCGAAGCCGACCTGACCGCAGCGACCGCTCGGATGACGAAGGTCGCCGAGAGCGCCGCAGCCAGCGAGGCGGCGTATTCCGCACGCATCTACCTGGACAGCGGGGCCGAATGGTTCTGCGACAAGAACCTGTGGCAGGGCCACCACAAGGAGGGAGCAAGCCTGCACATTGCCCCCGGAGTCCGCCTGATCTGGCAGGGGCTCGGCACCGACAAGGACGGGTTCACGCTCGCGACAGGGGACTCCGAAACCGAGGTGCCCGTCACCAGCGCCGCCCAACTGCTCGCGTTCCTCGAGGCCCGTCGCAGTCGGACGCCCGATCCGGTGTCCTCCCAGGAGGTCCTGGTCTGAGGACGGCACCCATCGGTCTCTGCAGCAGGCCACACGATCACGCGCCCGGACGGGATGTACACCCCGCCCGGGCGCAGCCGTTCCGGAAGGAAGAACTCGATGACCACGCCCCACGCTCCGGAGGCCGCCTCGGAGAACCGGCTCCGGCCGCAGGCCGATGCTCGCGCCGACTTCCCTGCCTTCCTGCGTGCCCTCGCGGCCCGTTGGGCCATCCCCGCACCCGACGCCCCCGCGGTCAACGACCTGGTGATCCTGGTCGACGAAGTCAACGCCTGCCTCGCCCGCCACCCGGAGCTTGCCCGCCTGTTCGCCCGGCCGTGACCCGCGGGGGACGGCCGGTCCATTCCGCATCACGGCCGGCCTTCCGGCCGGTCCCACGATCGCGCGCCCGGGCGGTGTCCACACCCGCCCGGGCGTTGCCAGTCCCGAGAGGAAGCCCGATGCCCACACCCCGCGTTCCGGAGGCCGTCCCCCCGAGCAGCAAGGCGAATGCGGCCGAACTGTCCCTGATCGCACGACGACGACAGGGACTCCCCACCGTTCTGTTCATCACCGGGGCCGCCGGGAGTCTCTCCGAACCGCCCGCCGTGCAGCCCGCCCGAAGCGCAGACCAGGCGACCCGCGCCGCAGCCGAACGGGCCCGAGAGACCCTCGGCTACGACCCGCCCGGCGATCAAACCGGCCGATGGCAGGCCCACCTCGGCGGCGGCACCAGCCTGCATTGGGCCCCGGGAGTCCGCCTCGTCTGGAATCCCGAACGACGCGGACTGCGCGGCGAGTTCACCATCGCTCTCGCGGAGACCCCGAACGAATTCGTCGTCGACTGGGCCCGACCCGCCCTCCAGACCTTCCTGACGGAAGAGCAGTAACCCCACCCGCACGTCAACCCCGACGAACCCTTTCCCGAAAGGCTCACGCGATGAGCGACAACGCCTCCGAGCAGCCCAATCCCGAACCGCGCCCGATCGCCGCCCTCCCCTTTGCGCTGCTCTCCGATGGCCACGTGGTCCGTCTGATCGTGCCGAGCGACCCCCGTGATTGCCGCTGGCGCCGCCCCGCAACCACCCAGACGACCCGGACGATCCCGCACCACACCGGCGCGTGACCCGCACCAACGCTCTTGAGGGCCGACACCCACGGTGCCGACCCTCAAGGCCGCTCGTGCCCGAAGCCCACCAGAAAACACTTCCGTTGGGCACCCGGACGGTCCCCAACCGGGCGCGCCCGACGGCAACGTCCTGCTGATTGAACGCGGCGACGACCCCTTCAGGGCCCGGCCATGCCCGACGTTCATCAGGCAAGTCCACCGTCGGGATCGGCGATGTCGGCTGCTTCGAGATAGCGCCGGGGTGGTGAGCCCCTGCTTCTCAATCCATCACGAGACCAGGAGAGATCCGTCATGAGCGACTACACGCCCACGGACATCACGCCACCCGAGCTGCGACCGTCGGCGCTGGCCCGCCACGTGCCCGACTGGGCGGAGGCGGCGCCCACACCGACCGACGTGCACGACTGGCAAGAGCGCCTGGCATCCGCGCTCGTCCCGTTCGAACTCGACGACCGGGGCTGGCCGCTGCACCCTCACGGCCGCACCGGCCGCACCGGCCGTAACCTCGGCCGATGGGGCGAGAACGCCGCCGCGGACCCGATCGTGGTCGCGGGCAGCGGCCGGGACCGGCGGGTACTGCTGATCACCCGGGACGACATCCGAGTGGAGGCGATCCCCGGCGGCATGGTCGACCCGGGCGAGACCGCACCGGCCGCCCTGGTCCGCGAACTGCGCGAGGAGACCGGCGTCGACCTCTCCGACCACCGTCCGATCATCCTCGGCCGGGACCTCGTGGACGACTGGCGCAACTCCGATCACGCGTGGGTCGCGTCCACCAGCGCGCTCTACCTCCTGCCTGCCACCGTGACCGCCGTCGCGGCCGACGACGCCCTCGACGCCACCTGGTGGCCGTTCGGCTCCCTCAACCAACTCGACGCCGCGATCGCCGACGCCGGACGCACCCTCTACACCGCGCACCGCCCCCTGTTGCAGCGCGCCCTGGACCACCTCGCCGAGTAGGGAGCACATTCCTCGTCGCCGAACCAGGGCGGAACGGTCGTGGTCTCGCACCCACCGGCTCCGCCGTCCATGTGAGCGGCGACGCGACCAACGAGCACCCGCCCGTCGACGAGAGATCGCCCACGCGCCCGATCGCCCGACGTCGCGTCACCGACCACGCCCACCGCCACCGACGCGAACGCTGACGGGGCGTCCCGCCCGATCGAGCCCGTGGCTCTCTGTCGCCGCCGATACCGCGCACCACCGGGCGGGGACGGCATGGAGCTCCGGGAACCCCCGGGAGCCCTCCGTCATTCAGGAGCGGCACCGTGAACGAAACCAGGCACACCATGATCCAGCGGACCCTCGTACACCTCGGCCGCGCGGTCGTTATCACCACGGTCTGCGTCGGGTTCGGCGTACTCGGCGCGCTCGGCGCCCACCCCTACACCGGCGGGGTACCGGGCGACGGGCGCGTGGCCGTCGACGCGATCGCGACCCTCATCGCCGCGACCCTCGGCTGGGACATCACCAGGCCCATGCGCAACCGCCGGCGAGTGTGCGACTTCCCCTTCCGCCGGGCCCCTCGTGTCCACGTGCCCTACACAGGCCTTGTCCCGCCGCCGCGAACGCAGCACGAGCGCCTCACACTCGCCGGTCGGATGGCGGGCGCCCACGACGAGCAGAGGGCGGCCGTCCAGGCGGGCTTCCGACTCGACATCAACCACCACTGGCTCACCAACCGATCGCTGTGGCTGTGGCACATCGGCGGCGCGAGCCTGGAACTGGCCCCCGGCATCCGCCTCGTCTGGAACGCCGACCCGACCCTGTACGCCGCCGACCAGTTCAGCGTGTACACCTCCCGTTCCGCACAGGAAATCCCCGTCTCGGACGCCCGCGAACTCCAGTCCCTCCTCGAGGAGCACACCCGCCAGGCGGGCGACCAACCGACCTCCTCCATCCCGGCCTGACCCCGCGCCGGGACCCCATCGCGCGCCCGGGCGGTGACCACCCCCGCCCGGGCGCTGCGCACCCGAAAGACGAAGACCGTGAACGAGCACACTTCCCACGCCGACGGACCGCCCGACCAACACCCCGACCTCGACGCGCTGATGCAGACCATCCGGACGGCGGGCCGCACGGACGGTATCCGATGGACGCCCCCTCGCCGCCAGTACGCCACCGCGGAGGCATTCGGGCGCGCGCAGGACACCCACCCACCGGCCCCCGACTTCGTCCGCTCCGCCGAGCCGATCCACATCGGCCCCGGCAGGAGCGGCAACGACCACCGCGCGCTCCCCCTCGACGCGACAGCGGCGCAGCACCCCGAACACCCCTGACGCCAACGCCCATGAGGGCCGGCACCCGCTCCGGGTGTCGGCCCTCATGGGCCGCTGGACACCACGCGGCCCCAAACACAGGCGCGGCCCCGGGGATTGGAGCCCCGGAGCCGCAACAGGCACACCCGGAAAGGAACTGGCCTGAATGAACATCATCGCATCGAACAACGACGCCAGGTCCGCCGATCCCCGCCCCGCCGACGGCGGCCAGATCGACGTCAACGAGCCCCTGCGCAGGGTCCGCGCCGATGCGGCCCGCAGCCAAGCGGCCAAGCCGCGGTGATCGCGGTGACTGCCGAGCAGCGCGCCGAACTGGAGCGCAAGCTCAGGGAGCGCAACCAGCACTCGAAGAGCGACGCGCAGCTGGCGAAGCAATTGGGCCCGAACGACGCCGCCCCGTGACGAAACGCCAGAGCCCACTGGACACACGAATCGAGGCCGCGCCCGTCGCGGCCGGAGAGGCACACATGGACTGGCGACACGTCGCGGCCTGCCGCGACGAAGATCCCGAGCTGTTCTTCCCGATCGGCAACACCGGCCCCGCCCTGCTTCAGATCGAGGAGGCGAAGGCGGTTTGTCGCCGTTGCCCCGTCATGGAGATCTGCCTCGGCTGGGCCCTGGAGTCCGGCCAGGACGCCGGAGTGTGGGGCGGCCTGAGCGAGGACGAGCGTCGCGCGCTCAAGCGCCGCGCCGCCCGGAACCGCGCCCGAGCCCGAGCGTAGGCCACACCCGAGTCGACAGCCAAGCACGTACCCGCCCAAAGCGCCGAAACCACCGGATCAGCCGCACGGCACGACCCGGTGGAGGCCGACCACCCGGACCCAACCGTCCGACCAGACCGACACCCACACGCCCAGGTAAAGACCACACTCGCCCGCCGAAGCCGGGCCGCAGATCGGTGATCAGCACCGGGCCCGCGGCCCGGCATCGCCAACTTCACGTGGAGTCCACGTTGAACACCGTCGTGCTCGTGTACAAGCCCCGACTTGCCCCCACCGACGCGGACCGGGCACACATGGCCGCCCGCCTCGAAAAGATCCTCGGCATCCCCGCCGAACTGCTTCTCGGTATCCCGACCGACAATCCGTGGATCCGCGGCCTGCTGTCCGTCGACCCGCACCTCGCCGAGCGCGCCCCGCGCATCCTCGAAACCGCGTTGGCCACGGCCCCGCCGCGCCGCTGGAAGGCCCCGTCGACGAAGCGCTTCGCCGCGGTTCGCGTGCCGGCCGCCGACCACGGACTCAACCGCGAGTGGATGACCCAGGCCGCATGAGGCTCGGCCGCTCGCACCCCGCCCGCGCCGGAAAGCCTGGGCCTTGCCGCCTACCTGACCTTCGCTGTCTGGGGCGTCTCCCGCGTACGGCCGACCGTCAACGACGACACCCACCACCGGCACGGCGATAAGGCCGACACCTCACTCCGACACCACAGCCTCACAGGAGACGAAATGTTCATGCCTCCAAAGGACTTTGTTCCGGAACTCCTCAGCCAGAGGGCTCTCCAACTCGGCATCCAGAGGGCGATCGCCAACGGAGACCAAGCGGCCAAGGCAGCCTTCACCCCCCGCAGCGTCTTCGGCCGGATGACCCGAAAGGGCATGCACATCACCGGCCGCGAAATCAACGACTACATCCAGCGCGTCAAAGCCGCGGACGGCAACCTCGAACGCGCGGCCTGGCTTTTCGACCTCTAGTGATCTGCCGCGCCCGGCCGACTGCCACAGGGCGGGACCTCTCACTCACGACGCGCTGACCGTTGCCCTCGCCGCTGCGCCCTCGTCGGGGCGCAGGGGCGAGGAGAGCAGGCCAACACGCTGCCCGCTCATCCCGGTTCCCCCGATTGTTCGGAGGCTCGACATGGCCACCAGCACGTCCCCCGTCCCCCACGACCCCCGCCCCGAGATCCGCGGCGTACAGCTGCTGGTCGTCATCGACCGCAGGCTTACCCGCCGCAACATGGAGCAGGCGTCGTGACCACCCGTCAGCGGCGCCTGCGCCGGTTCGGGTGGACGATCCTCCGGATGGCGAGCGGACTGCTCGCCGTCGTGGTGATCTTCGTACTCGTCAGCGCCGAGTGGTCCACGCCGCGAGCCGCTCGCGCGTTCCGGTGGTTGGCCCACCGCGCGTACCGCCTCCTCCGGTGGTCGGCGCACCACTCGCACCGTCTTCTCGAAGACCTCGTCGAGGACACGTCCCGGGTCGTCGACAACTGCCAGCAGCGTGCGCTGGACCACCGGCCGCCCCGATCCCGGCCCAAGGTCGACCCGTTCGCGAGCCCACGCCTCCGGGAGGAGGCGCAGCGCCGGACCGACGAACACGTATCGGCCTGAGAACCCACGCTCACCACGGCAGGCGGACCACCCACCCGGGTGGTCCGCCTGCTCTTTCATACAGAGAGGACGCGCCTGTGTCCGCCCGCACCACGAACCAGACCGCCGTTGCGCCTCGCAAGCGTGTCTCGGCCACACGTCCGGCGGAACAACCGGTCGAAGGATCGCCGGGAACCCGCCAGGCCGGCGGCCGGGCCCGTGCCGGTCGGCGGCCCCGTCCTCGTCGAGCTGCTCTCTCGACCTCGTTCGGCGCCATGTCTCGGATGGCCGCTGCGCGGTCGCGAGCGTCGGGCCTGGTCGCCGCCGCCTCCCGCAGCGCCGAGAGCATCGTCGCCGACGCCGACGAGCGAGCCCGGGCACGTCTGGCCGAGACGCAAAAGTCGGTACGCGAACACCTCGCCCAGGCGGAAGCGACAGCCCGAGCCGCCGGTGCCGACGCCGACCGGATCCGCGCGGACGCCCGCCGGGCGGCCGCCGAGGCACTCTCCGCGGCGGGTACCCAAGCGGAGCAGACGCGCGAGGCCGCGCGCGCCCAGGCCCGCAAGGCCGTCGCGGACGCGAACGCCGAGGCCGAGCGCCTGGTCTCCGAAGCGCGGGGCCGGGCGGCCGAGGCGGACGAGCGATCCACCGCGGTACGCCGGGAGGCCGAGGCATTCGCCGACGACACCGTGCGCCGGGCACAGACGGCACTGGAGGAAGCCTCCGTCCGGGCCCGGACGTTCGCCGAGCGGCAGATGGAGAACGCGCGGGCGATCTCCGACGAGGAGACCGGCGCGGCGCGAGCCGCCCTGCAGGCGGCTGGAACGCGGGCCGAGGAGATGATCGCGGACGCGAACACCGCCGTGGACCGGCGTCGGGCGGAAGCCGAGGCGCTGTACGCGGAGTCGGTGAAGGCGGCGGGCAGGGTCGAGGACGAGGCCCGGCGGCGGGCGCACGCCGTCGTGGTCGAGGCCCGCGAGGTGCGCCGCGAGGCGGACGAGCGACTCGCCGGTGCGCAGGCCGAGGCTGCGCGGTTGGTCGAACGGGCCCGCGCCGACGCGATCGCGGTGGCCGAGGAAGTCGGCCGCCGTCAGGGCGAGACGCTGCGGGCCGAGGCGGAGAAGGTCGCGGCCCAGGTACGGGCCGATGCCGTCCGCGACGCCGAACGGCTGCGCAAGGAAACCGAACAGTCACACGCACGAGCGGCTGCGCTGGAGGCCAAGTGGGAGAAGCAGGTCGGGCGCAAGGCCCGCTGGCAGCGCGCCGGCGCCGGGGTGTGGAAGGCGATGCCCTGGGTGGCGTTGAGTGCCGCAGTCGGCCTCACCGCGTCCGGCGAGTTCCAACTGGCCACCCTGATCGGCATCCCGTCGGTGATCGCGGCGTTCCTGCCGATCGCGATCGACATCTACGCCATCGTCGCGTTCCGCACCCACAGGGACGTTCCCGGAGCACTCGGGCTGATGGTGCTGTCCAACGGCCTCTATCACCTCGCCGAACACGGGATGCTCGGCGTGATCCAAGGACCCGACGGGCACCTGCAACCGACGTGGTGGCTGATCCTGATCGTGTCCGCGTTCATCCCGCCCTACGTGGTCTGGCGCGTCCACGTCCTCCTGGAGGACCCGGAGAGAGCGAGCGCTCGCGCTCGCTCACGCAAGCGGCGCTGGCGACGCCGCCCCGCTCCCGAGGCACACGCTCAACCGCCCGGCGCTCAACACCCCGACGCTCAAGGCGACGCTCACCCGTCCGACGCTCACCGCGCTCACACACTCGGCGCTCACGACGCTCGCCCGCAGGGCGCTCACGCTCGCGACGCTCACGCTCAACCCGTCGACGCTCAGCACGAGAGCGACGGCGCTCACCGCGAGGCGAGCGCGGAACCGAACGTCACGCTCACCGTCGAACGCGCTCACCGGGCGCAGCCCGGCCCCGGCGCGGAGGCGGGCGCGGAAGGCGGCCGCGTGACAAGGCGCCGGGCGATTGCCTCGGCGCCGCACGGTGAGCGCGCGCCGAGAGCTGAGCGCGGGACGCCGAGCGAGCGTGAGCGCGGAACGAAGAACGATGAGCGCGCTCAGCAGGACGCTGTTTTCCGCCGTCTGCGTCTCGCGCTCAATGAGCGTCCGAAGACGGAAGACATCGTCGCCGCGATCGCTCAAGCCGGTCTCACGAAGATCTCCGACGCGACCGCCAAGCGCATCCGAGCGCGCGTCGAGGACCAGGACGAACGTGAGGGAGCGAGCGTGAGCGCAGTGGGCGCGGGCGGCTGATCGCGGCGCTCCGCGCGACAACGCCCTTCGTGAGCGCACACCCCGGGCCCAGTCGCCCAAGGCGAACCCGATCCGCTCGAACCCACCACCGCCCATCGGCTGCTTTACCGGTTGCCCGGCCTCGGCCGTGCAGCCGGCATGGACGCCGACACAGGCATCACCACCAACCCCGACCAGAAGGGAAGGACCCGATGAACCGCGAAGACGAGCCCCGCCTGACCGACCAGCACACGGCCGCCCTGCGTCGTACGGCCCAGGACCCGGACCGGTACGCGCAGTACCTGGCCGACGTCGCGAGGATGCTGCTGGGCATCAGCAGAGACCTGGAGACACTGCAGGGCGAGACCCGTGTGCACTGCCGCAGTGCCCACGTCAACGGCGACCGGTGGTACCACGCCCGGCGACGGGCCAGGCCGACGGAAAAGACCCTCAAGAGGGTGCTCAAGCATCTTCAGAACCTTGTCGCAGAGCTCGAAAAGAGCGTTCGCAAGCGGCATGAGTTCGAGCACGAGATGAAGGCGCTTCCCCGCCGGCGCCGGGAAAGGGAACTCGCCAGGGAACGCAAAAGGAATCCCGGCCTGCGGGCCGCCCCCGCCCGAGCCGCTCTGGAGAACCCGGCGAACAAGGAACAGAATCCGCGTTATAGTGGCCCCACAGACATTTACAGCCTCCCGAAGAGGGGCACAGGATGACCCGCCCGCTCACCCAGCTCGAACTCGGACAAGACTTCCGGCAGAACTGGTACATCGAGCAGGAAAAGCAGGCTCGCCGAACACGCGGCGAACTGGGCGCGATGGAATTCTGGCTCCGTATCACCCGCGCCGAAATCGCCCGGGAAGTGAGAGCCGGCCGCTCTGACGTGTTGCCTGGCTTCGCGCTCGTCCTCCGTCTGTTCCTCGTCGCGATCCACAAGCGGCGGACGGGCGACCGACGCATCTGGAACGACCTGGTTCAGTACGCGAAGGCCGTCGTCGACCCGGAGCCGGGCCCGGAAGCCCGACGTGACTGACCGCCACCACCGCAGCCCCGCGGAACACCGCCGGGCCCTCGCGCGCGTAACGCGTGCTCACGTGCCCGTGCACGCGTGCACACGAGAGGTCACCCTCTGTCAAGACCCCGAGAGGAGATTCCGTGTCCGACGACGATGACGCCCAGGTGTACCCGTTCCCCGGAGGCGGCGACCCCTCGTACGTGCCGCCCCCCATCCCGAACTACGCCGACACCCTGCCGCCGCCGCCCCGGGACACCCCGGAGGATCCCCCCGAAGAAACCCCCGAATTACCCCGTGTTCCGAGCGCCCCGGACCCGGCGGCGACTTTCTCCGCCGAAGGAATTCCACCTTCGAGCGACGACCAGGAATCCGACGAGGAAACGGACGGCGAATACGAACACCGCCGTTCCTTTGCCGACCGAATCGGCGACTGGCTCGAATATCGCGTCGAGAAAGGACGGGCGCGATTGGAGGAGGAAAGGCAGTTCCGGGAGGCGGAACTCGCCCGAAAGATCGCCCTGATCGCGGCGCGCACCGATCGCGACGTGGCAATGATCGAGGCCAACGGAAAACTGCGTCAGGCCCGTGTGAAAGGACGGGCGGACCGCACCGGTGCGCGAGGAAAAGCCGAAACCGGAGGGTCGCGAGGGAATACGAACCGTTCCGGCCCCGGAGGGGGCAAGGGCGGCTCCAAGACCTCGGGCGGCTCCGGCGCGACCGGAGCCCGGAATGGGTCCGGCGCGCCGGGCGCCGGCTCCAAAGGACGATCCGGGGGCGCCAAGCCGGGCAGCGGCACAGGCGGCCCGAAGCCGCCGGGCGGCGGCAAAGGACCGGGCGGCAAGCCCCCCGGAAGCGGCTCGCCCGGCCCGAAGGCCCAGGCCCCGAAGTCCCCGGGAGGCGGACCGGGCGCGGGGAACTCCGGCGGCAGGAACGGCGGAAAGCCCACAGACGGAGCCAAGACGAAAGGCGGTACCAAGGCCTCTGGCAAGCCCTCTGACGGCCGTAACGGAGGGGGTGGGTCCAAGAACCCCGACAAGGGGCCGAAAGGGCCCCAGAAGGGGCCTGACGGTTCCGGCGACAATGGCGGCGGCGGGAAGAACCCCGGTGCCAAGAACGGACGTTCGCGACCTGCGCCCACGCCCGGCGCCCGGAAGAACGCCGGGGTCGGCAAGAGCAACGGCGGGAAGAACGCCGGCGCCGGTGGCCCCGGTCCGACGCCCCCGGTCGGCGGGAAGAACACCGGTGGCAAACCGGGAGCCACGCCCCCGGCCCGTGGCCGGAAGAACGCCGGCGTCGGCAGGAACCCCGGTGACGGGAAGGGCGGTACGCCGCCCTCGGCCGACGACCGACCCGGCAGGAAGAACCGCGGCGGTAAGAATGCCGCCGGCGGCCCGGGGCCGACGCCTCCGGCCGGAGGCCGGCGCGGCACAAAGAACGCCGGAGTCGGGGGCGGCGCGGGCGCCACCCCGCCGGGCGGCGGTACGGGCCCGGGTCCTTCGGTCGACTGGGACGCCGCGCGCCGTGCGGCCGAGGCGGTCGACCGCGGCGACCTCGACGAGGCCAAGCGCATCGTCAACGACACCACCGATCCCAGCGGAACAGCGTTCGCCGCCTACCAGTTCCTCAAGGACTCCACCCCGGCCGACCCTCCGTCCGGCAAGGACGACACCACGGAACCGGACGATCCTGGGCCGTCCGTGCGTGACCGGTTCAAGCAGTGGTTCCACGACCTCACGGACAAGAGCGGCAAACACCAGGACCAACCGGAGGAACCCACCGGGACCGTCACACCCGAGAGCGTCGGCATGACGGTCGAACAACTCCCCCAGCCGGAACGCCCCCCACCGCCCGAGGAACCGCAACACCGGGAACCGGCAGGCTCCCTCGCTCCCGGCGTGCCCACCCCATCGGCCCTGCCGCCCGCGCCGGAACCCCACACCCAGCGTCCCGGAACCACCAGCCCCACAGCAGTACGGGAGAACAGTGTGAGCAACACGCAGGTCGCCTCGGCCCAGAGCGGCCTGGCCGCCCAGCACCGCACCGACACGACCTTCGACGACTTCCTGACGCAGATCACCAACATCGCGATACACGCGATGAAGGACCAGGAACAACAGCACGAACTCTCCGACAGCGTTGGCCGAGTCGCCGACGCCCTGCGGGAGATGGCCGGCGACCTGGTCGACGACCACAACATCGTCACCATCGTCGCCAAGCAGATCGCCGACCTCGCCGACGCCGCAGGCGAGATGAAGGCTCAGGCGCAGCGGTCCTCCGAAGCATGCGGCCAAGCCGCCGAGGCCGGCCGAGTGACCGCCAAGATCGTCGCTCGCGTGTACAGCGAGGACATGGACGCCAAGCACGAAGCGGGCCTGCAGCACGCGTCCGCCGCCGCCCATCACGCCTGACGAAGAGGAAGACACCGATGAGCAACGACCTCGCGCTCTACGAGAGCGGCCGGGCGGTCATCGTCTCCGACGGTGACAACAGCTTTCGCGCGGTCCAAGAAAAGCTCGGCCGCCTCGCCCAGGTTCTGGACGATCTCGTGGTCGAACTTGAGAACGTCCACCGCACAGCGCACGCCAACGCCCGTCGCGCCACCGGTCTGGCCGCCGACATCGAACACGCCAGGCTCGATCCCTCGCACGTGACGCTGACGACCGCCGTCGCCGGCGGCCTCGAGGACGCCGCCGCCCAAGTGGACGCATTGGGCCAGTCGGTGCAGGAGGTGTCCGGGCTCGCGTACACCGCCAAGGCCATCCACGCCCGCCTCTACACCGGCCTGAACGAGGTCAGGGAGGGACGCCGCGAAACCACCCCCAGGCCCGGCTTCTTCGCCGACTGACCCCACATACCCACCACGACGACAGGGCGGCCCCGCCGAGCACGGGGCCGCCCTTTCCATGTCCCGACAAGGAGAGCATCCCGGTGTCCACCCCACGCAGCGTCGTGCTGGAACGCCTCACGTACACGCTGGCCGCCCCGGTACTGGTCTGCGCCCCCAACCTCGCCCCGGACGGCATCACCAACAGCGCCGTCCTGGTGGCCGGAGCAGCCGGAGCGTTCGGGACGATTCGGGCCGCCAAGGGCTACGAGGGCACCGGCCGGAAGATGATGCGCTGGTCCCCCCTGGTGACCGCCATGGCCGTCGACCTGGCCGCTCTCGTCACCCCCGGCTGGGGCTGGGACGCCCTCGTCGCAGCCGGCTGGGCCGCCGCCGGATGCGCGGTGACACCGCTGTCGCGCACCACGCGACGCCGCAACCGACCCGCCCTCGGCCACACTCCCGCACCGCGTGCGCTGCCCGCGCCCGTCGAGACCGCCCCGGAAGACGACGGCGCGGACGCCTACACCCGTGGCGTGCGCCAACTCTGGGAACGTGCCAAGAGCCCCGGTGCCAGCCGCGTCGTCCGCGTCGAGCCGCACCCCGGCACCGAACACGACCTGACCATGCTGGTGCGCGCCATCGAGCCGGGCCGGCCGATCACCAGGCTCAACCTGGACGACGTCGCCGCCGCGTTCGGCGTCCACGAAACGGACGTGCGCCTGTCCCCGGTCAAGCAACAACCCGGCCGTCAAGGCGGGCCCGGCTGGTTGGAGGTCCACGTCACCCCCGACGCCAACCAGCGCCGCAAGGCCGCACCCACCCCCGAGGAACGATGGATCGACCGGGTGGGACGCCCCGGAGGCGGCGCACCCGGCTCACGGCTGGTGTCCCGGCGCCGTGATCCCGACCGCGGCGTGACGTTCTACGAGTGCGCGATGGCGGACCCGGTCGAACTCCCGCGTGTGGATCTCGCGAAGGTCTGCCGCGGCCTGGGCATCAAATACGACGATGCCTGTACGTTCCTGCTGGTCCAGGGCCACGAGTTCCTGATCAGCATCTTTGACCGGCCGCCGCTGAGCCGGAGCTTCCCGGCGACCCGGGAACTGCTGACCCCGGACGCGAAGGGCATGTTCGTGTGCGGCATGTCCTTTGCCGGACAGCCGGTGAAGAGCATGATCTGGCAGCACGACAAAAACGCCGCTGCGCACGGCCTCATCCTCGGCGTCAGCCGCAGCGGCAAGACGCAGTATTTCGCGATCACGATGGCGGCCGCGTCCCTGGGCGGCGCGGTGATCTGGCTGGCGACCGTCCGCCGGGACGAGAAGACCGACGTGCTGGGCGAGTTCATCGACCGGCGCGGCTCCAACGCCCTCTACATGCTGCGCATGCTGCGCGCCGCGAAGGCCCTGTGTGAGATCCGCGCCAACATGCCGTGGGATTTCGACGGCAGGCCCCACGACTACAAGCCCGGAGACCCGCGCTGTCCGTACTCGCTGCTGCTCGTGTACGCCGACGAGTTCATGACGGCGTCCAAGGATCTCGTGTACGGCAGGGAGATCCAGACCCTGGGCGACGACCTGACCGTCACCGGCCTCAAGTACGGCATCGGCTTCTTCGTCGCCGGGCAGAGCCCGTTCGCACACAACGGTTTCTCCACCGAGATGAAGGACAACCTCAAGCAGAACAGCCGCAGCGTCATCTTCAACATGGGCTCGGGCCTGGCCACCCGCAAGGCGGCCGAGGGCTGCATGGAGAACGTCTACGACGTCCCGACGATCCCGGCGCGCTACGCCGGTTCCGAGGGCAGCGCCATCCAGCGGGTGATGACCGGCGAGGCCGACCCCGAGGACGGCGTCAGCACCGGGGGCGTCGCCATCATCGTCCTGGACAACGGTCGCGCCGTCCTGATGCGCGCGCTGTACGCCGACTTCGACGCGGGCGACCTGCACGAGCTGTTCCCGGACGAGATCAACCGCCTCACCTCCCACGAGATCCAGGAGTTGGAGGCACGCGACCTGTGGGGCGACTGGAACCGCCCCGACGAGGACCTGGAGGACCTCGCGAACGACCTCGACGATGACGAGGAGGACCGTCCCAGGCGCGGCCGCGGCAAGGGAAAGGGAAAGGCGAAGGGCGGTCGCAGTGGTCGACGCGAGGACGTGGCCACCACGGCGGGCGACGCCCTGGCCCTCGTCCGAACCTTCGACCGACAGTGACCAGCGGCACTTCCGAGGCCGAACCGACACGGTGAAGGACACCGCGAACACCTGCGGCGTCCTTCACCGTTCCCATGCCCGCGACCCATCGGCGCCAGCCGCGACCCGATCACGGATCGCCGCCGACGCCCCAGCCGCTGCCCGCTGCCCGATCCACCCGCCGAGTCCCGGCGGGTGGATCGGAGAACCGACACAACTGCATCCCCGCAACCGCCGCAGGGAGCAACCCCGAGCCGCGCCCCACCGACGCCCTCCCCCGAGCGAGGAGCAGCGGGCGCGTGCTCGTGACCCCGATCGACACCCATTCCTGGAGCGATGACTCATGTCCGACTCCGCACGAACGTCCACCGCAACGACAGTGGTAATCCACCTCGGTCCGCACGAGAATGAACAACCGGCACGACCCCGCCGCACGTGGTGGGACCGCTTCCGTCGCCTCGCCGAGCTGCTCGACCGTCGTATCCGAGACGTCCGCGACGCCCCGTACCTGGGCCTGCGGTACATGGCTGCCTGGCTCCGCGCCGTCATCGCCTCCGGGGCCCTCCTCCTCGCCGGTGCCGCCGTCTGGCTCCTGCGGACGTGCGGATCGCCGCCTCCCATCAGCGCATTCGCGGAGCTCGGCGCCACGATCACCCGTCCCGTGGGTTCCTACCTCGACGATCACACCACGCATTTGGCGATTGACGCGTCCACCGCTTACACGACATGGCAGTGGACCGGTGCGGTCGCCCTGGTCACCGCCGCCTGCGGCTCGATCGCCGGGCGTATGACGTGGTCGGCCTGGGCCGGCGCATCCGTCGCCATGGTGTGGATCGGCACGCCGGCTCCCGACCGCGAAGTCGCCGCCGGGATCGCGGTGTTGGCCTGGACCGCCGCGTCGGGCATTGCGTTTCGGCGCCCTTCCGGTCCCGCCTGCTCGGCGCCGACCTCGTGCCCCGCCACGCCCCGCCGCGACTGAGGAACCCCGGTTGCCCGCTCCGCCCGCGCCCAGGCGCGGACGGAGCGGAGAGCCTCGGGGCTCCCCCCGACGCCGACCCTGTTATCCGCAAGGAGACCTTCGTGCTGCCCGACTCCCGCGCGATCCGCCATCCGCATCCGTTCACCACGGTCGCTGCGAGGCCCAGAAACGTGGCGATCACCGGCGCCGAGGCGGACACGGCCTCGGCCGGTGTCCCGGTGCCCACGACCCATCCGACACCGCAGGTTCACCACCCCACGCGGATCGCGTACGAAGTCGGCTACCCGACCCCCGCCGCTCGAACGACGGTGCCCCCCGGGGCGCTCGGAGTCGCTGTCGGGGGCCTGGGAATCGCACTCGCGTTGATCGGCGTCGCCACCGCGATCAGGATCGCCGGCCCCGGCGTCGAAGCCGCCGCTCACGCCCTGTGGGCCCTGGCCGCCGCGCTGATCGCCGCTGCCGTACTCGTGTACACCCTCGCCCGCTCACGACAGGGCTGAGCAGACCGTCCCGCACCGACCCGATCGACAGGAGAAGCATCGCCATGAAGATCAAGCCCTCTATCGAATGGACCGAGCAGCAACGCGACGCCGAGATCGAAGGCTTGGAAGCCTCGGCCAAGGCGAGCCTGCGCCAACGCGACGAGGCCCGACGCGGCGCCGACGATGACAGGAACGACGAGTGCCGCCGGCGGAATCACGAGGCCGCGCAGTACTACGACCGCGAATACACCGAGTACAGGCGCCTCGCCGACGGTCTGAAGGCAGGCAAAAGCCCCGCCGACCTCGGATACGCGAGCTGACCGTTCGCCCCGACCCCGGGCCCCTCGAAGGGACTCGGGGCGCCGGGCCCTGTGTCCCGACGACACGACGCACCCGCTGTGCGGCCTGCCCGGCCCCACGGGTCGCGGGTGCACGAGCCACCCGAACCCCTCGACGAACCACGGAGCACACGATGTCGATCCTGACCGGCCGGACCGCCGTTGCCACCGCGGGCGACTGCAGCGTGACCCTCACCCCCAGCCAGGATTTCGGCTGGCTGGTCATCAACGCCTGCTGCACCGGCTGCCCCGCAGGCAAGACCTGGAACACCGAAGGCGGCGACACCCGGGACGCGCGTGTGCGCATCTCCGACGCCGCCCGCGCCTGGGCCGCGGGCCACGCGGAGGCCTGCCGTGTCCCCCGCCCCAACACCACCCTCGGCCGATAGCCCCGAGATCGCGGCCTCGACCGGCCCTCGTTCGGGTCCGGTCGAGGCCGCGGGTTACACGGGCGACCCCCAACTCCCCGACAGGAAGGGAACCACGTGCCCACCACCGACCCCTGGGCCGACGACTACCTCCCGCCCACCCGGACCATCCCGCCACCGCCCGTCGCACTCCCGGACGACCCCGACGACCAGGAGGAGGTCCGCATCACCCTCTGCCGCTGCTATGGCGAGGGCTGCGACCGCTGCGGCAACACCGGCGTGATCTACCCCTGACAGACCGACCGTTCCCCATGACCCGGGAACCAGCGTGTCCGGCCCGTCCTACCCTCGCCAACCCTTTCGGAGACAACGTCATGCCACGACCCCAACCGAAGTCCACGCGGAACGCGACCTGGAACGGCGGCAAGACCGGCCGATCCCGGCCCCCCGCCCACTCCCCGGTGATCGAGCAATGCACCACCGAGGGCTGCGGCGAGACCGCGGCGTCGCAACCGCCACCCGCCGGGTGGGTGCGCACTCTCGTGGGCGGCTCGCGGCACCCGGCCCGCGACTGGTGCTCCGGCAGGTGCGCCACGTTCGGCATCGCCCTGGGAGAAGTGTGCTCGAAGAGCGCGTGACCGTGTACGTCGCCGCCCCGTCTCGGGGCGGCGACCCCGGGCTCCGAGCCCGACCATTCGACCCACCGACACAGGGAGGAACCGTGACCTCCGCAACAACCCGGGCCCTACTCGACATCGCTGCGCTCATTGCCGAAACGTCCGTCGAGCCAACGGGGTTGACCTGGCAACTCGTCGACCCGTGCGGCGTCGAGTCGCCCACCGTGTACCCGACGTTCGAGGATGCCCTGGCCGCCACGCCCGACTGGGCGCCGGACCGCACCGAGGCGACTCTCTCGATCAGCCGAGACACCTTTCACGTCGAAGCGATGGCCCCGGCGACCGATGGTCTCGTGCCGTCGGGTTGGCAGGTGGTGCCCTCGGTGGTGTCCCTGTGGGGGACCCCGCCTACCGACGAGTTCGACCCGGGGGCGGTTCCGGCTACGCCGATCGAGTGCCTCGGCACCGACGACCTGCGCCTGCTGGCCGCGCAATCCCGGGCGCAGATCGCGGCATGGCTGCAGTGGTGGAAGGGCGGGGGCGACTGCACTCCGGGTTGCTTCGGTGTGCGCGGCATCGACCTGTGCGGCACATGCCGGAGTTTCGGATGACGTCCCGACCGACTACCCCTGGAGGGATCGTGAGCACCGGCACCGCAAACACGGAACCCACCTGGATCGTGATCACACCCACCGCCGACGCTCCGGCCGTCGACCCGTACGACTCCTCCACGGAGGCGATGGCGGCAGCCGAAAGGTCCCACGCGGTCCGCTTCCCGCAGCGCATGACCATGTGGGCCATCGCCCCGACCGGCGACACACAGATCCTCGAACAGTGGGACCCCGCGGCCGAGGAGTGGCTGCCCACCGGATACGGCGTCGCCATCTCGACGACGTCGCTGTACGGGTCCCCCGACGGCCGTATCCCGCCCACCTCCGTCGGCTCCCTCAGCGAGGGGATAGCGCGGATGGCCCTGTCCGCGATGCGCGTCGAGGTCGCCGCGCACGTCACCAAATGGCACGAAGTCCTGGACGCGTTCCAAGACGTGCGATGCACGCCCGGCTGCCACGGCTCACGCGTGTACGCGCCGTGCGCGGAGTGTGCCGCCGACCGCAGGGCCCTTACCGACTCCCGCGACGACGCATAGCCGACCGACAGTTCCGGTCCCGCGTCGCCACGACGCGAGAGCCGGCCACGGGCACGACCGGGCACGGCCGTCGACCACCACAGACGCGGCCGTGCCCGGATGCCCAACCCGACTCCAGGAAGAAGGCAGTCCACATCATGAATGCCACGACCAGCGGTCGTCGAGCCCCCCTCGGCACCGAGCAGGACTACACCCGAGACTTGCAGCTCGCCGCGCTCACCGGTGACACCGACGAACGCGAACGCATCCTGCGGGGCCTGCGCGTTGCCGGCATACGCGACCTGGCCGACAGGTTCGAGAACACCGTTCCGACCGAGGTGACGCTGTGACGGACACCGACAAGCGCATCGACCTGGTCCTGGGCTCCGAGGGCGCGGCCCGCGTCGTGCAGGGCTGGATCGACGCCTACCAGCGCGACGACCACTTGTCCGAGCGAGCCGCGATGCGCCTGGCCGTGAACCTCGTGTCCCACTGCTCGCCCTGGCACATCGCCGCCCCCGACCAGACCTGGCGCCTGCGCAGCCGCACGGGAGCGTGCGCCGAATACCCGAGCCTCCTGCGGGTGATGGAAGTCCGCCGGAACGGCACGGCCGGCCCTTCCGTCCTGGCCGCCGTCCTCTACGCGGACGCCGAGTTCGACCCCTGGCGACCCATCGGCTGGATGGAGATGGACGACCTCGCCCTCCTCTACGCCATCGAGGACTGGCCGAACCCGCGCGTCCCCCAAATCGTCGACGACGGCATCCGCATCACGACCGACGGCGTCCACGTCGACGCCCCGTGAACGGCGCCGCCCGCCGGCCGTTCCGATCGCCGAGCACACCCGCGAGCACGCATGAACCCGACCCCTGAACCGGTCGCACGCTCGTCGCCCCCGACGCCCAGCTCCTGGGGTCGGGGGCGACGAGCACCGCCCATCAGCCGCTGGCCCACACCGCACCCCGCCACAGAGGCGGAGAACGCCGGCAACTCAACCAGCCACCACAGCGATTCGGAGACACGACCTTGAGTACCGACACGCACGACATCGACACCACGCCGATCGAAAACGCGACCAAGCGGCAACTGCAGACCGAACTCGCCGCGACCCGCGCCGCCTGGGAGGGAGGACGCCGCCGTCGACGGATCGCTCACACCCCGGCCTGCCACGGCGCCACGCTTTTCACCGACGGGTTGTGCGCGGATTGCGCCGCCCTGGAGGCGAAGGGTGCGCGCCCGGCCGATCTGGCCGTCCTGATCCACTGCGTCTACACGGACGAGGGACACGCCAACCACATCGCTACCCTGACCAGCCGCCACGGCCCGCAGGACGGCGTCGGCGCCGCGCTGTTGGCGGATCTGGGAGCCGGACGCCGGGCCCGGATGACCCCGGCCGAGGCGGACGCGATGATCGACGCGCTCCGCGTCGCGAGTGCCTCGAAGACCATCGGCGACTACTACCGCCCCCACGTCGACGGCGCGGTCGCCACGCTGCTCGGCGTGCTCGGCCGGGACGGGGACACCCCGTGAGCCGGTGTGTTTCCGAGCCCGGTCGCTGAACCGGTCGGGCGCTCGTTGCCTCCGGAACCCGCCCAGGGAGCCGGAGGTTTCGAGCGCGGCCGACCGGCCGCCCGAGAACCACGACCCCCCCGGGAGCGCCCCGCATGCCCCCCACCACCGAATCGCCCCGCGACACCGACCCCACGGCACTGCGATCGACGTTGCACCGCCGCGTCGACCTGGTCGTCGCGAACCAACGCGCGGCCGACCAAAAAGCCGGCCTGCTGCTGGCGGGCACCGGGCTCGTCGCGCCCGGCCTGCGCGCCCTCCAAGGCGCCGCGGTCTACGGCGCCGGCGCCGGCCTCGCCATGGCGGCCGTGCTGCTGGTCTGGGTGCTGCTCCCGCGCACCCACGGCACGCTGCGCGTCGCCACCGACCCCGACACCACGCTGCGCCTGCTCACCGAATCCGAACAGCCCCAGGCCCTGGCCCAGGAGTATCAGCGGATGAGCCGGATCGCGAACGTCAAGTTCACGCTCATCCAGGCCGCGCTCCTCGTGCTGGGCCTCACGGCCGGCGCCGTGGCCCTCGCCTCATCCCTCTGACCGGCCGCGTACCCCGAATCCACAGGTCCGAGGTCGCGTTCGCGTAGCCGCCTTCACGGTCGCGGCGAAGGCGGAGGCGGATCACCCGCGCGGGGCAACGAACTTCATCCGCTGATCACCCTCTGGTGAAACAGGACCTTCCGCCCGTACGGTGGAACGAGCACACGGTCATCGTCCGCGCATCCGCGGCGTCAGGCACGGGTCGGCGCGATCCCTCGGGATCCGCGTGGAAGAACGTTCTCCGCCGACCCTGCCCGCACAGCGACCGATCCTCGGGCCACGTCCCACCGTCGACTCGACCCCGCGCACCCGCGCCCGGGTCCTCGACCCATGCCCCGAACACATCCCAACAGCCGGCCCCCACGCGTGCGGCGTCCCACGGCGCAGTCGAGCGACCTGGGGGCCGGCATCGCCCGACTCGGTACCCACCGATCACCAGGGCCACCCGGCCTGCCCCCACGGCCGCCTCGCGGCACTGATCGCCCCTCAGCGCGAGCCGGCCGCACGCCCGCGCGATCGATACCCCCCGGGGCCGCACGGTCCCGGCCGGGCCCGGTCCGGGTCGCGGCCGGACACAACCCCCCGAATCACCGCAACGCTCGAAAGGAACAAGCCCTCATGCCCGGAGAATTCGTTCCCCTCGGCTTCACGCTCTCCTGCGACCCGCACGACACCCACCCTGACGTGCCCGCCGCGCAAAAGGCCGGGCTCTCCTGGTACGCGCGCACGTACGGCGACGCGGAACTCCGCTGGGAGGCCACGCCCGTCGGCCAGGTCCTGGACGTCCTCGACAACGGCCGCTGGGAGAGCACCGGGATCACCATCGGAATCGCCCTCGAGACCCTGCTCGGCGCCACCGACCCGGACGGCGACTACATTCCCGGCCTTCCCGCACACCGCTACCCGCCCGACGCGATGCACCAAGCGTTCAACACGGTCGTCGCGGAACTGGGCGCGTATCAACTCGCCTGGCGCAACGCGTACGCCGACGAGACGGCGAACACCGCACCCGGATCCGGACCGTGCGTCGCCGACCAGGTCCTGCACACACCCGGCTGCCACGGCAGCGCGCTGGAACACCCGTGCGACGACTGCGCCTCGGAGCAGGCCGCCGCCTGAACGACGAAAGCGGCACCGCCGCAACTCGCCGCTCCACCGATCGACACGAGGGAGATCACCGTGAACAACGGAGTCCAGGACTACCGAACAGCCCAAGCCCGTGAGGCGGTCGGCATCGACGACCGGACCGTCCACCCCCACGCCGAACACGACGGTGACGAAGGAATGTTCGTCGACCCGGCCGACGCGCAGGCGACAACGCCATGAGCCACGTCCGCACGCGCGGGACCCTCCTGGGAACGCAACGAGGTCTGGAGGAACTCGCGGCTGCCGCCGAGGCGCACGCCCGCGGCCCGGGCGTAAGCGTCATCCACACGCTCGCCGCGGGGAACTGCCGGCTCACCGTCGACGACGTCAACGACGCCGTGTCGACCCTGAGCGAACTCGCGAACAGCACCGCCGCCACCAACGGCGCCCGCAGGCACGCCCGAGCCGTTCGCAACCGCCTCGCGAGCCTGCGCCGCGTGGCACCGCTGATCGTCGCCGCCACCTGAATCCGTTCCGGACGGCCGCGCGCCGGGACCGACCAGGCGTAGCGGCCGTCCGGTCCACACACCGCGCCCCCGCGGGGGTGCAGAGAGGAAACATCGTGACCGTCATCGAGAACCACTTGGACCCCGACACCGACTTCTGGGACGAGGACGACGACCCCTATCCCATCCCGACCGAGAGGCCCACCTGGGCCCTCATCTGCCCCTACGGCACCGAGTCCCACCACCTCACACACAACGCCGCCTTCGACGCGCTCCGCGCCACAGTCGACATCCCCGACGCGCGGATAACCCTGAACGAGGGAATCGGCGCGTTCGTGGTGGAGGTCCCCGACCCCGCGAACGCCGGCGCATGGCGACCGACGGGCTTCGAGATCACCCTCTCCGTCGACACCGTGTGGGGCAGGTGGCACGAGGGCGCGGAATGCATGCTGACCACCCCGACGCCACTCTCCGCGCTGACCACGGAGGAGACGGTGCTGCTCGTGGGCCAGATGCGCCGGGAACACGCGTGCTGGTGGACCGCGCAGCGCGAGATCGACGACCCCGCGCTCGGCTGCACGCCCGCCTGCTACGGGGCCCGCACCGCCACCCGATGCGAGAGTGCCCGGCCCTGCACCCGGCGGATCGTCAAGGAGGCCCACCTGGTGCCCAAGCGCGTGCTCCGCACCGCCACACGAGTGGGCGTGGTGCGGCGCAGCACCATCCACCGAAGCCCCGATCCCGACGCCCGCTGGCTCTGCCTCTCGTGCGCCGACCCCCGGCAGCAGCACGACCTCCCGGTCACCGATCGGCAGATCGCGGGAGCCGGATACCTCGTTCCCCACGCCTGCCAGGACTGCGAGACACCGTTCCCCGAGCCCGCCGAGCCCGTGACGGTGCAGTCCACGACCGAACTCCCGAGCTGACGACCCGACCCGCGCTCGCACGCGCCGCACGCACCCCTGACCCCGGACCACCGAATTCGCCCCGGGACGGCCACGACACCGCGACCAAGCAAGGACGTGGCCGTCCCCGAGCCCGACCCCGCCCCGCGAAGGGCGGCCGGAGAACCCATCGTGAACCTCGCCACCCACCACCGTCCAGCCACCGAGACCACCGACCCCGACCCTGCCGGGCCCGTCTACCGCGAACGCGCCTTCTTCCTCCACGACTTCGCCGCACGCTGGGGCGGAGTCGTGATCGACCCCGCCCCCGACCTGAAGGACCGTGCGCTCTACCAGGCCCACCCCGCGAACGAACTGCCGATGTCCTGGCACATCAACCGCGAACGCGACCTCCACGACCTCTTCGGACACGTCCGCCGCGTCGGCCCCGACGACCCCCTGGCCGAGTACGACGGGCACACCACCGACGCCAAGTACGCCAGGATGCGCGGACTCCACCAGAGCCTGCCCGGCGCTCCGCGCCCCGTGGTCGGCGAGCGCCGCCTCTACCGCGACGGCCGCGGCCACGTGTGGATCACCACCCACCACGCCCCCGGCCACCTCCGCTCGCTCACCCCCGAACACGCGCCCGTCCGCTACGAGACGCCGGCGGCGATCCTCAACGAGACCGGCTGGCTGATCTCGATCAGCCACGCCGCGTGACGCGGGCTCCGTGCAACGCCCGGCGACCGGACGAGCGGATCACGCGGCGCGAAACGCCCGGACAACCGGCCCCGCGAAGCCATCACCACCACGCGAAGGCGACTTCATGACGACATCCACACCCACGCGGAACGTGCCCTGCTGCTCCTTGTGCGGGCTCTCGGCCTACTCCGGCGCGATCCTGACAAGGACGAACGACGCATCCGGTTCCACGCGACTCACGTGCACCGCCTGGTGCGGGACCGGGCCCTCCCCGGCCATGACCCACAGCCAACTCGACACGATCCGCTCCGCCGTCTCCACCGACCTGGAACGCAAACTGCTGGCCGAGGTCGACCTGCTCAGGTCGCTCACGCGCCGTGCCGAACAGGACCAGCACCGCATCCCCGAGCACGGCACGCCGACGCGGATCGCGCAAGACACCCCGGGGGCCGAGGAGCCCGACCCCGCTCCGGGACCGGCGGCGTGCGAACCGGCGCGGGCGCCGGACCAGCCGTACGCCATCACCGTCGACCCCGACGGGTCCTTCCGCTGGTTCTGCAACTCCTGTCCCGCGCAAGGCCACGGGAACGACGAGGACCTTGCCCGCGACGTCGCACAGGATCACCGGGACGTGGAGCACTCCGACAGCGTGACGCCCGACATCGAACCGAGCGCCGCCCCACACCCGCTCACCGCCGACGCCGACGCCCCAGCCCCCGGCCGCCATCCCGCCGGCACACGGTCGACGCCCCCCGCGCCGTCGCCGAGGACGGGAGCAGCCAGTGGGTAACGCCTTCTACCGCCTCGCCGACGGCCGCGACGCCGGGTACTGCGTGAACGACACCTGCTCCACCCCCCACTGCGGCGCCCGCATCGATCGCGGCCTCGCCCACCTCTGCGGCACCGAGCCCGGCCGCCCCGAGGCAGGCTGCGGCGACTACTTCTGCGGCAAGCACCTATGGTCCTCCGGCGACAACGACGACACCCAGCGCTGCGCCGGGTGCCTGCCTCCGACCTGACGACGCGGGTGGCCCACCCCGACCGGGCGGGCCACCCGCCACCGCACGTTCACCCGCGATCGAAGGAGTCTCGTGATCACCCGCATCCGCTTCGTCTGCGACGTCGACGGCGTCCGCACCCCGTTCACGGCCACCTACAAGCCCTGCGACGACGACCAGGTCCCCGCGCGCGAGTTCGTCGCGGCCTGCCTGGCGGACTCCGGCCGCCGCGACCTAGTGGTCACCGAGAACGGCACCGACCGGCGCCTGCGCTAGCAACCGACTGCCCGACCTTCTCCGCCGAACAGGTCGCGGCTCGCACGCACATCGAGGGCACCACCACCTGCGAACCGAGGCCGCTGGCGTGCATCCGCTGCGCCGGCCCGGTCGACATCGTCGAGGACGTCATCGACTGGGGCGCCACGGTGATCGACCCCGACGGGGTGGTCAGGCCGGCCGACCCCAATACCGGCCGCCCGCCGTGGCGGCGGACACCGGCGTCCCCATCGGACGTCCGCGCGCGTGCCGTCTCGCGTGCGGACACCAACGCAACCCACCACCACGAAGCGCACCGGAGGACCCGATGACCCAGCTCGACCAGACCACCCCCGACAGCATGCGCGAGGACCTCCTCCGCCAGGTGATCACCACCGACGTTCATCTCCGGCGCCTGTCGCCCGGCACCGGCGAGTGGGACGCGCTGATCGCTCTCTCCGGCGCGGCCTACACGGCCCTGGCCTTCCTGGACGCCCTTGCGGCGGCCGACCCCGCGGCGGCTGCCGAGGCCACCGCGCTGATCGCCGGACGCATCGAGGGAGCCGACCAAGTCGAGTTCGCCTGGGACGCGGCGTCCGCCGCCGGCTACGACCCGCAGGTGTGGGTCGACGCCATTACCGAGAGCCTCGCCAGGAAGGACGCCCGATGATCCCTCCCGGCCTACGCCCGCAGACCCCCGCCGACCGCGACCTCGCCCGCGCCCGGGTCGAGGCCTCGACCATCGCGGCCGAGTGGCGCATCGCCGCCGAACAGCGGGACGCGGGACGGAGGGCCGCGGCGTGATCGCCGGACAACTCGAAGTGGCCGACGGCCTCAAGCCTCGCCTGCTCGATCTGTGCTGCTGCGCCGGGGGTGCGGCCCGCGGATACCAGATGGCCGGGTATCACGTGACCGGCGTCGACATCGCACCCCAACCCAACTATGTGGGCGACGTGTTCGTTCAGGCGGATGCGATCGAGTACGCCCGGGCCCACGCCCACGAGTACGACCTCATTCACGCCTCACCGCCCTGCCAGGACGCCTGCACCCTCACCAAGGGAACCAACCGAGGCCGCACCTATCCCCGACTGATCGAGCCCACCCGCGAAGTCCTCCTCGCGTCCGGCAGACCGGCCGTCATCGAGAACGTCCCCGGCGCAGCGCTGCGCCGTGACCTCATGTTGTGCGGCGAGATGTTCGGCCTGGCCGTCATCCGGCACAGGTACTTCGAGATCCTCGGCGCCGTCGTACCCCAACCCGAACACCTGCCTCACCGCGGCCGCGTCGCCGGATACCGGCACGGAACCTGGCACAAAGGGCCCTACTTCGCCGTCTACGGCGACGGCGGGGGCAAGGGCTCCATCGCCCAGTGGCAGGACGCCATGGGCATCCACTGGACGTCCGTGCGCAAGGAGATCGCCGAGGCGATCCCACCCGTGTACACGCACTGGATCGCTCGCGCCCTGCGCAGCACCGCGACCGTCCCGGACGACCGCGCACCCGTCGACCCCCTCAAGGCCGCCGGAGCCCGTCCACACCACGTGGCCGACTTCCCGCCGCAGTGATCATTTCGGAGGCAACGACATGGCCGACGTCACCGATATCCGCGCCCGGACGCTCAAGGGAACCGCCCGAACAGACGCCGGTACTCGCCGAGCCCCGAACGGGCGCACAACTGCGGCGCCGCCGACCTGGACGACCACGTACATCATCCCGAAGGACTCCTGCGAGGCCTGCCGGTGCCACTGGCACCACCGCTGCCACGGCGTCAACGCCCTGCTCGACCCCATCCCCGAGTGCCCGTGCCCCTGCGGGCTCCCCAGGGACCCCATGCAACTGACCCCCCAGGCGTGGGCCGATCTCGCCGTCCACGCCCCCGAACAGGTCTGGATCGCCGCCATGTTCGAACGGCAACGCGCCGCCGGCATCCACATGTGCGTCGCGGACGACGCCCAGGAGCGACCATTCCGCGCCTACCACGAGCCCCGTTGAACCCCGGACGACACAGGCCGCGTGCGGAACGACGCCGAGTGCCCATCCCAGCGGAGACCCGCTCGTCACCCGAGCCGTTTCCCGGCGTCGGCCGGGCCACGTCGGGCCGGTCGTGATGCCGACCGGCCACCCGGAATCGCCATACGAGATCCGGCGTTCGCGCCCGACCACCCCGCTCCCGCCTCGCACCAGCCACCGAAGGGACCGCGATGAACCACCGCCTCCGCCAATCCCGACGCCTCCTCGCCGCGGCGTACCCGCACCGTCCCGACGCCGCACCCCAACCCCGACACCACCAGGACCAAAGGAGCGCCCTCACCGACACGGACTCCGCCGGGCACGCCACGGCCGACACGCCACGGCGAGGCGGGCACCACACGATGAACCGGACCACCCGATGACCGCCCCGACCGGCACCCACCGGCGCCTCTCCGACGCGCAACTCTGGGAGACCGCCGCCATCGAGGCCGCCCGGGCCCAGGACGAGGCGGAGCATTACGCGGGAGAACTGGAAACCGAACGCGACGCGTTGATCGAGACGCTCGCCGAAGCCGACGAGGACCGGGACCGGCTCCAGGCGGAGGTCGAACGGCTGCACGCGCCAACCTCGCCCTCATCACGCAAAGAGCAGGCGACCGCCTCCCAACACCGCGCCGTCGACGCGCCCGCGAAGCCGCCGAACGACCACTACGTCGAGCTTGTTCGCGAGATCTACCGTGACCCGCGTGCCGACCACCCCGCCCGCGAACTCCTTCTCGCCGTCGCTTTCGCCCTCATCCCAGGCGCGGACGACCCGCGAACCACCCTGCGGATCGCCGCCGCCCTCCTGGGCCGCGACACACTCGGCCAACCCCGCTACCCCCGCATGATCGCCGCCGACGCGCCCCGGTACAAACCCCCGAACACCTCCCCCGACCAAGGGTGGTGCGAGGCCCCCCGCCTTCGCCCCTACGTGTATCGGCCGCGTACGCCCTCCACTCCCCCGGCCTCCGACGCCCCCATACCGCTGCGCCGGCGCCCGCCGACCGTTCTGCACGTGTCCCCCGAGTACCGGCCGCCAGTCGACCCCCGGAACCGGGACATGGTCTGCGGAGCACGAAGCCGCCACACCGTTGTCGAGAAGGACCCGACCACCGGCTGGGACATCGAACACCGGTACTGCGCCCGACACCACGACCATGCCGAACGGGTCGCCGCCCAGGTCGTCGAACAGAATCGCGCGGCCCCCGAGCCGGTCCCCAACACCGGTGGCCTCCTCGCCTGCTATTTCAAGGCCGATTGGGCCACCGTCTATCGGCGCCACAGCCCCGGATGGACCCCTCCGATCTACGGGATCCGGGCGGACGACTGGCCCACACAGGGGCGGGCCGCCGCCCCGGCGCGTGGTCTGCGCCTGGTCGTGGAGGTCGGATCGAGCAGGACCCGATGACGAGGAGCGGCTTCGAACCGATGAGAGAAGGTGGTAGCGATGTCTGACTCGTTCGTTCACCTGCATGTCCACACCGAATACTCGATGCTGGACGGAGCGGCGAAGAACGACAAGCTGTTCGCCGAGGTGGCCCGT
>NZ_JBIBGL010000021.1:0-189131 GCF_042956465.1 Embleya sp. NPDC008237
CGATCGTCACCCGCTGGTACGACCACGAGCTGTATCCCACCGGCCGGTGGCGGGCACGACGACACCGCCTGGCCACCTTCAACCGAGACCACACGGCCACGGACGGCAGTTCGTGGGCACTGACGGCCCGGCCCGTGATCGTCCATCCCGAAACGGTCGTCCTCGCCCGCGCCCTCGCTCGTACGCGCCTGGCGGCGACATCCCGACCCGACCGACACCCGGCCGTGGGCGCTTTCCGCGAACACACCGCCCACACACTCGGACTCACACACCTCACGCCCGGATCCGACGACCTCCTGTGGTCCTGGATCCGCCACCACACCCGACCCTGAAAGACCCCGCCCCTCGGGCCGATCCCCCGGGGCCACCCGAAACGGGCCGCCAAACCCTGCCGCCGCCTATGGCATCCCCAACCGAACTGCACAAAATCTCAACGCATCCCACAACACCCGCGAAACCCAACAGAAGTGCGAAAACCCCAGCTCAGGCATACCACCGAGCCATACCCGAACACCCCACACCCGCACCCCGAAACCCACCCCGCCAGCCCTACACCCCCGAAAACATTCCGACACAACAGCGAAACCCCACCCCACACACACCACCCACACCCACCACCAACGACCACTCACAACCGACCCCGGCGGCGAGAGTGCGGGCGAGAGCGAAGAGGCGAACGGGCAGGATCGGGGCGAGGACGTCGGGCCGTCGTCGGACGCGCCCAGGGTCGGGTTCGGGCTGTATGACGCGCAGGCCGAGGCGGAGTCGTGGTGAACACCCCGGCCGGCGCGGCCCGTTCCCCGATACCTGTGGCGGGGACGGCGAAGGCGGCGCGTGTGTCCGGTGATGCGAGCGGGGCCGCGTGCCCTGCCCCGGAGGCGGGTGATCGGGCGGGGCCGCGGTCGCCGGCCACCTGGGAGGGCTGGCGGGACTTCGTCGACGCGCCCGTTTGCGTCCCTCCCCCGCCCGGCGCCGAACCGCGGGGCCCGGAGGAACGCCTCGCCTACCACTCCGACCGCCTCGTACCTGAACCGCCTCGCGGACGCCTATCGCGTGGAGGTGCCCCGGTTGCCGGCGGCATCGGCATCGAACTCCACGGCCCGGGAGGGCGGACGGGACCGGGACCGCCGCGCGTCGAGATCCACCTCGACCACGCGGCGCTACACCGCCTGGCCGCGTTCACCCGGATCCCCCACGACCACCTGGCACACGCCCTGCCACGTCTGATCACCACGCCCCGCGACCCGCCCCGCCGGGCGGAGGCCACCGGCCTCGACGACAAGGCCGCGGCGCGAACGCGGACGGCGAGCGCGCGGGTACGCGTCCTGGACACCGACGAACAACCCGTCCGGGCCTGCCCGCTGTGTGTACGGCGCCGGACCCGCGGGGCGGGCGATGTGGCGTGGACGTATCCGCCCGCGGACCGCATGTGGTGCCCCCGCCACCGGTATTGGGCGAGCGAGCCCCGACTGCCGGGCCCCCTCGACACGGATGGGCTCCCCGAGATCGACCTCGCGTACCGGGCCCACCGGCGCCTCGCACGAGGCGACGACGGCATGGCCGCGTACGCCTGGGCGGCGGCGGTCACCACTCGCCGGCAACGACCGCGGACGCCACATGGCGCGGCGCCGGCAGGGGCGGCTGGGCCGGCTCACCGCGGGCAACCCCGCCCTGACCGCGACCGACGGCGGCGTCTCGGCCGTTCTCCTGGCCCGCACCGTCGTGACCTATCCCGAAACCGTCGCCCTCGCCCGCGCGTTGACCACACTCCCCCACCGTGTTCCGCGGGACACACCCCACGAGGCGCGTTACGCACGGCGGCACACACGGGCCCTGGAACACATCGCCGGCCACCTCGAACTCCCCCGTCTGGTGGTCCCGCCCGACGACCTCCTGTGGGCGCGGCTCCACCACCACAACCCGGCCTGACCCGCTGCCCCGGGGACAATCACCGACCCCACGAAACACCAGGCCACGAAGCCGATCAGGCCTCGGACACCCACCTCGGGCGTCCCACACCGACACCCCGACACCCGAGAAGAACCCGCAGGTGCCTTACGACGCATCAATACATCACCGAGAAAACCCGGATCGTTCCCACGAAACTACGAAACCCCAGGCCACCACCACCGGACCCGCCCCGCGAAACCCCCGCCACCACAACCCGAAACCATCAACCCACCCGCTGGATTCTCAACCAACACACGAAACCCCAGACCCGCCACCAACCCACCCCACCACTGCAATGCCCCGCCACAGCTCAGAAGCAGGGTACGGGGGCGGGGCCGGGCCAAGTGTCGGGGTCGAGCATCTGCCACAGGGTGTGGGACAACCCGTCTACGCCGGTGTCCTCGACCTGCTTCATCCAGGGCGTCGCGGACAGCATCCGGTGGAGTTCGGGGGTGACGGTCTCCTCGATCACGGCGCGCAGGGTGTCGGGGACGGGATCGTCGACCAGACACAGCCATCCCAACGCGGCACTCACCCTCACTTCCGCAGGGCCGGTCGGATCGGACCACAGGGCGTGAGCCCAGGCGACGGCATCGTGCGGGTCGTGTTCGTGGGCGAGTTGCGCGATCGCCAGAACCAACCCCGCACGCACGCGGGCTTCCTCCTCGGCCCCGAGGCGCGTATGCAGGGCGAGGGAGATCTCCCGGGCCCCGCCGGAGGCCGCGGCCAGGACGTACCCGGCCATCTCCCGCACCAACGGGTCCGGGTCGTCCAGCAACCCGATCACGACGTCCGCGTCCGCAGCGACCGCGTCACGCGCCGCCCGGATCGACCAGTTCTGCACAGAGCCGTCCGTGCTGAAGCGCACATCGTCGTCCGCGTACGCGACCCGCAGCAGACCGGCCCGGGTTCCATCGTCCCAGAAGTCGCGGCGCGCCACCCTCGCACACAACTGGAGCACCGCGAGTCGCTCGTGCGTGGACGGGTCGGCCGCGATGCGCAGCAGGAAGGGCACCACCAACGCCCCCGCCGCCAGACGACATCCCTGACTGAACATTTCACCCCCCACGGCCTTCCGCGCCTCCCTTGCCGTGACGGGATCGGCGGAGCGCATCCGCTCCAACTCCACCGGCAGATCGGACTCGGGGGCAAACCGGGCAAAGGGCACCCGCTCGTAGCGGAAGCCATTCCGGACCTCGAACGGCATCCCCGCCACCACCACCCGGACATCCCAATCCGTCCCTTCAGACAGTTCGGGCGAAACGTCGAAACCCTCGACCTCCACCGGCACACACCCTTCGAAAGTCCATTCGACACAATCGGCCGGACGGCTTGGCCCGAGAAAACCCGGGAACGCTACGCCAACGACGGACCTGCTTGGCAGCCTCTACCGAGGCCACCAACCCTAGTGGCAACGTTGGTCTTTACGTAGCAGGGTCCGGTGACTCGGGGACAATTCAGGGCGAACGTCAGCCCGGCTCCGGTTGAAAAGAACCAGCCTGCACTACATACCAGCCAGGGAATACTTCGCCCACCTTACAAGAAGTCGTGCATGTTTGAATTCCCACGAACCGAATCAGAGCGTCGACCACGGCCCTCCGGGATCACTTTTTCTCCACAATTCCATGGAAAGTATGTGGTTTAACTCCTCCTTTACCGTCCGGATACCACACAGTCAAGGAGGCGCCTTTCGGGAGAAGGTATGGAACTGCGGTGACACACCCCAGCGCGGATTTATTGCAAGGGCCTTGCCAATTATTTATAACAACATCCAGGTGTGTCAGCCCCCCTCTCTTTTTATTGGGACGCATCATCCATGCAACCAGCGCCTCGACATGAGAGCCCGCCGGATGTTGGTCAACCGCCATTCCGCTCCGCCACGGAGCACCGTTTCGCTCAAGTTCGCGACTTATATTCTCAAAATCACCGGTCATACCACTGATGAGGGGTGTCTCAGTGAGTCGCTTACCGGAGCCGTCAAAAACCACCCCGCGCGTTTTGTCTCCTTCATTCCAATACGGAAGCTCGGTATTGACGACATTTTCGTATGCTTTACGAGTCTTGTCGGTGATCTCTTCGTCGTCGCAGTTGTGGACAAGGACCGGTGTCGTTCCCGCCAGCACGTGATACGTGTGGTCGGTGTCCACGGTGAGGTCGTGGGTGCGTTGGTGCTTCGTGTGGATCCGTACAGCGGAGACCTGCACCCAGGTGCCTGAGGCGGTTTGAAGCCACTGGCCAGGTTTGAGGTCACCGGCGTCGACCCATTGCCTCAGGTCAGGAACCCAGAACGGGTGGTTGGTGGTGGCGACAATCGAGGCGTCGCCTTGGTCCGTCCGGACCGTAATTTCGGCGAATTCCTTATCGTCCTCGGTGGTGATCGAGGCCAACACGATGCGAGGTTTGCTTTGGCCTGTCTGGGGATCGGTAGACAGCACCGATTCGCCAGGCTCAATCTCCTGAATGGGCTTGGTCGAGCCGTCGCCCATCAGAACTTCGGTGTCCGGGAGGAAACTGTGACAGGATTCGCCACCGCCACCTCCGAAGGGGTTCAACTTCCCCCAATCCCAATCCCGGAACCAGGTATTCGGGGAGCAAATAGCCCATTTTTCTTTCCGGCAACGCTCCCACGTGGTGGCGAGCGCATCGACCGCAGCCACAGCCGCTAGATAAGCCCCGGCTGCCAACGCGACGGGGGCCTGTTCGGGCGAATCAAACTGCTTCCATTTTCCGTTTCCTCTTCCTCCGGTTTTAAGGGAAACGGTCGTGACAGGATTGCTGCCGCTCTTACCACTTCCGCCCGAGCCCCCCGAGGAAGTAGGGGACGTAGAGGGAACGTAGTTGAAATCGTGCTCCTTTATCCCATCCATCACCTCCGATGAGAGCCCGGTGGGGTCGCTTTTGGTGGCCGGGTTGTTGTTGCTGTAGGTGTAGCCGTGCATCTGGCCCGCGTCGGTCAGGTCCATGATCGGGTCGACGCTGATGAAGCGGCCCAGGCTTGGGTCGTATTCGCGGGCGCCGACGTGGGTCAACCCGGTGGCGTCCATGGGCTTACCGAGGAAGCCCTTGTCGTCGGGCCATTGGCCGTTGGCCTGGGTGGGCTGCGGGCCGCGGGCCTCGCCGAAGGGTTTGGACTGGCGGCGGGTCGCGCTCAGGGTGGCCGCGTCGAGGGTGCTGCTCGGGGTGCCGTGGTGGTCGGCCGCCATGTACACCAGCGCGCCGTTGCCGCTGCGGACGACGGTGGCACCGCCGGCAGTCGGGTAGTAGCGCGTGCCGACGACCGGGCCGGACCCGTCGGTGTTGGTGGTGAGTTCGTCGCTACCGAGGTAAAGGGTCGTCTTGCCGGCCTCGCGGCGGATGATGCGGTTGCCGTCGGCGTCGTAGACGTATTCGCTCGTGCCGGTCGCGGAGGCGACCTTGGTGAGCTTGTCCTCTTCGTTCCAGGTGAGCGTCTGGAGGTTGGAGTCGGCACCGGGGCGGGTCTCGGTGTTGCCGGTCTGGTTGTAGGTCAGGCCGGTGGTGACGGCCTCGCGGGTGCCGGTCTTGACGGTGACGGTGTCGAGGCGGTGCGTGCGGTTGCCGGCCTGGGCGCCGGGGCGGTAGCCGTACTCCGTGGTGACGTTCTTGGTCGGGTCGTTGGTGGGGTCGTGGTCGACGAGTTTGGTGCGGTTGCCGACGACGTCGTAGTCGAAGGACTGCCAGTACGGGTCCGGGCCGCCGACCGTGGACGAGGTCGGGGTCTGGGTGGTGCAGCCGCCGATGCCGCCGACGCGTGGGACGGTTGGGGTGTTGGTGCCGGCGGTGTCGGTCCAGGCCTCCTTGAGGCGGCGGTGGCCGTCGTAGGTGAAGCACTGGGTGTCGATCGAAGTGCCGTCGCGGACGGTCTTGATCGAGGTGACGTCGCCGCTGGGTTTGTAGGTGTAGGAGGTGGCGTCGACGGGGGTGTCGGCGGTGGATTTGGCCCATTCGGTGCCGAGGAGGCGGCCGGTGGCGTCGTCGTAGGTGGTGGTGAAGGAGGCGAGGGTGAACTCGGAGCCCAGGTAGGCCCTGGTGTTGCGGCCGAATTCGTCGTAGTCGGCCCAGAAGAGGTAGGCATCCTGCCCGGCCAGGCCGCCGAGTTGGCCGGTGGCCAGGTAGCTGTAGCCCAGGCCCTCCGCGGGCAGGCCGCCGTGGGCGGGCAGGGTGAGGGAGGAGGGCCGGCCGGTGAGCTTCTCGTAGGTGCCCGTGGTCTGGTAGACGCCGGCGAGTTTGCCCTCGATGGACGGGATGGTCGTGCGGGTGCCGGTGGGGCGGTAGGAGTCGGTGTCGAATCCGGTGATCTCGCTGACGTACTGGGCGCCGGCGGCGCCGCCGACGTAGCGGATCGACTTGTCCTGTTGTCCCTTGGCCAGGGTGTCGTAGAACCATCCGGCGAGGAGGTTCTCCGGTTTGGCCTCGCTGCCCTTGTAGAGGCCGGTCTTGCGGCCGAGTTGGTCGTACTCGTAGTGCAGTTGCTTGCCGCGGGCGTCGGTGGTCGTGAGGACGCGGCCGACCTTGTCGTAGGCGGTGTCCGAGGGGCCCTTGTCGGGGTCGTCGGTGTGGATCTTGCGGCCGAGGAAGTCATACGTGTACGTCCAGGTGTTGCCGCCGGCGTCGGTGACGGACTTCAGTTCCTCGCGCGGGGTGTACGTGTAGGTGATCTTGGTGAAGTCGGCGCCCGTGGGGTCGTCGTTGCGGTACTCGCGCAGTTCGGTCGGCTTGCCGCGGGCGTCGTTGGTCGACATGGTCCTGTTGCCGCCGGCAGGGGGCGTGACGGTCACCTTGTCCGCGCCCTGGTAGGTGGTGAGGGTCTCCCATTGCTTGATCGTCTTGGAGGAGAACCCCTCAGCGGTCTTGCGGCCCTGCCCGTCGTAGGTGAAGGCCGTCTGCGCGGGGACCTGGGTGTCGGTGGCGACGAACACCGAGGCGTTCGGTTCCGCACCGGACTCGTAGTACGGCTGGTTGGTCTTGAGGGGGCGGCCGAGACTGTCGTAGAACGTGTCCGAGATCAGGCGTCCGCCGGCCTCGATGCCGGGGCTGGTCTGGGTCTGGCGAGGCTGCAGGAAGGCGCCCAGGATGCTGTTGGCGATGCTGTATTGGCCGTTGATCCGCAGTGTCCTGGTGGTAACCACCGAGGGGGCGGTCTTGTTCACCCGGTAGGCGAATTGGACGTCCGCGTCGGCGGTCTTGGCGTGTCCGGGCTGCCACACCGCAATCAGGCGGCCGAGGGCGTCGTATTCCTGCTGGACCACGAGGCCGTTGGCGTCGACGGCCTTCACGGGGAGGTTGCGCGGGCCGGCGAATTCCTGGACGGCCGTCCAGCCCTTGGCGTTGGTGACCCTGGTGCGGGTCGGCAGCGCCCCGCTGGCGGGCTCGTACGCGGTGGTGGTGACGTTGTTCTCGGCGTCGGTGGCCTTGACCACGCGGCCGTAGACGTCGTACTCCGACTTGCCGGTGACGAGCCAGTGCTGGGCGCCGGCCGTGTAGTCGGTGACCGCCTGGGTAGCCGTCACGTCGCCGATCGCGCCGACTTCGCCCAGGGCGAGGCCGTCGTAGTAGGTGCGTGACTGGGCGTAGACGGTGCTCCGGGTCGGGGCGGTCGCGCAGTCGCCGACGACGGCGACGACCTCGGTGGGTTTGCCGATGATCCACGCGGTGGTGTTGTGCGCGTAGGTCGTGGTGGTGCAGAACGTGTCGAGGTTGTCGGCGAGGTCCGCGACCGTGGTGGGCAGCCCATAGGTGGGGTCGTACGTGGTTTCCTTGCTCGTCTTGCGCCAGTTGCCGTCGGCCAGGAGGCTGCGGTCGAGCGTGCGGTCCGTGCGCGTCATCCGGGCGGTGAGATCCGGCAGGTTGCGGACGCGTTTGTGGGTCGCGGTGATCGCGGACATCCACGGCCGCGACGAGCTGGTGGCGACGACCTTGTTGCCGACATCGTTGCCGTCGAAGGTCTGCGTCTCGTAGGCGAACCCCGCGAGTTCGTTCGCGTCGGTGATCGCCGTGCCGGCGGAGTCGGTGACGGTGACCGCGCGCTTGGTGCCGTCCTTCTTGACGTCGGCGTCCATGCCGCGCAGGTACAGCGACTTGGACTTGGTCACCTTGTCCGTGCCGGCGCCGTTGCGGGTGATCACCTCGGCGTAGCCGCGGTAGTCGTTCCAGGTGCGGCGGTCCTTGGACTTGGGCTTGGACGCCTCTTTGTCCTCGGTGAGTTCGGAGTCGTCGCGGTGCCAGGCCGCGCCGCCGAGGTATTCGTAGCGGGTGGAGGTGTCGACGGCGCCGTGGGTGGTGGGGTCGTGTTGGGTGACCTGGGCGACGGTGTACTTGTGGAACCAGTGCTGGACGGGTTCGGAGTCGCCGTAGCTCCACCAGATGGGGTAGCAGGCCTTGGTGTTGGTGTCCGGGGTGGGCAGTGTGGTGGGGGTGCATTCGGGGTCGTTGTAGTCGACGGTGGTCTGGCCGCCGGTCTCGTTGGTGATGCCGGTGATGCGGCGTCGGTTCATCGGCGGGGCCATGTCGCCGCCGGCGTCGACGCGGTTGGGCTTGAACTTGCCGACGAAGTCGACGGAGGGTGTGTCGATCTTCTTGGTGCCGTCGTAGGCGGTGTGGGTGATCGAGTTGAGCCACAGGGTGGCGGTGGAGCCGTCCTGGGGGTCGGGGTAGTCCTGGTCGAAGACGTATTCGTCGACCGTCTGGAAAGCGGCGCCGACCCGGGACTGGGTGACGATCCTGGTGAGGCGGCGGGTGGAGAAGAACGTCTGGCCGTACTGCTCACACGTACCGGTGACGGCGCAGACCTTGTCGACGGGCACGTCGGGCCACTTGGCGGCGTTGGCCTTGGTCATCTTGGCCGGGTCGCAGTCGAACCCGTCCTTCTTCAGACAGCGCTCCGCCGTGTCGAAGAGGACCTGGGCGGTGGGTTCGGTGGTGTCGGTGGTCTTGGAGCCGTAGGTGATCCTGGCGAGGGTGCCGCCGCGGGTGTAGGGGGTGAGGGTGCCGGAGCCGACGAGGACGGCGCCGCGGGTGTAGTTGTTCTTCTCCTCGTTGTAGGTGAAGGTGACCAGGCCGCCTCGGGCGTCGACGACGTGGTCGAGGTTCCAGCGCCAGGCCTGTTGGCACCAGGAGGCGTCGAACCCGGAGGGCTTGTTGCAGGGTTCGCCGGTGTTGTTGCCGTAGACGGGCGCGGTCCAGGTGGCGTTGGTGGCGGGGCCGGTGTTGCCGCTGCCGGGCTTGTGGCCGGCGCCGAAGTGGTACTGGACGCCGTCGGTGGTGGTCAGGCGCCAGTGTTCGCCGTCGTCGTCGCCGTTGTTCGCGCCGGTGAGGAGTTCGATGCGGGAGCCGTCGTCGTCCTGCAGGCGCCAGGTGTTGGCGACGTCGTCGCGCAGGAGGGTGGAGGAGCGGCCGTTGAGGGACAGGGTGAGGGAGTTCTGGTTCGACCAGCACTTCTCGCCGGACTTGTCCTGGCCGTCGTTGGCGCAGGCCTGGTAGGAGCGTTCGACGTAGCCGGGTGAGTAGTCCCAGCCCTCGCCGATCCACGAAGCCTGGTTGTTGGTGGAGGTGGTGCGGCCGTCCACGGCGCCGGAGTTGTAGGCGAGGTTGATCTGGGGGGCGGTGCCGCCGATCGCGGGCGGGACCGGGATCGGGTAGCCCCAGTTCAGGGATCCGGAGTTGCCTCCTGCGGTCCAGGAGCCGGAGGCGGACAGCGAGGTCGCCTTGAAGTCGCCGGAGGGGCCGGCTTCCGCGGCGGTCGCGGCCAGCACCATGCGGCCGCTCACGCCCGGGGTGGCCGCGGTGCGGGTCTGGGGGGTGCCGGCGGGGAGGTCGACGTCGGCGCTGACGCGTTGGGTGGCGCGGTCGTTGCGGGAGTTGTCGATGGGGGTGCGGGTGCGGCAGTCGGCGCGGTCCGGGGTGGTCAGGGCGCACTCGGGCAGCGCGAACAGGCGCAGGCGGGCGGACCAGTCGGCGCCGAAGGCGTCGCGGAAGGCGGAGTAGTCGAGTGAGACGGTGACCCGGCCGGTGTCGGTGCGGCCGTCGGTGCGGCCGACGCTCAGGAGGACGCCGTCGATGCCGGCGCGGTCGGTGGCCGCCCGGTCGGCGAGGGTGACCTTGACCTTGGCGGGTGCCGGGGCGGTGTTGGGGGTGAGCGCGGTGCGGGGTTTGAGCGGGGAGGGCGCGTCGGCTGGGGCGGGGGTGGTGATGCGGATCGGGCTGTCGCCGACGCGGCCCTGGCCCGGGGCCGCGAGCAGGGCCGCCAATCCCGAGGAGGGGATGGCCGATTCGGGCGCGGGGGCGGTCTCGGCCTCCAGCGGCGCGGGCCATTGCGCCTTGGCCGGTTTCCAGGTGGGGCGTCCGTCGCCGGTCAGCGGTTGGATCCTGGGTTTCGGTGCGTCCGAGCCGCCGACCGAGGGCATGTGGTCGAGGGGGCCGGGGGACCACGCCGGTTTGTGTCTGGGGTCGACGAGCAGGCCCTGTGCCTGGGCCGGGCCCACGGACGCGAACAGCGCCAGGACGGTGCCGGCCACGATCAGACGCCGGGCTGTGCCTCGCCGGCCGCGCTCGTTTTTGCCGCCGGTCCTCCAGGACCCCACGCTCATGCCAGCCACCCTGCGTCCCGCCGTTCCCGCCCCCGAGAACGGGCGAAAGAGCAAATGAGAGGCGCAGGCTATGGGCCAAGCGTTTTGTTGACAATGACGGTTCCGGGGCCGGAAGTGATTTGGATCACTACAACGAAAAGGGGTCGTGGATGGTCATGGGATCGCGAGAAGTCGCGATCATCCCTTGCATCCGAAAGGCCTATCTGCACGAATGACGGACGGTGATCACGTGATCGCGATGGGGCGGCATGTGAGTCGGGTCACAGAAACTTATTGGTTGTGATCACTCGCCGTGACCCGCTACTTTCCCTCCGCCTATGCGCAGTCGCGCCGGGCTCCCCGGCCTTGCAAGGAGCAGCCGCGATGGGGCTTCCACCCCGCCACGCCCGAATACGACCCCGCATCCCGGCCACCGTGTGCACTCTGGTCGGTCTCGCCCTCACGTGCGGCGTGCTCGCGCCCGCCGCCGGCGCCGCGACCCCCGACGCCTCCGGGACCACCCGGGCCCCCGCCGCCTCCAACGCATCCGATGCCTCCGGGGCGTCGGGGGCGTCGGGGACGAATGCCGCGGGCACGTCGACGGAGCCCGCTCCGCCGAGCAGGCCGCCCGCGCAGGTCGAGGAGAGCGCGGCCGCGTTGGCGCAGAGCACGGGCACACCCGTCGCGGTCCCCGCGCTGACCACCGAGACGGACACCGTCACCGCGATGACCGACGGCACCTTGTCACTCAGGCGCACGGTCGAGCCGTCGCGAACGAACAAGACCGGGACCTGGGTCGACCTGGACCCGACGCTGAGGGTCTCCGCGGACGGGAAGGTGCGGCCGGCCTCCACCACGGGGGACCTGGTCCTGGGCGGCGGCGGGGACAACGTGCTGGCGTCGATGACCAGCGAGGGGCGCACGCTGGCGATCGGTTGGCCGTCGGTGTTGCCCCGGCCCGTCCTGGACGGGGCGGGGGCGTTGTACCCGGGGGTGTTCCCGGACGTGGACCTGAAGGTGACCGCGACCGAGAAGGGCGGCTTCTCCCACACGCTCATCGTCAAGTCCCCCCAGGCCGCCGGGAATCCCGCCCTGGCCACACTCCGGCTCACCGTCACCGGCGGCGGCGTCGCGCTCGCCGAGGAGGGTGACGGCACGCTCGTCGCCAAGGCCGGCGACGGCTCGACCGCGTTCGTCGCCCCGACCCCGCGCATGTGGGACTCGCGCACCGTCCCCAAGGCCGCGAACCCCGCCGCGGGCCCCGCCACGGGCACGAACACCGCAGCCGAGGCGTCGACGTCGGACGCCTCCGGTGTGCCGCAGGGCGAACTCGTCTCCGATGCGCACCGTCCCGGGGCGTTCGCCGAGACCGCGGACCTGGACACGAAGCTGGTCGGCGGCGCGCTGACCCTGGGCGCCGACGCCGCGCTGCTCTCGGGCGCGGACACCGTGTTCCCGGTCTACATCGACCCCAGTTGGACGCCGGTGAAGAAGACCGCCGGGATGTGGGGGTGGGTGCAGTCCGCCTACGACGACACCCCCGGCTGGGGGCGCACCGACTACCAGCCCGGCGTCGGCTACCAGCACTGGCGGGTCAAGACCGGCCTGGAACGCAGCTACTTCCGGGTACCGATCGGCCTGGACGGCAAGGTCGTCAAGTCGGCCACCTTCAACGCCAAACAGGTCTACTCCGCCATCGGGGAATGCAACACCAACCCGCAGCCGGTCCACCTCAAGGAGGTCTCCGACACCCTGACCACGCAGACCGACTGGATCAACAAACCCACCGAGGTCTCGCAGTGGGCCGCCGGTTCGTACGCCTGCGGGAATCAGCTCCTCGACTTCGACGTCACCGGCCGGATCTCCACACGCACCCACTGGACCTCGGTGACCTTCGGCCTCTACGGCAACGAGACCAGGAGCGACGCCAACAACGGCTTCAAGCGCGTCTCCCGCGAGGCCGACGACACGTTCCTGACCGTGGTCTACAACACCCGCCCCAACCCGCCCACCAACCTGCGCACCGACCCCGCCCCCACGGGCGACGCCGGGTCCGGCAAGTGCGGCTGGATCGGCCGCCTCAACCCCCAGGTGGGCCGGCTCGACCTGATGGCCGACCGCAACGACCCCGACGGCGACGACGGCGACCTGTGGTTCGCCCTCAACGACCTGAGCGACGGCGGGAAGGAGGTGTGGAACAGCGGCTGGGTCGCGTGGGGGCAGAACGGCGCCACCGGCCACGGCTACGCCCCCAACAGCGTCCTCGTGCCCGGGCACGACTACCGGTGGAGCGTCAAGGGCGGCGACGGCAACGGCGGCATGGAGTCCGCCTGGTCCGACAGCTGCGTCTTCACCGTCGACGGCACCGCGCCCGACGTCACCGGCATCGCCAGCACCGACTATCCCTCCAGCGGCAGCAACAAGCCCGCCGGCGACAAGGGCACCTTCACCGTCACCGCCGCCGACACCGGATCGGGCATCGCCCGCGTCGAGTACGTCCTCAACGCCGTCATGCCGGTCGGCCCCGCCAACCAGGCCACCTGGAACGAGACGAACAAGACCTGGGACATCGTCGACCTCCCCGTGCCGGGCTGGTCCGGCAACACCCTGACCGTACGCGCGGTCGACCGCGCCGGAAACCAGAGCCAGAACGCCACCTACAACTTCTACGCGCCGATGAACCCCGCCGCGACCATCCGCCTGGGCGACATCACCGGCGACACCCGCGTGGACATGCTCACCGTCGCCGACAACGGCGACCTGGTCATGTACGACGCGGGCTCCAACCCCGCCGACGGCGGCAGGACAGCCTCCCGCGCGGCCACCGGCCCGATCAACAACCCGGCCGCCCCGACCTGGCAGGGCGCCCTGTTCACCCACCGCGGCGGCGCCGGCGCACAGGCCGACGACCTGTGGGCACTGGCCGACGGCCACCTGTACACCTACCGCAACAGCGAGACCAGGGGCATTCCCGCCGCCAATCCCAAGGGCCTGGCCGCCAACGACAACCAGTACTACGGCCCCAGGAACCGCCGCGAGGTCACGCGGCCGCCCTACTGCGACAACCCCGCCGCCACCGACCGGGCATGCCCCGGCTACGACCCGAACACCTGGGGCGCGGTCCGCCAGATGGTCGCGGCCGGCGACGTGGACGGCGACCGCTACCTCGACCTGTTCGTCGTCGAACAGACCCCCGCCGAGAAGACCGCCGGAACCTCACGCCTGTACCTGATGCCCGGCAACCGCGTCCCCGGTCAGTTCCAGATCACCGCCCGCTTCCTGGGCAGCGGAGACTGGACGAACTACGACCTCCTCGCCCCGGGCGACGTCACCGGCGACCAACGCCCCGACCTGTGGGCCCGCGACCGCCGCGACGGCGCGCTCTACCAGTACCCCTCACGCGTGGTCGCCGGCGTCACCGACCCGGCAGCGTTGGCCGACAACACCACCCGCGTGCGCATCGCCTCCGACCTGACCGTCACCGCCTACCCCACCCTGCGCGCCGACGGAGACCTCGACGGCGACGACCGCGCCGACCTGTGGGCCCAGGCACTCGACGGCGCCATCTACGTCGTCCTGGCCAACAAACCCGGCAGCGCCACCGCATTCGCCCCCGGCATCCTCCTCGCCAACCACACCACCCCCGACACCACCTGCCAACCCTTCCCCTCCGCCACCCAGCGCACCACACCGAACGCCGTCAGCCTGTGCGGGCCCGTCCTCACCAAATACCTCGCCGCCGGGGGCCTGACCGGCGAACTGGGCTACCCCGTCACCGGGACCGTCCGCGACGCCGACGGCGACGGCTGGTGGGCCGACTTCGAAGCCGACAGCCACAACGCCACCGCCGCCGCCTCCATCAACTACTCCCGCTACACCGGCGCCTGGATCGTCCGCGGCAGCGTCCGCGACAAATGGCTCACCGGCGGCGGCACCCAAGGCCCCCTCGGCTACCCCGTCGGCGACGAGACACCCATCGTCGACGGCGCCGGCACCAGACTCGGCGCGATCAGCCGCTTCGCCGGCACCCCCGCCACGGGAGCGGGCGCCATCACCGCCGGCAATCCCGGCGTCCACGAACTCCACGGCGACATCTACGACCACTGGGAATCCCTCGGCGGCGCCCGCGGCCTCCTCGGCCTCCCCTCCACCGACCAGACCGACACCCCCACCAAACCCGGCGCCTACACCCACTTCCGCCTCCCCCAAGCCACCGCCAACCACGCCTCCATCTACTGGTCCGCCACCACCGGCGCCCAAGCCGTCCACGGCAACAACCGCGACCGCTGGGCCGCACTCGGCTGGGAGAACGGCTACCTCGGGTTCCCCACCACCGACGAACTCGACATCGCCGCCGGCAAACGCTCCACCTTCCAGGGCGGCTACATCCACGGCAGCACCTACGCCGCCACCATCGACGTCGCCTTCGCCAACAACCGCCTCACCACCGCCGGCGACTTCACCGGCGACGGCCGCCCCGACGTGATCTCCGTCGACGCCAACGGCTCCCTGTGGCTGCGCGCCGCCACCCCCGACGGCACCGCACTGCAGGCCCCGATCGGCATGTGGCACGACCTGCGGTTCAAGAACGTACGCGCCCTCACCGCCGGCGACTTCACCGGCGACGGGAAAACCGACCTCGTCGCGCTGGGCAACGACGGCGTCATGATGCTGTACCGGGGCGTCGGCACCAAAAACCCGGCCGACGCGTTCCTCGCGCTCGACGCGAACGCCCCCGACCGCACCATGTGGCCCGACGCCAAGTTCTGGGACGCCCGCCTGATCGTCACCGGCGACTTCACCGGCGACGGCAAAACCGACATCGGCGTGCTGTGGCAGGGCGGCAACATCACCGTCCAGCCCGGCGACGGCACCGGGAAACTCGGCCCCGCCGAAATCGCCGCCGTCCCCGGCTACTTCGGGTTCACCGACGCCACCCACCTGTTCGCCGGCGACTTCACCGACGACGGCAAACCCGACCTCGGCGTCATCCGCACCGGCGGTGCCATGTACGTCCACCCCGGCGACGCCGGCGGACACTTCACCGACACCACCGGCGCCATCGCCTCACTCACCGGCACCGACTTCCACGACGCACGCCAAGTCTTCACCGCCGACTTCACCGCCGACGGCAAAACCGACCTCGGCGTCGTCTGGCCCAACGGCAGCATCTGGACCCGCCCCCACGACCCCCAAGGCCACATCCTCAAAACCGGCAACCAACTCGCAGCCCGCGACACACCCCCCGCACTCCCCTAACCCCCCGACCCACCACACCCGACCACCACAACCGGTCACCACAACGGCCACACCACCGCGGCCCCGCACCCCCAACGGAGTGCGGGGCCGCGCCACACGACCCGACCACAAAGGCAGAAAGAACTCGAAAAGCGCCACCCGGACGAGAAGACCACGCGACCGGGCCGACAACAGCAACGCAGCAACAGCACGGGCATCGCATCGACCGACGAGAGCTTGCCGGGTGCAAGGCGCCGGACAGGCACGAATGAAAGCGACCCGAACAGGGCTCCCACCCCACACCATCGAACGCCCCCGCATCCAGACGCGAACGGAACCCCCGCGCAATCGACCGCCCCGCCGTCCCCCGGCCCCGGCACACACCACGATCACAGCCGTTCCCGCCCGGTTCCCAGCGCGTCGACGAGCACGCTGTCGGCGGCATCCGTCCGGTTCACCGGGGACGAAGCGGACAGGCCGAAAGCCGTGAGCGGTGTGGACTCCCGTGCGCTGGTGGTGCTCGGCCACCACCTGGGACGGCTGGCAGCGACGCTGACGTGGGAGTCGGGCCGCGGCGGCGAGGACACGCGCCATGCCCGCGCGGTCCTGGACCGTCTCGGCGGCGTCCCGCACGTGTGGATCGACCAGGACACCCAGATGCCCGGCGCGTTCGACGGCATGGGCCGCCCGGTGCCCGGCGACGAGCCCGGGCTCGCGTTGCTGGCCCCCGACTCCCGGCAGTTCCTGTATCGGCGCGCCGCCGACCGCAGGGACACGCTGGTGGCCGGCCATGGCGGAGACTGACCCCGCCGTTCGGCCACCTGGTGGATTTGGCCCGCCGGGACCGGCGGCGAGCGTTCGCGCACCTGCGCGGCTATGCGGCGCTGGACGGGTCCGACTGCCGGTGGCGCTGCGCCGCCTCGTGGAGGACCGCAGCTCGTATCCGGACATCTGCGCCGGTGGCGCGCCCGCCTGTTCACCACGGCGACGGGCACCGCGTGGGGATGGGAACCGGGACCAGCCGTGCCACGCTGGGTCTCGTTGCAGGCGCGGGAACTGCTGGCGGACGCCGTGGACTCGGAGGCCGGCCCCATGCACGCGCGGCGGCAACAGCACTACACGCACGCCGCGATGACGTGGGCGGCGATGGGACACCGCGCAAGCGCGCAGGCGGCCCGGCACGCCGGAGTTTTCGGGGCTCTACCCTACCTGGACCGGCCGGTCCTCGAAGTGTTCGGCGCGGTCCGCGCCGAGCAACGCCGCACCCTGTACGGCTACAAGCAGGCGCTGACCGTGGCACTGGCCGATGTGCGGACCGGCCCGCTTTCGCGGCGGCGTACCAAGCGGCTACACCCTCAAACCCCATCTGGACGCGGTCGCGCCGCAGGTCGCCGGTCTGCTCGCGGACAGCACGGCCGCTCAGCTTGGCGTTTAACGTGGTCGAGCTTGGTGTTCCTTGATTGACTCGGCGCGTTTGGCCGTCTTGCCGACGTTGTGGCGCCTGGCCCGGTGTCTGTTCTTCGAGCCGGCGGGCCGTCCCGGCCCTGGCCGGGACGGTTTCGGTGCGGCCGCCGGGCGGGCCGTGGTCGCGCGGACGTTGCGAAACCCCCGCCGCACCCGGGCGGGGGTGAGTCGGCGGGGCTCGGTCGGTCGTTCCCAGGGGCGGCGGAGGTCCTCGGTGAGCGGTCGGGCCAGGCGGAGCTGGGTGTGGGCGGCGATGACGAGCCAGGTCCACAGGTCGGCGGTGTCCGCGTGACGGATCTTCGGAGCGGTCCAGCCGAGGGTCTTGTTTCATGAGCCTGAAGGTGTGCTCGAGGTCGAATCTGCGGAGGAAGGACTGCCACCAGCGGTCTACGTCCGCCGGTGTGGCGGCGATGGCCGAGCACCACAGCCAGACCGGTTTCGGGTCGCGGTCGCCCGGGAGGCGCTCGACCTTCAAACGGATCAACGTGCCGTGAAGAATGGGGAGTTCCTCGTCCGCGTGGTCCAGCCAGGGACCGCGGTGGGTCAGCCGGGGGTGCATGCGGTCCCAGGCTTGGGCCTCGGCCTTGCCGTAGTGGGTGGTGTCCGTGACCGTGGTGACCTCGGGTTCGTGCCAGTTGTCCGGCTTGGCGAAGGTCAGGACGCCGCCGTGCCGACGCGGCCGTCCGCCCTTGGGCCCGGAGCGGGCGGGGCCGGGGTCGCGGAGCATGACACGGTCCGAGCGCAGGCGTCCGACCAGGACGGCGGGCAGGTCCGCCAGGGCGTGGGAGAGGTAGGCGACGTCGTAGCCGGAGTCCATGACGATCCAGATCTCCGGATCACCGGCCTGCCACTGCCGGGCCTGGATCAACCGCTCGACGACGCCTCGTAGTTGGGCGGCGGTGACGGCGGTCGCGTCGTCCGCCGGCCCGAGGCGCACGGCATCCAGCAAAGCGACCCAGGAGGTCCGGCCGGTCTCCAGGGCGGCGACGAAGGAATACGGCCAGCCCGGTACGAACTGGTCCGTCTTGCGGTCGCCGCGCCCGTAGACGTGGCAGAACAGCCGGTCGTCACTGGTGGGGGCGTCCGGGCGGAGCCAGTTGCTGACGTCCACAGCCAGCACGATTCGCCCGTCGGCCGCCCTCGGCAGCGGCAGCTCGGCCAGCGTCCGGCGCAATCGCGTCGGCTCCACCCAGCCCCGGTCCAACGCGGCATACAGGGCCCCGTGCCCCCGCCGGTACTCGACCGCCAGGCAGAGCTCGACCAGGGTCTTCACCGGCCCGTCCGCGCACAAGATCGCGTCGGTGAGCTCGAAGAGCGCATCGACACGGCGGTACAGGCAGTCGTAGAAGTCGACCCGAAAGCGGGACAACACGTTCAATGCCTCGCCTGCGGGCGCGTCGGCGGGGAGACTCATAAGCAGCGGCCGTTCTCTCGTGCTTCGTTACTCGACATCTCGAAGCGTGAAGAACGGCCGCGTCACGTGCCGCCGGTTCCCGGGTATCTCAGCCGGTCGAGTGACCTACGACGTTAAACGCCAAGCTCAGAAGCCGTTGTCTTATCGAAAGTAGTTCCTGCGTTTCCGCTGGTCAGGCATGAAGTCTGGTGCCGTGCGGGAGGGATGACGTGTCGCGTCGTTTCGTTCGTGGGGGTTGCCGGTGCCGTCGGTGATGGGGTTGCTGGAGGAGCGCGAGACGGCTGCCCGGGTGCGGGTGGAGGAGTTGCGCGCGGAGGTCGATCGGGTCTGGCCTTGTTGCGGGACGCCGAAGTGCTGCTGGAGCGCAGGGTGGTCGCCGTTGAGGAACCGGCCGAGGCTCTGGATGCGCGGGTGCCGGTCGAGCAGTCCGTGGACGTCGAGCCGGTGCCGATCGTCGTGAAGCAGGCGAGGTCCGGTTCGGTGGTGCCGCACCGGCGCGCGGAGACGGCGGTGGCGGTACTCGCGCCGGACTACCGGCGGATCGTCGCGTTGGTGGACGAGGGTGGTGGGGTCGGGCTGCAGGCGAGGGATCTGGCGCGTGAGCTGGGTCTGGAGCCGGTTCCGGCGAAGTTGGAGGGGGTGCGGTCGAAGGCGAAACGGCTGGTGACGCGGGGGTGGCCGGCCGAGGAGGTGCCGGGGGTGTTCACGCCGCGGCCCGCGGACGGGCCGCGGCCGCCGCGCGGCGGGCCAAGCGACGGGTCATGAGCATGCTCATCGACCACCGGATGAGTGCTTCGCTGCTGGTGGTGTTGGCGTACTTGGCAGAGTGCCCAATGAAGTACGGCTGAACGTGCTCAGCTACGGGTCGCTGCGCCAGGTTCGCCGAGAGGCTGCGACGATCTGCGCGTGCATGAGTTCGTCGAGGTTCTGAGGCAGGAGTTCCGGGCCGACGAGGGGAGCTTCCTTCTTCGGCTTCGTGGTGATCTGGAGTGGGATCGGGCCGCTTTCACTCGTCTGGAGCGGGCGATGCGGGCCGCGTGTGAGCGGTACCAGTCGAGCGAGAGACTCGATCGTTGGCTCGTCGAGGGTTTCCATGAGGTCGCGACGTGGGTGCCGTCGTGGACATCGCATCCGGATTTCCCCCGCCCGAGCCCGGACGCGTATTACCAGGCGTGCGTCGAACGCATCGGCGATCTGGCCGACTGGTTCTTCCGAGGCCGGCACAACTATTCGGAACAACATGCATGGGTCGATCTCTGAGGGACCGACGGCCTGTTCAGGCGACGCCGGCTTGGCCTTCGATGGCGGTGAGCCGGTTCTTGAGGCGGTAGCTTGGGCCGTTGATGGCGACGACGTCGCAGTGGTGCAGGAGACGGTCGAGAATGGCGGTGGCGAGGACTTCGTCGCCGAACACCTGTCCCCACTCGCCGAGGCTCTTGTTCGAGGTCAGCAAAATGGAACCCTTTTCGTACCTCTTCCAGACCAGCTGGAAGACGAGGTTGGCCTCGTCACGGTCCAGGGGCAGGTAGCCGACCTCGTCCACCACGAGGACGTTGGGTCGCAGATAGGTTCGCAGTTTCGTGTCCAGGCGGCCGATCCCGTCGGCGGCTTTGAGCTGGCGGACCATGTCGTCGAGCGTGGTGAAGTAGACGCTGCAACCGGCCCGGCAGGCCGCGACCGCGAGCGAGACCGCGATGTGGGTCGTGCCGACCCCGGGCGGCCCCAGCAGGGCGACGTTCGCCTTCGACTCGACGAAGGGCAGCGCCGCCATGTCGCGGATCTTGCGCGGGTCGAGATCGGGTTGGAACGAGAAGTCGTACTGGTCGAGCGTCTTGTGGTGGGGCAGTTTCGACAGCCGCAACGCGCCGCGGAAGCGGCGGTCCTCGCGAACGGCCAGTTCCTCCTCGAGGACCAAGTCCAGGAGGTCGAGGTAGCCCATCTTCGCGGCGTCCGCGCGCGAGAGGTATCCGTCCAGTCCTTGCGCCAGGTGGGGCAGTCCCAACTTGGTCGCGGTGGCGCGGATCCGGGTGGTGACCAACTCGCTCACGCGGTGTCCTTGTCGTCGATGGGTGCGGGGTTGAACGGGCGGGTGCCGGCAGCTTGGTCGTAGACCGACAACGGGCGGCGGCCGACGACGACTTGGGCTGCGGCGGCCCGGTTCAGCAGGGCGGCGAGCGTGCCCGGAGCGGCCTCGGCCGGCCGGGCGGCATCCGGTTGTGGGCCGGGTTCGCCGGTTGTGACGGAGCGGGTGTGTCCGTCGGGCAGGCCGTCCCAGTGCCGGGGATCCACGACGCGTGAACCGCGTCGACCGGCCCGCGGGTGGGAGGCAAGGAGGGTGGCGCCGTCGGTTCCGGCGACGGGCAGGTGCAACTCGACGGTGTCGCGGGTGGCGCGGACTTCGACCAGCTGGCGGGCGCGGACCCTGCGGGCGGGCACCGAGTAGAGGCAAGCGTCGAACGCGACCAGGCAGTCCTTGCCGACGTGTCGCAGGTGCCGATCGGAGACCTGGTAGAGCCTTTTCGGGAGCGGTCGCATTGCCGCGTGGTCGCGTTCGGCCCGGATGCCGATGACCTCGCCGTGGGTGCGGTGCGTGCGCGCTCGGCGCATCGGCACCCAGGCCGCGAACGCCGCGTCGAGTTCGGCGAGGGAGGCGAAGCCGCGACCGGCGAGGACGTGGTCGCGCACGATGGTGACCTGCCGCTCGACCCTGCCCTTGCCGGGCCGGTAGGCGGCGAGGACGTCGATGTCGAAGTCGTAGTGCCCGGAGAACGCGACCGCCTCCGGATGCAACGGAACCGCCTGTCCAGGGGCGACGTGACGGCGAACCACGGTCTTGGTGCGGTCGTAGACGATCGCCTTGGGTACACCGCCGAAGTGCTCGAACGCCCGCACGTGGCTGCCCCAGAACGCCGCGAGATCCATGCTCGTGGTGAAACAGCAGAACGGATCCCGCGAATACGACAGGACCATGTGGAAGGAATACACCTTCGGGATCCCGACGTGGGCGAGGATGGCGCCCTCGTCGCCCCAGTCGACCTGGGCCTGGACCCCGGGCGCCACCTCGAACCTTCGATGCAGACCCGCGAGTTCGTCGGGGGCGATGCCCAACTCGGCGGCGATCCGCGGCCTGGCCCGCTGCAAATAGATCTTGACGCGCTGGTAGTTGCCGGTGAACCCGTACTCCTTGACGAGGCGTTCGTGGATCACCGAACCCTTGAGCAGGATCTCGCGCCGCAACCAGACATCGACGATCGGCTCGACCTCGCCGATCACCCGCCGACGACCCCCCGACGGTGGGACGACAACCTTTCGGGGCGGCCCCGGCGGAACATCGCTCGACAGATACTTGCGCACCGTTCGCCGGTTGAGCCCGGTCTCACGAGCGATCTCCGAGATGCTCATCCCCGATTCGCGCAGCGCGCGGAAACGCCGAAGCTCCAACCACCGCTCCGAGTCCAGGACCACTCCGCCGCCCTCCGCCGCAACCTCACCCGACCGGCCCAGCGTTCCCGCACCCCAACGCGCATCAACTACGACACGCCGCCCAACTGAGCACGTTCATCCGTACGTGGCTGAGCACATTGATTCGTACGCCGACACCTGCTGCTCGGCGGGTCCCGCGGACGTCTGGGTGAACGAGCCGCCGACCGTGTTGTCCTCGGCCGACTGGCGCCTGGTCCGCGCGGCCGGCACCGGCTCGCCAGCCCGTCCCGCGTGTAGTCGCCGGACCTCAAGCGCCCGAGGACGACGACATGGCCCTGACATCGTTGGCGATTCACGATCTGACGGAGAGCGTCCTCGGGTGCGTGTGCGCTGCGAATCCATGTACCGGTGAGCCCGATGTCGGCCAGTTGTCCGTGTCGGTCGCGAGGATCTACGCCTCGTCCAGCGACGACTTCCCGCTGGAAACGCGCGTGGTGCAGGGGATGCGTGGGTGTGTGCCGCCGCCCATCACCGCGGTCGAACTCGTCGTCGCCGTCCTGCGGTGCGCGCCCTCGTTCGACGAGTCGGGATGCCCGCCCACCTGCGAAGAACTGGCCACCACGGCGCGACGGCTGCACGTGGACATGGTGACGGTGTACAACGCGCTGCTGTGCTGTCTGCCCTCGACGGACGCCACTCGCCGGCGTGGTCGGATGTTCGTCCTCGGCCCGCAGCGCACCGTCGGCCCGGAGGGTGGCTGTGCCGGCTTGGAGCAGCGGATGACCGTGGGTCTGCCGGGCTGCGGATGCCCGGAGGAGGCGGTGGTGGTGTCGTGAGTGTCGAGGTACGGATCGAGCCGGGTCGGATCGCGCGAGCCCTGCGGCTGCGGAACGGGATCGTCGCGAGGCGCCTGGCCGAGCGGACCGCGCGGACCGCGCGGACCGCCGAGCGCGAAGCCCCGGGACACATGGGTGAGTTCATCTCATGGACGGTCCAGGAGGGGCGGCAAGACTTGGAGGGCGTGATCACCTGCAACCACCCCGCGACGCGCTTCCTCCTGGAACGGGACGAGGCCGCACATCATCCGGCCCGTCGCGCGAAAGCGCTGCGGTTCGTCGTCGACGGCGAGGGGTGCTGCGCCCGATCTCGGTCGACGAAACCTGGATCGAGCACATCGCCATCGGTGTCGACGGTCCGCCCGAGGTCGAGGCGGTCAACCGGGAACGACTGCGCATCCACGAGCACGTCCAAGGACCCTTCGGTTTCGGCACCCCCGACGACGCCGAAGGCTGGGACCGTGTCCAGCGCGGCGCCCGGGGTGCCCCCGAGATGCCGATCCTGATCAACCGCGGCCTGGCCCGGGAGACCACGGGGCCCGACGGCCGACCGACCTCCCACGTCACCGACGAGACGGGCATGCGCGCCGCCTACGCCAAATGGAAGGAGATGATGAGCGATGCCTGAGCGCACCGACGTGCCTGCCCCCATCCCCATGACCGACCCGCGCGTGACCCGGGCCGTCGAACTGGTGTGGCGTGAGGCCGAGTTGCTCGACCACAAGGACTACGTAACGTGGAACGAGCTGTTCACCGACGACGGCCTCTACGTGATTCCGGTCGATCCGAGCGGCGACGACTTCGCCGACACGCTGAACATGGTCTACGACGACGCGCGCATGCGGCGCATGCGCGTGGGCCGGATGACCGAGGGCTACGCCATCGCCGCGGTCGACGCCGCGCGCACCGTGCGAACCGTGTCCCGGTTCGTGCCGCAGTCGGCGTCCGACGAGGAGGTCGTGCTGCGATCCGCACAGATCCTGATTGCCTACAAACGCGGCAACCACGATATCTGGGCGGGCGACGTACTGCATCGGATCCGATTGTCTCCCGAAGGCCCCGGAGGCGACCGGATCACACGCAAGGTCGTTCGGCTTGTCGACAGCGAAGAGGCCGTCCCGGCCGCGGGATTCCTGCTGTGACCGCCGACCCGAATCCCCGAATCGCCGTGGTCACCGGCGGTGCCCACGGACTGGGTGAGTTCATCGTGCGGCACCTGCACACCGAGGGCTACCGCGTCGCGATCGCGGATCTCGACGGCGACGCGGCGGCCACGCTTGCCGGGAACCTGGACGGCGCCCGTAGGTCCGCCCGGGCCTACACCGTCGACGTCGGCGAACGCTCGGCCCTGGAACGGCTCAAGACCGACGTCGTCCGCGACTTCGGCGCGGTGCACGTCCTGGTCAACAATGCCGCCCGAACCCGGGCGACGCCGCTGCTGGAGATCACGCCCGACGAACTCGACGCCGTCATGGCGGTCAACTTCACCGGAAGGTTCGTCGCCTGCCAGATCTTCGGCGCGCACTTCGCCGAACAACGCCACGGACGGATCGTCAACATGGCGTCGCTGGCCGGCCAGAACGGCGGCACGGCGACCGGCGGACACTACGCCTCCTCCAAGGGCGCCGTCCTGTCCGCGACCAAGGTCTTCGCCCGCGAACTCGCACCCCACGGCGTGACCGTCAACGCCGTGTCGCCCGGGCCTCAGGATGGCTCCACAGTGCGGTCGATCGTCGGCGTGGACGATCTCGAGGCCTTCTCCAGGAACATACTCGCTGTGCGGCCCACCCGACGACCCCACGGCACTGCTCATCGCAGTCAAACGCGAAGCAGCGTCGCGAGGCGGCTCGGCGGCGCTGCACACGGTCGCGGAGGGTGACGAACTCCGAGTCGGCGCGCCTCGAAACCTGCTGACGCTCGCCGCCGATGCCGACAGGCACGTGCTGGTCGCGGGGGGAATCGGGGTCACCCCGCTGCTGGGTATGGCCCACCGACTGCACCGGGACGAGGCGGACTTCGAACTCCACTACTTCGCCCGCAGCCGCACCGACGCGGCCTTCACCGAACTGCTCGAACGACGTGTGGACTTCCGAGATCGCGTACACCTGCACTTCGGGGTTCCCCGCGACGATCATCCGGCCGTCCTGGCCGGGGTCGCCGCCGACCTGACGTCCGGCTGTCATGTCTACACGTGCGGGCCGCGGGGATTCATGGACCGGGTCGCCGGCGTGTTCGCGCCCGTGGTCGGCGAAGCGCACGTGCACATCGAGCACTTCGTCGCCGCCGGGATCGACACAAGCGCCGATCGGCCGCTCATCGTCGAACTCGACACCGGGGAGGTCTTCGACGTCCCCGCCGACCGGTCGATTCTGTCGGTGCTGACCGAGAACGGCATCGACGTGTTCAAGTCCTGCGAGGAAGGCATCTGCGGCTCGTGCGTGTCGGGTGTCCTGGAAGGCACACCCGACCACCGGGACGCCTGCCTGTCCGTGAGCGACAAGGCCGCCGGCGATCAGATGGCGCTCTGCGTGTCCCGCGCGCTGACGGACAAGCTGGTGATCGAACTTTATTGAGCGGCCACCTCGGCCCGCCCCGGCGTGCGAAATCCGGTGCTCGCGCCGGAAATCGCACCACGGGTTGCGCGGCTGTCGGACCGCGGGCCGTCCGTCCATTACCGGCCGTTCCCACTACCGGCCCTTTGAGAGGCACTGGTGAAAATAACCGGCGTGGAGGCGATTCCGTTCGCCATCCCGTACCGCAAGCCACTGAGGTTCGCCTCCGGTGAGGTGCACGTTGCCGAACATCTGCTGGTTCGGGTTCGGACCGACGACGGGATCGTCGGCGTCGCGGAGGCACCGCCTCGCCCCTTCACTTACGGCGAGACTCAGACCGGGATTCGAGCCGTCATCGACGGAATCTTCGCCCCGCAACTCGTCGGGCTGAATCTGCTGCAGCGTGAGCTGATCGCGGCCCGTCTCGCCCGCACGGTCGGCAATCCGGCCGCGAAGGCCGCGATCGACATGGCCGTGTGGGACGCGCTCGGCCGCAGCCTCGACGTCCGGGTCACCGAGCTGCTGGGCGGCTACACCGACCGGATGCGGGTGTCGCACATGCTCGGTTTCGACGAGCCCGCGGCGATGGTCGCCGAGGCCGAGCGCATGGTCGACCGGTACGGCATCACCACGTTCAAGGTGAAGGTCGGCCGCCGGCCCGTGTCGCTGGACACCGCGGTCGTCCGGGCCCTGCGCACCGGGCTCGGCGACGACGTCGATCTCTACGTCGACGGCAACCGCGGTTGGACCGCGGCCGAAGCCGCCCGTGCGATGAAGGAGATGAACGACCTCGGGCTGTCGTTCGCCAAAGAGCTCTGCCCCGCCGACGACGTCCTCGGCCGACGATGGCTGGTCTCCCGGCTCGACGTCCCGTTCATCGCCGACGAGTCCGCCGTCACCCCGGCCGATGTCACGCGGGAGATCCTCGGCGGCTCCGCGACCGCGGTCAACATCAAGACCGCACGCACCGGATTCACCCGATCGCAGCGTACTCACCACCTCGCCGAAGGTCTCGGACTCGAAGTGGTGATGGGCAGTCAAATCGACGGGCAGATCGGTTCACTGTGCACCGTCGCGTTCGGAGCCGCGTACCCCCTGACCGCGCGACGCGCAGGCGAGTTGTCGAACTTCCTCGACATGAGCGACGACCTGCTCACCGAACCTCTCGAGATCACCGACGGTGAGCTGGCCATCCGTCCCGGCGCCGGGCTCGGTTTCGAGATCGATCCGGACAAACTCGACCACTACCGCCAAGACCACTGAACGAAAGCGAACACGTCCCTGCCCAGGTGCACGTAGGCGTTCGGCAACCGGGCGCCGTCCAGGCGGGTTTGCTCCTGCTCCAACGCGACAGACTTCCCGCTGCCCCGCTCCCCCGACACCACGACCACCGGCACGTCCCCGGTCTCGTCGAGACCCTCCGCCCACACACGCCGCCGGTCGGACTCGAAAGCGTCCGAGTCGGAGACGTTCGACGCGGAAGCATCCGACGCTGCGACCGTCAACAGGTGCAGGGAACGCCGCCACTCGTATCGCAAGGCGTAGCCGTTCGTCGAGTCGGTGCGCCCGAGAGGCTCGGGCAACGAAGAGGTCATCCCAGGTGCCGGTCGCCGCCTGCCATCTACTCGAGGTGGCGGCGCGGGTCAGGAGCGGGTCCGCGAACGCGATGACGCCGGATCGAACACGAACGTGTTCGTGTTCGATATCGCGAACACCTCCAGGGGCACCCCCAGTTCACGGCAGTAGTCGGTGCTGACCGACCACTGCGGAAGCATCGCCGGTCCGGCGTTGAAGTACTGGCCGGGCGCGAAACCCGCCCGTTGCGTCACGCCCTTGATGTCGGTCAGCGTGTCGCCGCCGCGCACCGTGAGACTGCGCCCGCCGATCCGCGGACGGGCGTCCAGCACGGTCACCTCGTGGCCGGCCTTGCACAATTCGTACGCGGCGGTCAGCCCGGCCACACCCGCACCGACCACCGCCACCCGGGCCGGACGACGGCCCGTGAGCGTGAAGTCGGACGCGCGCGGCGCACGGAACGGCGGCGTGGCGGCGCTCGCCGACGAGGGCGCGAGACCGAGCGCGCCCATGGCGGACAGTGCCGCCCCGGCGCCGCCCACCGCACCCACGGTCTGTAGGAATCCTCGGCGGCTGGTCGGCCGGCCGAACTCTCGGGAATGGTTCACGTACGTCTCTCCTCTGCGACGAGGGCGTCGATGATCGGACGAGCCCACAATTCATTCATCGACCCGTCGGTCTATCATTAGGGCAGGCGCCCCCAGGACGCGTCGACCCGGACGTTCGAACGAGGGATGAACGCGCCATAAAGGCGCACGATCGATCCCGTCGAGCACGCCGCCCAGCGCCACCGGATCCTGAGGGCCGCCTCGACCTGCTTCGCCGACAAGGGATTCCACCGCACACGCACGGCCGACATCTGCGCACGCGTGGGCATGAGCCCCGGAAACCTCTTCCACTACTTCCCGAGCAAACACGCGATCATCACCACGATCCTCGAACGGGAAGGCACCGAGACCGCCGCCCACCTCACCGAACTCGGACGCGCAGCGGACCCGTTGGCCGCACTCTTCACCCTGGTCGACGCAGCGGTGGCCCTGCCGTCGACCCCACCTACGCGGTCCTGACCCTGGACACCGCCGCCGAGGCCCGCCGCGACCAGAACATCGGAGCCCTGAACGACAACCGCGCACCGGCATCGCCGACCTACTCCGCCGTGCCGCCGATCGGCCGGGCGAATCGACGACACACTCGACCCGGACCGGGCCGAGCGGAACACACGTGAGCCGTCGAGACTGCGGCGGTCACGGGATGAGCCCGGCACGTCCGGCCGAACCGGACACCAAGCGGCCGCGCGACCGACCCGGCCGCACCATCTGCACGGAGCGACGCCGACGAGCGCATCCGAAACGGCATCGAGTCCGACCTCGCTTACACCGTCCGTCCCGCGCCCGCATCGTCCAGGCGAGGCGGTGCGCACGGTGGTACGGGTGCAGTCGGTCGGTGTCGGATGCGCACGCTGGTGCCGTGCGCCGTGCGCCGCCGTCGGGTCGCCGCCCCCGGCGCCTGGGCTCCGACGGCGGGGTCGGATCGCCGGGGCCGGCCGGAAAGTGGTGGCCGTGGGGGCTTCCTCATCCTCGTCGCGCTCGACCGGCACCCCACGGGCCGCTCATTCGGGTTGTGTCCGCGCCTCGGCCGGCGTGACGACCGGATGCCAGCAGGCGACGCGGCGGGCGGCGTCGATCCTCTCCAGAGCCGGCTCGTCGGTGCGGCAGCGGTCCGTCGCCAGGTCGCAGCGCGGCGCGAACGGGCAGCCGGGTGTGTCCTCGCCGGGCCCGGGCGGGCGCCCGGCGATGGTCACCAGGGGCAGCCTGCGGTCGGTCGTCATGTCGGGCACGGCGCCGATCAGGGCTCGGGTGTATGGATGTGCGGTGCCGGTGACCAGGTCGCCCGTCGGCAGTTCCTCGACCACCCGCCCGGCGTACATCACCATCACGCGCTCGCAGACCTGGGACACGACGGCGATGTCGTGCGAGATCATCAGCACGGCCGCACCCGACTTCTCGCGTACGTCGCGCAGCAGGGCGAGCACCTGGGCCTGCACCGTCACGTCGAGCGCGGTGGTGGGTTCGTCGGCGATGACGAGTCTGGGCTCGCCCATCAGGCCCATGGCGATCATGGTGCGTTGCCGCATGCCTCCGGAGAACTCGCCGGGGCGCATGCCCGAGCGGTGCTCGGGGTCGGCGATACGTACCGCGCGCAGCCGATCCACGGCCCGCTTCATGGCCTGGGTTCGGTTGTGGCCGAGGTGCACTTCGGCCACCTCGGAAAGCTGTTTGCCGATGGTGAGGGCCGGGTTGAGCGACGCCATCGGGTCTTGGAACACCATCGAGAGCGATGTGCCGAGCCTGGTGTCGGCCGTCGGGTCGACACCGTCGAAGGTGATCGACCGCGCGGCGGCCCGCGCCGGATGGGGGACCAGGCCGGCGACGGCCAGCGCGGTCAGGCTCTTGCCGGAGCCCGATTCTCCGACGATGCCGACCGCCTCTCCGGGCGCGACCGACAGGGACACATCGCGCACCGCCACATGGCCACCGGGGAACGTGACCCGCAGGCGGTCGACCTCGAGCAGCGGGGTGGGGCCGGTCTTCTCGGCGGCGGCCGTGACGTCCGGGTCGCCCGACGGCGTCGACGCGGCGCCCCGGTGGTCCCGGTCGGGCGCCGTCCGAAGCCCGCGCCGGCCGCTCGCCTGCGACACCACCTCGCCCACCAGGTTGAACACGAGTCCGGTCAGCACGATCGCCACCGCCGGTCCCACCGCCGACTCCGGGTGCGTGTAGACGCGGGCGAGTTGCTCGTTGAGGAGTCGGCCCCAGTCGTAGTCCGGCGCCTGTACGCCCAGGCCGAGGAACGACAGGCCGGAGAACGCGACGAGGATGCCGGCGCCGGCCTGGAAGAGGAACAGCGCGACCGGCTCGGCGATGTTGGGCAGGATGTGCCGCACGATCAGCCGGAAGCGACCCACCCCGAGGATGCGCGCAGCGGCGACGTAGTCGGCCCCGGCCACCGACGCCGCCAGGTTCTGAATGAGTCGGGCGAAGGTCGGCACGACTCCGATGCCGATCGCCAGTACCGCGCCGCGGGTGCCCACGCCGAAGACGATCGCGAGGAACAGCACGAACAGCAGGGTGGGAAACGCAATGAGCAGGTTGACCAGGGCCGTGACCAGGCGGGCGACGCGCGGGCTCAGCACGGTCGGCAAGGCGCCGAGCACAAACCCGCCGAGGCCGCCGATGACGGTGGCGGCGAGGGTCAGTTCGAGGGTCAGGCGGGTCGCCACGACCGTACGCGCGGCGATGTCACGGCCCAGGGCGTCGGTGCCGAACCAGTGCTCGGCGCTGCCGCCCTGCCCGATCGCGGTGGTGTCGACACGATCGGCGGTGTCCTGCCACAGGATCGGCCCGACGATCGCGACGACCGGCAGCACGAGCACGGCGAACATGGTGAGGATGCCGAGCGGCGTGCGCAGGGTTCGGCACAGGCGTTGGGTGAACGACATGGTCAGCTCTCCCGGATCGTGGAGTTCGGGTCGGCGATGGCGAGGAGGACGTCGACCGTGAAGTTGATCAGCAGCGCGATGGTGCCGTAGACGAGGACGACCCCCTGCACCAGCGGATAGTCCTTCTGGATGATGGCCTGGACCATCGTCATGCCCAGGCCCGGCCACGCGAAGACGTTCTCCACCAGGACGGTCCCGGTCAGCAGCCCGGCGAGCATCAGCCCGCCGAGGGTGAGCGAGGACGTCAGCAGGTTCGGCAGCGCGTGACGCACGTAGAGGATCCGTGTGGGCAGTCGCTTGGCGCGGGCAGTGCGCATGTAGTCCTCGTCGAGCACGCGCAGCGTCTCGACCCGCACGATCCGCGACAGCGCGGCCACCGGGCCGATGGCAAGCGCCAGTACCGGCAGCACGTACGATTCGGGTCCGTCCTTCAGGGCCACCGGCAGCCAGCCGAGTTGGGCTCCGAAGAGCGCGGCCAGCCCGACCGCGAGCAGGAACTCGGGCAGGACTGCCACCACACCGGTGGCACCGACGAAGGCCAGTTCGAGGCGCCTGTGGCGGCCGTGGCGGGTGAAGACTCCCGCTGCCATGCCGAGTGGGACCGCCGCAAGAATGGTGGTGACGAACGCGATCGCCGCGATCTGCATGGTCGAGGGCAGCCGGTCGGAGATGATGTCGGCCACCGGCATCTGAGCACCGATCGACTCGCCGAGATCACCCTGGAGGAGTCCGGCGAGGAAGCTCCCGAACTGGTCGGGCAGGGACCGGTCCAGGCCGAGCGCGTGTTCGCGTGCCTGGACCAGTTCGGGGGAGGCCGAGACGCCGAGCGCGGCGCGTACCGGGTCGCCCGGGACCAGGTGGATCATCGCGAACGACGCCGTGATCAGCACAGCGAGGGACACCGTCAGTCGACCGAGGCGTCTGAGTGTGAACGTCACCCACGGGTTGGTCCGGGTACCGGCGAAACTGCTTGTCCGTGTGGTCGTCATCGGGTCTTCGTCGACCACGTCGACGTGATGTCGCCACCGTTCCCGTCGAACGCAACGCTACTGCTGCGGTGAGGCATTGCGCCGTTCGCGGACGGGATCGTGCCGACACGCTGCACGAGGACGAACTCGGCGGCGTTCGGGTCGGCGACGTCCCGCGCCGCGACCTGGATGGTCTGTGCCATGGGGACTCCTTGCAGGAGATGGACCGCCCTCGGCCGGACATGGCGGCCGAGGACATGGGGCCAGGCGTCATCCCTGGTTCCGAGAGGTGGTGCGGAGAGCGAAATTCCGGATGTATGGGCCCGATCGGCGCCACCGACGAAGGACTGCGTCTCGTGGCGACCGTGCTGGTGGCGGATGCGTCACCGCCGTCGGGCGGCACTTCGCGCCCCGGCCGGCCGAGGCCCGGCTGTCGGCCGGTAGTGGTCGCGTCGCCGGAGCGGCGTCTCGGAAGGACGCGGCTGCCGCCGGGGCCGTGCTCGGGGTCGGTGTGAGCGGTGTGGGTACGTCGCTACCGGCCGGCCGGACGCCGATGATTCGACGAGGTTGCCGATCCGTGGTCCCGGGCCAGGACGATCCGTGGCGGGCGTGCCGGGCGTCGATTCTCTCGGCGGTGTTCCGCCGAGGTGCGGCCACCCTCCTCTCGGCGGGGTGTCGGCACTACCTCGAACGCGCCTTCCGTAAAGGCGAGTTGCCGTGCCGTGGCTCGGCGGGTTCCGCACCGGGAAGGTTCCCTATGGTTGTGCGGTCTCCCCGTTCAGGGATCGCGACGGCACGCGCGCGAGTGCTTGTCGTTCACGCGGGGCGGATCGTCAGTCCTTGCGCAGCGCGGTGGGGACGATGGCCCCTCGGTCGAGGCGGAAGGTGACGCCCTTGCCGAACATGGTCACCCGGGTGTCCACGAAGGGCACGACGTCGACGCGCTTGAACAGCGCGACCTCGGCGGCGTTCCAGTCGGCGCAGCTGGCCGTGTCCGGCTTGAGCCGCGCGGCGGCGACCAGGCGCTGGTGGTCGGGATTGTCCGTCCCGCCGAAGTTCATACCCTGTGGTGGCCGGGGGCCGCTGAAGAACGGCACCAGTTGGTCGGGAAGCGCTGCGGTGAACGGCGGCCAGGAGACGTCCCAGGCGTCGCCTCCCACGACCGAGGTGAGCGTGGTGCCGGTGAAGGTGGACGTGGTCACCTTCACGCCGAGCGCCTTCCACTGCTGCACGGTCAACTCCGCGGCGGCGAGGACCTGTTCGCCGCCGCTCAGGTAGGTGAACCTGATCTCCAGCGTCTTGCCGTCCTTGGTCCAGGAGTCGCCGGATTTGGTCCAGCCCGCTGCGGTCAACTCGGCGGCGGCTTGGGCCGGATCGTGTGCCGGCAGGTTGCCGGTGGTGTTGTCACCGGGGCACATTTTGGGTTCGGCGAGTCCGAGTCCCTTGGAGGGGGTGCCTTTTCCGCCGGTGGCGACGGCGCCGATCTGACCGAGGTTCAGGGCGTGGATCAGGGCCCGCCGGACGTGTTCGTCGGCCGTCGGGTGCCCCGGGGTCTCGGCGAAGACGAGTTGCCCGAGCAGCAGGTCCACGCTCTGCTGTTTCAGGCCGGAACCCTGCAGACGTTCTCGGTCGGGGCCCAGGACCTGCGTGATGTTGAGCCGACCGGACAGGAGGAGGTTGGCCGCGGTCGTCTCGCTGGAGACGACTTTGAAGATCACCTTCTCGGGGGACTGGTCGTTGCCGGCGCCGGCCGGGCCCCAGGTGTAGCCCTTGCGCTTGACGTACGTGTAGTGGTCGCCCGGCACCACGTCGGAGAGGATGTACGGGCCGGTGCCGTTCGAGGCGCGAGCGAGGGTGTCCGGCGCCTTCAATCCCTTGGGGCACGCGATACCGACCATCGCGGACATGCGCAGCAACATCGGCGCGGGGTCCCGCGTGGTCACGAACAGTGTACGAGTGGCGTCGTCGGCGGTCGCGGTGGTCGTCCGGGGCACGGACAGGCCCAGCAACGGCGATTGGTTCTTCGGGTCGGCGATGTAGTTGAACTGGTTCGCGACATCGGAGGCCCCGAGGGGCGTACCGTCGCCGCACGTTACCCCTTCGCGCAGCTTGAACTCGACCTTGTCCACGCCGTGGACCGTCCAGGACTGTGCCAGTCCGGAAACCACCTGCCCGTCGGCCGCGATGCTCACGAGGGAGTCGTACGCGAACGCGTTCATCACGCCGGCGGCCGAGTTTGCGCCGGCGAACGGATTGAGGGTGCCGGGGTCGGACCCCAGGCCGATGGTCACGGTGTCGGCGGCACCACCGGGGCCGCCGCCCCCGCCGCCGCACGCCGCGGCGGTCAGACAGGCCGTGGTGGCCAGCGCCACAATCCTGGACGTTGTTCTTGTTTTATGTATCAAGTGCACAGGCGTCATTACGGACTTGGCCATCCTGGGGAACCTCCTGAGCGGCCGACGGCAGAACATCGTCGGCGGGGGGATGGCTGACTTTAGACACCCGAGAGGGAGGTCGTGAATCGTCCGTTTCGACGAAACTCACGCGTCATTGTTGTGCGGGAGGACAAGGGGCCTGCTCCGGGCTACGCGTCCGGGCTCTGCGAGGGGGTCGGTGCCTGTCCGGGGAACAGGATCAGGCTGAGCATGTGTCGCACGCGTTCCGGCGACGGCTCGTTGCCGGCTCGGGCCATCAGCACTTCGCGCAAATCGACCATCATTTCCGTGAGTTCGTCCCGACTGAGCCAGAACGCGTGCTGGCGAAAGCCCACCAGGTCGCGGACGGGGTCGGCACCCTCGCGATCGAGGTAGGCGCTGAACTCGGCCTGCAGGGTCGCCGAGGCCACCGCGAACGTCCGGCGGTAGTCCTCGATCGACATCGACGAGGCCGTGTCGACGTCGATCACCGTTCTGCCGCGGCGCAACACGTATCGGCGTTCGACGGCACCGCGGACCCGCTCCTCGCTCTCGACCGCGAGGACACCGCCGCCGGCCAGAAGGCCGACATGCCGGTACACGGTGGCCTGGGAGACGTCCGGCAGCAGGGCGCACAACTCCGAGGTGGTGCGCGCCAGTCCGTCGTACATGGCGTGCACGATGCGCATTCGCACAGGGTTCAGAAACAGATCGACCGTATCCATGGACAGGACAATGTCACCGCCGCTACCTTTCTCAAAAATGAGAACAGTTAGGACGCAGACCATGCCGAACTCGTCGCCCGCACTTCGCCCCGATGCTGCGCTCTCGCTGCCTGCGCCCCCGCTGGGGCGCCGGCACGTCGTCGCCGGCCGACGACTGATGCTGCATCGCTCCGGTTCCGGCGGCCCGGCCGTGGTGTTCCTCCCAGGGGGCGGGATGGTCGGTTTGGACTACCTCAACATTCACAACCGGACGGCCGAGTCGACCACCAGCGTGCTCTACGACCGCGCCGGTACCGGCTGGAGCGACCGGGTCGAACTGCCGCGCTCCGCCGGCGAGGTCGCGGACGAACTGCACGACCTGCTGTGTTCCGCGGACATACCCGCCCCCTACATATTGGTGGGCCACTCCCTGGGCGGGTCCTACGCGCGCATGTTCGCGCAACGCTTCCCCGCTCGGGTGGCGGGGCTGCTCCTGCTGGACCCCTCCCACGAGGACTTCCTCGCCCGGGTGCCCGAGGAGGTGCGGCAACACGCGGAGCAAATGCGGCAGCAGGTGGAGGAGCTGCGACTCGGGGGACTGCCGGAGGTGACACCGGAGCAACTGCAGCAGGCCCTCGATCAGCTGGAACCGGTCTCAAGGAGGTGGCCCGAGTCCGTTCGCCGGCCACTCCTCGACTACCACCTCGACGCGTGGCGGACCGGCATCGACGAGGCGTGGAACCTCGACAGCGAGGTCGCCGGCGAGTTGCGGAGCGGTCCGGGTCTTCCGGATGTGCCGTTGATCGTGCTCACCGCTCTGGCCGAGGAGGAGGCCGAGGCGCGCACGTGGCCCGCCGAGACGCGGCAGAAGTGCAGCGATGCCAAGGCCGCGCTGCACGCGGAACTGGCACGCTCCGTACCCAACGGCGAGCACCGAACCCTCGACGACGCCGGACACGTCTGGCTCCACCAGGAACGCGCGGACGCGGTGCTCCAAGCCGTCGACGATCTTCTCCACATGGCACGATGACACCCCGACCGGCCCACCGCCCCGTGTCACACCCGGGACCGACACACGCCACGGACCATGCGGAACCCCACCGGCCGAACCGCAACATGGTCGGCGCGGACCGGTAGGCGGCAGCGTCGAGGCGATACCCACGGAGGCTCCGCAGCGCGCCTGCCCCCGTCGAACCGCGATCCAGGACTTGGCGCTGCGCCGGCGCGTGTCCCCTATATACGCGCCACCGTGCTGTCGGGGCACGTTCCCTTTATATACGTCGCGCAAGGGGGCAAGGACTGGCCCGCACCATGCCGGCCCACGTGCTGGACAGACGGCCAAGACCACGACGTGCTCGACGTGGACGCCGACGCCGACGCCGAAGACCGCACCGGCGCCCTCGGTCTGGGCCGGAGCCTCGGCCTCACCGTCACCGACCGCCGATCACTCTCGTCACATGCTTGCGACCTCCCCCGACCGCAGCCGAACCGGCCCCCGTCCAGCGGCCGTTGACGCGCCGCCGTCGCCAACGTCTCAGCGAGGCGTCCCGCGACACGACGTGTGGCCGTCGCCCGGCCCCGGACCGCGACGCCCAGAAAGCACCCGACATGTTTCCTTCCACCATCACCGACTTCTGGCTGACGCCCTCCCCCACGAGTCGCCTCCTCCACGAGGACGGCGCCTTCAGCGTCACCGTCGACGCCGCGCTCGACGAGAGCGAACGGCTCACCATCCTCACCGCGACCGGCGGGAGGACGCGCGTCCTGCTCACCCCCGCGGTCGCTGAGGCAGTGGGCCTGGAAAACGGACAGCCGGTCGACGAAACCGGCTTCCGGCAGCGGTTGGAAAAGTCCGGCATCTCCCTGCACGGAGCCGACAACCTCTTCTATTTCACCGTCGGGGCCCAGGAGAAGTTGCTCGGCGAGCCGGACACCTGCTCGATCCGCCCGCTCACCGAGGCCGACGCAGGCGTGTTCGGACGGTTCGAGAAAGAGGCGTCGGCACAGGACCGCGACGACGCATCAGTCGAGCTGGATCACTGGGCCGTCTACGGGGCGTTCGAGAACGGGCGACTGGTGTGCGTGGCGAGCATGTATCCGTGGGACGACGGGCCGCCGGCTGATCTCGGCGTGCTCACGCTCCCGCCGTTCCGGGGCCGGGGCCACGCTCGCCGTCTTGTGCGCGCAATCTCCCGGCGCGCCCTCGCACGGGGCTACCAGCCGCAGTATCGCTGCCAACTCGACAACCACGCCTCGGTGGCGCTGGCCGGATCGGCCGGCCTGACCCGATTCGGGACATGGGACGTGGTCGACCCGGACTCTGCCGTGTGAGCAAGGACGCGCCGTGCAGACAACGCAGTCGGTGTCCACGTCGGTGCGATCACCTCATCCGTGCGAAGGAGACGAATTCGTTCTCACCGACTCACCGGCGTCGGGGGTGGACGACGGTGCCATGCGCGGCCTCCTGGACCGGAAGTCGGTACGACCTCAAGCGCATTTGGCCAAGGGCCCCTGCCGCAGCCCCCGCGGTGAACGTCACAAGGCGCGACCACAAGCGATTTCGTGGCGCACCTGGGGTAGACGTCACCGGGCCCTCTCGCGCCGCGTGGCCCACCTCTGCGACGAGGGTGTCGACGATCGATCGAGCCTATCTATTCATTAATCGACGCGTCGGTCTAGTATCGGTCCCGGCACGCCCCGACGCGTCGACATCTGCGAACCTCGCGAGAGGGGGAACACCCCACATGCGCACAATTGAGCACCCGCTTCCTGGGCGCGGAACCCACGTAAGCCGTCGAGACCGCGGCGCGCACACCCTCGTGCATCGAGCCGGCATCGTCGCGTTCCGCTCCCCCGGGCCGATCCCCCGCTCGAACGGTTCGACCAACGCGCCGATCGACTCGCGCGACACGCGATGTCGGGCTCCACGCCCAGCAATCGGACGTTCCCGGATTCTCTCGACCGTGCCGTCGCCGCAATCGAGCCAAAGGCCGTGTTCGGCGACCGTGTTCCGGCCGCACCGCGCCGCACACGCACGCTTTGCGGAAATAGCAAGCCCATTTGCCAACGAGGCGACCGTCGGTGCACGCTCGAGGCGGAGGTGACCGCCGTGGGCAATACGACGGAGGATGTACGCATCATCCCCGCCGACAACGGCGCCTACGACGTGGTGGTCGTGGGTGCCGGTGCCGCGGGACTGAGCACGGCGCTGCTGTTGGCCAGGGCTCGGCGGCGGGTTGCGGTGGTGGACTGCGGCAACACGCGCAACGCCGCGCACACGCACGGCTTCGCCTCCCGGGACGGTATGGCCGCGGCCGACCTGCTCGCCGTGGGCCGGGCCGAAATCGGCGGACACGGGGTGGACCTGATCAAGGGCAGGATCGACCGGATCGATCCGGGTTTCCTGGTCCACCTGGACGGCGGCGCAACCATCGGCGCCCGGCGAATCGTGATGGCCACCGGGCTGCGCGACGAACTGCCCGCCATCCCCGGCGTCCGCGAACTCCGGGGGAGCGACGTACTGTTCTGCCTCCACTGCCACGCACATGAGATACGCGGTCGGCCCATCGGTGTGTTGGGCACCCACCCGGGCGCGGTGCGGCACGCCCTGCTGTTGTGCCAATGGTCGTACGACGTCGTCTACTTCCCCCACGACCGGGATCTCGCCCCGCGCGATCGCCGGGACCTGGAGGCGCACGGCGTCACCGTCGCCGAGGGAACGGTCAAGCGCCTGGTGACGGAGAACGACCGGCTGCGCGGCGTCGAGTTGGTCCAGGGCCGCGTCTTCCCACGCGGCGCGGTTTTCGTCGTCCCGGCCACGGTGCCCCACGACACGCCCCTCACCGGCCCGGGCTGCGAGCGGCCCGCCGACGGCTGGGCGCGCACCGACGCCGCGGGCCGGACCGGCGTTTTCGGTGTGTGGTCGGTCGGCAACGTGGCCGACCCGAAAGCGCTGGTGATCACCGCGGCGATACAGGGCGCGGCGGCGGCGTTCGCCCTCGACCAGGACCTCGTCTCGGAGGACCTCGAGCAGGCCGTGGACACTTACGACACGACCGCCCGCACGTCCCGAGACGCCCCTCGGCCAGTGCCGCAGGTCCCCTTCCCAAGCTGACGTCGCGCCATCCGGAGGGCGCTCCCGTGCAACCGGGGTCGAGCGCCGCCCCGAAGCGCACCCTTCAACGAAACCGCGGATCCTTCCCTGCCGAGCCTCGCCCGGTTGAACCTCGTCATGCCCGGCCGTCCCGGCGAGCCCGCAGCCGGCGCGACCGAGATCGGCTCGGATACCCGATGCCTGTCGGCCAGGTCTGCGGTGGCTCCCCACCGCGACGGGCGCGCACCGTCGCGGTGGCACGGCATCAAGCGCGTTGCTCGAGCGGAGCTCCGTTTCCGCCCCACTGCTGCCAGGAGGTTCATCCGTGCAGGTCCCGACCACGATGCGCAAGCGAATACCGGCCCTGGCCGCCCTTGCGCTGCTGCTCCTGACCGCTGTCGCGGCCCTGTTGCCGTTGCGTACCTCCGGGACCCGGTCGACCTCCGCCCCCGTCGGCGGCTTCTCGGCGGACCGTGCGGTCGCCCGGCTCGACACGATCGCGAAGGTCCCGCACCCGACGGGTTCGTCCGCACAGTCGGATGTACGGGAGTATCTCGTCGGCGAGTTGCGGAAGCTGGGACTCAATCCCCAGGTCCAGGCCCGGGTCGCGCCCTCCCACGCCGACGACGCCCCGGCCGTCGTGGGATCCGTCTCCAACATCCACGCCAGGATCCCCGGCAGGGAGCCCACCGGCCGCATCGTCCTCGTCGCCCACTACGACTCCGTGCCGATCGCCCCCGGCGCCTCCGACGACGGTGCCAACGTCGCCGCGATCCTCGAAATCGCCCGCGCGCTCAAGACCGGACCGCAGTTCCGCAACGACCTCGAGATCCTGTTCACCGACGGCGAGGAGCAAGGACTGCTCGGCGCACGGGCGTTCGTCGACGCCGAGACGGGCACGGACCGAGCCGCCGACCCTTCGCGGACCGTCGTGGTGAACATGGAGGGCCGGGGTCCCTCCGGGCCCGTCGTGATGTTCCAGATGGCGGGCACCGGCCTCGTCCCCGCCGTGCGCGCCTCCGGCGCGTTCACCACGTCGTTCTCCGCGGCGATCTACGACCGACTGCCCAACGACACCGACCTGACAGCCTTCGAAGAGGCCGGCATGCGAGGGCTCAACTTCGCCTTCATGGAAGGCTCCGGGCACTACCACACCGCCCACGACGACATCGCCCGGCTCGACCGCGCGAGCGTGCAGGACATGGGGGAAGCGGCACTCGCAGCGGTCCGACAGCTCGGCGGGACGGACCTCTCGCAAACCGGTCCGGACGCCACGTACTTCTCCCTGTTCGACACGGTCGTGTCCTACCCCGCATGGCTGGTCCTGCCCCTCGCCCTGGCAACCCTCCCGGGCGTGCCTGTGCTGCTGTGGCTCGGCCGGCGCCGTGGGCTCTCCCCCACCGGAGTCGGACGGGCCGCCGCGACCTTCCCGCTCACGCTGATCGGCGCGGCGGTCCTCGGCTCGGCAGGATGGTGGGTACTGAGCCTGGCCCGACCGGACTTCGCGCTCGCCGAGGGCAGCGTGTACCACCTCGGCCGATACGCGTGGGGCGGGGCTTTGCTGCTCCTGGTGCTGATCGTCGCCTGGTACCGCTGGGCCCGCCGCGAGGCGTCGCCTCTGGACGTCATGACGGGTGTGCTCGGCTGGTTCGCGCTGCTCGCGCTGCTCTGCGCGGTGCTGCTGCCTCAGGGCGCCTACCTCTTCACCTGGCCGGCGTTGATCGGGACGGTCGTCGTAGGCGTGACGTTGAGGTTCACCGGTGTGGACTCCCCATGGCGAGCCGTGACCGGAGCGTTCACCGCCGTACCGGTCGTGGCACTGGTCCTGCCGGTCGTGCTCGTGCTGCTGCCCGCCCTGGGGCTGGCACTCATCGCCGCGCCGCTGGTCCTCGCGGTACTGCTCGCAGCGTTGTTGCCGAGTCTGCTGGAGCCCCTTCCCCCACGCCGAACGGTCACGGTCGGGATGCTCGCGGTGGCGGCGGCAGCTGCGGGCACGCTGGTCGTGGGTACGGCCCTCGACGGGTACAGCGCCGACGAGCCTCGACCGGTCAGCCTCGGATACGTCCTGGAAGCCGACACCGGCAAAGCCACCTGGGTCAGCCTCGGCGACACCTCCCAGCCCACCGTCGGCAGGCTCCTCACCGGTGAACCGGCACGCTACGACGACCGCGTCCCCTCGCTCGGCGACGTCACACTCGCGAACGGAGCGGCCAGGACCGCACCCCTGGACACACCGTCGATCAGGAACACCTCGGTCGTCGAGACCGACGGCGTACGAACGATCCGCGTCCGTATCCAGGCCCCCGCCGACGCCCACACCATCGAGGTCCACGCCGACACCGGCGCCCACGAGATCCTCGACGCCACCGTCGAGGGCGCGAAGCTTGCCGGCGGCGCCGGACGGCCGGAGGGCGGCTGGTCATGGAGCTTCAGCTACGCCGCCCCGCCCGCCGACGGCATCGACGTCGTCATCCGCGCCCGCGGCACGGGCGCCCTGCCACTACGCGTGATGTCCACCGCCGTCGGCCTGCCGAACGGAGCCGACGCGCCCGCCCTTGCCGCGGACGAAAGCTGGGCGAGTTGGCCGTCGATAGCCGGACAGACCTTCGTCGTGAGGACCTTCCGGCTTTGACCACACCCCGCCGGGGTCGGCTCACGGAACCATCCGTTCCGGCTGTGACCAGGCGAATCCACTTCGGCGGACGGCGCAAGGGGTGCGCCGGATCGGCACCGTCAGGAAATCGACGGGCATCATCAGAGATTTCATGGGCCTTCTTGGTCCGTGACACTTCGGAACACATCGAAACGAGAGAAGGAAAGATCGTCATGCGCATCGCCATCGCCGGCGCGACCGGGAACATCGGGGCCCTGACCGCCACAGCCCTCGCGAAGCGCGGGCACGACGTCGTGCGGATCAGTCGCTCGCTCGGCGTGGACCTGTCGACCGGGGACGGGCTGGACGACGCACTGACCGGCGTCGACGCGGTCGTCGACGCGACCAACGCGCCGGTGACCGACCGAGCCGGGACGGTGGCGTACTTGGGCACGACCACCCGGAACCTGCTGGCAGCCGAGCAGCGGGCCCGCGTCCGCCACCACGTGCTGCTCTCGATCGCGGGTGTCGGTCGAAACGAGGGCAACGCACACCACTTCGGCAAGCGCGAACAGGAACGCCTCGTGGCCGCGGGGCCGGTGCCGTGGACCATCGTCCCGGCCACCCAGTTCCACGACTTCGCCGCGACGGTGACGAGTTGGACCGAACGTGACGGGGTCGCCGAAGTCGCGCCGCTGCTCGTCCAGCCGATCGCCCCTGCGGACGTCGCCGACATCCTCGCCGAGATCGCGGTCGGCGAGCCCCGGGGACGCTACGTCGACGTGGCCGGACCCGATCCGCAGGACCTGGTGGACATGGCCCGGCGCACCAACGAGGCACGCGGGCGCACGGTGAGGCTCGTGCCGACCTGGTCGTCGGTGTTCGACACGTCGATGGCCGGCGACGTGCTGCTCCCGGGCGAGGGCGCCCGCATCGCACCGACCACCTTCGACCAGTGGCTCCGGGAGCAGCGGTAGCGCCCCTGCGGTCGCCTCGGTCGTCTGCCGAAGCGTCGCGTCGCGGTCGGCGGTGGGTTGTGGTCGCGGGTGCCCCTGCGGTCGGGGGTGGCAGCGGCTCTCGGCGGCCACCCCCGACCGCGAATTCGCGGTCGAGCGTCGGGGCGCGCAGGACGTGTTCCTGAACGACCCGAACCGGTCGTGTCCGCGAACCACGCTCGGCGTCGGGCGGAGCGTTGCCGCCCGCCGCGCCGACGCCCGGTTCAGTGCCCCGACCGGACGCCGTCCGGGAGCGGATGCGCCGATCCGTCCCCGAGTGCCCGTCCCTGAATAGCATCTCGAAAACCCCGGCTCTCCCGCGCCTGCGCGCCGCTCACGGACATGCCCGAACGTTCGGACACCACCTCCCCGGGGGCGGCGGAAGGCGGTTCTCGGCGGTGGGGGTTCAGGGGTGGACGTGTGGGCGTTCGTGCTGCGCCCGCCAGGAGGGCGTGGCCACGCCGGACATGACGATCATCACGATGTCCTCGGCGAGGGTGTCGGTGATCGGGAGGTGGCCGAAGAGCGCCCGGTAGTACGTGGTGGAGGCCAGCAGGTCGAGGAGTAGGTCGAGATCGGCGTCGGGGCGGATGTCGCCGCGGTCGATGCCTCGGCGCAGGGCGGTGGCCGTGGCGGCGCGGCGGGGGTCGAAGAGGCGGGTGAAGAAGGTTTCGGCCAGGGTCGGGTCGGCGGCGATGTCGGCGACCAGGGCGGGCCACACCCGACGGGTGCCGGGGCCGGCGAAGGCGGCGGTGAGGGTCGCGATGCCGGCAATGAGGTCGCAGTGGGTGCACCCGGTGTCCGGGGTGGGGGCGTCCCCCATGGTCGCCAGGAGGGCGTCGACGATCAGGTGGCGGCGCGACGGCCAGCGGCGACGGATGGCCGGCTTGGTGGTGCCGGCGCGTACGGCGACCGCCTCCAGGGTGAAGTCGGCGTAGCCGCCTTCCTCGAGGAGTCGCATGGTGGCCGCGAGGACTGCCTCGTCGATGCGGTGGTCGCGGGGGCGGCCCCGATTGGTCGGGATCAGTCGGGTACCGGAGCTGGCCATGGTCACGAGTATAGTGCGGGGCTACTATCGTTCCGTTCCGGAACGGAACATAATTCACGGACGACTTGGAGTCGACCTTGTCAGCCGAGCTGCGGCGCGACCCGATGCCGCCAACGACAGTCGAATCGAAAACGGACGGGACACGCATGGGGATGCCCGCAGGGCTCCGTCGGACGGAGGGAGAGGGGACGGCTTCGCCTCCGGGATCGGGAACGGCCCCGCCGCCGGCGATCACCGGCGGCGGCGTTACCCCCGACCCCGCGGGGCGCGCGGCGGTGTGGGATCGCGGACATCGGGCGCTGTCGTCGGGGTTGTTGATCTCGGTGGGCCTCGTCGCGTTCGAAGCCATGGGTGTCGTCGCGATCATGCCGCACATCGCACGGCGGCTCGGCGGAATGGAATCGTACGGCTGGGGCCTGTCCGCGTTGATGCTCGCGAGCATCCTGGGCGCGGTCGTCGCCGGTGCGGCCGGAGACCGCGTGGGCCCGCGCCGGCCGCTCGCGGTGGCCCTCGCCCTGCTGGCGGCGGGTTGTGTGGTCGCCGGTGTCGCGCCCACGTGGTGGGTGTTCGTGGTCGGCAGATTCGTCCAGGGGCTGGGGGTCGGCGCGATCATGGGTCTGGCCTACCTGGTGATCGGCCGGGCCTACCCTGATCACCTGCAAGCACGCATGGTGGCACTCACCTCCTCGGCGTGGACACTGCCCGCGCTCATCGGTCCGGTGATCGCGGGTACGCTCGCCGATCGGCTCTCGTGGCGTTCGCTGTTTCTCCTCCTGCCGATTCCGATCGCGCTCGCGGCCCTGCTGACGCTGCCGGCACTTCGTGCGCTGGGCGGCTCGGCTGGTTCGACGGGGCCGGGGGCGAGCGGGGATGCCCCGGAAGCGGTGGGCGATCGGGCGGGGGCCGCGGACGCGGCCGGCGAGGCGGGGAAGACGACGGGGCGGCGGCTTCGGGACCTGGCGTCGAGTCTCGTGCTCGCCTTGGGGATGGCGCTGATGATCGTCGCGTTCGAGTTGGCCTCGTTGGTGCCGGTGCTGCTCCTCGCGTCGGTCGGCGCGGTCGTCGCCGTGCTTTCCTATCGCGCACTGACTCCGGCCGGAACCACACGCGCCCGACGCGGTCTGCCGGCCGGGATCGCCATGCGATGGCTACTCGCGGGGGCCTACTTCGGGGCGGACACCTTCCTTCCCCTGGGGCTGACCGAGCTGCGCGGGTTGAGCACCGTCGAAGCCGGATTCGGGCTGTCCGCGGGCGCGTTGACGTGGGTGGCCGGCTCCGCGCTCCAGGCGCGCTGGGACGATCGGTACGGCGCGCGGCTTCGTCCGACGCACAGCGCGGTCGGCAGCGTCGTGCTGTTCCTCGGCATCGCGATCCTGGCCGGCGCCGTACTGGTCGACGCCGTACCGCCGTTGGTGGCCGTACTGGGCTGGGCGATCGGCGGGTTCGGAATGGGCATCGCGTACAACGCCGCCTCCGCCGCGGTCCTCGCCCAGGCACCGACCGACCAACAGGGCCGCACCGGTGGGGCGCTCCAGTTGTCTCAGACCTCCGCCATCGCCGCGCTCAGCGGCCTCGGCGGCGGCGCCGTCGCCCTGACCCACGACCACGGCGCGGGCATGGGTACCGCGCTCGGCGTGACGTTCGGACTGACGGCGCTGCTCGCCTTGGCGGCCGTGGCGGTATCGAGCCGCATCAAACCGCCGACCGAGGGCTGAGAGCCGGCCGGTCGGGCCGGGGGCCGGACGGGGGCGGTGGTGAGAGTGCCGAACGGCAGGAGCGACGGGACCTGGTAGAGCGCTTCGTCCGGGACCGCGTCCGGGTGTGGATGGGCTGCGACCTTGGCCCACCCGTGAACAGGAGTTCACGGGTGGGCCTCGGGCACGCAGTGCAATGGGGATCGGGTCGGGCAACGACCACCGGCGGGAGCGGAGGCTGCCGAAACCGTCCGCCTCCTCGTCGTTGCCCTCGAAAATCGGGGCGGTCGGCCGGCCCGAGGTCACTGGTGTCCGGAAGCGGGATCGCCGGCGGCGCGGCCGGGACGGTGGTGGCCGGCCGGGGTGTTCCCCAGAGCTGGTGACGCGGCGAGGTGGTGATCTGGGCACAGACGATGCGGTAGCGCGGACCGGCCGCCACCGGGGGCGGCGGCGGCCCGCGGAACCGCGACGTCGGATGGATGCTTGAGGTCCCGAGCGCGGGATATGGGACGTCCGCAGAGCGGGCTATGCGCGGGTGCGGACGGTACCGCCTGTGCAAGGGAGGATCTGGCCGGTCAGGGACGGGAGGCGGGGGTCGCCGAGGAAGGCGATGGTCTGGGCGACGTGGTGCGGTGTGGGTTCGGTGAACCCGTCCTGGGGTGGTGCCGCCACTGCCACCGCGTTGACCGCGACGCCTACCGGACCCAGTTCGCGAGCCAGGGACTTGGTCAGCGCGATCGTCGCCGACCCGATCGTCGCGTCGATGGTGGCGCCCGCCTCCCCCGTCAGGCCGCGTGCGTCGAGCACGAGCACGATCCGTCCCCCGCCTGCGGCGGCCAGGTCCCGTCCCGCCGTCTGGGCCAGGGCGAACACCGCGGACAGCCGCCGCTCGACGGCGGCCCACCAGGTCGTCGGGTCGGTGTCCGCGAAGTCCGCGGCCGACCCCGGCTCGGTGGTACCGATCACGAACAGGTCGGGCACCGGCCGGTCCGCGTCGGTGGAGGGCGACGTCACCCGTCGGCCTCCCGCTTCCAGCACCTGTGTCGCGGCCCGGCCGATCTCGGTGGGCAGGCCGACGAGTACGGCGTGGTTCGAGATCGACTGCATCAGATCACCGTTCCTGCGTTGGGGGACACGACCTGCCCGGTGAGAGCGCCGCGGCCGGACAGCAGGAACGCCGCGGTGACGGCGATTTCCTCGGGCCGGACCAGCGCGCCGGTGGGCAGCGTGGCCAGGTACGCCGGGTCGCGCCAGATGGTGCCGGGGGCCAGCATCGCGGTGTCGGTGGGGCCGGGGGCAACCACGTTCACCAGCACCCCGGTCGAGGCCAGTTCGGCGGCCAGCGCCCGGGTCAGTCCCAGGAGGGCCCCCTTGGCGGTCACGTAGTGGGCGGCGTCCTCGCCACCGGTGATCGCCAGTTCGGAGGCCACCGCGACGATCGCGCCGCCGCCTCGGTCCACCATGGTCGGCAGGGTGGCGCGGGTGAGGTTGTGCAGGCCGCCGAGGTGCACGCCGAGCATCCGCCGGAAGGCCGCAGGCGAGATCTCGGCGAGCGGGATCTCCTCGACGTAGCCCGCAGCACTCAACACGCCGGTGGGCGCCCCGAGTTCGGTGGTGACACGGGCCACGAAGCTCGCGACGGCCGCCGGATCGGCGACGTCCACCACCGCGTCGAGGTCAGCCTCGCCGCCGGCCCGCAGGTCGCATCCCGCCACCAGGCGGCCTTGTCCCCGCAGTTCGCGGACACAGGCCAGGCCGATCCCGGCCGCCGCGCCGCTGACCACGACCACTTCGGCCGTCCCGCCGCCGCCCGTACCCCTGATCATCGCCCTACTCCCTCGGCCACGCCGAACTCTGCCTCCACCACGGCGGCGATCGCGTCGGCGGCCCCCTCGAAGATCGCCTCGCCGATCGCGGCCGAGCTGCCGTGCGCGGTGCGCAGCACGCCGGAGGAATCGACCAGGCCCGGCCGTTCCGGCAGCACCGTGTACGGCGGCGGAGTGATCGCGACCGTCAGCGGGCTGATCGCGTCGGCGTGTACCCGCCCCGGATCCAGGTGCATCATCAGCGACGTCTCGACGATCCCGGCGTGTTCGGCCTCCCAGCCGGGGAAGTCGCCTGCGAAGATCCGGTCGAGCGCGTCGGCGCCGATCACCTCCCACCAGTTCACCATCAACACCCGCGCGTCGGTTCCGCGTTCGAGGGCGAGGTCGACTCCCTCGACGGCCGGCGCGGTGTTTTCGAAGTGACCGTTGACCAGCACGATGCGTCGGTGTCCGTGCCGGGCGTAGTTGACCACCAGGTCGCTCACGATCGCGCTGTGCGTGGCGGCGCTCAGCGAGACCGTGCCGGGAAACCGCTCGCCGCCGCCGCTGATCGGCCGCGATCGTGATCCGTAGGTGTACCCGGGGGCGACCAGACCGCCCGTGCGGGCGCAGACAGCGGCGGCGAAGCGCTCGGCGATGTGCGTGTCGGTGTCCACCGGCAGGTGCGGGCCGTGTTGCTCGATCGAGCCGAGCGGCAGGAACAGCACCTCGTTCGCCGCTCGGGCGGCGATTTCGGGGCCGGTGAGGTCGCGTAGCCGGGTCCGGTCGGTCATGGAGTCCTCCGGTGCAGATCGTGGTGATGCCGGGTGAGGAGGTCGGTGAACCGCCCGCGCGGTTCCCAGCCCAAGGCGGCGCGCGCGCCGTCGGCGCGGATCGCGCCGGCGTGCGGGTCGCGGGTGAAGCGGTCCCGGTCGAGGTCGGCGGGTACCTCGCCCACCTCGCGGGTGTACCAGTCCAGTGTCGGGTCGGGGTGGGCGCAGTCCGCCGCGGAGAGCAGGTACGGCCCGAAGGTCGGTGCGGTGGTTTCCACGGCGGCCCGGAAGGCCCGCGCGACGTCCTCCGCCGTGACGTAGTCGTGCAGGGTGCGCGGGCCGGCTTCGTGTGCCGGGTCGACGAAGGTGTGCAGGTTCTCCGGGAAGACCACCGCGCAGGGACGCAGGCACACCACCTCCAAGCCGCCCGCGTCGGCGAAGCCACGCGCGGTCACCTCGACCATCGCCTTGCTGATGCCGTACGCGTCCACCGGCCGGCTCGGGTGCGTGTCGTCCACCGGCAGCCGGGTCGGGGTCCATCCGGCGCGCAGCTCGTGCAGTCCGGTCGCCGCGACGCTGGAGCACACCACGACCCGGACGACGCCTTGTTCGCGGGCCGCCTGGAGCACGTTCCAGCAGCCGAGGATGTTCACGCGGACGCAGGTCAGCGGGTCGGTCGCCCAGTCGTAGTCGATCCCGGCGAGGTGGACCACGGCGTCGGCGCCGGCGAACGCCGAGGCAAGGGTCGGGGGTTCGAGGATGTCCGTGCGGTGGAAGGCGACATCGGGGCCGTTCGTTCCGGGGGCGAGGTCGGCGTTCAGCACGTCGTGCGCGTCCGCGAGTTCGGCCAGTACGTACCGGCCCACCCGACCGGAACCACCGGTGACCACGACCCGCTTGCCCACAGCGCTCATCGGGCCGGCACCGCGGTCGCGTCCGGACGTTCGGCCTCGGGCGGCTCGTCGTCGAGCCCGCGCCTGCGGACGAGGAGCAGGACGAGGCCGCCGACCATCCACACGACCACCACCGGCAGTGCCCACACGAACGGGCTCTCCGGCAGCGGATCGAGTGATTCGTACGCCACCAGGATCAGCGCTGCGCTGCCCAGGAACGGCACCACGGCGTGCTTGACCACGTTGAACTCGTGCCGGGCCATGGTCCGGTACATCCGCCACACCGCGACGCTGCCCATCACGTACACCACGGCGAGGGCGAAGGTGAACATCAGCCCGGTGAACGAGTAGACGTTGTACAGCCCGACGGTGGCGATCATCGCCAGTCCGACCACGACGTTGATCACCGTTTGGGCTCCGATCGCCGCGACCGGCGTCTGATGCCGGCTCAGCCGGGCGAGCGGTTCGGGCAGCGCACCGGATCGGGCCATGCCGTACATGAACCGGGCCGAGGCGTTCATGCACGCGATGGCGCCGCCGATGATCGAGTTGAGAAGTGCCAGCAGGGCCAGGAACCACAGCGGGCCCCAGTACTTGTGCGCGAGGACGAACACCGGGATCTGTTCGGAGTCGACGAAGCCCTGGATGTCGCGGGTTCCCCAGCCGGCCAGTTGCCCCCAGGTGGTCAGGACGACGAAGACGCCCAGGATGACGATCGAGCCGAGCACCGCCTTGGGGATGTTCCGGCGTGGGTTCGCGGTCTCCTCGCCGAGGGAGGCCGCGGCGTCCCAGCCGGTGTAGGTGTAGATGCTGAACACGAAGCCGAGGAAGAAGCCGTTGCCGGTGGGTGCTCCGCTCCCGGTGAGCCAGTTCAGGCTGGTGCCGCCGTCGCCGGGCTGGAACAGGCCCCAGACGGAGAGCGCGACCATCACCACGATCTCGAACACGCCCAGCGCGACGGTCACTCCCACGGCCAGTTCGACGCCCTTGTAGGCCAGTGCGGCGATGGCCACCAGGAGCAGCATCATCGGCGCCCACCACGGCACGTCCCAGCCGTATTCGCTCAGCAGCACCCGGTGCGTCGTCGAACCGAACAGCCCGCACAGCATCGCGGTGGCGACCGGGTAGAACAGCAGGTACGCCCACGCGGCGAGGAAGCCCCAGCGCGGACCCAGCAGTCGGCTGACGAAGCTGTGGTAGGTGCCCGCGGAGGTTATGTGTCGGGCGAGTTGGGCCAGGGAGTAGCCGAGCAGGTAGGACACCACGGCGGCGAGCAGTACCACCAGCGGGCTCGCGACGCCGGCGGTGCCGGCCAGGAAGGGAACGGTGAAGGCGACCGTGATGGCCGGGGACATCGTGGTCACCGACTGCATGAGGGCGCCGGAGAGCCCGATGGCGTTCTCCTTCAGGCCCGGCGTGGGCGGCTGCCCCGCCGGGGCTCGGTCGTCGGTTCTCATCGTCGTGCTCCTCGCGTGGCCGGGGTGGAGTCGGAGTGGGCGGGACGGGCGTCGGTGCCCGGTGGCGTGGTCATTCGCCGTCGGTGCGTTGCGTGTGAGTGGGCGCGAACATCCGCAGCAGGGCGGACAGGACGACCACCCGGGGGCCGGGCGCGGCCAGGGCCGCGGCGAGATCGCGCCTCAGTGTGGCGGGCGTGGCCTTTGTGGCCGGGACGCCGAAGGATTCGGCGAGCCGGACGAAGTCGGGGCGGGCCAGTTCGGTCCCGGTCGTGTCACCGAAGGTGCCCGTCATGTACTCGCGCAGGATTCCGTAGCCGCCGTCGTCGACGATCAGCCACGTCACGTTCAGGTTCTCCTGGCGGGCGGTGGCCAGTTCGGCGATCGAGTACATCGCGCCGCCGTCGCCGGAGACCGCGAGCACCGCACGCGCCGGGTCGGCGGTCGCCGCGCCGAGCGCGGCCGGGTAGCCGTAGCCGAGGCCGCCCGCGCCTTGTGCGGAGTGCATCGCGCCGGGCCGTCGGGCATCCCAGGCGGACCAGGCCCAGTAGCCGAGGATGGTCATGTCGAAGAAGACCGGCGAGGCGTCGGGCAGCGCGGCCCGCACCGCGGCGAGCACGCCCTGTTCGAGTTCGAGGCCTTGGTCCGCGATCCGCGCGCCGACCCGCTCGCGCAGGGTACGGGCGATCTCCGCGCCCCGGCCGGGCGGTCGCGGCGAGACCGAGTCGCCGAGTACGGCCAGCGCGGTGCGCGCGTCGGCATGGATGCCGAACGCGGGATGGACGGACTCCAACGTGCTCGGGTCGGCCTCGATCTGGACGATTCGACCTCGCGGGGCCAGCGTGTGGTAGTTGGTGGAGAGTTCGCCCAGTCCGGAGCCGACCACGAGCAACACGTCCGCGTCGTCCAGGAGTTCGGTGGTGTGCCGATCCTCCAACCAGGACTGGAGCGAGAGCGGGTGCGTCCAGGGGAAGGCGCCCTTGGCGCCGAACGTGCAGGCGACCGGCGCGTCCAGGAGCTCGGCCAGGCGCAGCAGTTCCGCACTCGCGCCGGCCCGGACCACACCGCCGCCGGCCAGGATCACCGGCCGTTCGGCGGCGACCAGCAACGCCGCCGCCTCGGCGAGCAGTTCGGGTCGGGCGAGCGGCACGCGAGGGCACACCCGCAGCCCCGTCACCCGCGGCACCTGCGTGGTGGCGAGCAGTACGTCCTGGGGGATTTCCACCCACACCGGACCGTACGGCGGGGTGAGCGCGGACTCCCACGCCGCCGCGAGCGCGGAGGGGATCTGCGAGGCCGCGCCCACCAGGTGCACGGACTTGACCACGTCGCGGAAGCTCGCCTGTTGGTCCACCAGTTCGTGCAGGTAGCCGCGTCGTCGACCACCGAGTCCGGCCGAGGGGATCTGGCTGGAGACGGCCAGGACCGGCACGGAGGCGGCGGCCGATTCCTGGAGCGCCGGCAACGCGGTCAGCGCGCCGGGGCCGGTGGACAACAGCAGCGGGGCCACCGTGCCGGCGCTGCGCGCGTAGCCGTCCGCGGCGAAGCCCGCGTTGTTCTCCACGCGCAGTCCCGTGTAGCGCAGCGGCGAGCGGCGCAGCGCGTCGAACAGTGCGAGCGCGTGTTGTCCGGGTACCCCGAAGACCCGGTCCGCGCCGAGGTTGACGAGCGATTCGACGACCAGGTCACCGCCGTTGCGGGTCGCGGGCGTTTCGGGTTCGTGGTGGGGATTCACGCGCGTTCACCGGCGATCCGCCGAGCCATCAGCGTGGTCAGTTCGTAGGCGGTGTGCGCGGCGGCCACCGAGGTGATGTCGGCGTGGTCGTACGCGGGGGCGACCTCGACCACGTCGGCGGAGACCACGTTGCACGCGGTGAGGCCGCGCAGGATCTCCAGGAGTTCGCGCGAGGTGAGGCCGCCGGCTTCGGGGGTGCCGGTGCCCGGCGCGTGCGCGGGGTCCAGGACGTCGATGTCGATCGAGACGTACAAGGGGCGGTCGCCGATCCGCTCGCGCAGTTGCGCGGACACCTCGTCGACGCCGCGGCGCATGACGTCGACCGACGTGACGATGCCGAAGCCCATCTTCTGGTCGTCGGTCAGGTCCTGTTTGCCGTACAGCGGGCCGCGGGTGCCCACGTGGGAGAGCGCCTCGGTGTCGAGGATGCCTTCCTCGACGGCGCGACGGAACGGGGTGCCGTGGGTGTACTCGGCGCCGAAGTACGTGTCCCAGGTGTCCAGGTGGGCGTCGAAGTGCAGGAGGGCCACCGGTCCGTGTCGGCGGGCGACCGCGCGCAGCAGGGGAAGCGCGATGGTGTGGTCGCCGCCGAGGGTCATCAGCCGGGTGCCGGCCGCGAGCAGTTCGTCGGCCGCGGCCTCGACGGTGGAGACCGCCTCGTGGATGTCGAAGGGGTTGACCGCGATGTCACCGGCGTCGGCGACCTGGGCGAGAGCGAACGGCGAGGCGTCCTGGGCCGGGTTGTAGGGGCGCAGCAGTCGGGACGCCTCGCGGATCGCGTTGCCGCCGAACCGCGCGCCGGGCCGGTAGGAGACGCCCGAGTCGAAGGGCACCCCGACCACCGCGATGTCGGTGTGCGGGACTTCGTCCGTACGGGGCAGGCGGGCGAAGGTGGCGGGGCCGGCGTAGCGCGGGACGCGGGAGGAGTCGACGGGGCCGCGGGGGGTGGTGGAACTCATGACGGAGGACCTCGCAAGGACGGCAGGAATCGCCTGCGGAAGGGGAACGTCGGGGTGCCGGGGAAAGCGCGGGCGCTGCCCGGGGCCGGGGCCCGAGCCGGAAGCGGCGGGGTCGGCGGTGGTTGTCGTGCCGGCGTCGGCGCGGCGACCGCTCGCCTTGTGGGTATGAACCTACGTCCGGGCGACGGCACCGGAGAAGTGGCATTTTTGTCCATTATGATGAGCCAAGATAGATGAATCGTCCCGAGTGGAAGGTGTCGCCATGCCGTCGGTCGACCCGCCTCGTCCGGCCGATCCGGCCGAGGACGGACTCGGGATCGGTCTCCCCGACGACCCGAGCGTGCCGAGTGCCCCGAGTGTCCCGCTGAGCGTGTTGCTCGCCGACCCGACGCTGGGGCTGCGGCAGATCGCCGGCCCGCGTGAGGACCGGCCGATCTCCACGACCGGCGTCACCGAGTTGGAGGACCCGACGCCGTATCTGATCGGTGGCGAACTCCTGCTCACCGCCGGGGTGCCTCTGCCCAGGACGCCCGAGGGGATCGACGCGTACGCGGGTCGGATCGCTCGGGCGGGCGCCGGCGCCCTGGGCTTCGGCGTGGTGCCGGTGTACGACGAGGTGCCGACCGAACTGATCGAGGCGTGCGACCGGCACCGGCTACCTCTGTTGCGGGTTCCCGACGGCACCCCGTTCGTCGCGGTCAGCCGGGCGGCGTACGCCGCGATGACCGAGTCGCGCTTTCGGGACCTTCGCCGGATCAGCCGGGCGCAGGGCGCCTTGGTCACCGCCGCGGTCCGCGTCGACGCGCTGCGGTCCGTGCTCACGCGGCTCGCGACGCAGCTCGACGCGTGGACCGTGCTGCTCGACCCGGCGGGCAACGAACTGGTGGCCGCCGGCATGCGGCCGGATCCCGCGGCGCCGGAGCGGCTGCGCGCGTTGATGGCACGCACGATCGCCCAGCCGCGCGAGAGCGGGTCCGGTGAGGATCGGGTGACACCCTCGACGGCCACGGACCACCACGGCGGGCTGCATCTGACCGTGCACGCGTTGCCTGGCGGGGACGCCGGCGGCGTGCCGCCGGCGATCGGGGTCGTGGCGGGCATCGCGCCGACGGCGGTACAACACTCGGTGACCGCGGTGGCGGCCGTGCTGTTGTCCCTGCTGACCAGCCCGCGGCACGCCCTCGGCGGCGACAGCCGCAGCTCGGCCGCGCTGGTGCGGCTGATGCTCGGCGGGTCGCCGCGGGATGTGGCGTCGCTGCTGTTGCCCTCGACACCGGGTGCCGGTTGGGTAGTGGTCCGCGGTCGGCTCGATCGCCGGCAACCGGGCCCGGGAGCGGATCCGGGCGAGGATCCGGTGCAACTGGCCGCGTTGGGTACCGCGTTGGCCACGTCGTATCTGGATCTGCGCGGGCGCGACGTGTACGCGCTCGTGCCCGTTACGCCCGGCTCGCCGACGGCGGATCCGGCGGCGGCGAATCGGCTCGGGTGGACGCTCGGTTTCAGCGCGCCGTCCGCCACGGCCGACCTCGCGGTGGCAGCCAATCAGGCCGAGCGCGCATTGCGGCATGCCCTCGCAGCGGGGGCGCCGTCCCGGCGGCATCAAGACCGGGATCTGAGCGTGCACTCGCTCGTCCCGGCGGCCGACTCGACCGCCCTGGCGCGCGCCCGATTCGCGGCGCTGGCCGATGCCCCCTCGCCCGGCTACGACGTACTGCTCGAAACCCTGCGCACGTGGCTCGCGCACCACGGAAGTTGGGACCGCGCCGCAACCGCGCTCGGCCTGCACCGCAACACCGTGCGCCAACGCGTCGCGAGGATCGGCGATCTGCTGGGCCTGGACCTGCACGACCCGGACGTTCGAATGGAACTGTGGTTCGCCCTGCACTGGCTACCGGGCGAACGACCGAGCACCGAGCAGGCGCCGCCCGCGACGGGTTCGGACAGTCGGCAACGGAACATACACCCCTGATCGACGGGCGAACAGGCGCGGCCGTCCGAACGCTCCCGAACCCGACTCCGTCAACCGCTCGGCGGCGAACCCGCCGAACCCGCCGAAGAACGATCATCGGCTCGCCCGCCGCGCGTGCTTCTCCACTCGCGGCTCAGCAGCGCCGCGTCGCCGGGTCGGTATCGGCCGCGGGGTGTTGTGAGGCGTGCGGGTCGAGGTGGAGGTGCGGTGGTTGTCCACGGCCCGCTCGACGTCCTCGGCGGCGAGGTCGTGGTCGAGGGCGAACGCGGCCGCGGCGCCCTGTCCCGCGGCGATGATCACGAGCGCCTTCGTGTCGGATACGTTGCCGACCGCCCACACCCCGGACACGCTGGTGCGGCCCGCATCGTCGGTGCTCACCCAGTCGTTCGGGTCGCGCTCGCAGCCCAGGCCGGTGAGCAGGGTGTCGCGGGGCACCATCTCCGGAACGACGAAGACCGCGCCGCGGGGGAAGACATGGCCCCCGGCCAGTTCGACACCGCGCACCTGGTCGGCTTCCACCACCACCCGCTTGACCGTGCCGTCGGCGACGACGATGTCACGCGCGGCCGGCTGTTCGCGCTCCCCCGCGTCGAGATCGAGGGTGTGGGCGAAGACGACGACATCGGAGGACCACTGCCGCAACAGCAGGGCGTGCCGCACCGCCCCCGGGTGCGTGCCCAGCACCGCGATCGGCCGGTCGCGCACCTCGTACGCGTGGCAGTAGGGACAGAACAAGACGTCCCTGCCCCACCGCTCCCGCACACCGGGGATCGCCGGAAGCTCGTCCCGCAGTCCGGTGGCCACCACCACCCGCCGAGCCTTGAGCACCGCGCCGCCGTCCAACCGGACGAGGAAACCGGGGTCGATCTGATCCACCCTGCACTCGAACAGGTCCACCCCGTACCCGGCGACCTCGGCCCGACCCACCGCCAGCAGATCCGCCGGGGACATCCCGTCCCGCGACAGGAAACCGTGCGCGTGCGCCGCGGGGGCGTTGCGCGGCGCTCCCGCGTCGACCACCGCCACCCGGCGGCGCGCCCGACCCAGCATCAGAGCGGCGCTCAGCCCCGCCGCACCCGCACCCGCACCCGCACCCGCACCCACGATCACCACGTCGTACCCGTCGGCGTCGGGAGCGTTTCGTACATCGTTCGCCCGCGCTCGTCCGGCGAGCGCGGTGTTCAGCCCGAGCGCGATGCTCTCGCGGTCCCTGAGTTGCCCGGCACGTTTGCAGGGAATCGCTGCGGGGCGGTTGCTTCGGCGAGTAACGTGCGCGGGCACAGCAGCCCACCGAGCCCGAGGAGCATGGGTCATGGCCGTCGGTGCCTCGAACAGGACATCCAGGAAAGCCCTCAGAGGCGTGAGCGCGATCCCACCTCGTCCTTGTGCGTCGTCGTCGCACGGGCCTGTCCGGCTGCTGGTTCTGGCGCTGAGCAGCACCCCGCACTTCAGTCGTCGTGCCTCGGTCGTGGCAGCCCGACTGAGCGGCTTGACGAATGTCCAGGTCGTCGGCGGCTGCGCCAGGTTGTGCCGTCCTGAGGACGTGCCGGGCTTTATGGCCGCCGACGTAGATGTGATCTACGCCTGCGGACACAGTTTCCGTTCCGAGGATGACGGCCCCGTTGACGCGTTCCTGGGGACACGCCTGGCGGATCTCGCAGGAGTCAACGCTCCCGCTTTGATCCTCGATACCTGCCGGAGCGCAACACGCGAGTTCCTTGCGGGCATTGCCTCGGTTCGTGATGCGTCGCTGCCACCTGCAACGGTGCTCGCATGCACGGACATTGCCCCGTTCGCACACGAGCCGCTGTTCGCGCCTCTCCTGGAGGCGCTCGTGCGAGACGGCCGCCCCACAGCCTGGCAGGAACGCCTGCAGACGGCGTTGACACAGACGCTCGCCAGCGCCGAACTCGAACCTCATGCGCGCCGGGAATGGGGCCGCTGGGTCCCCAAGCAGGTCCCGGGCACAGCCTGAACCGGAACCCTGTGCAACAGGGCCGAGTCCCGTCCACACGAAGGGGTTCGGCCGTGATCGGTCGTCGGGTTGGCACGAGTAGCACTGCAAGGTGGGCGCGTTCGCGCTCAGCGCTGGTCTCGGCCGCCTCTGTCCGCCGTGGTTCCCCCTGTGGCAGGCCAGGACACGGCCGGCCAGCTTGGGGCGTTCCACGATCACGTTCAGTGCCGCAGCCCGAGCAGCCTTCCAGGCGTGCGGATCGGCGGTTTCGATCAGCAGGAGCCGCATGTCCTCGGGAGCCAGGATGCCTGCGGCTGCACGCTGCACCGCGGCATGTGCCAGGTCGGGGTCGAACGCGTTGTCGTCACACACGCTTCGCAGCTGTTCGGTGAACGTGGGCGCTTCCGAGGTGTTCCCGCCGAAGGGGGGTGACGGGTGTGCCCCCGGCTTGGGGCCACGTCGTTGGTCGAAGGATCGCCGGACTTCATGGGGGCTCGTGGCGTTTCGGGACCCGGGAACGGGGGCGAGCGGACGAACGGGCGGTGTCTGTGGGTCGAAGGTGCACGGACGGGCTCCTGCGCGGAAGACGACATTCGGATGATGGTTTCTGGGACTCGCAGTTCCGGGACTGATGACGGCCGTGATCGAGGTTCGGCAATGTGGATCGCCCGTGTGGCCTGAGGGATCGCTGCATGCACCGGGTGGCCGGTGCGAGTGGTTCCGGCAGGTCTCGTGCCGGCGTCGCTCGGCTCTACGGACTTCGCTGCCCCGAAGGAAAGGGGATCACGCCCGCAGACGATTGCGTGGCGCCGGTTCGTGTCCACGTGACGCGTGTGGTGTCCCGGAGGGGAAGACAGCGTCCGAACGTACAGCGGACAGGTCGCCTGTTATCGTGCCCGGCACCCGGCATGGTTCGTCAACCGCAGGTACGGGGTTGCGTCGTTCACAGGCGACGACTCAAACAGTAGCGCCCTCCGCGCCGTGAGTGGTCGAGTTTCGACTCCGTGGCCGCGCGTCGTTCGAACCGCCCCGCGCACCGCGGGTGTTCCCGACGTACCGGCTCGGCGCCGGATCGTTCCCGTTCCCCACCCTCGCGCATCGGCCGGCTGCCACGCAAGGCAATCTCTGTGCCGTCGCATCGGTCCGAACAAATGCCGCGCTCTTCGTCGTCTTCGTCCACTTGCCGTTACCCGTGCGAGGGCTACGTTCCATCGGATCGGAGCAACACGGGCACCGCCCGAATGCTGCCGCGTCTGCTGAAATGCCGAACGCGGGGGCCGGTGTTCGTCATCCACCGCCGGCCGGGACCCGGGACGGGCGTCGGGCCTGGCGACGTGTGCCCGGACACCTGGCCGGCCCGACTGTCGTACGGCCGGGCGCGCGGCGCTGGATGGGTACTCCGCGGTGCGCGGGCCCGGGACGGACAGGGGTCTGCGCGAGTACCGCCATTCGAGCCTGACACCGCTGGGCCAGGCGGGCGTGTCGCTCATGATGCTGATGGCCGAGTTCAGGCACGAGCAGCCGGAGAACGTCCGCTGCTCCTTCAAGCCGTCCCCGCAGGCCGTCGCCGAACTTGCGGGCCTGCTCGCCCCTGGGCGACAGCCGCATCGGGGCAAAGGTTGCGGGTCCAAGACGCTCGGCCGGGGAACTCCGGCCGAGCGTCTGTGTCTGAACCGCACGTCAGTGAGCACGTGTTGCGACGATCACCGGAATCCGAGCAACGCGGAAGAACCTGCCCGTCTCCGAGTTGTCGAGGAGCGCGACCCCGCAGCCATGAGTGTGCGTCAGGCCCGGTTGTCGGTGCGGCCGTTCCTGCCGGCCATCCAACGGAAACTCGTGGCGAACTGTATGGCAAAGCCGACTGCCCCGATGCAGAAGCCGATGTTCATCCACCGCACCGCCACCCGATCGGACGCGTCCACGATGAGGGGGATCGTGCCGACCAACATCGCGACGAAGGCGAGAACGAGTGCGACACCGGCCCACCGTGAATTGAACGAGTGCCGCTGTGAACGTGGTACCCAGCCACGGAACAGCGCGACGATCATCGGAATCGCCACCGTGCTCGCGATTCCTGTCAATACGGCCCAGATAATCTGATCTTTGTCCATGCGCACTCCGTCGTAGACCGGTGGGCCTTCATCATGGTCTGCCCGGGGTAGCCGTGACAGTTCGACCCAGGATGCGGAGAGGCCGTGCCCAGCGCCCGCTTTCGACATCGCAGTCGCGCCGACGTGCCTGGACGGGGCTGCCACCGGTGATTCGGCGTTCGGCTCGCGCAGCGCCGCACCGACGCCCTGTTGCGCCCGCCGGCAGTTGACCGACCGGTCGATGGGCACCGTCCGCGAGGTGTCCCGTATCCCGAAGCTTCATCCCCCGTCGAAAGGCCGGGATGGCGTTGCGTCCGATTCTTCAGAGAGTGGCCGTCCGTGGGTTACGGGCCGTGTCGTGCGGATGGATACCGGTCCATTCCGCGAGTGGGGCGCAGTGCCAGCGCCAGTGCGTTTGGTGGGGGTGCCCTGGGAGGTCCGTGCGGCCGTTGGCCCACAGGAGCGTTTGCCAGGGGTCGGGGTGGGCGGGGGCCCAGGGGAAGAGGCGTTCGACGGTGGCACGGGCGAGGGCGGCGGGTGGGACGAACTCCGCGTCCAGGCCGCGGAGAGCATCGTGGGTGTGCACCAGGATCTCGTCGCAGGCCATGGCGGCGAAGCCGGAGGGGTCGGCGAGGCCGTGGGGATGGAAGCCTCGGGCGTCGTCGGTGGCGTTGTCGATCACGCCGGCCAGTACGGTGGCGAAGGCGCCCAGGGTGCGTGCAAGGTCGGTGGGCGGTGTGTCGGGGCGGACCTTGAGGTCCATCGTGCTCAGTTCCCGGGGTCCGCCGGCGAGGTCGGTGGCGTACCACAGAAGCGTGTCGCAGGTGTGCGCGATGGTCTGGGCGACCGTCCAGGTCATGTGTGGGACGGACTGGTTCCAGTCCCGATGCGCGTGTGTTTCGAGGGCCGTCCGGCCCGATTCGGCCGCGGCCGAGAGCATCTTCGCATCCATGGCGTGATTATCTCGGCGCGATGCGCAGCCGGTGTGTCGTAGAGGTGGGTCGGGCGGGTCTCGACCGTTGACGTCAGCCAGGAATGCGCACGGGTCCGACGTCCAGGGCCGGTCGGGGCGTCGCCGTGGCGGACGTATTTCGCCGGGGTCGTCTTCACGGTTTCGAAGAGGCGGGCCATGCCTGTGCTTGCCGTGACGGATTCGGGGTGGCCGGGCGGTCGTTCCAGCGCATCGCGGCGTTCGGCCAAGGCGTGCAATTCCGTGGCCTGTTCGAACTCCAGGCCGCTTGAACCGGCAACGCCCTGTCGCCCCCCGCCAAACCGAGGCCCCCTCCCAGGATCGGCGTCGTTGACGCCGGTGTACCCGCTGCCTAGCTTCGACTGGCAGGGCGGCACCCTTGCTCGACCCCTCCAACACCCCCATCTTTCAGTGGAGTTCGGCATGTCATCAGACTTCGAGGCGTCTCCGCCTCCCATCTTCGGTCATTGCTCGCGGGTCTTCGCGGGTCATCGCGGGTCATCGCGGCAAGCCCTTGCGTCTGGGGTGGCTCCGCAAGGTTCACGTGTCGTGGTCGATGCTCAGCGCGTCGGCCGAGGCGATAGCCCCCGGTGGTGCGATCGCGGCCGTCTTCGACGAGGTCTGGGGCCTGCACCTGGTGCGCAACGGACAGGAGGACTCCGACACGCCCAAGCTCGGTCCCTCGCGCTACGGGGGCAAGAACCTGCCCGGCAGCGATCGGGTACCGGATGGCTGCTCGCCGCGATTCTGGAGCGGCCCCACCGTGCTGGTGTGTGCGAACGCCCGGGCCGTCGTCCGGGTCACCTTCGCGGCCGAGCACGGATCGGTCACCCGGGTCGAGAGCCTGCTCCCGGAGAACGACCGCGACAACAGCGAGGCCGTCCTGGCCGCCGACGGCCGCACCGCCTACTTCGTCTCCCGCGCCGGATCCGGGCCCCCGCCCCTGTACCGACTCGCCCTGGACACCCAGAACGCGGTCCCGGCCAAGGTCGTCGACCTGATCGGCCCGGCCAACGCACACGGCGCGCAACTGCACCTGCTCGCCGCTCAGTAGCAACACCGGCAACACCCGGAGCCGGCGCGCGGCGGGATCGCGGGTTCTTCGGCCGGATTGTGGGCATCAGGGCGCCCGGGGGGTCGATGTCCGCCGATCCTCGTCCCGGGTCGGTCCGTATCGGATACGTTCCGGCCGAGCGGTCCGGATGTCGAGGACCCGCACGAGAGGGGATGGCGTCGGTCGACGCACGTACGTACGGACTGTGGGGTGCGCCGGCGTGTCGTGAGGATCTGCCCGACGCGGCTCTGTCGTGCGTGGTGCGCGCACTGACCGTGCCCTGCGTCGGCCCTGAACACACCGATCGGTGGCGGCAGGACACGTCGCCGGCGGCCATGTCGGCATTGCTGGGGCGGGTGCGGGAGCCGGGCGAGCGCGCGGAGTTGATCCGGGCCGCCGGACGCGAGCAGGTCGTGTCGCACCTGCGGAAGGGTCTGCTCGGCGCAGAGGACCTCCCGGCGGTCACCGCCGCCCACGGGGTGTGGCCCGACCTGATTCTGGCGTTGGCCGATCGCGACGAGCACGTGCGGGCCGCCACCGATCTCGTCGCCGTTCTCGACGACCACGACCTGGCCGCCGTCGTCACGTTCTGGGACACGCGCCATCGCCGCGATGCGTCCGGCGACCCGGCAGGCCGTCGGATCGGCGCTGTCGGACCAGCGCCTCGAGGTACGCGTTGGCGGCGCAGTAGGGACTCTGTCGCAGGTTGCCGACCGAAGCGGTCAGCGAGGAGCAGACGAGGAAGAAGTCGAGGTCCCGGTCTCGGGTGAGCTCGGACAGCACGTTGGCACCGCGCACCTTCGGGTGCAGGACCGCCTCGATCCGCTCTGCCGTCAGCTCTGCCAGGGGCGCGTCGTCCAGCACCATGGCGGCGTGCAACACGCCGCGCACCGGGTGCCCGGCCGTATCGGCCTGGGCCAGGACCCGTTCCATTGCCGCTCGGTCGCCGACGTCGGCGGCGGCTATCGGCGACGCGGTCAACCTCGGCTGGAAGCTCGCCGCCGTGCTGACCGGCTGGGCCCCCGCCGCCCTCCTGGACAGCTACGAGGCGGAGCGCAGGCCGATCGCCGCCCAGACGATCGAGGAGGCGGCCCGGAACATGGCGACCCTGGCTCCCGAACTCGCCGACCCGCGCCTGGCCGGTACCGACGCCGAGTTCGCCGCCGTCCGCCCGGCCGTGGCCCGTGCCGTCCAGGAGACCAAGGCCGGCGAGTTCCACAGCCTCGACCTCGTCCTGGGCTACACCTACCGCGGCACGCCTCTCGTCACCGGTCGGGCCGGCGAACGCCTCGCCCATCACTGGCTCGCCCTCGGCGACTCCTTGTACGACCACCTCGGCCGCGACTTCACCCTGGTGGGCGACCTGGACCGCCCCGAAACCGAGGAGTTCGCGAAGGCCGCCGACACCGAGGGCATCCCGCTGCACCTGCTCCACCACCCGCCCACCACGCTCGCCCTGGTGCGCCCCGACCAGCATCTCGCCTGGACCGCGACCCACGACGAGCCGGTGAACCCCGCGAGATCCTGCGCCGCGCCATCGGCCATCCCTGACAACCGGTGACAGCGGTCAGTGGATACCGGCTCCGGCGCGAGTTCGGTGAAACCCGAGATGTGGATCTTCAACGATCGAGCAGGACGCGCTTGCGGAGGAGACCGGGCCTTGCCCGTCCGAACCCGTCTCTCTTGATCCCTTTCACCCTGCCGACGTGACCCTCGACGGTTGCGAAACTCCACGGAAAGGTCAGGCCGGCCATGACCGCGTCCCAGTCCTTGCGCCGTCCGTTCGCGAAGCCGCGTGGTTCGAGCCGATCACAGCGCCGGACTGCGGTTGTCCAGGGTTCGAGTTCGTCCGGACCGCGCCGGTGGACGAGCATCGTGGCAAATGCCCGCACCCGGCGTGCGAGATCGTCCAATCGACGCTTCGGGCACGTAGTTCCTTCAGCATGACCTGGTTCTCCGGAGTGCGGGCGTCGGGTCGGGTCGTCAGCACGGCCACCACTTCGCGAATCCGACGGCACCGACGCACGACCGGGGCCGGAACCGTCGTTGAACCCGCGTGACCTCTCCCCCACCACCTCGCCGCCGCCGCGGCCACCTGCGACCTGTGCGGCCACCGAGCCTCGGTCGACAGGCCGGTGGCGGCGTTCCGGCCCTGCGTCGGGGCACACCGAAGAGTGCGGCGCGGCGATCCCCCGGGTCGGCCGCACCCGCGGCCGACCCGGACCGGTCGCGGCAGGCGGATCCCGGCGAGCACGGCGTCGAACGCCGGCGCGTCCCCGGCCTGCGGGGCTGTGACGCACCCCCGCCTCGCGTCCAAGCTCCTTTCGTTCCGCACCGGTACGCGGGGCCGGGTCCGCGCGTCCTCCCCCGGCTCCTGCGCTACTCGGCTTCGACGCCTTCCAGGATCCGCGCCAGTCTCGCGGTGTCGGCGAGGTAGCGCTCGTAGGGGAAGTCCGCCCTGAGCAGGCCCTCGCGCAACTCGTCGTACAGCGGCTTCCCGCTGTCGTGGAACACCTTCCGGCCCGCGTCGGTCGTCTCGACCAAGCGCCGCCGCGCGTGCTCCGGATCGACGCGCACCCGCACGAGTCCCGCAGCCTCCAGCGGGCGCAGCGCGCGGCTGATCGCCGGGTCGGACACCGACATCGCCTGTGCCAGGCGGTGCTGGGTCGCGGGCTCGATCTCCTCCAGCGTGCCCAGCAGGCGCATCTGGCTGTAACTCGGGCCGGCCGTGTCGTCGGTGCGTTTGCGGGTGGCGTCGCCCAAGAGGTACACCACGCGGTGCAGCAGGTCTGCGAGTCCGTCGTCCATGAGACGAATCTAGCAGAAATCTTGCGCGGTTAATATTAACGATGCAAGACTCGAATCATGGACGCTATGACCTACACCATGAAGTCCGCGTTTCCCCTGTTCTGGGTGCTGTTGGCGGTAGTCGGTGCGCTGCTCCGCACCCGCCGGAGCCCTTCGCGGCGAGCCGCGCTGGAGACCTGGCAACGCTGGTGGGCCGTCGCCGCGCTCGGGTGCGGCAGCCTGTGGATGACGGTGGCCTTCCTCGTCGGACCCGGCACGATGGCCGACACCATCGGTTTCACGCGCAGCCCGTTCCAGTTCGAGATCGCCTTCGCGAACCTGGGCCTGGCCGTTATGGGCTTGCGGGCGGCCTCGCGCTCGGCAACGCCCCGCGAGCGCGTCACCATCGGCCTCGGCGCCGGCATGTTCCTGTGGGGCGCGGCCGTCGGCCACGTCCACCAGTGGTTCGCCCAGGGTGACCACGAGCCGGGCAACACCGGCGGCGTGTTGATCGCCGACATCCTGCTCCCCGCGGTCATGATCTTCCTCGCGTGGCGCGAGCAGCGACTCCCGGTTGCCGGGCCGGCCGAGGAGCAGACCGACGGCGCCGCCGGGCATGGCACGTCGCCGGCGCGGCTCGCCGAGCGCACGTGACCGCGGCGGCGCCCGCGAAGCAGGTCGGGCGCAGGCCCGCAATCGGCTGCGGTTCGCCCACCGTCGTCTCGCTCGGGCGTACCGGGCTCCCGTCGGGTCGGGCGAACGCCGAGTGCGGCACAGGCCCCGGTTCTCCATCGGCCGCCCTCACCGGGAACGAAGCACGAGCACGAGGCAGCCGACCACGCCGTCGCGGCCGAAGCAGGACGGCGTCGGGTGTCGAGGCTCAACAATGCGATCAACCGGGTGAGTTCGGCGTCGAAGAGCTTGTCCGGCGAATGTGTCTGCGCGCGCAGGTGGCCGTAGACCTCCGGCGCGACCAAGCCGTGGAGGTGTCCCCAGATCCGCAGCGCCAGGGCCGGCCCGGCCGGCGGTAGGGCGGGGAACGCCGGGCGGACCTTGTCGAGCAGGCCGCGGTCGAAGTCGTCCCAGTCGAAGTCGCCGTCGCCGCAGGCTCGTTCGGCGCCGTCCCAGGCCGTATTCGCCGGCGCGGCGATGCCGAGGCAGACCCGCCGGGCCGCGTCCGGCGCGGCGTCGCCGTCGGGGGCTCGACAGCCGGGGACGGGGTCGCCGTAGACGAGTCGGAAGCCCTCGGGGTCGGCCGGCGTCCAGATGCGGAAGGCGTGCGCCCAAGCCCGTATCCGCTCTGCGGGGGCGTCGCGCGCGGAGGCGGCCCGGGCGGCGTCGACGGCGTCGGCGAGCGCGGTGTAGGACTTCGCGGACACCGTGGAGCGCTCGATCGCGGACCCGACCGCCTACGCGGCTGCTGCCCGAGCCCTGCTCAAGGCCCTGGAGAGCCACACCCGTGCCGACTGATCGTCATCGGTGGCGCCGGCAGCCTGGAGATCGAGCCGGGTATCGTCCGCGCCGACCACGAGGAGCTCATCCACGCGTCGCTCGACGAACTCGGTCTGCCTCGCCGGTACGCCGCCGCGATACGCGGCCACCGGGAGGCGCCGAATGTCCTGCGCACCTCGAACCGCTCTGGACCTGCTTCAGCCCGGCCGAGCAGATCGGCCCCGGTGAGCGCGCCGGCCGCTTCCGCATCGGCGGTGACCAGCCCGTGCCGGACGCCGACGGCCCAAGCCGGATCTCGGCGGAGGACGCCGCAGTCGCCTTGGTGGACGAGGCGGAGATACCTCGCTTCGTCCAGCGCCGGTTCACTGCCGGGTACCGAGTCGACTCCCGACGCAGCGTCCGTCCGGCGGCGCCCGAGGCCCGGATTCCGAACGTCCCTCGGCCCCGTGATCCGACATGACCGGCTCCTCCGTGCCGACCGCCTTGTGGGCGTGGAGGAGCGGTGTCGGGTCGTTCGAGACGTGGCCGGTCATGGGTGGCTCGGGCGCCGTCTTCGGTGGGTCGGACGGGAAGGATTTCCGGGCCCGGGCGGCTGCGGTACGCGGTGGCCGGGAGCCACCGGGTGAGGATGTCGCGCCACAGTCGTACTGCGTGCGTACTGCGTGGCGCCGTCCGCATCGCGCCCCCGGCAACCGTGGCAGCCCCGCTCACTCCATCGTGCTCCACGCGATCGCAGCACACGCGGAGCGCCCCGCGGCGGGCACGGGGCCGACGGGCGCGATCCGGTTGCTCTGCCCGGTCGGGTCCACGACCGGGTGGCGTTGCCGGGTTGCGGCGGGCGTGAACCGTTCCGTATCCCACCCCTGCCCCGCGCAGGGGACAACACGGCGCTCCGATCGCAGGGGTGGTAGCTTCGCGGCGAGGTGGTCGAGGCGGTGAATGGGGGAAGTGGCATGCCTGGATCGGCCGTCTACTTTTTCGGGCTCGGTGGCTTGGCGCTGCTGCTGAGCGTGGTCGATCTCCCCTGGTTGTACCGGAAGTTCGCGGGTGCGGGTGACGGCTCGCAGGCCGCGCCGCGCTGGGGGGAGTCGTTCGGGAAGGGCCAGGTCGGTGGGATCCTGACCGCGCTGTGCGGTTTCGGGTTGGGCGTACTGATGGTGAACCTGCACGATCGGTCGACGTGGGACCGGGACTCCGTCCGGTCGGCAGCGGACCGGTTCGCGACGCAGTTGTCGAGTGGGACGGTGCTGGAGGGGTTCGCCGGGTCCATCGACTACACCACACTCGTGGGGACCACGCTCGATTCGCCGAACGGTTCGCGGTCGGCCTTGCGGATCGAAGGCGTGTCGGGGACGACGGCGGGCGCGCGGTTCACGATCGCGACAGACAGCGGGCGCTATCCGGTATGCCTGACCGTGGAGAACGCAGGGCGCGATCCGGCGGATGTCCCGATGCCGATACCCAACGCGCCGGAAGATCGGATTTCCCACCACGACCTCATACACGCATGGGTCGACAACGGGGCGTGCCGGGCGACCTGACCGCCGCCGCCCCGCTCCCCCGGCTCGGGCAATCCGGGTGCCGGACCGCGCCACGGTGGCGGTTCGGGGCCGGGTGCGAGGATGTCGGGCTCGGTCACCGGCGGTCCGGGGGCGCGATTCCATGGACAGGATGTTCGAGGCGGGGCCAGGTCGTGGGTGATCTCGTGTTCGTGGTCGACGGTGGGGTGGTGGGTGTGTCAACGGCTCGGACGGGGGCGGCGGACACGATCGCAAGACGTGCCAGGATTCGGCTGGAACGGGACCACCTGCGGCCGTGGGCACACCACGTCTCGGTTCCCTGGGTGCTTCGGCCGCGTCGAGGGTGTGGTTTCCCGAACCCCGATACGAGGGGGCTGCGCCCTCGGCCGGGGGCCGGTCGGGCGGCCACGCTGGAGACATGAGAACCACAGCGATGCCGGGCCTCGCGTATGCCGGGATGCGGGCCCGTCCCATGACGTTCGCCGGGGTCGCCACCGCCGTCTTCCTCACCATCGCATCCGTGACGCTGTTCGGGACGCTCGTCGCGACCCCGGCACCCCCGGCCCCCGACGGCCGGGCCGGACTCGCGCTCCTCGGCGGCGCGTTCGGCGAAATCGCCGTCGTCGCGGCGGTGTTCGTGGTCGCCACCACCCTCGGCTACGCCGCCCGCCAGCAGCAGCGCGAACTCGTCCTGCTGCGCGCCGCGGGCGCGACCCCACGCCAGGTGCGGCGGCTCGTCCGGCTCCAGATCGCCGCGGTCGTGGCCGTGGTCGGTCCGCCGGCCTGGGCAACGGGAGCGTACGGCGGGCGGTGGTTCGTCGACGCTCTGGCCGCGCACGGGTTGGCCGCGCACGGAATCGACGTCCCCGCCGCACCGGTCCCGATGGCGATGGCGTCCGCCGTGGCGGTACTGGTGGGCGCCGTGGTGGTGCCGATCGCCACACGCGGTGCCACATCCGGGCGGCCGGTGGCGCCGGCGCCCGCCCGCAGCCTGATCCGGCTCGCCGCGGGTGTCGTCGTACTCGCAACGGGCGGTTGGTTCTGCATGTTCCTGCGCGGCCGATCGCCCGACGAGGCCGGCCAGGGCGCGCTGCTCGCAGCCCTGATCCTGCTGCTCGCTGTGGCGCTGCTCGGGCCGTTCCTGGTCCACGCCGCGGCCGCGGTGCCGCTGCGCCCGTACGCGCCGCGAGTCGGCAAACTCGTGGCGGCCAATCTGCGTGGGCACGCCCGGCGGGTGTCGGCCGCGGTGGTCCCGGTGGCTCTCCTGACGGGTCTTGCCTGCACGTTCCAATTCGTCTCGGACACAATCGATCACACGTCGCGTCTCGACGCCGGGGCTGCGCTCGCCGGCGTCGCCTCGCCCGGCGACGTGTGGCTGCGGCAGGCCGAACTCGTCCTGCTCGCCTGCTTCGGCGCCGTCGCCACGGTGAACTCGTCGGCGGCGCTGACCCTGGAACGCCGCCGGGAGTTCGCACTCCTGCGGCTGATCGGCGCCCCGCGCGCCCTGGTGGCACGCATGTTGGCGGTGGAGACGGCGCTCACGGCCGCCGTGGGCATCGCCGCCGGAACCGCCGTCGCGTGGGCCGCGGCGGCCGCGTTCGGCGCCACCCTGCCGGGCGCGCCGCTTCCGACGATCGACATGGGCGGGACGCGATCGCCGCGGACGCGCACATCCCGATCGCGCTCCTGGACGACCCGGACCCCGAGATCCGCGAGGCGGCCGCGTACGTCCCGGCGGCGTCGACAAGCCGGGCGGGCGAGATCTCCACCGCGCTGCACGACCGCTTCCTGGCCGAGACCGCGGGCGTGTCCGCACGAGCCTGATCCTGGCGATCGCGCAACCGGCCCGGGAACACCGGCACGAGGACGCTGCCGCCTTCACCCACGCCCTGTGGTCCGACCCCGCCCGCCGCGCCGAGGATCGTGTGGGCGCGGCCCTGGGGTGGCTGTGCCTGGTCGACGATCCCGTGCCCGACGCGCTGCGCGCGGTTCTCGACGAGTGCGTCACGGTCGAACTCGGCCGCGCGATGGGCTCGGTGCCGTGGATGCGGCAGGTCGACCACGACGGCGACGGACTGGACCGCACCCTGGCGCGGATGTTCGACCCCGACTCGTGCCGACGCCCGGCGAGCGCCGACGACCCTTGGGCAGAGGCCGGGGGATGCGCCGACGACCCGCCCCTTTGACGGCTCTGCGACGAAGCCCTCCTTGAGGTGCCCCGCCCTGTGGATCCGCAGGCTTGGTGCGGTCCTCGACGTCCGGTGCCGCTCGTCTCGGGTCCACCCGCGAAGCGATCGGATTGCGCATCGCCTTCCGCACCGCAGCCGTGCCCCGGGCCGCCCCCGCAACACCCCATCCGACAGCACGCATTGCGCAACGTGCGATCCACTCGTGCAGCGCGATGTCCGGGAGCGGACTTCGACCAAGAGACCGAAGGTGGCTGTGCCGGGCCCGATGCAACTCCCGCCCATGCCCGTGAAGTCCGGCGGCGCGTTCGGATCGTGACCGGTCCACCTCGCCCGGGGGTGCCGTCCGGTCGCGGTTCGTCACCGTCCGGAACCACGGTCCGGCTCCGACGCCCCCGCGCCGTTACCGCTGGCCGACCTCGATTCCCCGTACGGGCGCATCGCCGCGCACTGGCGCGTCGAAGGCGGCCGCTTCCACCTCACCCGGTCGTGCCCCCGGGTACGACGGCGACGATCACGCTCCCCGACGGCACCGGCGTCGACGCGACGCCAGGCTCACACAGCCACAGCTGCGTCCTGCCCTGACCCAGCCCTCGACGCCACCCGAACAAAGGAGTTGACCGCGATGCCGAGCAAAGCCTTCGAACTCGTCGAGAACATCATCAAGGCCGGCCAGGGCGGGGCACCACAAGACCTCGCCACCGAACGCCGCCAAGCCGCCGAACATGCCGCGATGTACCAGCCTGTACCCGGAGTCCGTGACGAGCCGATCGAGGCACCCCGCGCGGGCTCCTGCCTGATGACGCCCGACGACGCCCGTGACGACCTGGTCGTCCTCTACGTCCATGGCGGCGGGTTCCGATCGGGTACCGCGGCAGTTGCCCGGCACATCGCCGCACAACTTGCCCTGCACACCAAGGCGCGCGTACTCCTCCCCGAGTACCGGCTCGCACTCGAATACCCCTACCCCGCCGGACTTGACGACTGCGTGGCGGCATTCGAGCACGCGGCTCGCACCGCGGATCGTCGTCGCCGGGGAGTCCGCAGGCGCCAATCTCGCAATGGCCGTGCTCCTGGCCCGTGCCGGGCACGACGATCACCGAGCCCTCGCGGGAGTCCTGTTCTCCGGGGTCTTCGACCTGCGTGCCGAGCGCTACACGAGCGGGAGTTGGGTGGGCCGCGCCGACGCCGATCTCGTACTCGGCGGCGCGGACGATGCCATGAGCACGGACTATCTGGGCGGCCACCCCGCCGTGACCCCTTGGTGTCGCCGCTCCTGGCCGATCTCGGAGCCGTGCCGCCGCTGTTCATCCAGGCCTCCAGCGCCGAACGTCTGCTGGACGACTCGCTGGAACTCGCGGCCCGCGCCGCGCGGGCCGGAGTACACACGGAGATGGAAGTGTGGCCCGGCATGACTCACGCCTGGCAGCTCATCGCAGGCTTCCTACCCGAGGCCACCGAAGCGGCCGCCCGCGCGGCCGCGTTCGTCAACCGCATTGCCGATGGCCGGATGGTCGATGGCGCGGCGCTACTGGGTGGGCCCGCGACTCTGGAGGAGGCATTGTGACCGCGCCCGCTGTGGAACCGCCGCGTTTCGAGCACCGCCGCGAACCTCTCGGCATCGGCGAGGCCCGTCCCCGCCTGTCCTGGACAACCGTCACCGGGACGCCCGACTGGCGGCAGGCTGTCTACGAAGTCGAGCTGCTGAGCGCCGAGGGGGGACCGCCCGGCGCCATCGGGTCGAAGACGACGAATCCGTGCTGGTGCCCTGGCCGTTCGTGACGTTGGGCTCGCATGACCAGGTAGGTGTGCGCGTACGGGTACTTGGCTCAGACGGGCAATAATCCGACTGGAGCACCCCCACGTGGGCGGAGACCGGCCTGCTGGGCCCTGGCGACTGGTCCGCCTCATTCATCGGCCCTGACTGGGACGGGGACGCGGAGCCGGCGCGGCAGAGGTGTCAGTTCCTCGGGCCGAGGGTTTGCAGTAGGGGAGGAAAGGAGGGCGTGCGGATCACCTGGCTCGGAAAGATGAGGCCCGGGTCACCGGAGTAGCTTCCGGGCGTGCGGAATCCCCGTGGGCCGCCGGCTCCCTCCCCCGGCCGCACGAAGGTGGGAACCGGTCCGATCGGCTCATCGCGGCCCTGATTCGGGTCGTACAGGGCGACGTAGAACCCGACCACCACGGCCCCCACGACGAGCGCCCCCAGCGTCAGGGCACCGAAGATGGCCTGGGCCTTGAGCTCTGCCCGCGTTCGTTGGGGGAAGAACACCCGTTGCCACCGCGGAACGACAACGATCCCGACCTCTTCGACCTCGCTCGTGCCGAGCGACGCCTCGCCGCCGTGCCGCCGCGGTGGGGGGCCGGCATCGACGTCGACGCCGACCGAGGCCAGGAGTTCGCGAAGGCGGTTGGCCGCGTCCGGGTCGCGCGGCGCCGCCCACACCAGGTGCAGGTACGGCGGCATCGACCCGTACGCCTGCGCCAGGTGGGGCTGCGTCCACGACGGCACCCAGTGGACCTGGCCCGCGTCGACGAGCGCCTCGTTGACCAGAGCCGCCAGGTGGGTGGTGAGCTCGTCGTGGTGCGGCGACGGCGCCGCCGGGACGAGCGTGGCGTTCGTCGCCACCTCGGCCGCCAGTGTGGCGGCCAAGCCGGCGCCCCGGCCGGCGCGGAGCAGGTCCAGGACCGCGCCCACGCCGGGGTTCGCCAGGCTCGACTGTTGCGCGGCGGCGGCGCGTAGGCGATCGGCGGTGTCGACGGCGAGCAGCTCCGTGACCCGACGCCGCCACTCGTCGTTGGGCAACTGCTGTGCCGCGTCCGGGGGCAGGCCGATCTCGGCTTTGTCCCGAAGGTCGCGGGCGGCGACATGCCAGTCGCCCAACAAGGTCACGGCCGGCTGTCCGGCCCCGAAGGAACCGCCGGACGCACCGCCCAGTGCCGCGATCCTGCGGGCGAGGGACGGGTGGGTGTCCCAAGGGGTGCGTGTGGGCTCGGGTGGGTCCATCTTCAACTGATCGACGGTGGCGCGGAAGGCGACGTCGTCGAGCATGGCGGCGAACAGGTCGAAGGGTCGTTCGGGCACGATGCCATGCTCGCGCCCCGGCTTCACGTATCCCGTGATCAGCCGGTCCCAGGAACAGGTCAAGGCCCCCAGGGCCCGCAGCGCGTCGGCGACGACGCCGCGGCCGTCGCCCGCGGTCGTTCCCGGGTCGGCGACCGATGCGTACGGCGCGGAAGGCACGACCACGCGCGCGGCGACCGCGTCCGCCTCGAACTCCTGTCGCCGGTGCGTCGCCAGCGTCAGAAGGTCGAAACACTTGGTGTAGCCGACGAAGAATTTGCGCAGCAGCCAGACGAAGGCGGCGGTGTACTGGGCGACCCGCGCGGCGATGTCCAACCGCTGGACGATCTCACGCAGCGACTCACGTGATCGACGGGTGATCGCGAGGAGCCGTGTATGCCGGCCGGCGTAGTGGCCCAGTTCGTGTGCGATCACCGCGCGCAGTTCGTCGTGGGTCAGGCCGAGCACCAGGGGTAGCCCGAGGTACAGGCGTCGGCGTCCGCCGACGAGGCCCAACAGCCATGCTTCCTCGGTGACGGCGGCGTTCACCTCGGTCACCAGGTGGATCTCGACCGGCGGCGATGTGCCGACCGCGTCGGCCAGTTGGCGGGTCGTCCGCCACAACAGCGGCGCCTGGTCGGGCGTGAGCTGCACGGAGGCCGTGTCCGTGAACGTCGGCCGGCTCACCGCGGCGAGTCCCCAGACGAGCGCCCCCACAGCCGGCACTGTGATCAGCGCGCCGACAGGGCTCGACGAATCCTCGGCGTCCCTCGTCTCGGACAGCAGGACCTCGAAAACAAGTACCGCGTCCAGCACGACCAGACCCAGAACCAGCACGTAGACGCCCACCAGAAGCACGACGGCCAGCAGCGCCCGCGCCGTGATCACCACGCCGTTCACCGCGGGGCCTCAGCGTCGGGAAAACGAAGCTCCGCAGCCACCCGGTTCGCGAGTCGACGGCATCCCTCGTCGTCGTTCTCGAACGAGCGGCGCAGCCATGCCTGGGTTCGGTACAACCAGGCCCGGAGCAGGTCGTACAGTACGTCCGCGTCGCCGTCGGCCGGTCGCGCCACCAGGTTCTCGCCGAGCCGGCGGTTCCCGCCGTCTGTTCCGGCCAGCAGCGGCTGCCGCAGGGCTCGGCGGGCCTTGTCCAATTGAGCGGCCACAGTGCGCGTACCGGTGCCCACTTCGCCGGCGATCGTCGGTACCGGCAGCCGTTGCAGGCAGTTCAATTCGATCGTGACGCGCTGCCGGCGCGACAGTACGGCCATGGCCGCGAGTGCCCGCAGGGCTTCGCTGGTCTGGCTCGCGGTCGCGTCGTGCGGCGGGACGAAGCGCAGGTCGGTCCTTGTCCGGAAGAGGGATCGCTTGGGGATCTGCCACCCGTTGCGGCCGAGCCGGCGATGGAGCCAGGCGTCGGGTCGGGCTTCGGTGGTGGGATCCATCTCTCGCGCCGCCGTCAGGTACGCGCGGCACAGCAGGTCTTCGGCTTGCCGCCGATCGACGCACATCATGACGGCCTTGGCCGCGGCGGTCGGATACGTCCTGCGCACGAAGTCGTCCATCCATGCTGTCTCGGGGGCCCACGGAGCGCGTTCGACCGGCCCGGTTCCCGCCGCCGGCCGCGCGCGGGCACGCGCGCGTTCGAGTTGCAGCGAGGCCACGGTGACGGCGTCGTCCGGCATGACATCGGGGGTGGGCGAACCGGGGGTGTCGGGACCGCTGCCGTGGAACGCGAGCAGCGGCGCGGTGGTGTCCGCCGCGGCCAGATACCGTGTCGCGACACCGCCTTCGACGCCGGCCGAACGCAGACCTTCCACCAGGATGCGCAGCCCTTCGGTGCACATGGGCGGGCCCATCGCGGCGGCCGCCGTGAATGCGGCGCGCACGGCTTCGGCCGAGCGGGCCTGGGCTCCGGTGCGCATCCGCTCCAGCAGGTGTCGCGCGGCGATGATCGCGCCGTCCGGGGTTCCCGCGAATCGTTCGAGGACTGCGGGCGGCCACGAGTGGGGTGTGCGCCGGGTGCGCAGCAATTGATAGCCCAGCGCGATCGCCTGCGTCCCGGTTCGGGGTTCGCCGATGTACTCGGCGATCGTCTCCGCCTGACGCGAGGCCCCCGTGGCGAGATAGCCCAGCAGGGCGTGCGCGGCCGGATCGGTGCCGAGGACGGCGCTGACCAGGCGCGGCGGATCGGGCCACGAGGGTCGCACCGTCACCGAGGGCTGCGGTCCCGGTGGCAGGCGCAGCAGTTCCCACGGCGTGTGGGGGCTGCCCACCTGGATCAGGGCCGGGCCCGGCACCGGCCCGTCGAGAACCAGCCGGATTCCTTCAGGCGCCTCGTCGATCGCCGGCTCGGCGAACGGCGCCGGCCGCCATCCGTGCGTACCGCGAATCCACAGGCGCAGCCAGACGGCGGCATACCGCGGGTCCTCCAGGCTGCCGAAGCGCATGGTGTGTTGGGGTACCAGGAGGGCGGTCCGGGCCAGCCACGGATGCGGTGCCAGGTCGGCGAGGGAAAGGACGTACTCGCGCCACCCGGCGGCTCCGGGGGCCACCCGCGCGAACTCTCCGCCGATCCGGCAGCCCGAGGGCAGCAGGGCGTGTACGGCGTAGGCGCCGGGCTCGAGTTCGATCCGGCACGGGTGCCCCACGACGAGGAGTGCGTGGGCAACCGTGCGATGGCCGAGGTCGACGACGTCGACGCAGATCGGTGTGCCGGTCGTTCCGTGGTCGGGCGGTTCGAGGGTGACGATCAGTCCGGTGGTCACGGCGGCCCCTGGAAGCCGGCTCGGGAGTGGGGCGGGTAGACGCTGTGCGGTCGCGAGAGGTCGGCGGCGGCCGACTTGGCGCGCAGTGTGTAGATGCCCGCCCGGACCGACATCCGCCACTCGTCGGCCGCCGATCGGCCCGCGTCCTCGGGCACGTGCCGTACCGCGCCGCAGTCCACGGGTGGAAGATCTCCCGGGTGCAGGGGCGTGCAGGTCAAGGAGGCGGGTGCGGCGCGTTCGGCGGGACGGAAGCTGACGGTCAGCCGGGCCGAGGGGGCCCGGTCGAGGACGTACATCACGGCGTCGCCGAGGTTGTTCGCCTCCACGCCGCGATGGAGGGAGGCGACGTTCATCTCCTCCATCAGCAGCAGGTCGATGGATCGGCGGATGCCCGCCATGCTGACCACCCATCGCCCGGTCTCGTCCGTGGTGGCCGCCTGCCCGTCCAGTGCGCGGATCACCGCCCGGGTGAGGTAGGAGACCTCCTCACGCCGACCCCCGGCCTCACCGAAGGCGGGCAGCCGCAGCGTCAGTTCGTTTTCGCACACGCCCGACGCGAACAGGCGGGGACGAGCAAGCGGCTGAACGCCGCTGGGTCTCAGGTCGAAGCAGTCGGTACGGCAGGCGTCGATGACGAAGCATTGGGTGCGGGGGCCGGTCTGTTGCAGCGCGAGTCGCGTCTCGTCGAAGTCGATGGCCTGGGCGAATGGCGTCTCACCGTGTCGGTTGAAGTCGCCGGCCAAGAGCAATTGGGTGTCGCTTTGCAGGCCGTGACCGCAGAAGTAGAGGACGGCGGCGTTGTCCGGGTCGGCCGCACAGCGCGCCGACCATGCTTCGAAGGCGTCCCTGATGTTGTCGATGGTCGCTTCTCGCGGAGCGGGGTCGGGCGGGTCGGACCCTCGATCGCCCGCGGCCCACGACAGCAGCAGCTCCACGCTGCCGAGCGGTAGGTTCCCGACGCTTGGACCGCCGTCGATCAGGCGCCGGGCGAAGGCCAGTGCCGAGCGCGGGGGCGAGGTGAGTTGGCTCATCCCGTCGAACGCGAGGCAGTAACGCGGGTCGGCCTTCTCTCCGCCGGGCAGATACGGATATCCGCCGACCCCGATGACCAGCGCGTGCACGGCCGGCCCGGCCGAACGCGAGTCGTGGAGCAGGGCGCTCATCGCCCCGGCCCCACCCTGGGCGCGGCCGTCGACGGCTCGTCGCCCGCGTCCGAGGGCCCGGCTTGCCCGGTCGTCGGCGCGCCGGCCACCCGCGCCGCGAGCAGACGATGGAAGCTGGGCCTGAGGAAGTAGGCCGAGTGCGCGCCGAGCAGGCCCGCTCCGGTGGAGTAGCGGTAGTCCTCGGCGTTGTCGAAGATGTCCCCGACCACGAACGCCATGACGTCGTCCGGATCGAAAACGTTGATCCATCGCCCCACATTGGGCAATGCCGGGACACGATCCACGCTCGGGTCGCCCGGGGCGATGACGGCCGGGAACAGGTCGAGTTCGGCGAAGACCCCCACCTGGGAGCCGACCGTCACCAGGGTGTCGCACGCCAACTCGGACCGCAGGCAGGACAGGAGGTCGTAGACGATGTTCCCGCCCATGCTGTGCGCGACGATCACCAGCCGCGGATCCGCGACGGTACGGGCCCGATCGCCCTCCTCGATCGCCTCGGCGACAACCCGCGCGATCGCACCGTCGCGGCCGTGCTGTTCGCGCTGACGCAGATAGCTCAGGACATCGCCGAGGAACCGGGAGACCGCGCGGTGTGTCCGTGAGCGGCCGACCGACACCAGTCCCGTGGTGGCGGCGCGGGGCGCGGCGGCGGCGATGCGGGCGAGCCCCTCCTGGAGCCGACCCACCGCGGCCCGCCGGCGGTTCCCGCCGAAAGTCTCCGTCGTCGCGTCCGCGCCGTGGGTTCGCTCCCGCGACCGCGAGAGCAACCGGTCCAGGAACACGCGGTCGTCGGCGACCTCGGTCAACCACATCGGGTCGGGTAGGTGGTCGGCGTAGGACACGGCTGCGGCGGCGAGTTCGGCCAATTCCCCCGCCTCCGCCGCTTGGGCCCGCTCCGCGCTCACCGCCCACAGCAGGTCGATCGCGTCGGCGAGGGACGTCCGCGCGATCGCGCTGACCGGCGCATTCGCCGCCGTCTCGGGATGGGCCGCGAGGGCGAACCCCAAAGCGGGCCAATCTTCGGGCGTCACCACGCCGAACCTCTCCTCACCACCGTCGGGCAGCGACGCGTGCTCCCAGGCGAACGTACTCGCGACGTCTCCCCAGTAGGCGTCGACCACGGTCAGGGCGGCCGCGGATACGCCCAGCGCGGGCGCGAGAAACGAACTCAACAGGGCGGACCGCTGCGCCGCCGACCGGTCATACGCCGGCGAGCGCCGAGTAGCCACCCCATGCACGAACACGACGGGCACGCTGTCCCCTCCCCCTGGGCCCCGGACCGTAGGCCGGATTGACGCGCGAACTCCCCGCCCACCGACCGCCGACCACGCCCGCTGCCCCGCCTCGTCACGCCCGACGCGCTCGGTTGTCGGGTACCGTACGAAAAGCTATCTGCTGCCGGCCCGTCCCGAAGGTCTTTCGCCCGACCCGCTCCCCCACCACCGCGGCGCCACCCGGCATCCCTGCCGGCCGGGAGCCTCCGGCGCGGCCCGCCTTGCCCGGCTCGTTCCCGCCGCTGCGGCCCGAAACGCGCACGTCGACGCCGGTAGGCGCGACGTCGAGTCGCCACACCGACCGCAGGTGCCGACACACAGTCGAAAACGTCGCGCGCATCGTCGATTTCCTGTCCGTCGCCTCCTCGCGCATCCGACGCCGAGCCGGGGTGGCGTCGACGCGATTTCAGCGCCCGGAGGTTGGGTAGGAGAGCCCCGGGGAAACGGCGGGGGGCGTTCGCATGGGCTTCGGCAGGGTTGCCGGGAGCGCGGGGAAGCTGGGACCGCGTGATGCGGCTGCGCTGTGCGGGGCGGTGGCGCGGCTCGAGTCCATCGCCGCGAACGCCGAGGGCCGCGAGGACGGTTGGTTGTCGCTCATCGAGCCCGCCTCGTCGGAAGCGCTGGCCGAAGTGGACGAACTCGTTCCCGTGCCCTTCGACAACCTCGACGCCTCATACGCCGCCGGCCGCGTGCTGTGGCTGCGCCGGCGCATGCTGGGCGACCTCGTCGATCCCCGGGACCGCGATGCCCTCGAACTGCGCCTCGGCGCGGTCTGCCTGCGCTCCCCCGACCTCCTCGACCCGGAGACCGCCGCGTACTTCGCCGAGAACGCGCCCGCCTGTTGCGTGGCCCGGGCCCTGACGGAGGGCGCCGGGACCCGGGCGCACGCCGCGGAGCGCATGATCGACGCGGCCGTCGAGACGGCCCGGACCCTCGACGGCGCGGACCGGTGGCCCTGTCACAGTCACGCCACCCACCTCGCTCTCCTGGCCCAGTGCCATGTTGTGCGCTTCGACTGGTTCGGTCGGCACGAGGACCTGGCGGAGCTGATCCGTCTGGGCCGCGAGGCGAACCGGCTCGTCACCGGCGACGATCCCTTTCACGGCCACGTCCGTGTCGTGTACGCACACTCCCTGTTCTACGGCCTGCGCGTCGGCGGATCCGGCCGTGACCTCAACGAGGCAATCGAGATCTGGGACGAGGTCACGACCGGCGCAAGCGAGCACGACACGAACCTCGGCCCCTATCAGTTGAACGATGCTCGGGTGCTGCGCCTGCGCGCCGAGTGGACAGGATCCCGGAGCGACCTGGAGGCGGCGATCCGCCGCTACCGGGAGGCCGTCACGACCATGACGACCCGCAACCACCCGGATCTGGGAGCCGCCGTCTCCGGGCTGGGGAACACCCTGCGTGTGCGGTACGAACTCCTCGGCCACCGCACAGACTTGGATCTGTCGATCGAGATCGCCGAGCGGGCGGTGCAACTGCCCTTCCTGAGCCGTGCGACGAGCGGCCTGAGCTTCGCCCATCTGGCGCTCGCCCGGTACAGCCGACACACGCGCACGGGAGACGTCGACGACATCAACGGTGCCGTCGCCGCCTCCGAGGCGGCCTTGGACCTCTTCGACCGGCGCAGCCCCGAGCGAGGTGGTCTCCTCGCCACCCACAGCCGGTATCTCCAGGTCAGGGCCGGGGCGACCGGCCGACCCGAGCACGAGGACGCCGCTGTCGCCGCCGCCGCCACGGCGCTGCGCGTCCTCGAAGCGATCGGGCTCGACGAGAGCGTCGTCGGTTCCTGGGTCGTCGCCCATCTTGCCCACTGCGACACGCTTCTTGCGCGGGCCCGCCGCACCGGGTCGACCGATGTGGCCCGAGATGCCTTGGCGGCCGCTCGGGAGGCCGTCGAGCGCTGCGAACCCACGTCCACGGCGTACGCCGACGCTCTCACCGCGCTCGGCAACGCCCACGCGCACCTCGCGGAGGCAGCGGACCGCTCCGGAACGAACGGCGCGCGCGAGCGTGTCCTCGCGGACGAGGCCTACCGTCGGGCCGCCGCGCACGACAGGGCGAGCCCCACCATGGCGGCTCAGGCGGCGGCGGCCCTCGGATTGAACGCCGCGCGTGGCGGCGACTGGGACACGGCCGCCGACGCCTACACGGAAGCCGTCGAACGCCTGCTCAGGATCGCCCCGGCGGCACTGCGCCGCGCCGATCGCGAGTACCGGCTGACCGCGCTGCGCGGTATCGCGTCCAACGCCCTGGCCTGCTGCCTGGCCGCCGGCCGTGTCGCAGACGGGGTGCGACTTTTCGAGCGCGGGCGCGGCGTCATCCTGCGACAGGCACTCGACGCCCACGCCGACCTCGCCGAACTCGACTCCCTCGCCCCCGAACTGGCCGTCCGATTCCGTGCCCTCCAACACGCGCTGGCCGAGTCCGAGTCCGTCGCAGTCGGGACGATCCGCACTCGCAGCGAGGGCACCCTCCCGAAGGGGCCCGCCCTCGGCGAACTGCCCGACACCAGCGGGCTCCCGAGCGACCCGGTCGAACGCCGGCAGTGGATCGAGACCGAAATCGACGTCGTGGTGCGGCGGATCCGGACCGACGCCGCAATGCCCGGCTTCCTCGCACCGCCCGATCTCGACGCCCTGAGCGCGGCGGCGGGCGCCACCGGCACGATCGTCGTCGTCAACGTTTCGGAGTTCCGTTCCGACGCCGTCCTCCTGCGCGCCGGCCGCGCCCCCGAGGCCCTTCCACTGCCCGGGCTCACCCCCGCGTTCGCCGCCGGGCAGACCGCCTCCCTCATGGACGCTCTCGACGTCGTGGTCGCCCCCGGCGTCGACAAGGCTGCCCGGGAAGCCGCCGAGGACACCATCGGCGAAGTCCTGGGCGACCTTTGGGACATCGTCACGGGCCCCGTCCTGGAGCATCTCGGCCACCGCACCGTCGCCGACGGCGCGATCACCGACCGGCCCCGCGTGTGGTGGTGCCCCGCCGGCCCGCTCACCGCCCTGCCCCTGCACGCCGCCGGGCATCACGAGACGCGCTCCGACGCGACCCCGCTCACCGTTCCCGACCGGGTCGTCTCCTCCTATACACCCACCCTCGACGCCCTGTTGCGTGGCGCCGGCCCGCCCGAGTCCGCCGCCGGCCCCGTGCGGACCCTCGTCGTCGCCACCGCCACCGACCACGGCGCCCCCGCCGACGCCGAGGCGCCGAACACCCTGCACGAGGCCAACGTCGTGACCGGTCTCGCCCCCGGCCCCGTCGACCGGCTCGTCGGGCCCCACGCCACCCACGACCGGGTCCGCGCCGCGCTGCTCACCGCCCGCCGAGCCCACTTCGCCTGCCACGCGGACACCGACCCGATGGACCCGGCGGCGGGACGGCTGCGGCTCGCGGACCACACGGAGCGCCCGTTCGACGTGACGGCGGTCTGCGCCCTGCACCTGGCCGACGCCGAGTTCGCCTTCCTCGCCGCCTGCTCCACCGCCGCCCCCGGCTTCCGCAACCCCGACGAGGCCGTCCACCTGACCTCCGCGTTTCGCCTCGCCGGCTTCCGTCAGGTCGTCGGCACCCTGTGGCGACTACGCGGCAAACCCACGCTGCCGGTCGTGGAGGCGGTGTACGAGACCGTCGCCGCCGAGGGCTTGGGCGCCGCCGCCGGAGCCCTGCACGAGGCGGTACTGGGCCTGCGCGACAACCTGCCCGGAAAACCGTCGATCTGGGCAACCCACCTGCACGTCGGCGGCGCCGAGCCGACCGCCGACCGAGAGGAGTCTTCTTGAGCGTGGACGTGGACGGCGTGTACGCGGCCGCCCGGAAGGTGCATCCGTACACGGCAGACCTGATGGGGCCGCACGCGGCGCAGTTCGAGGCGGACCTGGCGGCCGCGCTCGCGGACCCGCCCAGCGAGACCGGCGCCGAACACCTGAAGGCCCTGTTCGGGCGCCGCCGCGCAACGAGGACCTACTTGAGCAGCGTGCTCGCCGACGCCCCGCTGTACCGCCCGCCCGGCGAACAGGAGGACACGGGCGACGTGCGCGGCGGGCCGGTCGGGGATGCCGATCCCGTCGCGGCCGTATCGACGTGGAAGTGCTCGGCCTGCGGTCGCCTTTGGCACCGGCCCGACGCGGCCCTCCCGGTACCGCCCTGCCACGACTGCGGTCACGCCCCCCTGGATCGGGTCGTCGTCGGCAGCACCCCCTGAGCGAGCCGTCGTGCCGGGAGAAGGAGTACGCCCTTGCTGGAACAGGTCCTGAGCGTGATGGGCGGTCGCACCCTGGAGCGGTGGTTGGCGCTGGCCCTCCAGCCGATGGTCTTCGCCCTGTGCTGTGCCGGGGCGGTCTTGTGGTCGGACGGTGACCTGGACCGGGCCCAAGCCGTCACCGCCTGGTTGGAGAAGGCCGGCACCCCGGTCACGGTGCTGGTCACGATTGCCACCCTGCTCGGCCTCGCCGGCTCCGGCCTCGCCGCCCTCGCCCTCGCCGTTCCGCTGCTGCGCTTCCTGCACGGCACCGGACCACTGTGGCGCCTCGGCGGTCACACGCTCGCCCGGGCCTCCGGCCGCCGTGCAGAGAAAGTGGACCGACAATGGCAACTCGTGTACCCCCTGGTCATGGTGCGCGGCGCCGACCCGCGCGACGTGTCCCGCTACCAACGCCTCGAACGCGCCCGCCGCCGACGCCCCCTGGACCCGGCCCACGCGTCCCCGACCCGACTGGGGAACATCGCGCGCGCCTCGGAACGCCGGATCGCCGACCGCTACGGGCTCGACGCCGTGGTCCTGTGGCCAAGCATGTCCCGAGTATTGCCGGAAGCCGTGGTGTTGGAGGCCGGGCAAACCCGGGCGGCCCTCGACCAGGCGGCGGCGGCCGTGCTGTGGGCAGTCGCCTTCGCCGCATCGATGTGGGCCTTCACGTGGTGGGCGATCCCCCTGGGGCTCCTGGTCGTGCCGATAGTGGTCTATGGCGTGTTACCGGGGCGGGCACGACGATTCGGCACAGTGCTGGAGGCCGCGTTCGCCGTCCACCGCGGCGAGTTGTACCGAACCCTGCGTCTGCCGCTGCCCGCGTCCCCCATCGACGAACGAGCCGCCGGCCAGGCGCTCACCTCGTACGTACTGCGCGGCTCGGACGACCCCACATTCCGCTTCGCGCCGTGACACCAAGCCGCCCCGGCGTGCCCGCAGGTGTGTGATACCGGGCATTGCGGTAGCACGCACCTGCCTGCCATCAGGCACGGCGACCGCCCCCGCACGTCGCGGGTGGCCGTCGGTCATCCTCGACGCACCTTCGCCCGAAAAGATTTCGGCCTCGACGTTTTGCCTTCCGGTGAGCGGCGACCGCCCGAGGACGGCGCCGCCCCAGCGGGTGGCTGCAAACTCGGCCGGGCGGGCTTCGGTCTCGGCGAGGGCGGCGGGGAGCCGCTAGGTCTGCTCGCGCAGGCTGTCGGCACGAAGCCAAGCACTACCAGAAGCATCAAAACCGCAGGTCATCACCACAACCGCGAGTCTCTAACAAACCCGGAGCGGTTCATGAACCGTTCCCATCCAACCTGCACCCCCAGCCCACACCGCCGCCCGGACACCAACCAACCACCCCCCAGGCTCAGTCGGGGCGAGTGTCGGTGAAAGCCGTTCCCGGCGGATGGGCGACCGTTACCGTGGTTGCGGGGGGGTGGCGCGATGTCACCGAGAAAGTGGTCTCTGGTCGTCTATCAACTTCTCGCCCTGGGTCTGCCCGTGGGTGCCATGATCGGCTACGCCTTGCAGTTGCGCGCCTATCAGGACCGGTGCGATGCCTCGCAGATCGAGCGTGGCCTGGTGGGCGGCGGCATGGTTGTGTTCCTCGTGTTCGAGTTGGGCATCCCGTTGCTGCTGATCTGGGTCGTCGGGACCCTGCTGGCGCTCGCGACCACCGCGGTGCTGCGTGGTCGGCGTGCTGTGATCGCGGCGGTCGTGTGGGGGTGGTTGGCCGGAAGCCTGGCCGTGGCCGTGATGACGCTGATCGTGTGGTTGGAGAACCTGTATCCGCTCGAGGGCATGAAGTGCTGAGTCCGCCCGACCCCGCGCCCGTCGGTGGCCACGTCGGGTCGGGCGCTTCGGGACGCCTGGGAAGTCCCTTGGCTCGGAGCTCGGGGCCTCGACGTGGACGGCGATATCGAGTTCGCGACATCGGCCGCCGCGCCGGGCCCCCGGGGCGGCACGTCGGGTCCGTCGAGTTCCGCTCGATCGCGGCGACCGGGTAAGTGCCGGTCTCGTCGGTGGCGGCGTCCTCGATCAATCGGTGGGTTTGGTCCGTGCCTGGCGTACGAGGCGGATGAGTTCGTCGTGTTCGAAGCCTCCCGAGTGCTTCACCGTCGTTTCGTGCGCGACCAGGATCGCCTCACCTCGTTTCCAGGACGTGGGAGAAGGGATCGCGATCACATACGGGGAGTCGAGGCTTCCCGCGACCCACACGAGGTTCAACGACGCGTCGGTCGGAAGGGGGCCCTTCAGTTCCCTCACGCTGTTGAACTCGGCGACGGAGCGACCCTCCGGGTCGAGCAGCGTGTAAGTGGTTGCCACCACTATGCCGTCCATCTCGTTGACGGTGCGCAGGCACGGCCAGACCTGCCGGGGATGTTGCAGGAGCGGCAAACGACGACCCACGCGGCGGCCAGGAGAATGGCGGTGACGGTCGTGGCGCGTTCGGACAGTCGTACCGCCAGGGTGATCGCGGCCCCGGTCAGCAGGTCGACGCAGGACACCAGGGACTTGAGCGCGATCAGCGTCGGTGACGCCTCGGATCGGCGGTGGGTCGGTTCGGGCCCGACGTCTGCGGGGCTCCTCCTCCGACAGCCGGAGCCTCTCCTCGAAGAGATCGGGCGACTCCTCGGCGGCGGACCGGAGCGAGACCCGATACCGAAAGCGAAGCACCGCCGGGCCGTTCCGGTGTCGTCCGAACCCGGCCGCTCTTTCGGCGTCGGGGAAGCGGGGGCGTCCGCCGCGACCCGCGTTGCCGTGCGAGCAACGACGCTCTCGGGCGTGGGTCCTTCGCGTCTCCTCCTTGCTCAGCGCGTCCACTTGGCGGCGCAGGACGCCCACTTCGCGGCGCAGCAGCTCGATCGTTGTCCGGTGTTCGGCGAGTTCGCCTCCAGTTCGCGCGTTGTAGGCGGCTTCGGCGTCGAGGCTTTTGTCGCGCTCCCGAACCCGCTCGCGCAGCGCGTCGCGTTTCGCGAGCGTCGCGGCTCCCGCAATGTCGGCCTGTTCCAGGCGCTCGCGCAGCTCGCCGTGTTCGAGTTCGAGGACGCCCATGGCCTCGGTCGCGGCGTGGCGGTCCCGCGCGCCGCGGTCGCGTTCCTCGTGCCACCGGGCGGTTGTGGATCCGTCGCGGCGGCCATGCGTGACGGCGTGGATCGACGGCCTGTCCATGCTCGGCACGGCCCCCGACGGCACCGCGACCGGGTACGCGCTGCTCACCCGCTGCCACGTCGACGGCGCACCCGCCCTTGCCCTCGCACCCTGCGCGGTGCCGCCCTCGGCCCAGCGCACCGGCGCCGGCTCCGCGGCCATCCGCGCCGCGCTCGACGCCGCCCGGGCCATGGGCGAAACCTCGTCCTCGTCCTGGGGCACGCCGACTACTACCCGCGGTTCGGCTTCACACCGGCCTCCCGCTTCGGGATCCGCGCACCCTTCGAGGTACCGGACGAGGCCATGATGGCCATGGCCCTCGACACCACCCGCACCGTCCCCGTCGGAACCATCCAGTACCCCGCCGCGTTCGGCGTCTGACCCCTCCTGTGCTGCCCGGGGCTCAACACCCGGGGCACCACAGCGCCTTCCATCGAGGAGCGGACCGGCACGACGATCGGAGCCATCCCGCCATGCGGGACGCGAACCGAGGCAGGCCCGGTCGCCGCGCGGCCAAGAGCTCGCCGGCGTAGGCCAGGCGCCGTTGCCAGGACATCGGCACACCCCTGGCCCTGTTCGGGCGACCCTGATTGACGGCGGCCGCGCGGCGGTTTCGCTCGATGAGGTCGCCCAGTCGGCCGATGTTCCACTCCGATCCGACGCTGGAACAGCAGCGGCATCGGTGGGTTTCACGTCCTTTCCTGAACGTCGTAGGACATCACGAGCGGGACGGATCCGCCTTGGTCGCGAATCCGGCAGATGAGTGTGCTGAGCACGTCGGCGAGTTCGGGGCTGATGACCAGAAGCCGTTCCGCGTCGGTCTTGGACGGGGCGACGTGCAGCAACGGGACGAGTTCACCGTTCCCGGCAGGAGGTACTGGACGAGGCTGTGCTGCGAGAGTTCGCACAGCTCCTCGATGCATATGCCGGTGTGCCGCAGGACTCGACCTCGGCGGGGCGCCGGAGCACGGGCACAAGGACATGCTGCTCGTCGAATCTCGGGGAACATCGAGTTGCGCGCCCGAGGCGCAGGCGGCCACGCATGAGGCCGACGGTCTGTACATGCCCCGGCTCTCCCGTGGTCGTCGATGCGGTCGGCGGCACCGGTCACGACGCCGAGGACCGCCGCAACCCGTTCGCGGTTGTCGACGCCGTGCGCATCCCCGTCGAGTACCTCGCCGAGTTGTTCACCGCCGGCGATCCGGCACCCGTCGACGCCGTGCCGAGGCGGCCGGCCACCATGCCCGGCTGCATGCGCGACATCAACGTCGGGTGCGAACCCGACGCCGCCATTCTGCGGCCGCGTCAACAGGGGCGAAGAGTAGATGCACACGACATGTACCGGCTCCTGGCGCCGGCGACACCCGGCACCTCGGCCGTCGTCCCGTTGGTGAGCGGCTTGCGGGTGACCTTCACACGCCGAACGACATCCACTGTTCGATCGGGGCCGATCCCAACCATCAAACGGACGGCGGCCCACCGAACCTACAAGGGCGGCACATGAACGACGTCGTGGTGCTCGTTCATCGCGTGCGTTCCCACCCTCGCCGGGGTCCTCGCGAGCCCGAGAGCGGCCCGCGGGCGGCGGCTCGACGGTGGGTTTTCGCCGTCGAGCCTGACCGCCTCGGCATCCGGCGGGGTTTTAGAACAACGGTCGGGCAACGGTCGGCCGGATGTCCGAGGGTGCAGGTTCGAAAGAACCACGCCCTCGGACACCGATATTCGCCTGTCGCTCACGCCGCCGGTCCCGAATGTACGGTTGTCCAACCATGGGGAACGACGGGCCCGCCGCGTCGGGGTCAGTCCTCTCCGAGCCAAAGGTCCGGTCCGAAAACCTCGTAGCGGATCGCCTCGGCGGGCACGCCGCGACGCAGCAGGTCGCCGCGTACCGTGCGCATGAAGGGCAGCGGACCGCAGAGAAACGCGGTCGAACCGTCGGGGAGTTCCAGTGCGCCGAGGTCGGCCCGGCCGACGGAGGCTTCCTCGTCGCCGGGCTCCTCGTACCACAGGTGGAGGCCGGCGTGCGGCAACGCGTGGACGAGACGCCGCTGTTCGTCGCGGTGGGCGTGATCGGCGGGGCTGCGATCGGCGTGAACGACGACCACCGGGCGCGTCGCACCGGTGGCCACCAAGTGGTCGAGCATGGCCAGCATCGGAGTGACGCCGATTCCGGCGGAGGCGAGAAGCAAGGGATTGTCGCCGTCGGGCAGGACGAGGTCGCCGAAAGGCGCCGAAACGGCCAGGACATCGCCCACTGCGGCGTTCCGGTGCAGCCAGGAGGAGACCTCGCCGTCCGGGCTCGCCCCGCCGTGGACTCGCTTGACGGTGATACGCCAGTGCGTGGTGTCGGGCGCGGCCGAGAGGCTGTACTGGCGGATCTGCCGTGCGCCGTCAGGAAGTCGGATCTGGACGCTGACGTACTGACCAGGCCTGAACGAGCCCGCGGAGCCGCCGTTGGCGGGCTGCAGCGTGTAGGAGACCGCGTCGGGGGTCTCCTCACGCCGCCCGGTGATCTCCATCGGTCGCCAGACCTCTCCCTCGGCAAGCCGGTGTTCCTGATAGAGGCGTCCCTCGGCGGCGATGAGGGCGTTGGCCATGAGCCAGTAGACCTCGTCCCAGGCTGCGGCGACGTCAGGGGTGACGGCACTGCCGAGCACGTCCACTATCGCGGCGAAGAGGTGGTGGTGGACGATCTTGTACTGCCCGGATGTGATGCCCAAAGAGGCGTGCTTGTTGGCGATCCGCGCGAGCATCGCGTCGGGCCGGACGTCGGGCTGCTCCACGAGCATGGTGGCGAACGCCGCGATGGATCCGGCCAGCGCCTGCTGTTGTTCTCCGTTGGCCTGGTTGCCCCGGTTGAACAGGTCTCGCAGCAGTTCGGGATGGGCGTCGAACATACCGACGTAGAACCGTTCGGAGATGTCCCCGAGGGCCGCGCCGACGACGGGCAACGTGGCACGAATGACCGGAGTGGATTGCTCGGACAGCATGATTTCCTCCAAATTGGTGATGATCTGCGTGGTCGCCGCAGGCGTGGGGGCGGGCGTCTGCCCGCATGGTGGTGTCGGGGCGCGAGCGCGTCAGAGCAGGCTGTTCTCGGGGTAGTTGCCGCTGGGAGTGACGATGGTCCCGGCGTTGCCGCGCAGGATCTCTTCGGTCTGGTCGAGTGCGCCGATGGCGGCCATGTCACCGGTCGTCTCGACGAATCGGCAGGCGGCGTCGACCTTGAGGCCCATGGAACCGACCGGGAAGTCCTCGGCGCGTAGTTGGGTGGGGGTGGCGTTGGCGATCTCGCGCGCTTCGGAGGTGCCGAAGCCGCGCATGACCCGGGGGACGTCGGTGAGCAGCAGGAGGGCGTCGGCGTCGAGTGCCTCGGCGAGGAGTGCGGCGGTGGGGTCTTTGTCGACGACGGCCTCGACGCCGGTGACGTGGTCCAGTTGCCCGAGGCGCAGGTTGCGGGGTTGCGGGGTGTGGTGTGGTCAGTCCCCAAGGGTGGCGACCAGGACCGCCTTGATGGTGTGCAGTCGGTTCTCCGCTTGGTCGAAGACGATCGAGATCTCCGATCCGAAGACCTCCTCGGTGACCTCCAGAGCGTCGAGTCCGGTCCTTTGAAAGATCTCCTCGCCGATCTGGGTGGCGCGGTCGTGGAAGGCGGGGAGGCAGTGCAGGAACTTGACGGCAGGGTTGGCCGTGGCCTTCACGACATCCGCGTTGACCTGGTAGGGCTCGAGTTGGGCGATACGGGTGTCCCGGATCTCATTGGGTTCGCCCATGGAGACCCACACGTCGATATAGAGGAGATCGACGCCCCCGACACCCTGGGTGACGTCCTCGGCGTGGGTGACGGTGGCGCCGGTGCGGGCCGCTCCTTCGCGCGCGCGACGATCTCGTCGTCGTTCCACAGTGCCTTGGGGGCCACCATGCGCACGTCCATGCCCAGCATCGCACCCGTGATGAGCAGCGAGTTGCCCATGTTGTTGCGGGCGTCGCCGACGTAGGCGAACGAGAGCCGGTGCAACGGCTTGTCGCCGTGCTCGCGCATGGTCATGGTCGCAGAAATATTTCGGTGCCGACGACCTGCCGACGACCTGCCGACGACAAGCGCCGTGACCTGCGAGAGCCCGAGTGTCCGTGAAAGTTCGTCGGTGTCGGCCGGTGACGTGGGTTTTGGCGATGTCGTCGCGCCGACGGGCTCGGCCTTTTTATTCATCGCTCTCCTCGGTGTGCTGTCAGCGCGACCGGAATCCACGCTTGCGGTTGCATCCTCTACCCGGGTCGGGTCGTCGGACATCGGCCGCACGTCACCCGTCGAAGGGCAGGTTGTCCCTGTCGGACACAGGACTTACGACCCTGGCGCACGCCTTCCCGACCATGTCTTTCGTGACTTCGATATCGCGCGGATACACACGAACGCGGGTACGCCGTCTCCCAGATGCTCCCCGAGGTCGGCATCGACGCCTCACGGCTGCCCCAGCAACTGACCGTGCTGCGCCGCGCCAACCCGGTGGCGGTCGGTCGTCGATCGAGTCGGTGTCACCCGCGTCCATGAGCACCGGCGGGCCCGCGACGCTGCGGCTTCGCGACTTACGGCGTGTCGGCGCGAGCTGTGGACAGAACGCCTATCGGGCCGGCGTGGAGGCCGCGTCGGTGACGCGGGCGCGTACGGCGTCCATCATGTCCCACTGCTCAGAGGTGAGGATCGTCAGAGCTGCTGGGAACACTCCGTCCTGTTCCTTGAGGATGTGCTCGCGCAGCAGGCCCAGCGCGTCCATCAGTCGGTCGGGCCAGTCGGGATCAGCCGGGATGCCGTCGGCGGCCTCGCCCAGTACCGTCTCGAAGCGGCGGTGTTCGTCCTCCAGCGCGGCTATGTGGTCGGGGAACTCGTCCGACATGGCTGGGAAGAGGCCGTGCTCCTCCACCTGCGTGTGTGGGCGGAGGATTGCCGTGATCAGGCATGCCCCCCGGGCCATCTCCGCGATGTCTCCGCTGCGACGGGCGGTCCGCACGTTGCTCATCAGATTGACAACGCTGTCGTGCTCGGCGGTCAGTTCGGCGATGGCGTCGATCGACTGGCAACCGCAGTACTCACACATGGGGATTCCTCTTTCACTGCGCGGCTGGGGGCACGGTGCCGGTCGCTGCGGGCCGGGTTGTCGCCCGGCGCACACCGGTGACGGTGTAGACCAGCGCCGCCAGTGCCACGACTGCGAGCAGAACCAGTCCCAGGGCGTACGAGGCGGTGGCACCGTAGATGGTGCCCATGACCAGCGGCGGGATGAATCCGCCCAGGCCGCCGGCCGCACCGACCATCCCGGTGACGGATCCCACCATGTTCGCCGGGGACAGCAGGGCAACCAAAGCGAAGGTGGCACCGCTGCCGGCGCCCAAGGCGGCGGCCATGGTCAGGAATGCGATTGTGCCCACGGGAGCCAACGTCGGCGTGGCGGCCTGCACGGCTGCGCCGACGACCACGACCGCCATGGCCACACCGAGCACGCGTGTGGGCCCTACGCGGTCGGACAGCCAGCCGCCTACCGGTCGCATCGCAACCGCCACCAGCACGAACCCCGCCATGCGGTTCGCCGCGTCGGCCTGGTCCAGCCCGTAGCCGGTCTTCAGGTAGGTCGGCAGGTATACCGAGAACGCCACGTACCCACCGAAGGCAACCGCGTACAGGGCGGACGCCTGTCGGGTGATGCCCAGACGGGCGGTGGCGGCCAGTCGCCGGCCGAGTGGCTCCGTCGGCGCCGTACGCCCGGGAGCGTCTCGCAGCAGCACGGCGGCCAGCACCGCGTAGGCGGCCAGCGCCAAGGCGGTGATCAGGAAGGGGTTGGCCATGCCGTGGGCGTCGACCAGCTTCACCGTGGTGAGTGCGCTGATCGCGGTGCCGCCCATTCCCGCTCCGAAGATCCCGATGGCCAGGCCACGCCGCTCGGGCGGGAACCATGCGCTCACAAATGGCACGCCGACGGCGAACGACGTGCCGCCGATGCCGAGGAAGAACCCGCCTATCAGCAGTGCGGCGAGCGAGGAGTGGCCGGCAAATCCGAGGAACAGCACCGGCATCACCGTCGCCGCGGAGACCAGCGGGAACATCACCCGCCCGCCGAACCGGTCGGTCAGGGCCCCCACCGGAATCCGGCCCAGAGAACCCACTATCACCGGCACGGCGACCAACAGCGACTGCTCGAACGAGCTGAGGAACAAGGTGTCCTTGAAGCGTGGCCCCAATGGACTCAGTAGCGCCCATGCCCAGAAGTTGATCGCGAATCCCAATGTCGCCAGCAGCAGCATCACCACCGGCCGGGCGCCGGGCGGAACCGGGCCACTCCTGTCCGCCCGCTCATCGACCGCCGCTTCCTCCACCTGGCGCATCAAGGTTTCCTCTCGGTCTCGCCGGCAGCCGGACGGCCCGAAGCATGGTCCGGGACATGGCGCCTGCTTCTTCCGGCAATGGCTCCACGCCCAGATTCGGCGACCGGCCGAGCGCGGGCCAGGGCCGTTCGGCCCGGCCAGACCCGCCAACATGCTCCGTCGTGTTGAGGAATTCGCGTGTGCTCCACCGCAGATACGTACGTGCGAGGTCGGCGAGATGGCAGCCTTCGCGAATGCGGTGCCACCCAACCAGGTACCCCGCGCGCTCAGGGAGCGAATCCGACCCTCCCGCCGGGCGGCCGAACTGCGAAGTACCCGATCGTGTAGTGCCACAAGTCCCAAACACACGTGGACGAATGCCGCCGCCGGCAAGGTCGAGCGGGGCATTGACGGTCATCGAATGAGTGACAGACTCGGCGCCATGCAGAAGTTCTCTCTGGATGCCCGGGTCCGCGAGCACATGCAACGCGCCGCAGGGACGGCATCGGGGCGTAGCGCGCAAACCGTGTACGGCGGTCACGAACACGTGCTGCGTCAGACGCTCGTGGCGCTGGAGGCGGGAGAGTCGCTCACGGAACACGAGAACCCTGGCGAGGCCACGCTGCTCGTGTTGCGTGGCCGGGTCCGTTTGCAGTGCGCGGAGGCGTCGTGGGACGGGGTCGCCGGCGACATGATCATTGTGCCTCCGGCCCGGCACAGCCTCGAGGCACTCGAGAGATCCGCCATTCTGCTCACTGTTGCCACACACCCGGTGAACTCGGCATCGGTACAGCCGGCTTGAGGACGCCGGCGACTTGCCTGGCGCCGACGCACGTCGTAGAGCAGCGCGGCGGCGGGTGGCAGTCCGGGCCCGGCGGAATGCGAGGGGCCCTGGTTGACGGTGGGCGACGCCCACGGCCGGACCGACTTCATATCCGATCGGTTCGCCGTCGGCGGTCATCGTGCCCCTCACGGCGGCCGGTGCGTTGATCATCGTCCGCTGAGCCACACGAGGACAGGGAGTGCCATGAGCAAGGATGTCGGGATGGACGGGACCGTGGCCGAGGCGTTGGTGCGCAGCCGGCGGTTCTTCACCCGCGGCACGGTCTCCGCCGATCTGAGGACCCTGTCGCAGACCGGGGGTCGTGATGCCGACGACTTCTATCGGGACCGGTGGAGCCACGACAAGGTCGTCCGCTCCACCCATGGTGTCAACTGCACCGGTTCCTGTTCCTGGAAGGTCTACGTCAAGGACGGGATCATCACCTGGGAGACCCAGCAGACGGACTACCCTTCGGTCGGCCCGGACTCCCCGGAATACGAGCCCCGCGGCTGTCCGCGCGGCGCGGCCTTCTCCTGGTACACCTACTCGCCGACCCGGGTGCGTTACCCCTACGTCCGCGGTGTCCTGCTCCGGATGTTTCGCGAGGCGAAAGCCCGACACGACGGGGATCCGGTGCGGGCGTGGGCGCACATCGTCGAGAACCCGCTGCGGTCCAAGGCTTACAAGTCCGCGCGGGGCAAGGGCGGTCTGGTCCGTGCCACCTGGGAGGAGGCCGCGGAGATCGTCGCGGCCGCCCACGTGCACACCATCGAGAAGTACGGCCCCGACCGGGTGGCCGGTTTCTCACCGATCCCGGCCATGTCGATGGTCTCCCATGCGTCCGGTGCCCGGTTCGTCAACCTCATCGGCGGCTCGATGCTGAGCTTCTACGACTGGTACGCCGACCTCCCGGTGGCCTCGCCCCAGGTGTTCGGCGACCAGACCGACGTCCCGGAGTCCGGGGACTGGTGGAACGCGGGCTACCTCATCATGTGGGGCTCCAACCTGCCGGTGACGCGCACGCCGGACGCGCACTGGATGACCGAGGCCCGGTACCGCGGCCAGAAGGTCATCGCGGTCGCCCCCGACTACGCCGACAACGTGAAGTTCGCCGACGAATGGCTGCCGGCCAAGCCGGGCACCGACGCCGCCCTGGCCATGGCCATGGGCCACGTCGTGCTCAAGGAGTTCTTCGTCGAGCGTCACACCCCGTACTTCACGCAGTACGTCAAGACCTACACCGATCTTCCCTACCTGGTCAGGCTCGACGAAGCAGCCGGACCGAGTGCAAACGGCGAGAAGACGTACACGGCGGGCAAGTTCCTCACCGCCTCCGACCTCACCGAGCATCGGCACGAGGAGAACGCCGCGTTCAAGACCATGCTCGTCGACGCGCGGACAGGGCAGCCGACCATTCCAGGCGGATCTCTGGGGCACCGCTACGGCGACGCCGGTGTGGGCAAGTGGAATCTGGAACTCGGTGATGTCGACCCCCAGTTGACGCTGATGGACACCTCGCGGGAGAGCGTGCTCGTCCGCTTCCCGCGCTTCGACACCCCCGACGGTGCGGCGGCCGATCTGCCGCGCGGTGTGCCGGTCCGGCGGGTCGACGGCCACCTGGTCACCACTGTCTACGATCTGCTGCTCGCGCAGTACGGCGTGGGCCGGGACGGCCTTCCGGGAGAATGGGCCGCCGGGTACGACGACGCCGAGTCGCCCTACACCCCGGCATGGCAGGAGACGATCACCGGTGTCCCGGCCTCCACCGCGGCCAGGGTCGGACGCGAATTCGCCGCGAACGCCGAGGAGTCCAAGGGCCGTTCGATGATCGTGATGGGCGCCGGAACCAACCACTGGTTCCACTCCGACACGATCTACCGCGCGTTTCTCACCCTCACCAACCTGACGGGCTGCCAGGGGGTCAACGGCGGTGGCTGGGCGCATTACGTCGGCCAGGAGAAGGTCCGGCCGCTCACCGGCTACACCCAGATCGCCAACGCGCTGGACTGGAACCGGCCGCCGCGCAACATGATCCAGACCGCGTACTGGTATCTCCACACCAACCAGTTCCGCTACGACCAGTTCGGTGCCGACACTCTGTCCGCCAGGACCGGCAGCGGGCAGCTCGCGGGCATGAGCACCGCCGACGTACTCGCGCAGAGCGCGCGCATGGGCTGGATGCCGTCCTATCCGACGTTCAACAAGAACCCGCTCGACCTGAGCGACCGGGCCGCCGCGGCGGGGACCCCGGTGGGCGAGTACGTGGTCGAGCAGTTGAAGTCGGGTGCCCTGGAGTTCGCGGGGCAGGACCCGGACGCCCCCGAGAACCATCCGCGCATCCTGTCCATCTGGAGGGCCAACCTGCTCGGCTCGTCCGGTAAGGGCAACGAGTACTTCCTCAAGCATCTGCTCGGCGCGGACTCCTCGGTACGGGCCACCGAGACACCGCAGAACCTACGTCCGGTCGACGTGAAGTGGCACGCCGAGGCCCCCGAGGGCAAGCTCGACCTGCTGATGACGATCGACTTCCGGCAGACCAGCACCACGATCTTCTCCGACGTCGTGCTGCCCGCCGCCACCTGGTACGAGAAGCACGACCTCAACACCACGGACATGCACCCCTTCGTGCACTCCTTCAACCCGGCCATCGCACCGCCCTGGCAGACCCGCACGGACTGGGATGCCTGGCAGACGATCGCCGAGAAGTTCAGTGAACTCGCCGCCACCCGGCTGGGGGTCCGCAAGGACGTGGTGGCCCTTCCGCTCACCCACGACACCCCGGACGCGATGGCGAACCCGCACGGAACCGTGCGGGACTGGAAGAAGGGCGAGTGCGAGCCGATCCCCGGGGTCACGATGCCCAGGCTCGTCGAGGTCGAACGCGACTACGGGGCCGTGGCCGAGAAGATGAACGCACTCGGCCCGCTCGTGGACACGCTCGGCGCGACCACCAAGGGCGTCACCTTCGAGCTCGGCGCGCAGGTGGACTACCTGCGGCGCAAGAACGGCGCGGTCCGGACCGGCGTCGCGGCCGGCCGGCCGTCGCTGAAGCGCGATGTGGACGTCTGCGAGGCGATTCTGGCGCTGTCCGGCACCACCAACGGGGCGCTCGCCACCCAGGGGTTCAAGACTCTCGAGAAGCGTACCGGCGTACGGCTGGCCGACCTTGCCGAGGAGAACGAGGGCAAACGGATCACCTTCGCCGACACCCAGGGTCCGCCCGTCCCGGTGATCACCTCGCCGGAGTGGTCGGGATCGGAGAGCGGCGGCCGACGGTACTCGCCCTTCACCATCAACGTCGAGCGCAAGAAGCCGTGGCACACGCTGACCGGGCGGATGCACTTCTACCTCGACCACGACTGGATGACCGAACTCGGTGAGGGGCTCCCGGTCTACCGGCCACCGCTGAACATGGCGGCGCTGTTCGCCGAACCCGCCCTCGGTGACATCTCGGACGGCTCCGAGGGTCAGGGCGTCGAGGGGCTCACCGTGCGCTACCTCACCCCGCACAACAAATGGTCCATCCACTCCGAGTACCAGGACAACCTGTTCATGCTCTCCCTCTCGAGGGGCGGCCAGAACATCTGGATGAGCGACCGGGACGCCGCGAAGGTCGGGATCGAGGACAACGACTGGATCGAGGCGGTCAATCGCAACGGCGTCGTGGTCGCCCGGGCGATCGTGTCGCACCGGATGCCCGAGGGAACGGTGTACATGTACCACGCACAGGACCGGCTCATCGACGTACCGATCGCCGAGACCTCCGGCAAGCGCGGAGGCATCCACAACTCGCTCACCCGCCTGCTGGTCAAGCCCACGCATCTGATCGGCGGCTACGCCCAACTCACCTATGCGTTCAACTACCTCGGCCCCACCGGCAACCAGCGCGACGAGGTCACCGTCATCCGCAAGCGCTCGCAGGACGTGACCTACCGATGAGGGTCATGGCGCAGATGGCGATGGTGATGAACCTCGACAAGTGCATCGGCTGCCACACCTGCTCGGTGACGTGCAAGCAGGCCTGGACCAACCGTTCCGGTACCGAGTACGTCTGGTTCAACAACGTCGAGACCAAGCCCGGGCTCGGCTATCCCCGCACCTACGAGGACCAGGAGAAGTGGAAGGGCGGCTGGACGCTCAACAAGCGCGGCCGGCTCACGCTCAAGGGCGGAGGCCGGTTCAAGAAGCTGCTGACCATCTTCTCCAATCCCAAGCTCCCCTCGATCGGCGAGTACTACGAACCCTGGACCTACGACTACTCCACGCTCACCGACGCTCCTGCCCAGGAGCACACGCCGGTCGCGCGCCCCAAGTCGCTGATCTCCGGCAAGGACATGAAGATCGAGTGGTCGGCCAACTGGGACGACGACCTCGGCGGCTCCACAACCAACGGCCACCGCGACCCGCTGCTGACGAAGATCGCCGACAAGGTGAAGTTCGAGTTCGAGCAGACCTTCATGTTCTACCTGCCGCGCATCTGCGAGCACTGCCTGAACCCCTCCTGCGCCGCCTCGTGCCCCAGCGGTGCGATCTACAAGCGCGAGGAGGACGGCATCGTCCTCGTCGACCAGGACAAGTGCCGCGGCTGGCGGATGTGCGTCTCGGGCTGCCCCTACAAGAAGATCTACTTCAACCACCGCACCGGCAAGGCCGAGAAATGCACCTTCTGCTTTCCCCGCATCGAGGTCGGACAGCCCACCATCTGCTCCGAGACCTGCGTCGGCCGGCTGCGCTACATCGGCCTGATGCTGTACGACGCCGACAAGGTGCTCCAAGCCGCGTCCACCACCGACGAACAAGGGCTCTACGAGGCCCAGCGCGACGTCTTCCTCGACCCGTCCGACCCCGAGGTCGTGCGCGCGGCCGAGCACGCCGGCATCCCCCGGGATTGGATCGACGCCGCCCGGCGCTCCCCGGTCCACGCCCTGATCAACACCTACAAGGTGGCACTGCCGCTGCATCCGGAATACCGCACGATGCCCATGGTCTGGTACATCCCGCCGCTCTCCCCGGTAGTCGACGTGGTCAAGGAGACCGGCGAGGACGCCGAGAACCGGGGCAATCTGTTCGCCGCGATCGACGCGCTGCGCATCCCGGTCGAGTACCTCGCCGAACTCTTCACCGCCGGCGACATCTCGCCTGTGGACGCCGTGCTGAAGAAGCTCGCCGCGATGCGGTGCTACATGCGCGACATCAACATGGGCCGCGAACCCGACGCCTCGATTCCCGCCGCCGTCGGCATGAGCGAGGAAAACATGTACGACATGTATCGACTGCTGGCGATCGCGAAGTACGACGAGCGCTACGTCATCCCGTCCGCCCACGCGGAGCAGGCCCACTCCCTGGAAGAACTCGCCACCGAGTGCTCGCTCGACTACGAGGGCGGGCCCGGGATGGGCGGTTCCGGCCCGTTCGGCGAAGGATCAGGCGCCCCGACACCGATCGCGGTGGAGAACTTCCGGATGCTGCAGGACCGCCAGACCTCCGACTCCCTGGCAGGACCCGACGACAAGGGCAAACGGGTCAACCTGCTCAACTGGGACGGCAAGGGCTCTCCCTCCGGGCTCTTCCCCTCGAAGGGGTCGGACTCTTGAGCAGGGCTCGTGTGAAGCCTGCGCCGGCTTCGCACCAGCGGACCATCGTGTGGCAGTCGGTCTCCCTCCTGCTGGACTACCCGGACGAAGAGCTCCCCGCACGGATCGCGCTGGTCCGGTCGGCGCTACGGGAATTGCCCTCGGCGCTCGGCGGGTCGATTCGCGACTCCGTGGAGCGGCTGGAGGCCACGCCACCGGCGGAGTTGCAGGCACAGTACGTCGAGACCTTCGACACCCGCAGACGCTGCAACCTGTTCCTGACCTACTTCGCCCACGGAGACACCCGCAAACGGGGGGTCGCTCTGCTTCGCTTCAAGCAGGTCTACATGCGCGCCGGCTTCACGCTCGACGATGCGGAGCTGCCCGACCACTTGTGCGTCGTGCTCGAGTTCGCCGCAACGATCGACGGGGAGCTCGGCCGAGGGCTGATGCTCGACCACCGGGCCGGCCTCGAGCTGCTACGGCTGTCGCTGCGGGACATGGACTCTCCGTGGGCCGGCCTGGTCGCAGCCGTCACCGCGACCCTGCCGCCGTTGCGCGGCGACGAGCGAGATGCCGTAAGCCGCCTCGCCGCAGAGGGTCCGCCCGAGGAAGAGGTGGGGCTCGCACCCTTCGCCAACCCCGGATTCAGCCCCGCCGCGTCGGGCGGGACGACCCTGCTACCCACGCCCACCTTCCCGGGAGCCCGCACGTGAATCAGTTCCTGTACGTGGTCTTCCCCTACATCTGCCTGACGGCCTTCGTCCTGGGACATCTGTGGCGCTACCGCTACGACAAGTTCGGCTGGACCACCCGCTCCTCCCAGCTCTACGAGAACCGCGTCCTACGAATCGGCAGCCCCCTGTTCCACTTCGGCATCATCGGGGTGTTCTTCGGCCACGTGATCGGACTGGGCATCCCCAAGAGCTGGACGGAAGCGGTCGGGGTGTCCGAAGGGCTCTACCACTTCCTGGCCTTCTCGGTAGGCGCGTTGGCGGGGTTGGCCACAGTCGTCGGACTGATCATCCTGATCTACCGCCGGCGCACCGTCGGTCCGGTCTTCTCGGCCACCACCCGGATGGACAAGGTGATGTACCTCTTCCTCACCGCGGTGATCCTCCTTGGCCTGTTCAACACGGTGGCGGCCAATATCTTCGAGCACTACGACTACCGAGACGGTGTCTCGGTCTGGTTCCGCGGAATCTTCCGCTTCGACGCGCACCCCGAACTCATGGGCGAGGCGCCACTGGGCTTCCGGCTCCACGGGCTGATCGCGATGGCGCTCTTCGCACTGTGGCCCTTCACCCGACTCGTCCACGTGTTCAGCGCCCCGCTCGGATACCTGACCCGCCCCTACATCGTCTACCGCAAACGCGACGTCACACAGCTCGGCAGCCACAAACCGCGTCCGGGCTGGGACCGCGTGGGCTGACACTCGACGCGTTCGGTGAAGCGAACGCGTCGAGGAGCCGAAAGGGCGGATCTCATGCGGCGCTCCCGCCTGGATCCGACGAACAGTGGCCAGTAGAGCGTGTCCTGCGGATCATTGGACAGGCACCGGGGGATGTCGGGGTCGGCTCGGGTGGGGCCCCCGGGGAGGGCCACGTCGGGTGGGCAACCACGCACTGGGGAGTGGAACACGTGACCACCGCCGCCGGACTGCCCGCCGTCCGTGAACCTCTCCACCTCGCCCGCGCCGACGACCCGCGCCCTCGCAGGCTCTCGTCGATCTCGCCGACGCGGCCACGGCCGCGGAACACCGTGCGCCGAACTACCCGCGCCACCCACCACAGGTCCTGTCCGACGAACTCCACCGGGTACGCGGCATGTCGGTCCCCTACTCACACACCGCCAACGGGTACGGACGGACACGGCGACGGCCCGGCTCACGGCGCTGTCGGGCAACGACGCCCTGGACGCCGCTCCCGCGCAGGCTTTGAAACGGTTCGGCTTCGATCACGCCGAGCATCTCCCGCACACGGCCGAGACCCACATCACCCTCGGGCAGGGCGAATGCGCGAGCGGGCACGCGCACGTCGATCACCGCCGGCCCCGCGCGCGTCACCGGCCGGCGCGGCGACCACCGCCGTCCTCGCGCTCGCCCAAGCCCCCACCGCGCCCGGCGACGCCGCGCTTGTTCACGGCCTCCTCGACCGCGTCCGCCGGCGGCGTGAGCGCCCGCGCCCCGGCCGAGAAGCTGGACGCCGTCCCCGGAATCGGCCCGGCCACCGCGCAGATCATCCTCGCCAGATCGGCGCGGACATGAGCCGCTTCCTCACCCCCGAACACCTCGTCTCATGGGCGACGTTGTGCCCCCGCACGATCCAGTCCGGAGCGAAGAACACCGCGGGCCCGGCCGGGCAGGGCAACCCCTGGCTCAAGGGCGCCCTCGGCGAGGCCACCAACGCCGCAGCGCGCACCGACACCTCCACGGCGCCCGCTACCGGCGCATCGTCAAACGCCGCGGCCACGCCAAAGCCCTGGTCGCCGTCGCCCGCTCGATACTCGTCATCGCCTGGTACCTGATCAACGAACCCAACGCCTCCTACCGGGACCTCGGCGCCGACTGGCACCAACGGCATCTCAACCCCGCCCGCAAGACCCGCGACCTCGTCCGCCGGCTTTAAGCCCTCGGCCACCAGGTCACCCTCGAACCCATGCCGCCTGACCGATCTCACCCACATCCGGTCCGCAAGCGGCCCGGATGCTGCCGCCTGCCTGGCTGAGCATTGATTTTCTTCACCGCCCAGCCGAAACCGCACGTCGCCCCCGAGCGCCCTTCCTACCGCCTCGCTCCGCTGCCGGAGCGAGGCGGAGGCCCCAACGAAAAGTCGGCTCCGGCCCCTTCGGCGACTCCTCCGGCGGCGCCTGCCCGGTCGCCTCGGCAGGCCGACCGGCTCGAACGGCCGCGGTCCGGCACCGGCTCCGCGACACGGCGTCTGCCTCGAACGGCGGAAGCGGCCCCGAGCCGGTGCGCGTGGTGCGGACGCGCCCGTCCATGGCGATCGCGGCATACGTCCTTCATCACTTGACGAATTGCATTTTTCTTCAATTCCATACACTCTAGTGTCGAAGGTGGGCGGTCCGCCGTGCGCGTACGTGCCGCAAGGACGGTGGCGGACGTGGCCGTCGGGAACGACCCGCCGGGATCCCACCCCGACGGCCCGAGCGGGTTCGGCGGGAGGCGGCCCCCGCCGGACGGAGTCCGCAGGGAGGCGGATGTTGTACGCGTCGGAGGACGGCGACGTCGGTGACACGAGCAAACCGTGTGTCAGTCCCCGGGTCGGAAACGGCCCAGGCCGGGCCCGCGAGCGAGAACGAACACGGAAGGGACTGAGGATGGCGCCGGTTCCGCTGTATCAGGCGAAGGCGGAGTTCTTCCGCATGCTCGGGCACCCGGTGCGCATCCGGGTCCTGGAACTGCTCCAGGACGGACCGCTGCCCGTGCGTGATCTGCTCGCTGCGATCGATATCGAGGCGTCCAACCTGTCGCAGCAACTCGCGATCCTGCGCCGCTCCGGGATCGTGACCTCCAGTCGCGACGGATCGACCGTGGTCTACGCGCTGGCTGGTGGGGACGTCGCCGATCTGATGCGCGCAGCGCGACGCATCCTCACCGAGATGCTGGCCGGACGCAACGAACTGTTGGAAGAGTTGCGCGAGGCGGAAGCCGACGCACGGTGAGCACGCCTCCGCTGTTCCGGATGTTCGCGCGGGTGGGTTCCCTGTTGCCCGGGCGCGCCGATGTCGCGGCGATGCGCTGCGCGCCGCGTCGCGATCTGCTCGCCGGGTTCACGGTGGCGATCGTGGCACTGCCGCTGGCGCTCGGGTTCGGGATCTCCTCGGGACTGGGCGCGGAGGCGGGGCTGGCGACCGCGGTGGTCGCCGGAGTGCTCGCGGCGGTGTTCGGCGGGTCGAACCTCCAGGTCTCCGGGCCGACCGGGGCGATGACCGTGGTGCTGGTGCCCATCGTGCACGAGTACGGCGCAAACGGCGTGTTGACCGTAGGCTTTCTCGCCGGTCTGCTGCTGATCGGCCTGGCGTTCGCCCGAGCCGGGCGGTACATGGCGTACGTCCCGGCCCCGGTGGTGGAGGGCTTCACCCTCGGGATCGCCGGGGTCATCGCCCTGCAGCAGGTCCCGGCCGCGCTGGGGGTGCCCAAGCCGGAGGGTGACAACACCGCGGTGGTGGCGTGGCGGGCAGTCGAGGCGTTCGTGCGCGAACCGCACGGCATCGCCTTGGCGTTGGCCGGGTCGGTGGTGGTGGTGATGCTGCTGGGCGCGCGCCGCCGGCCGACCGTTCCGTTCTCGCTGCCGGCGGTCGCGGCGGTGACCGTCGTCGCGCAGACCGCGCATCTCGACGTGGCGCGCATCGGTGAACTGCCCGCCGGATTGCCCGCCCCGAATCTCGGGTTCCTCGAGGTTTCGGCGTTGTCCTCTCTGTTGGCGCCCGCGCTGGCGGTCGCCGCGCTCGCGGCGTTGGAGTCGCTGCTGTCCGCGACCGTGGCCGACGGTATGACGGTCGATCAAAGACACGACCCGGACCGCGAGTTGTTCGGTCAGGGCATCGCCAATCTGGTGGTGCCGTTGTTCGGCGGGGTCCCGGCCACCGCGGCGATCGCGCGGACCGCGGTGAATGTACGTACCGGCGCAGCCTCGCGGCTGGCCGCGATCACGCACGCGCTGGTGCTGGCGGCAGTGGTGTTCGCCGCCGCGCCGCTGGTGGCGAAGATCCCTCTGGCCGCACTCGCCGGGGTGCTGCTGGCCACCGCGATCCGCATGGTCGAGGTCGGCTCGGCGCGGGCGATGGCTCGCGCGACCGGCTCCGACGCGCTGATCCTGGTACTGACCGCGGCCGCCACCCTCGCCCTGGACCTGGTCAAGGCGGTCGTCCTCGGCCTGCTGGTCGCCGGGGCGCTGGCGCTGCGGGCGGTCGCCCGGAACGTCCGGGTGGAGAACGTGCCGCTGCGTGAGGATCTGCCGAAGGACCACGGCGCGGAGGAACATGCCCTGTTGGCCGAGCACATCGTGGCCTACCGCCTCGACGGCCCGCTGTTCTTCGCCGCCGCGCACCGCTTCCTGGCAGAGTTGTCGCAGGTCGCCGACGCACACGCGGTCATCCTGCGCATGTCGCGGATCAGTATGCTCGACGCGTCGGGGGCACTGGTACTCAAGGAGGTCGTCGAGCGACTGGAGCACCGCGGCATCACCGTCTATGTATCCGGCATCCGTCCCGGCCACCACCGCACCCTCGACGCCCTCGGCGTGGTGGATCGACTGCGCGCCGAAGGGCGGGTGTTCGCGGCTACGCCCGAGGCGATCGCGGCGGCCCGGCGTCGTCTGCACGGCGCGGGGATTCTGCCCGGCGAACCTCCCGAGCAAGGCCGGGGGAACGCCCGTCTGGAGAACGTCCCCTGATCGGGAACCGCGCTCTTGCGCCCCCACCCGCCTCGGGTCTCGAAGGCGCGGCCCGTGGCTGCTCGAGGTCACCGGCTCCCCAGCCGAACACGCAGGCATCGACATCGCCTGCCACGACATCGACCACAGGGGCGAGACCCCGTGGATCACCCCACCGGCGCCCAACGGCGGCTCGGTGCGTCCGATCATCCTTTACGGGAGGCCTCCACCATGACATACGAGATCACCGTCATCCCCCGGAACGGAACTCCACGGCCTGCCAGGCGAGTCGATGCCGCCGCCGTGCGCACCGCACTCGCCCGAGCCGCAGTCGATGGCACACGGCTGCGTATCCGCCCGGCCACGACCGACTCCGCGGAAGACGCGCCCACTTCGCAAGGACACCCGTCGTGATCGATCGACCGCCCGAGACTCCCCGAACCCCCGCATCCGCGCCGCGTCCGCCGGTGAGGGTCGGCGAATCCCAGAAGGACATCGAACGCGGCATCATCCGCTGGATGCTCCTGTTCCTGTTCGGCACCCACCTCATCGGCGGGGCGATCTGGCTCGCCATGTATCTCACCGGCCACGGCTGACACCACCCGAACAACGTGTGTCCCGTCACAGGGCCTCGGGGTCCGAAGCGGTGCCGTTCGGATGGAGCGTGGTGTGGTTCGGCTCGGCAACGTACAGCGCAGGGCCGAATGACCCTGAGAAAGACCTCGTGACCGGGCCGGGAGACCCTGTGCGGAACGGTCGAGCGGGAGCAGGGTGGGGACGTACCCCTCACAGAGGAGGAACCCATGGACACGCGTCTGTCGCAGAACCGGCCGCCGTGCGTGGTCGTCGGACTGGACTCGGACCCCTTGGTCAATCACGGGTCCGTCCGGTGGGCCGCTCACGAGGCGGCCCTGCGCGGGGCCGTGCTGCACTTGGTGCACGCCTGGGAACCGATGTCCGTCCACCGGGCGCACTACGCGCCGATGCACACCCTCGTCGACCCGACCGTGCAGCGCCGGGGGGTCCGCGAGCTACTGGACGCGGCCGAGCAGAGCGCACACCACATCCGGCCGGACCTCACCGTCGTCCGTCGCCCGATCGAGGGGCCGACCGTGCCGGTGCTGCTCGGCACGGCTCACGAAGCCGCCCTGCTGGTCTTGGGCAGCCTCCCCCGCCGCGTGGATGGGCGCCCGCTCGGGCCCGTCACGCGCGAGTGCCTGCGCTGCGCACCCTGTCCGGTGGTCACCGTCGGTGCCGCGCCGGACGGGGAAGACCGCCGCCCGATCCCCGTGGCCACACACATGACAGGAGTAACGCAATGACCGAGACGACGCAGTTCACCCCGGACGCGAATACGCGCGTTCCGACCGTGCGCGAGGTGATGCACGGCCCCCTCGTTTCGGTGGCCCCCGAGGACACGTTGTGGGCGGTGATGGACAACATGGTCACCACTCGACTGCACCACGTCGGTGTCGTCGACGGCGATCGGGCCCTCGGCCTGATCAGCGACCGCGACCTCGCCGCCGTCTGGACCCTGGACCCGTTGGGGCTCAAGCAGCACACCGCCGGACGCGTCGTCGCCGACACCGAGACGACCTTCGTCTCCCCCGACATCGACGTGGTGACAGCGGGAGAGCAGTTGCTCAAGCACCGCCGCGACGCGCTGCTCGTCGTCGACGCCGGCGGCGCCGCGCTCGGGATTCTCACCGACCGCGACCTGTTGACCGTTCTCCTGAGACTGCACCGCCCGATACGGTGACAGCGTGACCCTCGGGCGTCGGCGACGTCCGACCATGGAGCTGCGTGCGATCTCGGGAGGAGGGCTGTGTCGACACCGCCCATCCGCGTGTTCCTGCTGGACGACCACGAGGTGGTTCGCAGAGGCCTCGCCGACCTGCTCGGTGGCGAACCCGACATCGAGATCGTCCGCGAGTCCGGCTCGGCCGCCGAAGCCGCCCGGCGCATCCCGGCGTTGCGCCCCGACGTCGCCATTCTCGACGGCCGCCTGCCGGACGGCAGCGGGATCGACGTGTGCCGCGAGGTGCGCTCGCGCTTCCCGGAGATCAACGCGCTGATCCTGACCTCGTACGACGACGAGGACGCGCTGTTCGCGGCGATCATGGCCGGCGCGGCGGGCTACGTGCTCAAGCAGATCCGCGGTCGGGACCTGATCGCCGCCGTGCGCACGGTCGCCGCCGGACAGTCGCTGCTCGACCCCACGATGACCACGCGCGTCCTGGAACGGGTACGTCGGGGACCGGCCGCGGAGCCGGGGCCGACCGGACTCAGCGAACGGGAACAACAGGTCCTGGAGCACATCGCCCAGGGGCAGACCAATCGCGAGATCGCCGAGAGCCTCGGCCTGGCGGAGAAGACGGTCAAGAACTACGTCTCGGCGGTCCTGAACAAACTCGGCCTCGAACGCCGCGTCCAAGCCGCCGTATACGCGACCGAGTTGCACCAAGGCAACGAGCGACACCAGACCTGAGACCGACGGATCCCGGCGCACCCCCACCTGTGTCCCACGTCCGATATCGGCCAACGGGCATCCGTGGTTCCGCCGTCGTTGGCAACGAAAGTGCGCATCGGCGGGATGGGGCGGGAACCGCGTCAGCCCACCTCGGTCCGTCGGGTCGCGCGACGTCGGTGCCCGCGACCCGCACACGGCCGGTCCCGCCGCGTTACGACGTCGACGAGGGTGGGGTGGTCGACCTCGCCCGTGAGCTGTACGACGGCGTCGCGGATCTCGACCTCGATCGTTCCGGGATCCAGGCACCGCGCCTCGCCGAGGACCTCGCGCTCGATCTCGGTTCTGATCTCCGCGTCCGACCGCACGAGGGCACCCAGCAGGTCGCAGCGACTGACGATGCCCACCAGTCGCCCGGACCGGTCCACCACCGGTAGGCGCTTGACGTGGTGGCGGTCCATCAGCCGAGCCGCCCACAGGGTGCTCGAGGTCGTTGCCACGGTGATCGCCGGCGCCGTCATCAGTCCCCGGGCGGTGAGCGCCTCGTCGGGTGGCGGTGCCTCGCGTTCCCGCGCCGAGTCCTGCGGTGTCCGCGACGTCGTCGTCGCCGACATCACGGTCGCCGCCACCCCGACCGCCACCGCCTTCCGTCGTGTACGAGGTGCCGTCCGGACGGCCCTCGCCGCCTTCACCCCGGCCTGGCCGTATGTCCCGGTGACGCTGTATCACCGCACACCCGAAATCCGGCGCGAGTGATCCGGCCGAACGCCTCGCAGGTCCCCTCGGACCCGGCCATTTTCCGTACGAGCGGGTCCAACGGCCCTGCCGGAACCCTCCCTGTGGCGCAACCGTCGGGGGAGGCAGCGCATCCATCCACGGAGGCGGCACACATGGACGACGAAACGGCGGGCACACACCGCCCCGACCACCTTGTCCTGGCGGTCGGCGTGCGACGGCGGCGGCGTGATCTCGGACTGACGGTGCGGCAACTCGCGCGCCGTACGGACCTGTCGGTGGACTGGCTCGAACACTTGGAGGAAGGGTCGGCGCCGGTGTCGTTCGCGGCGCTCACCGGTTTGGCGGCGGCATTGGGTACCAGCGCCCAACACCTGTTGCGCGGCATCGAGGAAGCACCGCCCTCACCGGAACCGGCACCCGCAGTCCCTCCCGCACCCGAGACCCGGGAACTGATCGTGATGACCGAGGAGGAGTGCCGGGCCCGACTGTTCCTGCACGATGTCGGGCGCGTTGCCCCGGCCATGACCCGGGAACCGTTCGTGCTGCCGGTCGACTACCTGATGGACGGCACGGATGTGCTCTATCGCAGCGCGGCGGGCTCGCGGCCGGCCACACTGGTCGGGCGGGTGGCCTTCGAGGTGGACGAGCTGATTCGGATCGCCCGATGGGGATGGAGCGTGCTCGTGATCGGCGACGCCGAGCCCGTGACCGATCCGGCCGACACGGCCCGGTTGGCGACAGCGGAGGCTCGTACCTGGTCCGAAGGTGTCCCGGAGGTTTGGACCCGGGTCTGTCCGAGGGAGGTCACCGGCCGCAGGTTGCGTCCCCGGAGGGGTGACGCCTGAGCCCGTGCGAGTCTCGGTTGCCGAGACTGTGCCGCGGATGCGATCCCCGTGCCCGCACATCGAATCCAGATCAATCGCGAGGGAGTACACATGATGAACCCGGATCGAGTCCTTGTCGTCGACGCGGGGTCGTCGACAGTGAAATTGTCGGTACTGGAGCCGACTGACAGGGTCGTCTGCGCGTCGACCATCGAGTGCCCCGACGTGATTCCGGACGGGGCGGTTTCCGGATTCCTGCGCGATGCCGGCCCCGTCGACGCGGTCGGTCACCGGGTGGTGCACGGCGGGGCGGAGTTCACCGGTGCGACGCGCTCGACCCGTCGGTGTTCGCGCGGATCGCCGGCCTCGCGCCGTCGGCGCCGCTGCACCAGGGGCGAGCGCCAGCGGGGATCGACGCGGTTCGCCGGGCCCTGCCGGGCGTGCCGGCGGTCGCCTGCTTCGACACGGCGTTCCATCGCACCCTGCCGGCGGAGGCGAGCACCTACGCCCTGCCGGAGGGCTGGCGTACGAAGTGGGAACTGCGCCGGTACGGCTTCCACGGCCTGTCCCACGCGTACGCCGCCCGGCGCGCCTGCGAACTGGCCGGCGTCGAACCGGCATCGGCGCGCGTGGTGAGCTGCCACCTGGGCGCGGGGGCCTCGTTGGCCGCCGTACGCGGAGGCGCTCGCCGGGCACGGCGGGGACATGCAGGCCATCCGCGCCGCCGCCGAGGCCGGCGATCGGCGCGCCGGAATCGCCCGCCGGATCCACGCCTACCGACTCCGGACGAAGATCGCCGCCATGGCCGCCGCGATGGGCGGCCTGGATGTCCTCTCCTTCACCGGAGGAGTGGGCGAACACGACGACGCCATCCGCGCCGACGCCGTCCGCGAACTCGCCTTCCTGGGCGTACGCCTCGACCCGCGGGCCAATGCCGAGGCGCGCGGCGACGCCGACGTGAGCGCCTCCGACGGCCCCGTCCGCACGCTCGTCGTCACCGCCCGCGAGGACGTCGAGATCGCCCACCAGACGCGTTCACTCGTCGCCTCCGAAAAGAGCACGCGACCTCACCCGGCGGCCCGGCTCGGCCCCTCCAAGCGGGCCGTTCGGCAGGGTCGGTCGGGCCCTCCGCCCCTGCCGGGCGCCTGAGGACGCGGCCAGTGTGTGAGGTGTCGAGAACGAGTCGATCGAGCCCATCGAGAGGCCACCATGACGACTACCACCACACACCCTTCGGACGTCGACCTCGCGCCTTGGCGCGACTTCCGCCTCGGAGCGTGGCAACACGACATCGACGTCCGCGACTTCATCCGCACCAACCACCTGCCCTACACCGGCGACGCGGACTTCCTGTGCGGCGCCACGCCGCGCACGCTCGCGGTGTGGGGCCGGGTGTCCGCGCTGTTCCCCGAGGAGCGCCGCAAGGGCGTGCTGGACATGGACACCACGACACCCTCCACGATCACTTCGCACGCCCCCGGCTGGATCGACCGCGACCGGGAGTTGATCGTGGGCCTGCAGACCGACGCCCCGCTCAAGCGGGCGATCATGCCCAATGGCGGGCTGCGCATGGTCGAGGCCGGGCTGCGCGCGTACGGCTACGAGATGGACCCGTTCGTGCGCGCGGTGTTCGGCACCTACCGCAAGACGCACAACGACGCCGTCTTCGACGCGTACACCCCCGAGATCCTGCGGGCCCGCCGGGCCGGACTGATCACCGGACTCCCGGACGCCTACGGCCGCGGGCGGATCATCGGGGACTACCGGCGCGTGGCCCTGTACGGCGTGGACCGCCTGATCGAGGAGAAGAGAGCCGATCGCCGTGCTCTGGACGCGCTGCCCGCCACGGGTGAGGTGATCCGCGATCGGGAGGAGCTGGCCGAACAGGTGCGTGCCTTGGGTGAGCTGAAGGAGATGGCCGCGAGCTACGGCTGCGACGTCTCGCGTCCGGCGGCGACCGCGCGCGAGGCCGTGCAGTGGCTGTACCTGGCCTACCTCGCGGCGACCAAGGAGCAGAACGGCGCAGCAATGTCGCTCGGCCGCACCTCCACGTTCCTGGACGTCTACCTGGAGCGGGACCTGCGCGAGGGCCGCATCGACGAGAGCCGCGCCCAGGAACTGATCGACGACTTCGTGATCAAACTGCGGATCATCCGCTTCCTGCGCACCCCGGAGTACGATGCGCTGTTCTCCGGCGACCCCACCTGGGTCACCGAATCCCTCGGCGGAATCGGCACCGACGGACGTCCGCTGGTCTCCCGAACCTCCTTCCGCTACCTGCGCACCCTCTACAACCTCGGCCCGGCGCCCGAACCGAACCTGACCGTGCTGTGGTCGCCCCGACTCCCGGGCGCCTTCAAGCGGTACTGCGCACAGGTCTCGATCGACACCAGCTCGATCCAGTACGAGTCCGACGACCTGATGCGCCCGATCACCGGCGACGACACCGCGATCGCGTGCTGCGTGTCGGCGATGGCCGTGGGCAAGGACATGCAGTTCTTCGGCGCCCGAGTCAACCTCGCCAAGGCCCTGCTGTACGCGATCAACGGCGGCCGGGACGAGATCAGCGGCGAGCAGGTCGGCCCGAAGTCCCCTCCGCTGGCCGGCGATCGACTCGATCCGGCGGAACTCGACGCCGCGTTCGACCACGTGCTCGACTGGCTCGCCGGCACCTACGTGGACGCGCTGAACATCATCCACCACATGCACGACAAGTACGCCTACGAGCGCCTGGAGATGGCCCTGCACGACCACCCCGTGCACCGCACCATGGCTTGCGGCATCGCCGGACTCTCGGTGGTCACCGACAGCCTCTCGGCGGTCCGGCACGCCGGCGTCGAGGTGATCCGCGACCCCGACAACGGCCTGGCCGTCGACTACCGCGTCCTGGGCGAATACCCTGCGTACGGCAACAACGACGACCGCGCCGACACGATCGCCGTCGACCTGGTGCGCTCGTTCCTGACCAAATTGCGGCGCCACCCGACCTACCGGGACGCCGAGCACACGCTGTCCGTGCTGACCATCACCTCCAACGTGGTCTACGGCAAACACACCGGCAACACCCCCGACGGCCGCCGGGCCGGCACGCCGTTCGCCCCCGGTGCCAACCCGATGAACGGCCGCGACCGGCACGGCATGGCCGCCTCCGCGCTCTCGGTCGCCAAGATCCCCTACGACCTGGCCCGCGACGGCATCTCGCTGACCTCGACCGTGACCCCGGAGGGACTCGGCCACGACCCGACCGAGCGCGCCGACAACCTGGTCGGCCTGTTCGACGGCTACTTCGCCTCCGGCGGCTTCCACATGAACGTCAACGTCCTCGACCGGGCCACGCTCACGGACGCCATGGAACACCCGGAGCGGTATCCGAACCTGACCATCCGCGTCTCCGGATACGCGGTCCGCTTCGTCCGCCTGACGCGCGAGCAACAGCTCGACGTGATCAGCCGGACCTTCCACGAGGCCCGGTGAGCACGTTGCGACAGCTCCCGGGCCCTCTCCCGCACGGCCTCCGGGCGCGCAACGACGGCCACATGGGCATGGTGCACTCGTGGGACATGTCCACGGGCGTGGACGGACCCGGGACCCGCTTCGTGCTCTTCGTGAACGGCTGCCCGCTGCGTTGCCTGTACTGCTCCAACCCGGACACCTGGCACCTGCGCGACGGCCGTTCCACGGACGTCGAGGAGGTGATGGACAAGATCACGGCCTGTCGGGAGTTCCTGCTCGCGAGCGGCGGAGGCGTGACGGTCACCGGCGGCGAGCCGCTGCTCCAGGCGCGCTTCGTCGAAGCGGTGTTGTGCCGCTGTCGCGAACTGGGCCTGCACACCGCCCTGGACACCTCCGGATACCTCGGCGCCCGCGCCGGTGAACGGCTGCTGTCCGCGACCGACCTCGTCCTGCTCGACATCAAGTCCTTCGACCCCGACGCCTACCGTCGACTCACCGGCCGCGAACTCGCGCCCACCCTCACCTTCGCCCGGCGGCTCGCCGACATCGGCACCCCCGTGTGGTTGCGCTTCGTCCTGGTACCGGAACTGACCGAGGACGCCGCGATGATCGACGAACTTGCCTCCTTCGCCGCGGGGTTGGGCAACGTCGAACGTGTCGATGTGCTGCCCTTCCACAAACTCGGTGCCGCCAAGTACGACGATCTGGATATCACGTTCGCGCTCCGGGACACACCGGCGCCGACGGCCGAACTCGTCGAGCGGGTGCGCGCGCAGTTCCGCGCGCACGGCCTCCGTGCCCACTGAGCGAAAGAAACGGCGGTAGGGACCGGGATCGGGAGCCGACGGCGCGTGCGAACGTGACCGGTACACCGCACGCACTCCGAAAGCCGGGGAGCCATGGCCGCGTCCGAGGTCACCGTCGCATGGATCGCCGCAAGCGGCACACCCGCCGGCGCCCTGGCAGGCGCCGCCGCGATGCGATTCGGGGCGTTGGCCGCGGTGCGCGCTGCGGTGGTCCACGAGGTGCACCAGGCGGAGACAGATCTGAGCACATTCCTGAACCCTTTCCTCGACCTGCGCCGCCGACTCGCGCCGGTCGCGGCCGCGATGACCGTCGGACCGTCCTGGTAACGCCTGGCACCGATGGTCCCCACCACCGTGCCACCGTGGCGCCTGCTCGCCGACGAGGCGCCGAGGCTGCTTGTGATGCCCGGCGAGGTCGCCCGCTGCGCCGCGGCCGTGGACGACGAGATAATCGCCCGCCAAGCCCGGTCCGAGCCGGTGCTCATGCGTACGGGCAGCCGCGGTAGAGGAGTTGGCCGCCGTGCTCGACCGGTTGATCCGGGCCTTGCCACCGGCCGTCAAGCGGTACGTGCAGGCGGGGATGGGCACGATCCATTGATGCGCATCCACGACCGGGAGGTCGTCCGCCTGCACAGGGCGGGACTGCCCTGTCGGGCGTCCGCGGTGAGCGGGACGGTGAGGCAAGGCGCCACCCACTCGTGTGAATGGAGGGTGACCGGACCGGACACCGCTCGTCGTCGCGGCGACCGACGGCTCGCCCGAGGCGACCGCGGCCGTGATCGAGGCCGCGGACGAAACGGCCCGACGCCGCGCGGAGTTGGAGATCGTTTTCGTTTGGCACGGCTCGGCGCACGAGCGGCACGCCGTGGTGGTCGGCGTCGCCGGTGAAGACAGCCGCGCGCGCCGGGTGGGAGCGATCGCGGTGCACGCCTGGACTTCCCCGAGATCCCGCGGGCGTTGTGGGAGCCTCATGGGGCCGAGTCGCCCTACCACCGGGCCGAGGAGTTCGCGCGGCGAGTGCTCGCCACGGTGGTGGCGCCGCTGCGGGAGGCCAACCCGCAGATGACAGTCGAGGAACGCGTGGTGTGGGCCGGTACCGGCGCCGCACTGGTTGCGGCGTCGCGGGACGCGGGCCTGGTCGTCGTCGGGCGGAATCCCTCGCCACACCACTTCGGGCCCCCTCTGGGACACACGACGATCGCACTGCTGCACCACGCGCACGCACCGCTCCTGGTCGTGCCGTCGGACTGAGTCCCCGTCGCCGAACGCGCGAGACCGCCGGGTGTTGCGCCACCCGGCGGTCTCGGTCTATGCACGCGGGACGGATCAGCCGATGGGGATCAGCAGAACCGGTGCCTTGCTGTGGTGCAGCAGGACATGGGCGACGTGGCCGAGGTTGGGACCGAAGCGGCCGTGGCGGCGGTGGGCGGCCAGCACGATCAGGTCGGCCTCGTCGGTGGTGTCCAGGAGCGCGTGAGCGGGAACATCGCAGGCGACCTGCTCGGTGACGGACACCTCGGGATACTTGTCCACGAACGGGGCCAGGGCCGCGCCGAGCGTGGACTCGGCGGCCTTGCGACCTTCGTCGCCGGACCATAGCGGAGCGGCGTAGGGCGCCGCGGGGGACAGCGGCGGCGTCCACGCGTGCACCGCGCGGAGGGACACGCCGCGTGCCTGTGCGGCGTCGAACGCGGCCTCGACGGCGAGGTGGCAGTCGAAGTCGGAGATGCCCACGACGACCGTGCCCGGCTCGTCCGCCGGGGCGTTGGTGTTTCGCGCGTGGACGACGAGGATCGGGCACCGCGATGTGGCGGCAACGGACAGCGAGACCGAACCCAGCAACAGGCCGACGAAGCCGCCCCGACCGCGATTGCCGAGGACGAGGAGCGCCGCGCGCCCGCCGGCCTCCTCAAGGGTCGGGACGATCGGAGCGAGGGTGACGGTGCTGACGATCACCAGGTCGGGGTGCCGCCGACGGGCCCGGTCGGCGGCCTTGGCGACCAGGATCTCCGCCTCGCTGCGTAACTGCGCCGCGTAGCCGTCCTCTTCGCGCGCCGGAGCCCATTCGACGACGTGCAGCACCTCCAGCGGTACGTGTCGCAGCGCCGCCTCGTCGGCGGCCCGGTCGATCGCGAGGTCCGAGATCGGGGAACCGTCCACGCCCACGACGACGTGACCGCGCACGGTCGCGTCGTCGGCACCTGCGGTTGCGCCGGCCGAAATGTCGTCGTTCACGTCGAACTCCCGGGATCGAGTGAGTATGAGGTATGGGTCAAGCAGCGGAACCGTGATCCCGCCGCGGTGCGCTACGAAGTGTTTCCGGAGCCTGCGTGGTCTCAGCCTTCTGCGGGGTCGTCGTTCGCCGAGCGGTGTGGTCCGTACAGGTCCAGCAGTCGCAGTCGGCTTGCCTGGAGGCGGCCGGCGATCACCTGTGCGCAGGCGAGGGTGATCGCTCGTCCGAAGTCGGGGTCGCGTTCGCATTCGGCCCGCACCGCGCCCGCGTCGAACTCCACGGCCCGCACGGTGCCGACGGCTCGGCCGCTCAGATGCCACCGATAGGGCGGGAACAGCCGGCTCCAGCCGACGAGTTCGCCCGGTCCCAGCGTCTCGACGGTCGCCGCGTGCCCGCCGGGGACGTGCATGTCCAGGCGGACGGCGCCGCCTTCGACGAGCCAGAAGGTGCGGGCCGGGCGCTCCTCCTCGAACAGGCGGGTGCCCGGTTCGAGCACGACCGGTCGGCCGAACGCCAGGAGCCGGTCCAGGTGTTCCCTGGGATGCGGCCGATACGGCCGGAGACGTGGAACACGGTGTCCTCCTCAACGGCCGGGCGAGCGGTGCGCCGGGTCGGGCCTGATGTGGCTGTCGTCGAAGTCGAAGGTCAGGGTGTGCGTCACGTTCTCGACGCCGTCGACGGCGCGGCACAGCCGCACCACGATGTCGATGAGACTGCGGTTGTCGACCGCCCCGGACAGGCACACCACCGCGTCGCGCACGTCGACCACGATCGTGCCGGGCTCCAGCCACAGTGCGCTGCGCAGTACGTCGCGCTCGATCTCGGTCCGGATGTCCTCGTCCGGGCGCAGGAAGGTGCGCAGTAGGTCGCAGCGGCTGACGATGCCGATCAGCCGCCCGTCGGCGTCGACCACCGGGAGGCGCTTGACGTGGTGGCGGTCCATCAGACGAGCCCCTTTGAGGGTGCCGGCGACGGGTTCCACGCTCACTACGGGCGTGGTCATCAACTCGTGCGCCGCGTGGCCCTCGCCCTTGCTGTGCCGGTTCGCCAGTCGGCGCAGGCCCGGGAGGAGGTGGGTGTCATCGGCCTGCTCCACTTGGGCGCGCAGCAGGTCGGCCTCCGAGACGATGCCCAGGATCCGCCGTTCGTCGTCGACGACCGGTAGTGCGCTGATCCGCCAGGCGTCCAACGCGGCGACGATGTCCTGGAACTCGGCGTCGGGACCGATGGTGACCACGTCACGGGTCATGACGTCCTCGATCTTGCGTTGCAACATGCGAACCCCCTGGTCGATATTCGGCGGGTCACCGAGACGTCGGTGGTGACGTCTTCGGCCGGACACCACGAGCGTGTCGCCGTAGAGAATGCCGGGACAGGGCCGCGTTGCCCGGTACACCGGGCCGAACGGCCCGGTGCGGACCGCGCCCCGGCGTCGGTGTGCCGTACGCCCGCGCGGGCGTGATGACCAACGGCGCCACCATCGGGACCTTCGGCACCGGCGCGTCGGCGCGCGGGCGGCCACGCTGCAAGCGTTCGGCCGGAGCAGTTCCGCCATGGCACCCCGCCCCGTCCGGTCGAACCTCATCGCGACGACGAGGATGCGCCATGCTCGGGAAAAGAACGACCTCCGCCCACCGCACAACCGAGGAATCGGTTTCGCCCGCCGATGAAGCAGGCCGCTCCGGCTCCACCTTCGGACTGCCCACGGCCACGGCCCTGGTCGTGGGCAGCATCATCGGCACCGGCGTGTTCGCCCTGCCGGCCGCGCTCGCGCCGTACGGGCCCATCTCCCTGGTGGCCTTCGCCATCGTCACCGTCGGCGCCCTGGCCCTGGCGGTCACGTTCGGCCGGCTGTCCCGGCGGGTGCCCGGCAGCGGGGGCCCTACGTCTATGCCCGGGAGGCGTTCGGCGAGTTCGCCGGCTTCCTCAATGCCTGGTCGTACTGGATCACCGCATGGGCCGGCAACGCCGCGATCGTGGTGGCCTGGGTCGGCTACGTCGAGGTCTTCGTCAACACCAACCACAACACCTGGGGTTCGGTCGCCATCGCACTGACGGGCCTGTGGATCCCCGCCGCGATCAACCTGGCCGGCCTGCGCAGCATGGGCGCCTTCCAGATCGTCACCACCGTGCTCAAGTTCGTTCCGCTGATCCTGATGGGCACCGTCGGCCTGTTCTTCCTGGACACCGACAACCTCGGCACCTTCAACGCGCACGGCGGATCACCGATGGGCGCGATCTCCGCCGCCGCGGCCATCGCGTTGTTCAGTTACATCGGGTTGGAGACCGTCTCGGTCGCCGCCGGCCGGGTCCGCGAGCCCGCCCGCAACGTGCCGCGTGCGACCGTGTACGGGACGCTGGCCTGCGCGGCGGTCTACCTGCTCGGCACCCTCGCCGTCTTCGGCGCCGTCCCGCACGCCGAACTCGTCGCCTCCAGCGCTCCGTTCACCGACGCTGCGGATCACATGGCGGGCGGTTCCTGGGCCGGCAACGCGGTTGCGGTGGCCGCCATCGTGTCCGGGATCGGGGCGCTGGGCGGCTGGACGATGATCTGCGCCGAGATGCCCTACGCCGCCGCCCGCGAGGGCCTGTTCCCCAAGGCATTCGCCCACAAGCGCGGCGACATCCCCGTCTTCGGCATCCTCGCCGCCACCGTCCTGGCGTCGCTGATCACGGTGGCCGCCTACACCAGCTTCGACAACGTGTTCACCAGCATCGTGTTGCTGAGCGTGCTGACCGCAGCGATCCCCTACCTGTTCTCCGCCGCCGCGCAGCTGTACTGGCTGCTCACCCACGCCCGCCAGGCGAGCCGGGGCCGCTTCGTGCGCGACGTGCTGATCGCCGGCACCGCGTTGGCGTTCTCCTACTGGTCGATCCAGGGCAGCGGCTACCAGACCGTCTACTACGGACTGTTCGCCGTACTCCTCGGCATCCCCGTCTACATCTACCTCAAGCGAGACCGCGGGGAGTACGGGGAGCAGGAGGCTCCCCCCGCCGTGACGTCCCTCGGGCAGCCCACCCCACCGCGGAGTCCCTCGATGCCCCAAGGACACGCCGCTTGACGCCCCCTGCGGGCCGGCGAACGTGCCCGCACGTCGACGAACCCGGACGGGGCCGAAGGTCCCGTCCGGGAGCCATCTGCCTCTGGCATCGACCGCCGCTCCCACTGAACCGGTCGCGCAGCCGCCCCGGCGGAACCCGCATCCCAGGAAGCCGGGCTCTTTGTGATCACCATCGCGACGACTCCGACCGGCCACCGCGGCGCGACATCGCCCGGCACGTCCCTCATCGTCGAGCTGCGCGGCGAACTGGACCTGGACGGCGCGGCGAGCATCGAACCGACCCTGACCGCCCTCGCCCGAACCGGCCCCGCCGAACTCCGGCTCGACCTCGGCGCCCTCGCCTTCTGCGACACCTCCGGCATCAACCTGTTCCTACGACTTCGGCACCAGTGCACCCGCGCCCACACCCCGTTGGTCCTGACCGGGGTCCGAAGCCAACCAGCCCGTGTCATCCGTCTGGTGGGACTCGACCGCACGATCGCCTGCCGCTTCGTGGGCCCGGCCGCGCCCCGACGAGGCCCGATCGATCCCGCGGTCGTCCGCAGGGCCCGTGGGGGCGGGGGCCACCCGGCCCTGATGGTCCCGGGACCACCGACCCTGTTCCGATGATGCCGCACGCCCCGAAACTGATCACCGCGTCGACCCGAGCGGGCGAACGTGTCCGTCACCTCGAGGAGCAGACCATGGAAACCGGGATCACCACCGAAGCCGTCGCCGGAGCCCGCCTGCCCCGCCTCTCCGGCGCCACCCGCACGCTCGCACCGACGGTGTCGAGTGCGGATTCGCCCGCCGCGATCAGGGTGTTCCTCCTCGACGACCACGAGATCGTCCGTCGCGGCCTGGCCGACCTGCTCGGCGCCGAGGCGGACATCGAGATCGTCGGAGAATCGGCGTCCGCCCTCGAAGCGATGAGACGCATACCCGCCCTGCGCCCCGACGTCGCCGTCCTGGACGGGCGACTGCCCGACGGCAGCGGAGTCGACGTGTGCCGCGCGGTGCGGTCGTCCTTCCCCGAGATCAACGCGCTGATCCTGACCTCGTACGACGACGAGGACGCGCTGTTCTCCGCGATCATGGCCGGCGCCGCCGGATACGTCCTCAAGCAGATCCGCGGCGGCGAACTGGTGCGCGCGGTCCGTGAGGTGGCCGCCGGCCGCTCGCTCCTGGATCCGGCGATCACCGCGAAGGTCCTGGAGCGGGTGCGTACCGGCACACACGAGGACCCCAGGGTGGCGTCCCTTTCGGATCAGGAGCGCCGGATCTTCGACCTGGTCGCCGAGGGCCTGACCAACCGCCAGATCGCCGAACGTCTGCACCTGGCGGAGAAGACCGTCAAGAACTACGTCTCCACCATGTTGCACAAGCTCGGCTTCGAACGTCGCGTCCAGGCCGCGGTCTTCGCGGGCACCTTGCCACACCGCGCATCCGCCTGACCCAAACTGCGCACCGCGGTCGCGGGCGCGCGCGGTCACGCCGAACTCGCCCTGCGTCACCCCCGACCGATGCCGCCGCAGGTTCGACACTCCCCCGAACGCACCCGGACCGAGTCGCGGCCCCCGGACGTTCGCGCGCCACAGGGTCGATCGCACGGGGCCTGGCCATCGTCAAGGCGGTCGTCACCGCGCACGGCGGACCGTCGAATCGGCCGGTCACGAAGGGCGCCCGAAGTTCCTGGTACGTCTTCCTCGCAACCGGTAGCCGACGCGACATCTTCCCGGCACCGACCGCGGACCTCGTCGAGGTCCGCGGTCGGTGCCGGGACGTCTACGTGCCGGCGCTCACCGAGATCTTCCGGCTCTCGTGCTTGTCCTCGTGGAGCGGGACGGTGATGGTCGGGATGCCGTCCTTGTAGGCAGCCTTGATCTCGCGCTCGTTGGTGCCGGCCGGGAGCCGGACGCTGCGGCGCGCGGATCCGTACCGGAACTCCGTCTGATGCTTGCCCTCGGGTCGTGTCGGTCGGCCCCCTCGGTCGGGCCACTCGGCCCTATGGCGGTCGTCCGCGCGTTGTGACGCTGGGGTCGAAAGCGTTACCGCTCACGTTCGGAACGGCGGACGCCATGAAAGCCCTGACCTACCACGGCGCCGGACATCACCGCGGGGAGGACGTGCCCACGCCCACCCCGCGCGACCCCCAGGACCTCCGGCGGCCACGTCGCCAACGTCGGTGTGCACGGCAGGCCCGACGGCCTGCACCTCGAAGACCTGTGGATCCGCGACCTCACCATCACCACCGGCCTGGTCGACACCATCAGCACCCCACTGCCCCTGGACCTGCTCGGCGAGGGTCGCCTGGGCATGGAGCGGATGATCACCCACCGCTTCGGCCTGGACGAAATGCTCGCCGCCTACGACACGTTCGCCCGCGCGGGGGAGACCGGCGCACTCAAGGTCGCCCTCTTCCGCAACTGAACCACCCCTACCCAGCCGTGTTCCACGAGATGCGAGGAGGCTCCCGCGATGACCGTACGAGTGGGAATCAACGGCTTCGGCCGGATCGGCCGCAACTACCTGCGCGCCGTCCTGGGTCGCGCCGACGACGGCACCACGCCGGTGGAGGTGGTGGCGATCAACGACGTCGCCCCCGCCGCCACGCTCGCCCACCTGCTCGAGTACGACTCCACCTACGGCACCCTCGCCCGCTCGGTCGAGGCAGACGGCGACACGATCGTCGTGGACGGCGTCCCCATCGCCGTCAGCGCCCACCGCGACCCCGCCGCACTGGCGTGGGGCACGCTCGGGGTCGACATCGTGATCGAGGCCACCGGCCGCTTCCGCACCCGCGACGAAGCCGGGACCCACCTGAAGTCCGGCGCCGCCAAGGTCCTGCTCTCGGCTCCCGGCCGAGGGGTCGACACCACGATCGTGATGGGCGTCAACGAGGGCGACTACGACCCGGACACCGACCACGTCGTCTCCGCCGCCTCCTGCACCACGAACTGTGTCGTCCCGATCGTCAAGGTCCTCAACGACGCCTTCGGCATCGAACGCGGCCTGATGACCACCATCCACGGTTACACCAACGACCAGTCCCTGCTCGACGCACCCCACAAGGACCTGCGCCGGGCCCGCTCCGCCGCGCTCAGCATGATCCCCACCAGCACCGGCGCCGCCCGCTCCGTCGGCCTCGTGCTGCCCGAACTGGACGGCGCGCTGGACGGGATCTCGATTCGCGTCCCGGTCGAGGACGGCTCGCTGACCGATCTCGCCCTGATCCTGCACGACGAAACCGACGCCGCCGGCGTCAACGCGGCCTTCGAGGCCGCGGCCGAGGGACCATTGCGCGGCATCCTGCGGGTCACACGCGTGCCGATCGTCTCCCGGGACGTGATCGGCGACCCGCACTCGTGCGTCGTCGACGCCGAACTCACTCAGGTCAAGGGCGACCTGGTGAAGGTCTTCGGCTGGTACGACAACGAATGGGGCTACACCAATCGCCTGCTCGACCTGACCGAATACGTCGCCCACCGGCTCTGACCCGCCACCCCACACGACCTCGCAGGAAGGCCGGCCATGACCACCGCGTACGTGTACGACTTCACCGAAGGCTCCCGTGAACAGGCCGCGTTGCTCGGCGGCAAGGGCGCCAACCTCGCCGAGATGACCCGCCTGGGACTGCCGGTGCCGCCGGGCTTCACGGTCGGCACGGACGCGTGCCGGGCCTTCCTGCGCACCGGGCGCGTCCCCGAGGGCCTGGAGGACGAGATCACCGCCCACCTCGCGCGTCTGGAACGGGTCATGGGGCGCCGCCTGGGACACGCCGACGACCCGCTCCTGGTGTCGGTGCGCTCGGGCGCACGCTTCTCGATGCCCGGGATGATGGACACCATCCTCGACGTCGGACTCAACGACGCCTCCGTGCTCGGCCTCGCCAAGGCCACCGGCCGCGAACGCTTCGCCTGGGACTCCTACCGGCGCCTGGTCCAGATGTACGGCGCCACCGTGCTCGGCGTGGACGCCGCCCGTTTCGAAGCCGTGCTGACCCGACGCCGCAGGCAACTTGGCGCGACCGACGACCTGGGCCTCGATGCGCACCAACTCGGCGAGACCGTAAGGGAGTTCCAGAAGCTCATCCACGACACGACGGGCGAGGAGTTCCCGCAGGACCCACGCGAGCAGCTGCGCCGCTCCGTGCTGGCCGTGTTCGAATCCTGGAACGGCGAACGCGCCGCGGTCTACCGTCGCCGCGAGCACATCCCGGACGACCTCGGCACCGCCGTCAACATCCAGGCCATGGTCTTCGGCAACCTGGGACCCGACTCGGGCTCGGGAGTCGCGTTCACCCGCGACCCGGGCACCGGACGGGCGGGCGTGTACGGCGACTACCTCCCGGATGCCCAGGGCGAGGACGTGGTCTCCGGCGTGCGCGACGCCCTCGCCCTCGACGAACTGGAGCACCTGGACCCGGACTCGTACGGCCGACTGCGCACCCACCTGGCCCTCCTGGAGGCGCACTACCGCGACCTGTGCGACGTCGAGTTCACCGTCGAACGCGGCCGGCTGTGGGTGTTGCAGACCAGGGTCGGCAAACGCACCCCCGAGGCCGCGTTCCGGATCGCCTGCGCCCTCGTGGACGAAGGCATGATCACCTGGCCCGAGGCCCTGTCCCGGGTCGACGCCGGGCAACTCGACCACCTCACCTTTCCGCGTTTCGACGCCGACCCCGACACCCCGATCCTCGCGCACGGCGTACCGGCCTCGCCCGGAGCGGCGGTCGGCGCCGTCGTCTTCGACGTCGCCGAGGCGGTCCGCCGGGCCGAGGCCGGCGAGCACGTGGTCCTGGTCCGCCACGAGACCAGCCCCGACGACCTGCCCGGCATGATCGCCGCGGAAGCGGTGCTCACCGGCCGCGGCGGCAAGACCAGCCACGCGGCGGTGGTCGCCCGCGGCATGGGCAAGGTGTGCGTGTGCGGCGCCGCCGAACTCGACATCGACTCGGAACGCCGCCGGTTCACCACCGCCGACGGCACCGTGGTCGAGGAGGGCGCCGTCGTCTCCGTCGACGGCACCGCCGGCACCGTGCACCTCGGCGCGCTGCCGCTGGTCGCCTCCCCGGTCACCCGCTATCTGGAGACCGGCACTCGAACGAAGGGCATCGTCGATGCCGTCGCCCGCTGCCTGGAACAGGCCGACACGATCCGTCGGATGGACGTGCTGGCCAACGCGGACACCCCCGAGGACGCGGCCCGCGCCCGGCGCTATGGTGCGCACGGCATCGGCCTGTGCCGCACCGAACACATGTTCCTGGGTGACCGTCGCCGCCTGATCGAGGACGTGATCCTGGCCCGCACCGACGCCGAACGCGATACCGCTTTGGAAGCCCTTCTCCCGCTCCAACGCAACGACTTCATCGGCATCCTCGACGCCATGGACGGACTGCCGGTCACCATCCGGCTGATCGACCCGCCCCTGCACGAATTCCTGCCCGACCACACCGAATCGGCCGTACGTATCGCCCGTGCACACGCCCTCGGACGACAACCCGACCCGCGCGATCTGCGGCTGCACGAGGCCGGCGAACGGCTCCACGAGCAGAACCCGATGCTGGGCCTGCGCGGCGTGCGCCTCGCGCTCGCCGTACCGGGCCTCATCGCCACCCAGGTCCGCGCCGTCGGCGAGGCCGTCGCCGCCCGCGTGCGCGCCGGCGGCGACCCCCGCGCGGAGATCATGATCCCGCTCGTGGCCACCGAGACGGAACTGCGCATCGTCCGCGCCGAGGTCGACCGGGTACTCGCCGAGGTCCGCGAAAGCTCCGGCGTGGACGTGCGCTGCCCGGTCGGCACCATGATCGAACTGCCCAGGGCCGCTCTGACCGCCGACGAGATCGCCCGCTCGGCCGACTTCTTCTCCTTCGGCACCAACGACCTGACCCAGACCACGTGGGGCCTGTCCCGGGACGACGCCGAGGCATCCTTCCTCGCCACCTACCTGGAGCGCGGCATCCTGACGGTCTCCCCGTTCGAGACCATCGACCGCGAAGGCGTCGGCCATCTGGTCCGCGCCGGCGTCGACCTGGGCCGCACCACCAAGCCGGACCTGCGCATCGGCGTTTGCGGCGAACACGGGGGCGACCCCGACTCGATCCACTTCTTCGACGAGTGCGGCATCGACTACGTCTCCTGCTCGCCGTACCGCCTCCCCGGCGCCCGCCTGGAGGCCGCCCGAGCCACGATCGAGCGGACCGAGCCCGGACGCGCCCAACCCGACCCCGACTGAGCAACATCGGGACCGTTCGCGCCGACACGACGGCCCCATCGCGAAGGAGCACCCATGGACAACGAAACGGCAGGCACCCGCCTTCCCGATATCGTCGACATCCCTCGCAACATCCGACGCCGGCGCGAGCAACTGGGCATGACCCGAGCTCAAGTCTGTGCCCGGGCGGTGCTGCCCCCGAAGTGGCTCGTGGAACTGGAGGCCGGGGACGCCCCGTTGACCCGCGCCGCCCTCGGCGGCTTGGCGGCGGCGCTGAAAACCGACATCAACGCCCTGATGTCCGGCGCGTTCGATGCGCCGGAGGTCGCCGCGCCCGACATCCGCAGCCTGATCGCGATGAATGAAGCGGAATGTTACGCCCGTCTGGCCACGCACGAGGTGGGTCGACTTGCCGGAGGTATGGACCACACGCCGTGGGTACTCCCCGTCAATTACGCGGTCGACGGGAAGGAGATCGTGTTCACCACCGGCCCCGATTCCCCGCTCGCCCATGTCCGGGGCACGACGGCCTTCGAGGTGGACGACGTGGACCGCTACGACCGACTGGGCTGGAGCGTCCTGGTCATCGGTGTGGTCGAACCCGTCACCGACCCCGTCGGCATCGCCCGGCTCGCCCAGGCAGGCGCCGGTGCCTGGCCGGGCCGCCGCGGCGAACTGTGGCTCCGGATCCACCCGGGCCGCGTCACCGGACGCCGGCTGTGCTCGGGCTCGACGCGACGGTGAACGGAACCCCGGGAATACCGGCCGGCCGCGGCGAACTCGCGTCGTCTGACGAAGCCGTCCCGACGAACCGTCCGAACGACCGACCGCCCGAGCCTGGACATCAGGCTCGGGCGGTCGGGTGACGGGTGATGTGTGGGATCAGGCGTCCGGTGCGGGGACGCATACCACCGGGGTGGCGCTGTGGCGCAGGCAGTACAACCCGGTGGGGCCGGGGATCGGGGGACATTCGATGCCGCTGGTGCCCGGTACGAGCAACCGGGCGTCCCGTGCACGGGCGACCAGGACCTCCCCGGCGCTGCCGCGAAGTGGGGTGGCCACGATGCGTTCGGGCGGGATCGGGGCCCGTACCAGGCGCGCCAGTGCGCGCTCCAGACGCCCACCCGCCACCGACAAGGGGGAGTCGGGCCGGTCCAGCGTCGGACGTTCGGGGTCGGCGTCCGTCCATGCGGCGACCACGTCCAGGACGATGCCGAGTTCGGCCGCCTCCCGTGCGGCCCACCTCACCGCGGCGGCGGATCCGTACGAGCCGTCCAAACCCACCACGATGCGGCCCTTTGGGCGGACCATAGTGGCCTCGTCGGCGGGCGGGGTGTCCTGCTGTGGGGAGGTGCCTGTCGCCTCCCGGTCGGACCGGGTGCCGAGCGATTTCATGTCGAGCTCCTTCGGTGGTCTTGTCGGTCTCGGTTGCGATGACATGTCGAATGTCGAGAGTTCGGGCGGGTGGGTCAGGTGTGGCGCGCCGGCGGAAGCACCGGTTCCAGCCGGAAGAACACCGGTCCGTGATCCCGGGGCCGCGATCGAGTTCGCCGTGGAGCGGGCCCGCCGCATCGGCGCCAGGGTGATCCCCGTATACAAGTGGACCCCGACGATGGCGGGCTACTTCCCCGGCGTGGTCGCGCCGCTGCCAGGCGACCCGCTGGACATGGCAACCAGCCACGACCATCTCCTGACCGAGCACCGGCACCGCCCGCGTGCCGCTCGGCGGATCGGTAGGCGACACACCCTGGATCTGGCCCGACACCGCAGGCCGGCCCACCACACCCCCACCGACCCACGACGTGATCGTCGTCGACGAGATCACCGCGGGCATGTTGACCCTCTCCGGCACGCTCATGGTGACGGCCGGGGCCTTCGGCCCGGAGCGGCTCCTCGTAGTCCGCCGTCGGGTGCGCGCCTGGGAACGGGATTGGGCGGCGGTGGAACCCGGATGGAGCGGCCGAATCGAGCACTGAACCCGCGCGAGCCGACCGGCGACGCTCTGTCGAACGAATATCGTCGATACGAGGAACGGAGTACGACATGGCAACCCTACGCAACGCACCCCTGATGCAAAGTGGCCGGTCAGGCGGTCGAGACCACGACTATTCGGCGCGGCCGAAGCCTGCCGTGCTGACCTTTCGGGGTGGGGCGGAGACCGTAACGGGAAGCAGATTCATGGTCGAGAGCCGCACACGCGTGCTGCTCGACTGCGGCCTGTTCCAAAAACTCGCGGACCTTCGACGGCGCAACTGGCGCCCGCTTCCGTGCGACGTGGACAACGTGCGCGCGGTGGTCTTCACCCACGCCCAACGATGTACTCCGCAAGGACACGGACGGCGCCGAATCAAGTCCCGACGCCCCCGGTATCGATTCCCAGGGTGGGCGACGTCATGAGCGCGCCGGTCGCCTACGTAGCTCTCACCGACACCCCACGCAGAGCCCGCGAGCTGATGCTCGCGCTCGGACTTCACCGTCTCGCCGTGGTCGACCCGGGCAACGGCGAGGCCGTGGGGGTGCTGCGTGACCGCGACCTCGCCGAACCGGTTTTGCACCGCTGCCGGCATCTGGGACGAGGTCCCCGTACCGTCGCCGAACTCGTCCGACGGTGCGTGTCGATCGTCCGCCCGGAGGTCGATGTCCTCACGGCCGTCGAATACATGCTCGCTGCCGAGGTCGACGCGCTGATCGTCGCCGGCCGCTCCCGAGTGCCGCTGGGAGTCGTCACCAACCACGACCTGGTACGTGTCCTGACTCGGATCCATCACGACCGGGAAACCGGCTGACCGCACGGACGCCCACGCGGTCGGTGGGCCGGATGCCGGTGTCGATCCGACCCGGCCCACCGGAGCGGACTGTCGCCCGAGGCTCACGACTGACGCTCGGGATCCGTTCCGTAGTAGGCGTCGCGCATGATGGCGATCATGTCGTCGAGCATCGCCATGCGCGGGTTCGCCGGGGCGCATTGGTCCTCGTACGCGTTGAGCGCCTGGCGGGGCAGCGCGTCCAGGAACGTCTTCTCGTCGATGCCCAGGGCCCGGAACGACGGTTCGATGCCGACACGGTCCCTGAGTTGTTCGACCGCGGCGGCCACGGATCGCACTCCCTGCGCCGGAGTCGCGGCGGGGAGGCCGAGTGCTCGCGCGATGTCCGCAAAGCGTTCGGGTGCCCGGTAGTGCTCGTACTTGGGCCAGCCGGCGAGCTTGCCGGGCGGGCTGCCGTTGTAGCGGATCACGTGGGGCAGCAGGACGGCGTTGGTGCGGCCGTGGGCCACGCGGAACGTGGCGCCGAGGGTGTGGGACATGGCGTGGACGATGCCGAGGAAGGCGTTGCCGAAGGCCATGCCCGCGATGGTGCCGGCGTTGTGCATCTTCTCGCGCGCCACGGGGTTGTTCGCCCGATCGGTGACGGCCGGTTCGAGGTTGTCGAAGACCAGTCGGATGGCGTGCAGGGCGAGGCCGTCTGTGAAGTCGTTGGCGTAGACCGAGACGTACGCCTCGATCGCGTGGGTGAGGGTGTCCATGCCGCTGTCGGCGGCCAGGGCGGGCGGCAGTTCGGCGGCCAAGAGCGGGTCGACGATGGCCACGCTCGGGGTGAGGGCGTAGTCGGCGAGCGGGTACTTCTTGCCGGTCGTCGAGTCGGTGATCACGGCGAACGGCGTGACCTCGGCGCCGGTACCCGACGTGGTGGGTACGCACACCAGTCGGGCCTGTTCGCCCAGGACGGGGAAGCGGAAGGCGCGCTTGCGGATGTCGAGGAACTTTTGCCGCATGTCCGCAAAGTCGACGTCGGGCTGTTCGTACAGCAGCCACATGACCTTGGCGGCGTCCATGGGCGAGCCGCCGCCGAGGGCCACGATGGTGTCCGGACGGAAGGTTCGCATGAGGTCGGCGCCGCGGCGTACCGAGTCGATGCTGGGTTCGGGCAGCACGTCGTCGATGATCTGTATCGTCACCGGGAGTTCGCGCGAGTGCAGTACGTGTCGGACGCGGTCGACGTAGCCCAGGCGGGTCATGGTCGCGTCGGTGACGATGGTCACCCGATGCACGTGCGGCATGTCCGCCAGGTAGCGGATCGCGTGCGGCTCGAAGTAGATCTTCGGCGGGATCTTGAACCACTGCATGTTGTTGCGGCGCATACTCATCCGCTTGATGTTCAGCAGGTTGACCGCCGAGACGTTGTCGGACGTCGAGGTACGGCCCCAGGAACCGCAGCCGAGGGTGAGCGAGGGCAGCAGGCCGGTGTAGATGCCGCCGATGGCGCCCTGGGACGACGGCGCGTTGACGATGATCCGCGCCGTTTTCATGTGCCGCCCGTACCCCTCGGCCACGGCCGGGTCGCCGGTGTGGATGACGGCGGTGTGCCCCATGCCGTGGAAGGCGACCATGTCGGCGGCGAGGGTGAAGCCGTGTGCGCGCGAGTCGGCGCGCAGGACGGCCAGGACGGGGCACAACTTCTCGCGCGTCAGGGGCTCTTGCGGGCCCACCCGATCGGCGCGAGCGAGGATAACGGTGGTGTTCGGCGGCACGGTGAAACCTGCCCGGGCGGCGATCCACGCCGGGCTTTGTCCCACCGCCGCGGGATTGACCCGGGGTTCGCGGCCGGGGGCCGTGCCGCTGCCGAAGAGGTAGGTCTCCAGCTTGTGCTTCTCGTCATCGGTGGCCAAGTGGGCCCCGAGCGCGGCGAATTCGGCCAGTGCCGCGTCGTGGATGTCGGTGTGCAGGACGACGGCCTGTTCGGAGGCGCAGATCATGCCGTTGTCGAAGGACTTGGACAGCACGACGTCGTTGATCGCGCGGCGCAGGTCCACGTCGCGGTCGATGTAGGCGGGCACGTTGCCGGCGCCCACGCCCAGGGCGGGTTTGCCCGCGGAGTAGGCGGCCTTGACCATGCCCTCGCCGCCGGTCGCCAGGATCAGCGCGACTCCGGGGTGGCGCATCAGCGCGGTGGTCGCCTCGATCGAGGGGTTCTCGATCCATTGCACGCAGTGCTCGGGTGCGCCGGCGGCGACGGCCGCGTCGCGCACGATCCGGGCGGCCGACGCGCTGCACCGCTGGGCGGACGGGTGGAAGGCGAAGACGACCGGGTTGCGGCTCTTGAGGGCGATGAGCGCCTTGAAGATGACGGTGGCCGTCGGATTGGTGACCGGGGTGACGGCGCACACGACGCCGACCGGTTCGGCGACCTCGACCATGCCGGTGATCTCGTCCCGGGCCACGACGCCGACCGTCTTGAGGTCGCGCATGCTGTCGGTGGTGTATTCGCAGGCGAACATGTTCTTCGCCGCCTTGTCCTCGAAGACGCCCCGGCCGGTCTCGTCCACAGCCTCGCGGGCGAGCCGGGTGTGCTGGTCCAGTGCGGCGACGGACGCCTTCTTGACGATGTGGTCGACCTGCTCCTGGGTGAAACCTTCGTAGGCGGCCAACGCCTTGGCGGCGTCGGAGACCAGGGCGTCCACCGCGGCGTCGATGTCGGATGGGCCCTGGTCCGCGGCGGGGGCGGATAAGGCAGTGGCGGCGCGGCTGCTCATGGCTGTGTTCCTTCCGGGGGTTGCAAGAGACGATCGACGGGCGTCGGGCGTTGAATGGGGCGATGTGCGGGCTCGCGAAGTGCGCGGCGGCGCGATCCGGTTCGGGCGTTGTGTTTCTTCGCGGGCACGGTGTGCGTCAGTGCGGGTCGCGGGCGTCGGTCGGCCAGGTCCAGTCGCGTACCTCGGGCATGTCCTCGCCGTGTTCGAGGATCCAGGCGTGGTGTCGGGCGCGGGCGTCGGCCATGTTCTGGCGTACCGTCGCGGCGCGGGTGCCCAGGCCGGGGACGCGGTCGATGACGTCGATCACGCGCTGGTAGCGGTCCATGTCGTTGAGGACGACCATGTCGAAGGGGGTGGTCGTGGTGCCGTGCTCCTTGTAGCCGCGTACGTGCAGGTGGGGGTGGTTGTGGCGGCGGTAGGCGAGGCGGTGGATCAGCCACGGGTAGCCGTGGTAGGCGAAGATGACGGGGGTGTCGGTGCCGAACAACGCGTCGTATTCCCGGTCGGGCATGCCGTGCGGATGCTCCGTCTCGGGGACCAGTCGCATCAGGTCGACCACGTTGACCACGCGTACGCGCAGGTCCGGCAGGTGGCGGCGGAGCAGGTCGACGGCGGCGAGGGTTTCCAGGGTGGGTACGTCGCCGGCGCAGGCCAGGACGACCTGGGGGTCGCCGTCGTCGTTGGAGGCCCACTCCCAGATTCCGGCGCCGCGGGTGCAGTGCAGGACGGCCTCGTCCATGGTGAGCCAGTCGGGGGTGGGGGTCTTGCCGGCGACGATGACGTTGACGAGTCCGCGGCTGCGCAGGGCGTGATCGCCCACCGACAACAGGGTGTTGGTGTCCGGCGGCAGGTAGACGCGGACGACCTCGGGGCGTTTGTTGATCACGTGGTCGACGAAGCCGGGGTCCTGGTGCGAGAAGCCGTTCTGGTCCTGGCGCCACACGTGGGAGGTGAGCAGGTAGTTCAGCGACGCGATCGGCGGCCGCCAGTCGATCTCGCGGCAGGCGTGCAGCCACTTGGCGTGCTGGTTGAACATCGACGAGACGATGTGGGTGAACGCCTCGTAGCAGGAGAACACGCCGTGTCGGCCGGTGAGGAGGTAGCCCTCCAGCATGCCCTGGCAGGTGTGTTCGGACAGGATCTCCACCACGCGCCCGTCGGGGGCGAGGTGGGTGTCGAGGTCGGTGATCGGTTCCTGCCAGGCCTTGGCGGTGGCGCGGTAGACGGCGCTGAGGCGGTTGGACTCGGTCTCGTCCGGGCCGAACAGGCGGAAATCGCGGCGGGTTGCCGTCCGGGCGAAGATCTCGCGCAGGAACTCGCCCAGCGCACGCGTGGGTTCGGAGGCGGAGGCGCCGGGTTCGGTGACCTTGACCGCGAAGTCGTGCAGGTCCGGCAGCGGCAACTCCCGCAGCAGCGTGCCGCCGTTGGCCTCGGGGACCGCGCCGAGGCGGGTGTCGCCGGTGGGGACGTTGGCGAGCACGATCGGGGTGGGGTGCCCGTCGGCGTCGAAGAGTTCGTCGGGGTGGTAGGACCGCATCCACGCGTCGAGCAGGGCCAGGTGCTCCGGGTTCTCGCGCACGCCGGCGAGGGGGACCTGGTGCGAGCGCCAGGTGCCCTCGACGGGGGTGTCGTCGACGGTGCGTGGGCCGGTCCAGCCCTTGGGGGTGCGCAGTACGAGCATCGGCCACCGGGGGCGGGCGCGCGCGGTCGCCTTCAGGTGCGTGATCTCGTCGAGGGCCTCCTCCAGCGCGGCGGCGAACTCCGCGTGGACGCGGGCGGGTTCGTCGCCCTCGACGTGGATGGGGCGCCAGCCGTAGCCGGTGAGCAGCGCGTCCAGCTCCTCGCGGGGCATGCGGGCGAGCAGGGTGGGGTTCGCGATCTTCCAGCCGTTGAGGTGCAGGATCGGCAACACCGCGCCGTCGGTACGCGGGCTGAGGAACTTGTTCCCGTGCCACGACGCGGCCAGCGGCCCGGTCTCGGCCTCGCCGTCGCCGATCACGCACGCGACGACCAGGTCGGGGTTGTCGAAGGCGGCGCCGAACGCGTGCGAGAGGCTGTATCCGAGTTCGCCGCCCTCGTGGATCGAGCCGGGTACGCCCGGGGCGATGTGGCTGGGCACGCCGCCGGGCTGGGAGAACTGCCGGAACAGGGTGGCCATGCCGACCGCGTCCCGGGGGACGTTCGGGTATCGCTTGCTGTAGGTGCCGTCCAGCCACGACGCGGCGAGCGCCGAAGGGCCGCCGTGCCCGGGACCGGTCACGTGCAGGGCGTGGGTGCCACGCTCGCGGATGATCCGGTTCAAGTGGGCGTAGATCAGGTTCAGGCCGGGCGAGGTGCCCCAGTGCCCGAGCAGCCGCGACTTGATGTGCCCGGGCCGCAGCGGCTCGGCGAGCAACGGGTTCTCCCGCAGGTAGATCTGCCCCACCGCGAGATAGTTCGCCGCCCGCCACCAGGCATCCACCGTCGTCAGGTCCGGTGCCGCGGGAGTCGCCATCGTCATCGATCTTCCTTTCCTCCGTCGCCGTGATTCCGCTCCGCCCACGCTCGTGCCCCACCATTTGCCCGGCAAAGGGCCGAACGGCCCTGCTGAAGGGGCCGCATGGGTCGAGATGTCGCTGTCAGGGCTGTGTCGAGGGATCCGTTCCCGGGGTGGTGGGTACGACGACCAGCGGGCAGCGGGCGTGGTGGATCAGGCCCTGACTCACCGAGCCGAGGAGCATGCCGCGGAAGCCGCCTACCCCGCGGGTTCCCACGACCAGGCACAGGGCGTGCTCTGCCGTCTTGACCAGTGTCCGGACGGGGTGTCCGACGACGACCTCGCGGCGCACGCGCACATTCGGGTATTTCTCGCTCCACCCGGCGAGCGTTTCGGCCAGCCGGATCCTTCCCTCCGCTATTTCCTCCGGCATGGCCAGGGACATCATCAGACCGGATGCGGGTTGGCGGACCTGGACGGCGACGAGCGTGGCGTCGCGGCGGGCGGCCTCGTCGAAGGCGTAGGCCACGGCCGATGCGGAGCGTGGTGAGCCGTCCACCCCCACCACGACCGTGCGTGGGTCGGGGGTGGCGTGTTCGGGTTCGCGTACGATCACGACTGGGCAGGGGGCGTGTGCCGTGACGGGCACCGCGATGCCGCCGGTGGTCAGCAGTTCGGTCGCCGAGGACAGCCTCCGCGAACCCAGGACGATCATGGCTGCCCGGGGTGCCTGCGCACGCAGGACGGCGGTGGGTTCTCCGTCGATCAGGGCGGTGTCCACGACGAGTTCGGCATGTCGACCGGAGGCAAGGACGGCGGCTTCGGCCAGGGCCCGCAGTCCCGCGTCGCGGAAGCGTCCGCTCCAGGTCTGTCGGTGCGGATTGGCCTCGGGGTCGCGGTCGGCACCGGCCGGCCAGTCGAGCGCGTGCACCAGGCGCAGGGGCAGGCCGCGGCGGGCCGCCTCGTCGGCGGCCCAGACGACGGCGAGCCGGCCGGCGTCGGTGTGTTCGACCCCGACGATGATCGGAGCGGGTCCTGTGTACGTGTCCATGGCGTTTTCCCTCGTCCCGAGCGTCGGCCGCGTATCGGCCTGCGATAGAACCTTCGCGGTTCGGTCGTGCGCACGGACATGGTCGTTCGACCCGTGCTCGCCGACCGGTCGGCCCCGGCGGTGGTGGGTCGGGCGTCGGGGCGTCTTCTCGATGCGGTGCCGGTGCGGTTCGGCGCCTGTTCGCCTCGGCGTGCGCGCCGGTTGGGTCGGCGTTGTCACTTGCCCCAGGGGTCGGCAGGGTCGAACGTCTCCGTCACGGGGCGGCGAGGGGTGGGGACTCCCGGAGGCCCGTATCCCATCCGCAGCACCATCCGGACGAACCCGGGGCCGGTCTGCGGATCGCGCAGATTGGCACGGGTGTCGGGCCATTCCACGGCTTGGTGGAGGACCGACATGCGCAAGCCGTGGACGGTCGCCAACAGCCTTGCCCGTTCCATGGCCTGCCCTGCGCGCAGCCAGTCCCGTGGTCGATCGAAGCGGGTGGTCAGGGTCGCCACTCGAAGCGCTGCGTCTCGGTGGGAGAGGTGGGCGGGTGTCCGGTGAAGGCGCGGACGGGTACCCGGGCGTCGTGTGGTCCGTTCGGTCGGGCCCGGGCGGCACTCGCACCGATCTGTGCGGACTCGGCCGCACCCGGCGGCCAAATCCGCTCCAGGTTCCCCCGGACGCCCGACAAGATGCGTGGTGAGGCAGGGCGAGGGCCAGGACCAGGCAGCCCACCGTGCCGACGATCGGCACGATCCGGGCCGGACGGCCCTCCCCGGGCGCGAGCATCCAGGCGGCGGGGTTGGCGATCGCGTAGTAGGCCAACAGTCGGTGAGCGGGGTCAGGCGGGCGCCGTGGTCGCCCAGCACGTCGGTGGTCACTCCGCCGAGGCCGAACAGGACCAAGAGGCCCGGTACTTCGTCCTGGGTCACCCCGGCGATCAGCTCGACGCCGGAGGCGGCCATGAGCTGGATGACCACGCTGTCCATCAGGGCGCCGATGCGATGGGTGAGGTCGGTGAAGGCCTCGCGTACAGCGTCGTCGCCGACCGGGCGCAGCCGAACCCCGCCCACGTCGCTCTTGTGCGCGATGTGCGGCCCGTACGCCTTGAGCACGACGGCGCCATCGGCGCCCAGTGGCGCGAGCTCGCGGGCGAGCGCCAACGCCTCGTCGGCGTCGAACGCCTTTCGCCAGGGGCTCACCTCGATGCCGTACGCGCCCAGCAGGCGCGCGCAGGCGAGCGGCTGCAGCCACCCGCCTTCGGGCTCGCACGCCAGGTGGTCGGCGACGAGCGCGCGAGCCGCGCCGCGGCCGACGTCGACCAGGCGCGGCACCTTACCGCGTGGTCGGGTCAGCCACATCGACCGCTCGTAGGCGTGCGCGAGGGCGACGGCGGCGGTGCGTGCGTCGTTGTACACCGGGACTGTCCCGCCCTCGGCGGGCAACAGTTCGACGGCCGCCGCGCGTTCGGGGGCGATCACCATCACGGGCCGCTCGCGGACCGCGGGGCCCGCCAGAAGATCACCGAGCGGATCGCCGAGTGCGGTCGGCGCGAGGGCCAGAAAGACCGCGTCCACGTGACCGTTCGCCACAACCAGGTCCACGCAGCGCCGCAGGGTCTCGCCGTCGACGGTGGCGGTGGTGTCCACGGGGTTGGCGCACGCGGCACCGGCGGGCAACAGCACACGCAGGTCGGCCTCGACGGCCGGGCCGAAGCGCGGCACGGCCAGCCCGGCGTCCACGCAGGCGTCCGCGGCCAGTACTCCGGCGCCGCCCGCGTTGCCGATCACCGCGACCGAGGCGCCGTCGCAGGCCTTGAGCACGAGGCGCACGCGGTGGAGGTGCCGCGGCAGGCGGGCCCGGCCACACCGCCCGCCGCGCACGGCCATATCGGCTACGACGGCCTGTGGACGGCCCTGGAGTGGCAACCCGGCACCACCCTGTGGGAATGGTTCGCCCCGGCTCGCTGCAACTTGCCTATCCGTTGCGCGTCCGAAATGCGCGGTCGCACCGATAATTAAGGCGTTGTTCGCTCCCTCTCGCGTCGTCAGTCCAGGTCGTCCCAGCCCCAGGGTTCGGCCGGGTGGCCGTTCGGTTCGCGGCCGAATCGGAAGCGTGTGCGGTTGTCGGACTGTTCGGCAAAGAGTGGGAATTGCCGCATGGCGGGCAGACGCTCGATCAGGGCTTCGGCTTGCGCGTACGTGCGAGCCGATCGCAGGCGCCCCAGCAACAGCGTCAGGCGTTCGTCGACGTTGCCGGCGTCGAGTGACGGATCGGCGACGATACGGGCGGCCAGGAGAGCCGCCTGGTCGTCGGCGCCCGCGTTGTGCAGTTCCACCAGCAAGCGTCCGATGCCGAACAGGTCGCCGAGTGGTGCCCCGGCAGCGGCACGGGCCGCGAGCAGCCGGATGTGGTCGGTTGCCTCCGCCTCGCGCAGCACGTCGAGCAGGCTTGCGAGCACCCTCGGGTCCGTGACGGGTACCTGTTCGGCGAACGCCGTGATGCGGGCCAACAGCGTGCAGATGTGCCGGTCGGCACCTACGCTTCGCAGTGCCTCGAGCGTGTCTTCCGGATTTCCCGGCCGATCGAGCGGGGTATGCGCGGCCAGGTGTGCCGCGAGCGCGGAGGATTCCTCCACCGCGCCCAGCTCCCACAGCCAACGCAGTAGGCGCCCGACGGGCAGCGGATAGTCCGGCGACACCTGGGTGGCAGCGCGAACGGCCAACCGTTCGACCTGGTCCAGGGCATCCACCTCCAGGAACTCGGCCAGGAGGTCGAGGACGTCGTCGGCGCTGTCGAGGGGAACCCGGGCCGCGGGGTCACGCTCCAGCAGCTTCGCCAGATGTCCGGTGGCGCCCATCCTTCGCAACTGCCGCACCAGGTCGACCAGGGCGCAGACACTGCTCCGCAGCGATACCTGGGGACTGCGGTCGAGCACGATGGTGCGGGCGGGCGGTTCCAGCCACCACAGCAACCGGGCGATTTTCCCGGTCTCTTCGAGGGGCGTCTCGCCGGCCGCGCGAAGGGCGAGAGCCGAGGCATGCTCGGCGGAGCCGACCCGGTCGAGAGCGCGGATGAGGTCGGCGACCCAGTTGGGGGTGTCCAGGGGCGCCTCCGCCGCCGCACGCGCGGCCAGCGCGGCAACCTGCTCGGCGGCGCCGATCCGGTGTAGTTCCAGCAGCAGGCCTGCGGCCTCGGCCGTCCGAATCGGATCGCGGTCGAGCGATACCCGCCCGGCGGGGTCGCGGCCCACCAGGACCCGGGCCTGCCGGGACAGGCCCGCCTCGCGGAAGATCCGCAGCCACGACTCGACCAGACCCGCGTCGTCGAGGGGGTAGGTGCCGGCGATGCGGTCGGCCAGCCTGGCCGCCTGGTCGACGGCGCCCGCGTCGTCGAGTCGAGCGAGCAGCGGCCGCATGACGGCGGGGAAGTCGAGGTGCGTCTCGATGGCGATGCGGTCGGCCAGCGTCCGTAACTGCTCGACGGCGCCCACCTTCCCCATGGTCTCGACGAGGGAGGCGGCGTCGTGCGGCTTGTGCACAGGGCTGAAGCGGGCGGCACGACCAGCGAGCGTGGCGACCTGGTCGGCGGCGCCGAGTTCGCACAGGTCGCGCAGCAGCGTCTCGACGCCGCCGCTGTCCACCTGAGCGTGCCGGGCGGGTTCGCGCGCGAGGAGCACCCCGATCGCCTCGTCCGGGCCGCTTTCCCGAAGCTCGCGCAGCAGGTTGTGCAGTTCCCAGCCGTCGTGGAGCCGGACATGGCGGGCGGCCCAGGCGGCGGGCCGGTCGTCGGTGGGATGCAGCCGGCGCAGCAGTCCGACCAGGCTTGCCGCGCCGCGGCGGCCCGAGACGGCCGCGCGCTTGTGGAGCCGGGCCGCATGGCGATACAGGCCCCGCAGATAGGCGGCCGAGGCCAGGTCCGGCAGGTCGCCGGGATCGGCGTGGGCGGCTACGGCGTGCCAGAACGGAGCAGGGGGGATCACGCTCGCGCGGCAGCGAAGTCCGTGCTGGTCGAGGTAGTCGGCCAGGCGGTAGCCGACGACGCCGGTGCCGTTCTCGGGGGCGACGGGCTCCAGGGCTTGGATCGCGCCCTTGAGCGTTCGGGTGGCGTAGGACCATGCGGCGTCGCGCCACTCGGCGGCGTCGACCGTGCGGTGTCGGGGGGCGAGGTAGCCGAGAGCTGCCTCCTGGAGCAGCGCCGACGGGTACACACGCCCGCGGCCGACGCGGGCGGCGTCCATGGCCGCGGTGATCAAGGCGTGCCCGTACGGGTCGGCGCCCGGCCCCTGGTAGTGGGCGATCAAGTCAGGGATCGCGGCCAGGTATTGGGCGAGCCGGCCCGCCGACCCGGCGCGTTCGGCCGCGCCGGCGGCCTCCCGTAGGATCGGGTCGTCGCGGCGGCGGGCCCTGGCCAGGTCGTCGTCGGTGAAGTGATCGGGTACGTCGAGGACTCCGCCGCACCGCGCGTCGACGTCCCGAGCATGTCGGCCGGTCAGGTCGGGAAGTGGTGTGAGCAGGGCCCGCGCCGCACGGAACGGGTCCGGGGTGCCGGGACCGCCGTGGGGGTCGGCGAGGTACGCCGCCCAGTAGTCGGGCCACACGGTGGTGACGGCCACGATGTACGCCCGGTCGGACACGAGTTCGGCCAGGTCGAACAGGGCCTGCTCTCCGGTGGGATCGTCGGCGTAGTGCCGAAGCTCGTCGAGCCACAGCACCGTCCCGGCGGCGACCCCCTCCCGTAACTGCGCGGCCAGCGCGGTCGCGGTTCGTGGGTGGATCAGCGGCCGGCGCGGAAGACGCGCCGCAAGTGCCTGATAGGCGGTACGCGACTTGCCGATCGACGAGCCGCCGCGCAGCACGACCAGCCGATTGTCGGCGATGTCCGGGTCGAGGACGGCGTGGAGCACCTCGTCGTGTGCGCGGCGCACGTATGGCGGCAACGGCCCGCCGCCGATTGCCTTGTGCACCCCCAGCACCACCGGATCCCACCTGTCCACGGGCCGTCCCGCTCCCGTGTAGCGGGTCGACACGGACCAACTCCCGCGTGCCTGCGCGGTACGGGAGTCGCGCGACTGCTTGGCCTCGGCCAACAGCGTGAGCCACTGCCCGTCGTCGCCCGGCACCGACATCGAACCGGCCGTGAGATCGTGCCCGGCCGCCAAGTCCAGGCACAGGTCCACCACCGCGAGCAAGGGCGCGGTGTCCTCGGGAAGATGCTCGCCTTTGCGCCAGTCGTACAGCGTGCTGCGGCTCACCAGGCCCCGGCGCTCCCCCAGCAGCCTGCGCACCCCGTCCACACTCACACCGGCGGCGTTCAGCAACGCGGTGAACGCTGCCCCGAAATCCTCGGGTGTACGCGGCGACGACACGAAATCCTCCAGCCTCCGCGGCCGAGTCACGCGCGGGCCCGCCGGGCGATGTCCGAACCCTCAAGATATCGCCCCGAACCCGAACACCGCCCCGAGCCGGGAAGCGACCACCCTGGGTCCGAACCTGTCCGAACCCCGTACCGGACCACCGCGCGCCCGCCCCAACCTGCGGACATGCCTTCCACACGCCAAACCGGGCCCCACCGACCCACCACCGCCGCCGCAGCGGGTACGACCTGCACCGTGGCCGGCGCACACGCCACGCTATGGCTGACCGCACCCACCGCGGCGATGGTCCTCACCGTCCCGGAAGCCGCCCTGGCCGTCACCGTCGTCCTGACCGCGTTGTACGCGCCCGACCGACTGAGTGACCGCGCCTTCCGCCTCCTGCCCTGGGCGAGTCCCGCATCCCACCGCCTTCCGGACCCGAACACCAGCGGCCCACCGGCTACCGGACCCGAATAGGCTTCCGCCTCGACCGTGCCCGAACATCCATGCAGCCAGGCGCGGATATGGGAGTCCGGGCCGGGGCCGACTCTCCTCCGACCCGACTCAGGCCGTACGAAGAAAGCGCACCGCACCGCGCACAGCGCAACCCGAACTCCTCGAGTTCACCGCACCGCGCGCACGTACGGTGTGCGGGTGCGATGCGGTCGGGACCGCACCCGGGGCCGGATCCGTACGGGGGGGGTTGCCCGAGGTGCCGCCGGAGCACGCCGTTCACGTCGGTCAGCGTCGACAGGCCGTCGGACTGGCCCGCGCTGAACCCGACCTTCAACCCGAAGGAACCCTCCTTGGTCGGCAGCCCCTGCACGTTGTAGTCCGCGTACAGGTGCGCGCCGAAGCTCGCCGACGTGTTCGCCGAGATCGCGCCGGCCTCGCCCTCGCGGATGTCCACCCCGAGGCGGTCGTCCCGCACCGACCAACTGGCCGCGTCGGCGAAGGCGTTGTAGGTTCCCGACGGGTCGCGGACGTCGTCGTGGTAGTCGAACCCGTGGGTGTTGAACAGGCGGTTGTCGTCGCCGAACTGCGACACCGACGCCGGCAGCGTCTTGGCGAACGCGCCTGTCCGGCCCTTCGGTACTTCCAGCGCGGGCGCCGGGCCGGCGCCGGCGGGCCCACCCCCGGCCGCCAGACCCGGCGGGGCGACGCCCAGCGCCGGCAGTGCCAGGCTCAGGACCGAGACCAGGACAGCATGACGGGCGCCCCGTTGGTTGCGGGCACGACGAGTTGACGCCAAGACGGACACGCCCTGCTTCCCCCCGGGTGGGCCATTCCCATGGCACTGCCGATGCGCCCGGCGATCACCGGGTCGTGCCCCGCAGAAGTCCGGACAGCGCAAAAGCGCAGTTGTCCCCGACTGAACGCGGACCAGTACGAGTCGCGTCCGGGAGAACTCGATGATCGTTCCGGGCCGTTCTAGGCCGCACCTTCAGGACGATCTCTTGCCGTGCCGTGCCGCGCGGCACGGCATCCGGACGCGGCGGAAGTCGACGGCGTCGAACCGCAGCACCACGGAGACCTACCCGATCGCCGTCTGGGACGGGAACTCCGGCCGTGTCCGCCTGAAGCTGCCCTTCTGCATGGCGATTCCGAGCGGAGCCGACCAGGCGGCCGACAGCCATGCCGCCGCCCCACCGCGCACACCCACCGCCAAGGGGCCATGGCTGGATGTCTCCTTCGGGTGTATTCGGATCGTGCGGGCGGGATCGAAGCAGGCCGCGGACGAAGCCGCCGGATGCTTTCCCGCTCCATCAACCCGGTAGGCCACATTCTCCGCACCGCACGCGAATAGCCCCACCCGAAACCCGCCGCCCCCGCCGGCCCGCTCCACAACGCACACCGGGATGGGCGTCGGAGCGCAGCCGGCGGTGGCCATCCGTCGGAGCCGGCGGACAGCCTCGGCGCACACTTGATCGGATCGCCGTTCCGGGACGCGGTTGGGCTCGCCTGGGAGCGGGGGCCGACCGGGGGAACCGGCAAGTCCGACACACCCGTTCCCGGCGACCCGCAGCGCGGGTCCGACAACGAGGCATCACCCCCACGTCCCCCGGGCGACGTCCGACGACGTGACGCCGTCGGACCGCGTGAGCCCGGTAGGGACGGTACGGACGACGCGCCCGCCGGAAGCGGGTCGACACCCGTGCCGCCGGCGCCCGGTCCCGGTGGGGCTGCCGACGCGTCGTCGTCCGACCGGCCTCCGTCGGTTCCGGCTTCGAGGTCGGCGGGGGGTTCGGCGCCCGGCGAGCAAACCCACGCGAACCGACGCGCCCAGGACCGGCGGGGGCAAACCATCCGGCGGACGCAGCGCGGCGCTGGACGCGTTGGTGGAGGGCGAGCCGTGGCATCCACCGCATCGGCCGGTGGCGCGGCAGCGCCACGTCAGGCACGCGGCCGCGTTCCTGACCGAACTCGGCGACGGAGCCCGGTTGGACGACGTCGGCTTGGACGTGGTGCACCGCGGTCGGCCGGTGGGTCGCGCGCCGGCCGTCCGGGTGGGATCGGCTGAACGCGGCGCAGCGCGAGCAGTTGCTCGCGCTCGGGCTGACGGCGCCCGCGATGGTCGACGCCTCGGCCTCGGCGGCGGTGGTGCCCACGCCGGAGAGGCCCCGGCCCAAGCGCAATCGGGAGCAGGTGTTCGAGATCGCGTTGAGCGCAGTCGCGGCCTACCGGGAACGAGTCGAACACCTCGAACTACCGCGCAGGCACGTCGAGACGGTGATCGCGTTCGGCGGGTGGCCGGAGGACGTACGACTCGGCGTACGGATCACCACCACCAGAAGCCGACGACCGGAACTCCCGGACGAGCGGATCGCCGCGTTGGACGCGCTCGCCATGCGGTGGACGTAGGTTCGAGTGTCGGTTCCGGTGTCGCGTTCGGCCGCGCGCTGTCCCGCTGGAAGGAATTCCGCGCCCCTTCGGTGCCGACCGGGCACCGAAGGGCTGGATGGGTAATCCGTCTCTCCCCGTCCACCCCTCTGTGTGCCGCTCCTGGTCGATCCGCCCAGGTGGCTACTCCCGTGCGGTCCCATGGCCAGTGCCGTCGCGCCGGAGGTGACCTTGCTCGACAGCGCGGCCAGTCCGACGCCAGGGCGGTCGCGCGGCCGATCGTCGACGGGGCCGACGCCGGGCCGGGAGGCCAGGGTCCTCGGCCCGGATGGCTGAGGATCGCCTCGGCGGCGCTCCGGGTGTCGGACGCCGGGATGCACGGGTAGCCGAGCCCGGTGCGAACAACGCTCCGGCAGCACGGGATTCCGGCCGACCGTGTGCCCGGTCGCGGCGGGGTGGACGGCAGCGCCCGGCTTTGCCGGGCCGCCGTCTCCGTGGGAGGGCGTCAGGGCTTGGGCAGGGTACAGCCCGGCAGACTCAGGTCGACCTTGTTGCCGATACCTATGCAGGGCACGATGATGTACGTCTCCTGGGCGTAGTTGATGCCCTGACGGATGGTGACGTTGCCGTTCTCGTCGACCTCACACGGGTTGTTCTCCGTGCAGGTGGCGCCATCCTCGTTGCCGGTGTTGTTGACGGCGACGACCTTGCCCGTCGTGGTGTCGATCACCGGGGAGCCGGACGTACCGCCGATGGTGTTGCAGGACGACGTGTAGCGGACCGAGTCCTTCCAGGTCCAGTCGGCCTCCTTCAGGCGATAGACGAAGCCGTCCACGTTGCAGCTGTAGATCCGCTTCCAGTACCCGGAAACCACCTTGATCGCCGAACCGGCCACCGGATGCCGGTCGTTGAGGGTCAGCGCGCTGATCCCATACGACCTCTGGATCTGCGCGTAGGTCCGGGTGAGCTGGTAGATCGAGATGTCCGTGTCGGTCATCGTGGCGTACGCGACCTTGTCGGCCCGCAGAGTGGCGACCCTGGAACCGGAGGCGCCGAGCATCGAGAAGGTGCGGGACGACGGCCGGTCGGTGATGACCTCGCCGGCGCCGGGGAATCCGGTTTCGAGGCAGTGGCCGTTGGAGAGGACGAGCGCGGGGTCGTCCGGCCGCGAGCCGGGCATCCGGATCACGGATCCCGAACAGTTGCTCAGCGCCACCGTGCCGGCGAAGTCGACCGCCTTGACGATGGACTTGTCGGTGGCCGCTGGGGCGCCGACGGCGGGTGCCGTGCCCGCAGCCGCGAACAGCAGGGCACAGACGATGCCGAGCGCGCCGACGAAGGACTTCTTCATGTGAGGTTCCCCTTTTGAGGGTGGGGACGATGAAGGAGCGCGATTGTGTCGTGCATGCGCATTGTTGAGTGTTCGACACCCAGGGGACAAGTAGACAAAGGGAGTTGGGAGTTTCTTTGCGCGCCGACCTCGGCCGCACCCGATGCGCCCGAAGCCGCCGAACCGGCGACGCGCCTCCACGCACGCATACCGGGCGGGCCGGCCGGCCGCGTGCGTGCGGTGGATATGCGGTTCGTGTGATCCGCGCGTGGTTCACGCGGGTGATGCCCTCGACGAACTCGGCAACCAGCGCGGCCGGTTCCAGCACGGAGTTGCACATCTACGCACTCTCGCCGATCAGTTCGACGGCTTCGGCGAGGCCGCACCCCGGTGGTGCCGGGGTGCGCCTGTGTCGGATCAGCGGTTGTCGTGGAGTTCCTGGTGCATTTGGGGTTGATCGTCCGTGTCGTGGGTGAGGGCGTACCTTTCGACATCGTTGAATGCCTTGGAGGCGACGCCGATGATGTCGGTGTAGGGGTTGACGCCGACGGTCTTTTTCGCGGTCTCGCCGAACAGTCCGCCGGCCGTGTGGCTGAGGAGGCCGTGGCCGGTGGCGAGGGGCGTGCCCGCGATGTCGAGGGGGCTTCTGGGGATGCCGGCCATGTCGGCGTACTTGTCGGTGAGCGCGACACGGGTCAGCGCGATGTACGCGTCGCTGATGCCGGGGCCGAGGAGTCGCCGGTAGAAGTCGAGGGCCTGGGCCGTCATGAACAGCCCGTCGTCGGTCTTCTTCCATTCGTCGTCCCGTACGTGGTTCCACAGGCGTTCGAGTTCGTCCGGGTCCTTGGGCAGGAGCCACTTCTCCTGGGTGCCGAGATAGTGGTCGACGTAGTGCCAGGCGCCGGCGAACCCGCGCGCGTCGTCCTTGGACACGTGCAGGCCCAGGCGCGCCATGCCCTGGAGGATCTGGGTGCTGAAGACACAGGAGGCTCCGGTGGTGTACTTCTGGGAGACCGGCTCACCCCACTTCTCGTAGTCCCACTCCCCGCTCTTCTTATGCAGTTGCCGCACCGAGGCGTGGACCAGGCGGACCTTGGTCACGGTGGCGGCGAGAGTGCCGTCGCGCAGGGCGTCCTTCCTGCCCATGTCGAGGAACAGGCGTGAGGACTGCGACAGTCGCCGACCGGGACCTTCCACGCCGCCGAGCCGGCCGGTGGAGCGGAGAGTGAAGGCGCCGGTGGGTGAGAGGTAGGTGCCGATGAGGCCGACGGTGCCCTGGAGCATGGACGCTTCGCCGTGATGGTGGGCGAAGAAGCCCTCCGCCGCCTTGACATCCGCCTCGCTCCAGCCGGGCGGTGGTGCCTGGGCCTCGCGAAGGAACTGGGCGAGGCGCTCGGGCAGTCGGGACAGATCCTGGTCGGGTCCCAGCGTGTTGATGGTGCGGAACAGGTGGTTGACCCCGTCGACCTCCCGGTTGTCGATCAGATCGGACACCAGCGCGTCGGCGGCCGGGTCACCGACGCGGTTCGCGGTCTCCAACTCGGTCGCGATGTTCGCCGTCGTCAAAGTCACAGCACAACTCCATCCTCGTCGGGAGGCGGCCTCGGGTTCGTCCCGGCAAGGGGCGCCGGCGACGGTGCGCCGCGATACGGCGCGGCGTCGGACGACACAGGTCACGCCGGAAAGGGGCGAGATCGCCGTCCGTCATCCTGCCGAAGCCGACTCGGACGCACATTGCCCCGTTCGAGGGACGTGGTGGTACGCCGGGCGCACTCCGGGGCCGGCTCGCGCGAGCCGGCGTCCGGGGTCGGTCGAGTCCTGGGCCGGCAGCGACCCGGTGGCAGGCGGTCGAGAGTGACGACGATGTCCTCGAGCGCGGTGGTCCTCGTCCTGACGATCTCCCGAGACAGGGTGGTGGGTTCACTGCTTCGTGCGGTCCGACGGTTGTGGCGCGAACGCCGAATCGGTGCGTCGTGGCCGGCGCGGCGCCGGGTCGCACGGCGAGGTGTCGCGCGACCCGGGTCGCAACGATCAGCCGACCAGGCGCGCGGGTCGGCGGCGGCCGCGGCGATGACGCGGCCGTGGGAGCGGCCGGACGACCGCCGTCGCCCTGGGGCGCCAGGTGGGGGCGATGGTGGCGTCGGCGACCGCGCGGGCCAGGCGGCCTGCGCGCATGTCGGGCGGACCGCCGCCTCGATCGGGGTGTCGTGACGCGGCTCCGCGGGCCCGCCCGACGACGATGGCGCCGCGTCGCCGGGCGTCATTTCACCCTCGGATCAGGTGCCCAGCACGTTCTCGGGGTGGTCCGGTCCGGTGTCGGGGACGGTCGTAGGGGCGTCGAGGTAGCGCCGGGTACCGGCCTGCCAGGCGTGATGGCCGGTCATCCAGGCGGTCATGACCTCGATGTAGGCGTCCACCGCCGCGCGTTGCCCCGCAGGCAGGCCCAACAGCGCGCACGTCTCGGGAATCGCGTCGGCCGGCCGCCGGAAGCGTTCGCACCGGACGCGGACCTCCTCACACGCGGCGGCGACGGCCTCGTCACGGGAAAGGCGCCAACTCCCACTCGTGCGCGGCCCGCGCCGCCCACCCCGGCTGCGCCCTCTCCAGGCGGTGTACCAGTGGCGGGCGCGTTCACCGCGCACCAGGCCGACGCGCCGGGCCCACGCGAGGTTGCGGCCGCGCACGCCCTCGATGTCCTGGGGCACGACATCCCAGTGTGCCCTTCCACCGCGGCAACCAACGATCGAGGCCACCGAACATCGACGGGCCGGGGGTTCGGGTCGGCGCGAATGCGGGTGGGCGTCCATCGCGGAGACCACACCCGCGCCTGACGGCACGTGGTGCGGGGGGCGCCGCCTGGACCGCCCGCGCGCCTTGGGCCGCACCACGCCGGCGGCCTTCGTCTCCGCCGTCACCGTCACCGTCCGCCCCGGGCCTGTTCTTCCTCGCACGCAGCACCTACAACGGATGACAAGCGGCCGAGACCCCGAGCACCACGCGGCCGAGACTCCGCCTCCCGTGGACACGATCGGCAACCCCGGCCACGCATCGGTGGCTCCGGGGACGGTCGCGAACAGGCGCCGGCCTACTGCGCACGACTGGTTGAGATGAACCGGGCGCTTGTGAAGACGCGGGAATCGGTTGCTCGTCCTGTGCCCGGACGCGAACTCCGCCTACCTGCTCGACTGTTGTGCCTGCCGCCGGTCTCATTCACGGTCTGATATCGATCGGCGTCGGGTTCGGGTTCGACCTTGTCCGGTCCCGTTGAGCAAGGCGAGTCGGGCGAGAGGTATTCCCTGGTTCCAGAGTCCGAAGAAGTCACGGTGGATGGCGAGGATGCCGTTGTCGAGGGCAAATGCGGTGGACTGCCTGCTGAACGTGCTCGTGGTGACCAGAACGGCGACGTCGGCGGCGAAGTGCGTCTTGGCACCGAGGAGGTCACGGACTTCTCGGGGGACAATCTTGCGCGTGGGCGCGTAGCGTTTGCACTGGATGACCGCCGTGCGCCCGTCGGGCAGGCGGCACAACACGTCCGCCCCGTTGTCCCCGGAACCACCGACCCGACGCACCTGCCTGCAACCGTCGCCGCGGCAGAGGTCGGCCACCAATTCCTCGAACTGCGTCCCCGTGAGAGCGTCGACTTCCGCCAGGGTCCGCCGTCGTCCGGCGGCCACCGCGTCCTGGTGTCGCCACCGCTCGTCCGCGACCCGAGCGGCGCGATGCGCACCCCACAGCCTCCGCCCCGCCTCCGCGAGCACGGCGACCACCGACACCCCCACAGCCACCCAGATGCCGCCGACAACGAACGCGACCACCACGATCAGCAGCGCGACGATCGCCACAACCCCCACACCTGTCGACCGCGGCACCCTTGGCACCGAACCACGCCGCTGCGGCTGCGACATCGCAATCCCCCTCGTCAGAGTCCTTGGAGTCAGTGTGGAGGCCCATCCGCACAGAAATCCCCCGACTCGCGAAACCGGGCCACCCCGACCGCACCGTCGAGAACCCGATCGGATGGCACCCGTCGGGGCCATCCAGGCCCGGGCCGCCGCGCGCGTACAGCGTACGCGATGGGGACGTTCACCATGCCGGCTCCCCGGGGGACGCGCTCGGCATGCGGCCCCCGTGGAAGGTGCGACGGGGGCGGTTGCCCGGCCTCCGGGGCCGTTCGGCCCGGCTTTACCACGCGTCCTGGCTCGCCACGCGGTGCGCGCCACCCGGAGTGGGCCGGCACGCGGTGGCTCGAATGAGGGGCGCACGGGCTCGAACGAGCCATCTCCGGAGCGACGTTCGGCCCTTTTGCGGGCCTCTCGTCGGCGGGCAGGCTGGGACGCGACCCAGGGGAGGGATTATGCGTCGACAGGAGCTGAAGATCGTGGTGACCGAGTCACACACGGGCGGCTGTGAGCCGGTCGCGAGCGAGTTGGCCGCAGCCGGGCACACGGTGCTGCGCTGCCATGGCGGATCGGCGGCCGGCACCGAAGCAGCGTGTGCGGCCTGGGCGGTGGGCGGTGGATGCCCACTGCTCGCACCGGACGTCGATGTCGTGGTGGACGTGCGTACCGAGGCGGGACCACAGACGACACGCGAGCAGGGCGCGATGTGCGCGCTCGTGGCCGGTGTCCCGCTGGTGGTCTGCGGACCCGTCGACACCCTCGACGGGAGCGGGACACTGTCGCGTGCGGACGTGGTGTGCGGGCGAGCGGATGTCGAGGCCGCCTGCCGGCGCGCGTTCTCCCCGATCGGGCCCACGGCGCACCGGGTGGTGGCGCGTGCCGTGTCCCGCGCGCTCGCCGGGGTGACCGCTCCCGACGACGTGCACGTCGACCTGACGGCGCGCGAGAGCGTCGTGGTCGCCGACATAACGGTCGCTGCCTCCCCGACGGCCACCACCTTCCGTCGTGTACGCAGCGCCGTCCGGACGGCCCTCGCCCCCTTCACCCCGGCCTGGCCGTACGTCCCGGTGACGCTGTATCACCGCACACCCGAAAACCGGCGCGGGTGATCCGGCCGAACGTCTCGCAACTCCCTTCGGGCCCGGCGATCTTCCGCGCGAGCGGGTCCAACGGCCCTGGCGCAATCCCCCTGTGGCGAAACCGTCGGTGGAGTAACGCACCCATCCACGGACGCGGCACGTGGGCGGCGAAACGGCGGGCACCCACCGCCCCGACCACCTTGTCCTGGCGGTCGGCGTGCGAGGGCGGCGGCGTGACCTGGGACTCACGGTGCGGCAACTCGCGCGCCGGACGCACCTGTCGGTGGACTGGCACGAACACTTGGAGGAGGGGTCGGCGCCTGTGTCGTTCGGGTGTGCGATGCGAGGCCACGGGGCCGAACTCTCGGGGGGCGCCGGGGTCGTGATTCCCTCCCCGCCCGGGGTCCGTCGGGCCTAACCGGTCGTTCGGGCGCCACCGGCCGCGATGCACCGGTCGGCGCGGGCGGCGAAGAATCCGAGGACGGCGCCCGCGAGTGGGATCAGGAGGTCCCCGGCGGGGAGGACGTGCGTGCCCAGCAGGTCGCGCAGCACCGGTACGTACACGCCGGCCAGTCCCAGGGCGGTGGAGCCGAGGACGGTGATCGGCAGGAACGGGTTGTCGCGGGTGAACAGTCGGGTCCGCAGGCCTGTGACGATGCCGAGTTGTGCGGCGAGCAGGGTCAGGAAGAGCACGCTCTGCCAGGGCCGCCCGGTGTGGTCGCTCCACGCACCGGCGGCAAGGCTGACGGCGGTGACGCACAGGCCCAGGCGTAGGACGCGTTGCCACAGTCCGTCACCCAGGATGCTCTGCTCGGGTGGACGGGGTGCACGCCTCATCGTGCCGGGGCCGGCGGGTTCGGCACCGAGGGCGACGCCGGTGAGGCCGTGGGTGAGCAGGTTGATCCACAGGATCTGGGCGGCGAGCAGGGGCAGTGGCAATCCCAGGAGCGGCCCGAGCATCATCACGGCGATCTCGGCGGCGCCTCCGGAGAGGCCGTAGACGAGGAAGCGGCGGATGTTGTCGTAGACACGCCTGCCCTCCTCCACCGCGACGACGACGGTTGCAATCTCGTCGTCGGCCAGGACCAGGTCCGCTGCCTGACGGGCCACTTCCGTGCCGCGTTTGCCCATGGCGACCCCGATGTCGGCCCGGCGCAGGGCGGGACCGTCGTTGACACCGTCGCCGGTCATCGCCGTGACATGGCCCCGTGCCTGCCATGCCTGGATGATCGTCAGTTTCTGTTCGGGGGTCGTCCGGGCGAACACGCGGACGGTGGTCGGGTCCCGGTCGGGATCCGCGCGTAGGTCGGCGCCGGTCAGGACGGTTTCGTCGCCGCTGCGCAAGATGCCCAGACGGGTGGCGACGGTCCGGGCGGTGGAGGGATGGTCGCCGGTGATCATCACCGGGGTGATGCCGGCGTCGTGGCATGCGGTGATGGTGGTGCGGGCGGCCTCTCGGGGCGGATCGCTGATGGCGATCAGGCCGAGCAGGGACATGCCGTCCTCCGCGTCTTCCACAGGGTCGGGTACGGCGTCGAGGTGGCGGGTGGCGACGGCCAGGACCCGGTAGCCGTCCGCGGCCAGCAGGTCGGCCCGGTGGCGAATCCGGTGCAGGCGGTCGGGTTCGGTGGCGAGGAAGCGCGCGTCCAGGACGACCTCCGGGGCGCCCTTGAGTACGGCCCGCAACCGGCCGTCGTGGTCTCGGTGCACGGTGGTCATGCGTTTGCGGTCGCTGTCGAAGGGCGCCTCGACGATCCGGGGATGTTCCTCGCGCAGCGTGGTGTAGTCGATTCCGGCTTTGCCGGCGGCGGCCAACAGGGCCGCCTCGGTGGGATCCCCCAACGCCGACCAGGAGGCGTCCGGGCCCGGCGGTACGAGGCCGGCGTCGTTGCACAGCGCTGCGGCGGTGAGCAGTTCGCGCACGGAGGCGGCGGTGTGCGCGTCCATCGCCCGCCCGTCGGCCAGTACTTCGCCCTCGGGCGCGTAACCGGTGCCGGTCAGTTCGGCCGTTCCCTCGGGGGTCCACACGCGTTCGGCGACCATCCGGCCCTCGGTCAGGGTGCCGGTCTTGTCCGTGGCCAACACCGTGACCGAGCCGAGCGTTTCGACGGCGGGCAGGTTGCGCACGATGGCGTGCCGGGCCGCCATCCGCCGGGCGCCCAGGGCCAGGCCCAGAGTTACCACGGCGGGCAGCGATTCGGGGACGGCGGCGACCGCCAGGCTGATGGCGGTGACTGCCATCGACTCGGTCGGTTCACCGCGCAGCAGGCCCAAGGCGAAGACCAGCAGACACAGGCCGATCACCACCGCGGCCAGGACCCGTCCCAGTTGGGCGAGTCTGCGCTGCAACGGCGTCGGGCCCGGACGGTCCTGCATCAGCGCGGTGATCCGGCCCAGGGCGCCGGCCGCGCCGGTGGCGGTCACCTCGGCGACCGCGCGACCGCGCACGACCACCGTGCCGGCCTGAAGGAGGTTGTCGGCGGTCGTCTCACCGGCGGGATCGAGTGCGCTCTTGTCCACCGGCACCGATTCACCGGTCAGGGCGGCCTCGTCGACGAGAAGGCCCGACGCCTCGCACACGACGGCGTCGGCGGGCACGATGTCGCCCTCGCTCAGCAGGACGATGTCGCCGGGCACGAGGTTCGCCGAGGTAACCTCGCTTTCGGTCCCGTCGCGCAGCACCCGCACGGCCGGCACGGACAGGTCCGACAGGGCCGTGACGGCCCGGTCGGCGCGGGTTTCCTGGACGACCCCGACGAGCGTGTTGACCGTGACGACGAACAGGATGACCGCCGTGTCCGCGGCGTCACCGGTGAGCGCGGTCAAAACGGCGGCGGCGAGCAGCACCAGGACCAGGGGGTCGCGCAGTTGGGTCGCCACGCGCGCCCACAGCGGTGTCCGCCGCGCCTGCCGTACCGTGTTGGGGCCGTACCTGGCGAATCGCTCGTTCACCTGCCCGCTGGTCAACCCGCGGACGAGGACGGGGTGTTCCCCGGATGCCGTCGAGGCCGGGGGCACCGGTGGCGTGTGTGGCACGGTCGTTTGCCGATCTGTCGGAATTGACCTGCGGCCGGATGGCAGCAAGGTGGCAGGGGACGGCAGCCCGGACGTCTCCTCGGCCGAATGACGCGATCGGGCCGACGCAGTGCACGGCCGACGGTCGACCCGACCGCTCCGGCGCGCCGGCCCTCTCGCCCGACTCTGCTGCCGACACCCGACCTCGGGCAGGGCCGTTCGGCCCGGTCGGATTCGGTGAAGGACCCTGGGCCCGACCGAACGGGCCGCACCCGAGTGTGCGAGCTCACCGGTGCGGGACCACTGGTCCGAGCGCTCGTGGTCCACGGGCAACTCGCCCGAGCCGATGGGCATGGGCCCGCGGGTCCCCGCGAGGGGGGCGTTCGGCCCTGGTCGCGGCCGGGGTGACACCGCAGGGTTGGGATATGAGCGAATACACGACGAAACGTCCCCTCGACCGTGGGGAGACGTGGGCCCTGATGGCGGGAGTACGGATGGGGCGCGTTGTCGTGAGCGAGGGCGCGCTGCCGGCCGTCCACCTGGTGGCCTTCGCCCTCGACCGGGACTGCGTGGTCTTCCGCACCCGCGCCGACTCCCCCCTGGCGAAAGCCGCCCTCGACACGGTCGTCGCATTCCAGGCCGACGACGTCGGCCGGCCCGAACACACCGGCTGGACGGCCACCGTCATCGGCCACGCCTCGCGTGTCGACGACCACGAGGACCTCGCGCGGTTGGATCGCCTGCTTCCCGAGCCGGACGACGACGGTGGGAAACGGGTGTGGTTCCGCGTCACGTCCGAGTTCGTCACCGGCCACCTCCTGCGCCCGGTGCCGAGCACCCGCACCCCCCGCAACGAGGAGGCCCGCATGTCGAGGACGCCGCCCGCGCGGTGAGCCGACGTCCTCGACCGGCCACGCGTCACGACGCCGGGCGGACCCGGGGAAATCCTGCCACCAAACGCCGCACGCGAGACGGCGCCATCCTCCGGGCCGGGCCTGCCCACGGGTCGACGAGCACATGCGACGTTGCGTACTCCCGCGCCGCTCACCGTCTACCACGCCCGGGCCCGGGACCGCGCGTTGCCGCACGAACCGGCGACCCGCGCGTCCCGTTCCTCTTCGTCGCCGTCCCGCCCACCGCGACCGGGCACTCCGCCGACAGCGTGCGACGTCGCCGCGTTCGTTCGACACCGTGTGGACCGTCGAAGCAAGCGCTTCGCCCGGCCGCCACCCGGCCGAGGCGGGCCTGCGCCGTCTGTCTCGCCCCTTCGGTCGACGCGACGCGTCAGTGCCGGCCGGCGCGCCCGGGCGGGACCTCCGGCCCTGGGCGGCACTCGAACCGCATCGAAAACTGATCACAGTTCGGCTCGCCAAGGTCGCCGACCGCATTCTCGAAAGGACTCGTCGTGCATCAGGCAGCGTCAACCACCGCCTCCCACCCACGGCCCGCCCGTGGACACGTCGTCGTCGGTTTCGACGGCTCCCCCGGCGCCGAACACGCCGTCGACCTCGCCGCCGACGAAGCCACCCGCCGAAATACCACCCTCGAGGTACTGCACGCCCTGGAATGGGTGGAATTCGACAACGCGGACGACCGCTTCGGGCAACAGTTGCGCGAGAACGCCCGAGCGATCGTCAACCGGGGCGCCGCACGCGCCCGCCGACGCCGACCCGACCTGTCGGTATCGGCCACCGTCGAACTCGCCGACGCCGCAGACGCGTTGGAGGCCGCGAGCGAGTGCGCAGCGCTCCTGGTCGTCGGCAGTCGCGGCCACGGCGGCTTCACGGGCCTGCTGATGGGCTCGGTCAGCCTTCCCGTCGCCACGAGGGCCCGCTGCCCGATCCTGCTCGTCCACCCCGACCACGACACCGCCATCGATCCCGCCACCAAGCCGATCGTGGTCGGCGTCTCCACCGCGGACTGCTCCCCCGCCCTGGAAGCCGCCTTCGCCCAGGCCGGAGCCCGAGCCCTTCCGCTGCACGCCGTCCACACGTGGTACTACCCGGCAATGATGGCCGGTGGCCCCGGCTATGCCCCGGCCATGTGGGTCCCGGACGACCGGCGCGACGCCGAACGCGCCGTCCTGCGCCGGGCCCTGACACCCCTGCGCACGCGGTACCCCGACGTGAGTGTCACCGAGGAAGTCCTGATCGACACACCCGGTCGCGCCCTGGTCGCCGCAAGCAGCGACGCCGCGTTGGTCGTCCTGGCCGCCCACCGCAAGACCGCTCGCTTCGGGGCCAACCTCGGGCGCGTCACCCACACCGTGCTGCACCACGCGAAGGCCCCGGTCCTGCTCGTTCCCGTCGACGACTGAGAAAGGCATTCGGGTGATCCGGGTCTTTCCCGACCGGCTGTCGCACCGTCCCGTCAGCGTGGACCGCCGCGAAGGACGGCATGCGATGAGCCGTTGCCCGACCGGCCGATGGCCCGGCCATGATCTCGCCGGCGTCCCGCCTCCGCCGCATCGCGCACCGCACCCTCCGGACTGTCTCCGGGGCGATCACCCGAACAAATGCGGAGCGGCGACCGTTGTGACGCGAAGCCCGTGCTCGGTCCGTCGGCGGCCCCACCGCGACGGAGTTCGTGATGCGGCGCTCGATCGAGCCGCCCCGGGTGCGGTCGACGATGCGGGCGGCGGCGTTCGCGGCAGCGCCGCTTTCCGCGGTGCGCTCCGTCGGCTTCATTCGCTGCTCCTCGCGATTCGCTGCTTCTCACGGCGAGATGCGCACCGGGCGTTCCTGTGCGACCATGCCGCCTGCGTGCGCTTGACACCGGTCAGGAAACCGGACCGAGTCCCGCCTCGTACGCGAGGATGACCAGGTGCACACGGTCGCGCGCGCGTCCAGCTTGGTGAACAGCCTCGCCACGTGCGTCTTCGCGGTGGCGGTGCCGATGGTCAGGTGGGCGGCGATCTCGCTGTTGGACAGCCCGCGCGCGACCAGGGCCAGGACCTCGCGCTCGCGGCCCGTGACGCCGTCGAGCGGGCGGCGCACCGGCGTTGCAACGGCGGACGCCGCGGAGCGCGGCGCCGTGAAGTCCGCGATGAGGCGCCGCGTCACGCCCGGTGCGATGAGCGCGTCGCCCGCGGCGACGACCCGGATCGCGGCGAGGATGTCGTCGAGCGCCATGTCCTTGACCAGGAACCCGCTCGACCCGGCGCGGAGCGCCGCGTAGACGTTCTCGTCGTCGTCGAACGTCGTCAGCACGACGACCCGCGCGGTCGACTCCGCCGTGATCCGCCGGGTGGCCTCGATGCCGTCCACGCCCGGCATGCGGATGTCCATCACGACGACGTCGGGCCGCAGCCGCGCGGCGAGGGCGACGGCCTCGGTACCGTTCGCCGCCTCGCCGACGGGCGCCGCGGTGATGAGCATGCGCAGCCCGGAGCGCACGAGCGGCTGGTCGTCGGCGAGCACGACACGAACCGGCGGAAGCGGGGCGGGCCCGGTGGGGGCCGGTGCGCGGTCACGTGTGACGTCCGGCGCACCGCCGGGCAGTCCGCCCGACATGTCCTCGAACGCGCCGTCGTACGCGTCGGGGCCGGTCATGCCGGAAGCCTCGCGGCCACCCGGAACCCGCCCTCAGGGCGCGGCCCGGCGGAGAACTCGCCGTCGAGGAGGTGGGCGCGCTCGCGCATGCCGGTGATGCCGTAACCGGGGACGACGGCCTCGCCCGCGCGCCCGTTGTCGGCCACCTCGACGACGAGTTCGCGCGCCGCGTACGTGACCGTGACCCGGCAGCCCGGCGACGCGGCGTGCCGCACCACATTCGTCAGGGACTCCTGCACGATCCGGTACACGGCCAGCTCGATCTCGGCCGGCAGCGGCCGCGGTTCGCCGCGCCGCTCGACTTCGACCAGAACGCCGCCACCGCGTGCCGTCTCGGCCAGCCGGTCGAGGTCGGCGAGCCCCGGCGCGGCCGGGCCGGTGTCGCCGGGGTCGGCTTGGCGCAGTGCGACGAGCATCCGGCGCATCCCGGCCAGGGTCTCGCGGCTGGTGGTCTCGATGGCGCCGAGCGCCTCGCGTGCGTCGCCCGGCTGCACGTCGATGACGCGGCGTGCGGCGCCCGCCTGGATGGCGATGATGCCGACGCTGCGCGCGACCATGTCGTGGAGTTCCCGCGCGATCCGCAGGCGTTCGGCGACGACGGCGCGTGCGGCGGCGTGGTCCTGCAACGCGGCCGCGTATTCGCGGTTGCGTGCCACCGCGTTGCCGACCAGCCACATGACGGCCACCACCAGTGCGTACAACGACGCCTCGCTCAGCACGTCGCTGAATTGCATCGACCCGGGCGGATCGGCGGCCCACGACACCAAGCGTTCGGTCGTCGCGACGCCGATCGCGGCGGCCGCGCCGAGCAGGCCCGCACGGCGTGTGCGCGTCGCGACAAGGTAGCCGACCAGCACCGCGGCGGCGACCAGCGGCGGCCACGTGGCGATCGTCAGGACCGACGCGACCGCGGTCTCGGCCAGCAGCAGCCCGAGCGTGAGCGCGGGACGCCGTCGGCTCAGCGTGAGCGGCAGCGCCAAGAGCACGGACACGGCGAGCCAGACCGGCGGGGGACGGACGTAAGCCGATAGGGCAGTAGATGCGGCGACAGCCGCAGCGGAATCGTGCTGCCGACACCGCCCGGCAGCCGACTTCGACCCCCTGCACAAGGCGTTCGGCGCCGACGCCTGGTCGGTGGTGTGTGCGGGAACCGCCGTGCTCGGTGTGCTGACCGTGGCCGGAGAATACGCGTCCGGGTCCTCGCGCACGACGTTTGTCGCGGTCCCCGCGCGCGGCCACGTCGTCGCGGCCAAGGCTGCGGTGGTGGCCGTCGTCGCGTTGGCCGCGGGGGCCCTGACGTCGGTGACCGCTTTCGCGACGAGCCAGGCGCAACTGGCTGATGAGGGGCTCGGCATGTCGATACGCGACTTCGGGGCGGCGCGTGCCGTCGTCGTCTCGGCCGTGTGCGGGCTCATCGGGATCGCCGCCGGTGCCGTGGTGCGGCACCTCGCGGGCGCGGTGGCGACCGCCTGCGGAGTGCTGGTGCTGCTGCCGCCGCTGATCTCGTCGGCCGGCGCCGGCCGGTCGGGGGCGCTCGGTGCGGCCCTGCCCACCCATGCGTGGCTCGGCCTGGCGCGCATCGGGCCCCCGGGCGCCGGCGGTTACCCGTCGCCCGCGGTCGCGGCGGTCGTGCTCGCGGCGTGGGCCGCGGGGGCGGTCGCCGTCGCGATCGGCGCGATCGTGCGTCGCGACCAGTGACCCCGCCGTGTCACTCGACCGCGTGATCCTTCCCGGCGGGGAGCCAAGCGCGTCCGCGAGCGCTGACGAAGCCCTCGCGGACACGCGGCGGCCCATCGGTGGCGCCACCGCGGCGTCAGCAGCCGGACCACGGGTGGACCGGCAGCCCCCGCGGAGGTCACCATGAACGCCAAGCACCCGCCCCCGTCGTCCGCACCGCCTTTGGCCTGCCTCCCTCGCCATCGGTGCCGGCGGGGCCGCCCGCTCCCGCGAGCGCGTCCACCGCGGTCCAACGCCGGTTCCAAGAAGCTCGGTTCGCTGCCCGACGGCTACCGCGTCGGGATCGCCTTGCGGTGAAGGGCGAGTGCATCAATCGTGTGCATCCGCTTCCTTCGGCGTGGCTGGAACAGACCGCGCCCGGCGGCCGGATCGTCACCCTCTGGGCCACCGCCTGGACCGCCTACGGCACCCTGCGCCCGGACGTCGGGGCAGACCGCGGACGGCCGGCCGGCGAGTGGGACGTTTGCGCCATGCGCGGTGCTACCGAACCAACAGGGCCAGCGCCTCATTCGCGTTGTGCTCGGCGATCTCCCGCATGAACTCCCGGTTGGGGAAGTCGCCGTCGAGGAGGCGTAGGGGTCCGGCCACCAGTGACAGGCGCATCGCGAGCATGAAGAGGTCGAGCCGTGCGGGATCGAGCCCGGGGCGTGACAACGCCCGGTAGTGCGCGCCGAAGCGAAGCCGAAGGAAGACATGCTCCCACTCGACATCGAAGAACATCAGACCCTCGATGTCGATGAGGACGGGATGCCCGGAGACATCGACCAGGACATGGTCCGGCCCCAGTTCGCCGTGGATCAGCCCGTGTTCCATGCGCGGGGACACCCGCGCGGACAGTTCCTGCAGGCGGTCGTGCAAACGGGTCGAGGCCGACCGGATCCCGGGGTCGCGCTCCGCTGCCTCGGCGAGATCCCCCACGGCACGCTCGAGCACCACCTGCTCGCACGAAACGCCGCTCGCTGTTTCGCCACGTTCAAGCACATCCACCCTGCCGTACTGCGGACTGTGCTGCCGGTGCATCACGTCGAGCATCGCTGCCAGGTCGTTCAAGGCATGTGATGCGCGTTCGGGATCCGTCTGCAGGAGCGCTTCCAGAGTGTCGCCTGCGACATCTTCGACTACCGCCACATCCGCCGGGTAGCCGCGTCGGCTGTCGTCCGCCAGGAGCACCCCCGGCACCTTGACCCCAAGGCTGTCCAGCTTCCGCTGCGCGGCCAGGAAGGGGACCAGCCCGGACGCAGGAGCGAACGGGTCGGCCGCGTCGACACCTTGCCCGGCCGGCCAGAAATTCTCGGCCTCGGCCCAGCTGTAGACGATCACGCTTGCCGGACGCGCCCCCTCCACATGAACTCGATAAACCCCCTTCTTGCTCCCGCCTCGTAGCCGGTCCATTCCGACGACCTGAGCCCCCGCCCCCAGTGCGTCACGCACGATCCCCGACACGGCTTCGGTCTCCATGAATTGGCGCATCCGCCGACCTTAACCGGCGTCGGGCACAGGCCACCCTCCGACAAGTCAGCCGGCTTCGGCGGGCTCTTCGGCGCGGGCTGCCCCGCGCTGTCGACGATGCCACCGGAAGGCGGGGGTGACCTCGGCCATCGTTCCTCGTCTGCGACAGCCGTCCGCCACGCCGACTCCGTACAACGGGCCCCGGCCGGGCGGAGTGAGCCGGAGGCCGTGGCACCCGGCGTGTTGCGCACCGACGCTGTTCGCATTGCGGGTCGCTGCCCGAGCTGCGAGTGCGCGCCGCGCGCGCCGCGCGCGCCGCCGACGGCGTGAACGCCTTGGTCCACGACGGCGACACCTCCTCCACGTCGGGAGAGTGGCGGCGGACATGGGGGAGTTCGCGCCGGTCGAATGCGGATGGCCGCTTTCGAGGATCCCCATCACCGGTGGCACGTGCGGTCGCGAGGGCCGCAGGGCGCCCCCGCGGGCTCCGTCGGTTTCAGCCGACCCGGAGTGCGGAAGTGACCTCCCGGGCCAGGCGTTCGGCGTCGGCGGCTACACGGTCGGCCTGTTCGGGCGGCACCTCGGGAGCGAGGTAGGAGACCGTCACGATCACGTTCGCGCGACGTACGGTCACTGTGACCATGCCGCTCGAGTGCTCCCGGTACGCCGCGTCGCCCAGCCCGGGCACCGGCGAGGCGTTCTTCCGGGTTTCCGCCTGGGAGTCGCGGTCGAACCATTTGCGCGCGGACTCCGTCGCGGACGGGCCCCAGCCGTAGGTCGGCTCGAAGTGATGTACGGCGAGCGTGAGGCGGCGTCCGTCCTCCGATTCCGCGTCACATCCGGCCGGGCTTTTGGGCCCCCCGGGGAGCCGGACCGATTCGTGGTACAGCCCGAGGCGGGCCGCCGGTTCGCGGATCAGCTCGCACGCGGGCGCCACGCTCGCGACCTCGTGGCGGTTCGACCACCAGGACATGGTCCAGGGTCGGTCGATCACGAAGGCCACGGCCAAGAGCGCCGGAAGAAGGCACGCGACGGCGATCCCCCGGGAACGGCTCTGCGACCCGGAGGGTTCGACCGGCTCCGAGATCGGCACGCCGGGCGGCAGGGCATCGGCCAGCCGCTCGACGTCACGACGGAAACGACGTTCGCGGCCGAAGAGCGAGAACGACGGCGCGGCGAGCAACACGACGGGCCGGTCGCCGCTTCGACAGCTCACGACGGATACCGCGCCACCGTTCACCGAGACGCTCGCGACCTGCTCCCACGGGATGTGGACGGATCGCACGTGGACGCCGGTGGTGATCCCGTCCGGCCCGACCCTCGTGCGGCCGATGTGGGTCCATATCGAGAGAACGGCCGAGATCGTCACCACGACCAACACCAAACGCACCATCTCGGGCCGCTCGGAGCGGGTCCCCAGCCACCACCACGTCGACGCGGCGACGACGGCCGAGGACACCGACGCCACCAGCGCGACCCGACGGTGGAACTCGACCGTCGTCCGTGGTTCCGAAGTGGGTTCGCCGGTGGGATCATCACGTTCGACCGCGTCCGAATCCATCCGTCCCCCCGGCCGTTGATCGGCCGACACTATCGACCTCCGGACCGCTCCGGAACCCTCACGCGAGATGAGAAATGCGGATCGGCGAACCGTCCGAGCGCACTGGCGTCAAGCGCGGTGGCGTCGGCGAGCGGCGCCCGCGGTACTGCGAGGCGCAGGTGCTGCCGCGCGCGGAACGCACTCCCGGCGGTCAACGGGTCCGCAGGGCCGCGCGGCTCCCCCGGCGCCCTCGTGACGGCCGAGCGTCAAGACACGGTGGAGCCGGTGCAGGGCCGGCCGCCCGGGTTCTCGAGGGTGGCCATCATGTTCTCGATGAGGTCGGCGGCGCGCCGGGTGCCGCCCTCGACCCGGGTGGCGGCCTGCAACTGCTTGGACCGGTCGACACGTTCCTGGTCCGTGACCAGGTCGTGCAGCGCCGCGCGAAGCGTCTCGGGTGTCGAAGCAGGGGCCGACGAAGGTCACCCTGTCGGTGTCGACTCGGTCGGCGTGCGGCTGCATCGCTCTCGGGATGAGGGCGAGAGTCCGGGTGGGTGAGCCGGAGAACGTGTCCACGTCCTTGGTGGTCGCACCGCAGTCGGCGAACCACCGTGCGAATCTGTCCTGGTACGCGTCGGCGCCCGGCAGCTTCCGCAGATGTGCCGCGACTTCCTCCTCGTAGCCGCCCCAGCCGACGAACGTCGGGGACAGTTGCACGACGGGGCGGCCCTGCGCTTCGGCGAGGGCGCGCGCGGCGTAGGCGCCGACGTCGTAGAGGTACAGGTCGGCCGGATCGTCGTCGTAGGCGGTGTGCAGTTGCGGGAGCGCCTGGATGGCGTCGTCGAGGAAGAGGCTCGCCGCGGCGATGGGATCGGCCGGCCAGTCGTTGTCCACGACGGGCAGCGTGGAGGTGCAGGGCACCAGTTCCGCGCCGGCGGACTCGATCCGGTCGGCCACGAACGGGTCGTTGGCGTAGGTTGCCCGGTGCCTGCGGGCGACCAACTCACGGATGAGCGCGAGGCTGGGCAGGACGTGGCTGACGATGGGGATGCCGACCATCGCGATAGGTTTCGGACCCGCGACTCCCGGAACGAGCCGCGGAGGCGGCCGTCCTGGCGGCTGCTGCGGGTGCCTTCCGCGCCCGTCGGGAGGAGAGCGTGTGATCGAGAGGCGCCCGACGACCGCCCCCGAGCGCGCACCCGACGAGCGCCGGGAGCGGCCGCCGTAAACGGCGGCCCGGACGCCTGGCGGACAACGCCCGGACGCCCTGCGACACTCGCGGCGGCGAGCGACGGTCCGCGCGCACGCCGCGGGCGCGAACGTCTCGGCGGCCGGGTCGGTATCGGGCGCGGCCCGTGCCCGAGACGGTGCGAATCGTCAGGTCCCGGCCTCACCGGACAAGCGAAGCTCCAAGAGTTCCTCGTCGCCGAAGGTCTGCCCGGTGGGCACGAAACCGGCGGAAATGTACAGCGCCCTGGCCGCGACGTTGTCCGTCCGAACTCCGAGCCGAAGGACAGGTGCGCCGAACACCTCCCCCACGTGTATGACGATCTCCCGGAGAGCGGCGCGACCCAGACCTCGCCTCTGGTGGTCCTCGTCGATCATCAGGCGATAGAGCCAGATTTCCCCGTCGTCGGGGTCGGGCCCGTACATCGCGAAGCCCACCGCGCGCCCCTCGTACAGCACCGCCCTGGTCACGAAGCCCGGGAGAAAACGACTCTCCGCGATCGAGTACAGGTTCGGTGCGATGAAGTCGCGTTGTTCTTGGCATACCGTCAGATCGATCACCTCCTCCCAGTTCTCGCGGTCCAGGTCGGCAAGTTGCACACGAATCGACATGGGCGTATTCCTACCGGGTCCCCCATGGGCGGGCATCCGGATTTCGGATGACCGGACGTGCGCAAACGCCGCGGCGTGGAGCCGAATCGGCGACGACGCCGCGCAGCCACCGGCCCGGCGCCGTCGGCGCTCGCGCCAAACGTGGCCACCACGTCGAGACGATGTCCCACTTCCCACCCGTGCGCCGGCACGTATCACCGCCGGATCGCGGGCCCGGCGCGACCTACCATGACGAGCATGGAACCAGTGCCCGCCCTCGTCCACCTGGCCGGCCCCTTCATCAATTTCCGAGACTTCGACTTCGGCGAGGGCTCCCATGGCTACCGCTGGGTCGATGTGAAGCATTTCCGGTTGCCGTCGGAGGTACCGGACGACCGAGACGTTCTGGCGGCCTTGATCGCCCACCCGGAGTTTCGGGACACCTACGACGGGGCTGGTGTTCAGGACTGGCCGCGGCACGGCCAGTGGTGGCTTGACCGCATCACCCCTGACATCTACGGGGTCGTGGACGTCGCGACGTCCGTCGAGGTCATCCGCTCCTGGGCCAACCGGCACGGCGACGTCCCGGAGCCACTCGCGTCACGCCTGCGTCGGGAGATCTACCTCCCGATCCGCGCGGCGACCAGCAGATTCCTGCTGGGGCAGCTTCCTGAGGACGCGTTTCACGACTATGGCCCCATCCACCTCGCCTTCCACGAACTCGTTCTCATCGACCGCCCTGCGGGGACGCTCACTCTCCTCGTCGCAGCCGACGACTGACGGTGCGACGAGCACGGCCGCCGACACTGATCCCCACCCCGCACGGCGACGGCCCGCCGACACCCTGCCGGTGAGTCAGGGACGTTCGAACAGTTGGAGAACGCCGCCGACGGAGAAGCACAAGGCTCCGGTAAGCCGAAGCCGTCGGGGCGGCCCGACTCTTCTTCCACAACGCCGCCGACGAGGCCGGACACCCCGGGCCTTCCAACAGGCGATCGACAACCCGAGCTGATACGCACCAACCATTCAGGCTCGACCCCGCACCGCAGCCGCGCGCGGAGCCGTCCGGCCGAACATCACTCGACAGAGATTCCGCCCACTGCTGCGAAACCGTTCCCATCCGCCCCAGACCCTCGCCGCCCATCGACCCTGGCAACCGCCGGGCACGCCACAGCCCGGGCGGCCCGGCGGCGCTGCGCGCCTTCGTCACCGTGCGGCCGGTGCGAGTGCGCGGAGCGTCCGCCCGGGGCGCGGGGCAGGTCCCGCGTCAGGGTTCCCTGCGGTACAGCCATACCCCGATCGGCGCGAAGACGGCAACGATTGCGGCGTCCCACGCCAAGGCCTGCCAGACGTCGGTGGCGGCGGGGCCGCCCAGTACGAGGTCGCGTACCGCGTCGGCGTTGCGTGACACCGGCTGATGCTCCGCGAAGGCTTGCAACCACCCCGGCATGGTCGCCACGGGAACGAACGCCGACGACGCGAAGACCAGCGGAGCGAGCACGGGGAAGGCCGCGGCCTGGGCGGTCTCCGGATCGCCGACCGCCATCCCGACCACCGCGAAGATCCACGACATCGCGAAGCCGAAAGCCAGGACCAACAGGATGGCGCCGAGGAAGGCGGGAACTCCGGCGTGGATGCGGAATCCGATGGCGAAGCCGACCGCGGCCATCAGTGCCACGACGAAGACGTTCCTGGCGAGGTCGGCGGTAGTACGGCCGACAAGTACCGCGGAGCGGGCCATAGGCAGGGATCTGAACCGTTCCATCAGGCCGGTGTCCATGTCGGTGGCAAGGCCTATCGCGGTGTTCATGGCGCCGAACACCGCGGTTTGCACGAAAATGCCCGGGATCAGGAAGTCGACGTAATCGACCCCGTGCAGGGCCGGTTGTACGACGCCGCCGAATACGTACCGGAACATCAGCACGAAGACCAGCGGCTGGATGGTGGAGAAGATCAGCAGCCGTGGCACTCGGCGCAGGGCGATCAGGTTCCGCCACGCGATGGCGAGTCCGTCCTGAGCGGTACGAACGAGGGGCAGCGCTCCGCGCGTCGACGGCGCCGAGACTCCCCCGGCTCGGCCGCTACGGGCAGCTGCCGTGAGGGACGCTCCTGGCCTGGTCACGACTCCTCCGGAGAGGTTCGAGCGGAATCCGGGGCGGCGTTTGCGCGGCGGCCGGTCAGTTCCAGGAACACGTCGTCGAGACTGGACTCGTGGACCGCCACGGCACCGGGCACCAGACCGTGGGCATCGAGGAGGCGCAGGATGTCCAGCAGCGGCCGCGACCCGTCATGGGACGTCAAGCGCAACCGCGAGCCTTCGACGTCCGCGCGGGTGGAGATCCGGCCGCTCACGAGTTGCGCCGCCCGCTCTCCGCGGCCGGCCTCCTCCAGGTCCAGTTCGATGACCGTGTTGCCCAGGCGAGCCTTGAGCGCGGCCGGCGTGTCGTCGGCGATGACCCGCCCCCGATCGATGACCACCACCCGCTCGGCGAGTTGGTCGGCCTCCTCCAGGTACTGGGTGGTGAGGAGCACGGTGGTCCCGTCGGCGACGAGGCCGCGGATCATCTCCCACAACGCATTGCGGCTTTGCGGGTCCAGCCCGGTGGTGGGCTCGTCGAGGAAGAGCACGGGCGGGTCGGGGACCAGAGCCGCGGCGACGTCCAACCGCCTGCGCATGCCGCCGGAGTACGTTCGGGCAGGGCGGTCGCCCGCGTCCGCGAGGTCGAACCGCTCCAAGAGCTCTGCCGCCCGGACACGGGAGCGCCGGATATGGGTTAGGCGCCCGATCAGGCGCAGGTTCTCCCGGCCGGTGAGGTTCTTGTCGACCGCCGCGTACTGCCCGGCCAGCCCGATCATGCTCCGAACCGTGGCGGCATCCCGGACCACGTCGTACCCGAACACCGCGGCCCGCCCGGCGGTGGGACGCGCGATCGTGGTCAGGATCCGGATCGCGGTGCTCTTGCCCGCGCCGTTCGGGCCCAGAAGGCCGAAAACCGTCCCGGCGGCGACGCGGAAGTCCACCGATTCAAGAGCCGTCACAGCGCCGAACCGCTTGCTGAGGCCCTCGACGTCGATCGCCTCGTTCACGGGGCTTTCTCCCTCGCATGGAGGACACCCGTCCGTTCCATTCTCCCCCGCGCCCGAGTCTTCGCAGCCGCGAGCAGCGCCCCTCCCGGCCTTTCCCTGGATCATTCGTGGTCCGGACCGACCTCGGCGGCCGTGACCACCCCGGACGAAGCCCGGGTCGACCTGTTCGACCCGCGTGACGGACACGTTCTCGCCCGCGTCCCGTGTGCTGCGGACGCGCTCCTGCACGGCGCGGCCCTCGACCACAGGTCCTGGACCCGCAACGCGCAACCGGCCGCCTGATCCCAGGCCGGAACCCCGTGGGCGCGGTCGCCGCGATCACCACTCGCCCGGCACCGGCGGCACAGGGTCCAGTCGACGTCGGCGAGCCCCGCCAGGGTATGGGCTCGGTGCGCGACCCAGCGGGCGATCTCGCATTGCGTCGCGTCGCCCACGCGCGCGATCGCGTGGACCAGGTGCACGTCCAGCATTCGCATCCTGTGCACGTTCCCGCCCACCCGCCGCAGCCGCTCGGTCGGCAACCGGCCCGCCCACTGGTGCGGTTCGTACTCCCGGACCCGCTCCGTCCGCGCGCGGACCCGCGCCTCGCGGGCGACGCGCCCGGCCTCGGCCCGCTCCCGGGGCGCGGGCGGCGGCTGTTCTCGGGCGAACTTGTGCCAGTACGCCGCCTTGTCGCTCGTCTGCCGCACCACGCGGTCCGGCTCCGAAGGCGCGGGCCGGAACCGCAGCAGGTAGCGGTCGACCGGCAGCTCGCCATCCAACACGACGCCGTGGGCGCTCGCCTCGTCCATCCCCACCGCGCAGTAACGCACCCGATACTCGACCGTGTCGAGTTCGAACTCGCACGCGTCCACATCCGCCCACTGCGCAAGCCGCACGGCGCGGGTCTGCGGGGTGAACGGCGCCTCGACCACCTCCTCCCACCGCCCATCCACGGTGGGCGGGCCCTCGTGGACCTCGATGGTCAGCCCGACGTGGCCGGTGTGCACGCCGGTGATCAGGAACAGGAACCCCCTCCACCGCGGCGCCACACAAGCCGTTCGCCTGACCCGCCCGGTGATCCCCCTCGACCGGTACCGCCTCCGCGCGGCTTCGACGTACATCTGCATGTACGCCACCCGCACCGAACCCTCGAACACCGTCCGCACGAACACTCCCCCGCAGCGTCACCGGCCGAGCGTCCTCGCCCCGGGACTCCAGGCGTCACGCTGCCGCACGGCACGGACAACACGAGCACAACCGAACCGGCACCGGCTCTCCCGGGAACGTCCGCCCACGGCAGAGGCGAGTTGCAGGCACGGGGGCGTGTGCGACACGGCGAGTCGGGCGGAAGGCACCCGAATCAACGACGCCGCCGACAACAACCCGGCCGGCGCGCTTCACTGCGTGGTTCCGGCCGGAGGACCGGCCCGTACGGCTCCGACTCCTTTGAGCCGTCCGCTCACGCACGACGGTTGCGTACACGATCCGACAGGACGCACACGAGGTGCCGCCCACTCGTCTACAGACGCCGACCGGTCCCACCGCGTGGCCGGCGTGAGGCGATCACGCGGTGGACCGGGGCTCACCGGCACCCGAACCTTCGGGCCGCAGCACCAGGATCAGGGACGTCCGAGGGAGGGGTCAGGTGGCGACTCGGAGCCGGAAGTGCAGGTCGGTTGCGGCGGCGGGGGCGGGCTTGCCGTGCGGATCGGTGACTGCGGTAACGACCGGACCGGCGGCCGTGACCAGACTCTCGAACCGGTCACGGGTGTACCAATGCAGGACCCAGGGGCGCTCCACGACGCTGTGGTCCGAGCCGTGATGGCGTTCGTAGCGCAGAAGCGTCGTCTGCGTCCGAGTCGCCTCGTCGCGTTGCTCGGCAACGACGAACACCCGAAGCTCGGCACCATCGGGTGCACCGGCCGTACGCACCCGGCCGATCTGTTCGGCCGGGGTCGGTGCGGGAGCGAACCGGGGTACCAAGGCAACGCCGTCCTGCGCCAGGTGAGCGCGGATGCAGCGCAGGGCGGCCGGCGCGGTGGCGTCGTCGGGAAGCAGGGTGAACGTCGGCCCGGCAAGGAAGATCGCCCCGTATCGGCGAAGCAGGTCCAGGGCCTCCATGCGCTGAAGTAACACGGTGACGGGGATGCCCTGCTCGTCTGCCCGGTGCCGGAGGCGGCCCAACATGTCCGCGGAGGAGTCGACGCCCTCGACCTCCAGGCCGCGTCGGCGCAGTTCGAGAAGGGCGTCACCGTCTCCGCGTCCCAGCTCCAACGCCGGGACGCCGGCTTCTTGAACGAAGGCCGCGTACGGCTCGGGGTCCTGGGAGAAGGACTTCAGCGGCCCGTAGAGGTCTGCGACGATGCCCGTAGAAGTCGGCTGGGTCCACGCCGTGCACCCTATGCGAGCCCGTTCCGTGCGTTCGATCGAATATCGGTCGTACGGCGCGGAGTTGGCACGCCGCCCCACGAGTGGACCGACCGGCCGACGGACGCCGGATTCGTCGTGGACGCGCGCCGTCCCTTCGAGATCGGCTTGCACGCCTCGCAGGCGGGCCCGGCGCTGGGCCGCTACGCCCGGACCTGCCTGACCAAGCTGCGCTCCCACGCCGACGAAGCACTCGACGTGGACGACTTGGCAGCCTCGACACCCTCCTGGACGAACGCAGCCGCACGGCATCCTGCGCCGTGACGACCTGACGGTGCGCACCACGCGCACCACCTGGATCGCCCGCCGCTCAGTGGACGGTCGGGGCGGGGCCTGCCGCGGTTCCCCCCAACCCGGCACGCTGGTGCGCGAGCCCCCGGCGTGCTCACCCACACAGGCGGTCGTCTCCACGGTTGCGGTAGGCGACGAGCAGCCAGTCTTGGTGGGCGCTGTGCCCAGGCGGTGGCCGGCGTGGGTGTGGACCGCGAACTCGCGTGGCCGGTCCGGCGCCCAGCCCACACGACCGCCGAAGGGATGCGCGTGTTCGGCGGACGTCGCCGAACGCACCGGCGCCGCACCGAAACAGACCTTCTGTACTCGGTCCCGGCCCCCGCCGCCCGGCGGGCCCGCCGCCCGCATACCCCACCCGGCCCGTGGCCCACCTCCACCCCACGCCGCCGCCGGGTCCGTGGAACGCGGCACAAGCGGATGAACGGACGCCGGTTGCCCGTTCAGGGCACGCCGTGCCGCCGAGTCAGGGCGCTGCGACGGTGTGTCGGTAGAGCGCCGCCGCGTTTTGGTGAGTCATGCGCTCGACCTCCTCGTCCGGGACGCCCGCGAACTGCCGAGCAAGGACTTCCTGGCTGTCCGGCCAAGTGGAGTCGGGGTGGGGGTAGTCGGTTTCGACCATGATGTGATCGACACCGATGAGGTGCCGCAGCCGCATGGTCGCGGGGTCGGAGAGCACGGTGAACCAGAAGTTGCGGCGCAGGTAGTCGACGGGCGAGCAAGTCCCGAAGTCGGCTCGGTAGTCGAGGTCGCGGCCCATGAACTCGATGCGGTCGATGAACATCGGCACCCATCCGATACCTCCCTCGGACAAGGCGATCCTGATGTCCGGGAAGCGAACCGGAATGCGGGCGAAAAGCCAATCGGCGGCGGCGGCCATCGAGTTGATCGGGAACAGCACCCCCAGGACCGCGGCCGTCGAGTCTCGGGACGGAACAATCGTCTCGGAGGACGAGCCGACGTGGAGATTCACGACCGTGCCGGTCTCCTCGCACGCGCGAAAGAACGGGTCCCACGCCTCGCTGTACAGGGACGGCAGCCCGAGACGCTCCGGGTTCTCGCTGAACGTGACGGCGACGAAGCCGCGTTCGGCGTTGCGCCGGACCTCTGCGGCGGCGAGTTCGGGGTCGCCGAGCCAAGGGAGCTGACAGGCGATGAATCGTTCGGGGTACGGAGTGATCCAGGCGTCGAGCAGCCAGTCGTTGTAGGCCCGCAGGGAAGCGAGCCCCAGGTCGTGGTCCCGCATCGTGAGAAAACGTCGCCCTGCGAAGCCGAACGGCGCCGACGGGAAGTTCAGTTGTGCGGCGATGCCGGCGGCGTCCATGTGGCGTACACGTTCGCCCGCGTCGTATGTCGCGGGGTGCAGCTCGTCGAAGTTGACCGGGCCGAGGTAGCCCTTGCCCGTCTCCCAGCCCCGGATGGCGTCGGAGCCGAGCAGCGGGACGCGTTCGTTCTCGAACACCCACCAGTCGTTGCCCGCCGCGTCACGTTCGAGGTGCGGCGCGGCGTCCCGCATGCGCGCGGGCACGCGGTCGCGGAACAGGTCGGGCGTTTCGATGAGATGGTCGTCGACCGAGATGATGTGGAACCGGTTCGTGCCGGTCGGGACTTCGCCGCGCAGCACGAGGTCGCCCTTCGGACCGGCGTAGGCGAGGATGCGTTCGAGCAGGTCAGCCATGGGAAACCTCCGGGAATTCGGTGCGCGGTGATGGCGGCGCGGTTGATCGGGGCGCCGAGCGGGGTCGCGTGGTCGTCGAGTTCGACGACCGCGCTGTCGCGGCGGGCATCGTGCTCACTCCGCGTCCCGGACGCCGCTGCGCAGGAGGGTGCCTGGCAGGCGGTCCAAGCGGTCGGTGATCTGCGTGCCGTGCTCGCGGATCGCGACGCCGGCCACGAGGATGTGGTCGAGTCCCGTGGGCGTGTCGGCGATCAGGCGTTCTCCGTCGGCGGGCAGGTCGCGCACCCGCCGGGTCGGGCCCGGGGAAAGGGCGTCGTAGTCGATGACGACGAGGTCGGCGTGGCCCCCTGGGCGCAGCCGTCCGCGGTCGACCCCGAGCACGTCGGCGATCTCCCCGGTGAGTTTGTGGATGCCGTGTTCGAGCGGCAGGACGCCGCGGTCGCGAACCCAGTTGGCGAGGAAGTCGGTGGGCATGACGGCGTCGCAGATCTGACCGACATGCGCTCCGGCGTCGGACAGGCCCATGATGCAGCCTTCGCCGCGGATGAGCGTGGTGACGCCGTCTGCGTCGTCGTTGGCGAAGGTGACGGTGAAGCGGCTCGCCAGAGCGTCGTCGAGGGCGAGGTCGCAGATGACGTCGAAGGGCGTGGTGTCGCGTTCGGTGGCGATCGCCGCGACCGGCGCGCCGACCAGGTCCGGGCGCGTGGGCGAGTGTGTGACCGTGATGGTCTGCCAACGCGGGTCGAACCACCGTCCGCTCTCGAACTCGGCCCAGGCACGCGCCCTCCAGGTCCGGTCCCGGAAGACGGTGTGGCGGCGGTCGACAGACACCGCGACCAGGTCGGCGAACGCGGGTAGCGAGTAGAAGGAGGTCGGCTCGGCGACGCAGAACTCCTGGGTGATGGGTCGGCAGGTGACCTGCGCCCAGACGTCCGCGCCGTCTCGGCGGCCCCGTAGATGATCGGCGAGCTTGTCCTGGTACGGCGCCCGGGAGGCCGTTCCCTCCGGGTAGGTGAGGATCGATGTCCAGGTCAGCGGGCGGCCGAGGCGGCGCTGGAAGTCGTACACCCAGCGGTAGTTCTCGCCGGTCGCGATGTGCACGATGCCGAGGCCGATCTCGGCGGTGACGGACGCGAGCGCTTCGACCTCCTCCTGGGTGGCGACCATGGACGGGACCAGGCGGCCGCCGTCGCCGAGGTGGAAGCCGGCGCGGTCGCTGGAGAATCCGAGTGCGCCGCCGCGGAGCGCCTCGGCGACGACACCGCGCATTCGGGCGAGTTCGTCGTCGGTGGCGGGGCGTTCGTAGGCCTCCTCGCCCATCACGTAGGTGCGGACGGCGGTGTGCCCCACGAATCCCCCGAAGTGGATCGCCGTACCGCGCCGCCGTACGGCCTCCAGGTACTCGGGGTAGGTCTCGAAGTCCCATTCCACGCCGGCCGCGAGGGTGGCGCCGCGCATGTCCTCGACCATCTCCAGCGTGCCGAGCAGCGAACGGCGGTCCTGCGGGCGGGCGGGGGCGAGGCTGTAGCCGCAGTTGCCGGCCACGACTGCGGTGACCCCGTGCCACGACGACGGCGTCAGGAGCCCGTCCCACAGGACCTGCGGGTCGTAGTGGGTGTGGATGTCGAGGAAGCCCGGCACGACGAGGCGCCCGGTGGCGTCGATCTCGTGCCGGCCCGTCACGGCGTCCTCGATCTCGGTGACACGCCCGTCGCGGATGCCGATGTCGGCGCGGCGCGAGGGTCCGCCGGTGCCGTCGACGACCGTCCCACCGCGCACTGCGATGTCGTTGGTACTCATGTCTGTTCTCCTGGTCGTTGCGTTCGTGCCGGACGTGCCGGAGGCGGGTGCGCACCGCGCCAGGACGGTGGGCCGTGGAGCTCGCCACGACGTCCACGACGGCCCGCGTGTCTTCCGGCGTACCGCGGCCGCCTCCGCCGCCGGCCTGCGGAACGCCGGGGAGTCCCCGACGGTGTCGGCCGCTCCCTGCCCGCAACGTATCCGGAGTAGATGCCTAAGGCAAGAGTTGCCTTAGGCAATTCATGAACCTGAAGAGGAACCTCGGACCAGGGGAATCACCGGCCGACCGGTACCGTTCTGCCATGGTTGATCGCCGTGCCCGCAGCACACCGAACGTGTCTTGCCCCCCGGCCGAACCCGCCGCCGCGGACGCCGGCGGCGAGGACTCCGGCGACCGCGTGATCCGGGCCATCCAGCAGTTCTCCCGCAGCCCGGCACACACCGAGCTGGCGCATGCGCTGTACGGCGCCGGCGGAAGGGAACTCACCCCCGCCCAGGTCGACGCGCTGGAAACCCTCGCGTCGCGGCGCGAGTGGCGCATGCACGAATTCGCCGAAGCGCTCGACATCGACCGGGGCGCGGCCAGTCGCACGACCGACCGCCTCCTCAAACTCGGGCTGGCCGAGCGGCGGCCGGACGAGGGCGACCGGCGGTACGTCATCGTCCAGGCCACCGCTGCGGGTCGTCGCATCAGCCGCCGGATCCAGCGGGACCGCTACGCGCTCATGCAGGAGGTCCTCAGTGGCCTGTCCGGCCGCCGGCGCTCGGAACTGGCGGAACTGCTCGAATACGTCACCGCGGCCATGGAGGCGGCGCTGAGCCGCAGGGCGGCCGAGGGAGAAACCTCGACCTGATCGCACATGCCCCGGCGCGACGTCGGCGGATCGAAGCGTCGCCTGCGACGAGTTCGGCGAGCGGGGCAGGGCGGGATCGGCCCGGCGGATGCGGGCTCGGGGCAAAAGGCGCGTCCTCTCGGCCCCACCGCCTGCTCCGGCGGCCCGGCTTGCCCTCGGCCGCCGCCTCGCGACGCCGTTCGGGGACGAATCCGATACCCGGAGGTCGCGTCGCGGGGCGGATTGATTCTGGATCCTCGGCCGGCGGATCTCCTAGGGTTCCGGTCACACCCACTTCGGCCTGACGGTGTGTGAAGTGCTCTCCGTGCGAGGGCGTTTCCTCATCGCGCCGTCGCCGTTGCGGCGTGCGACCGTGCCGGATCGATCCGTCGGGTTCGGCAATCCGGCACCGATCCACTTTCTTCAGGACGATTCGATGACGCGAGCTTGGGCCTTGCCCATGTGTGGCTGTCCGGCCGGGGATTGGTCGGCCGGGTGGCTACCGCGGCAGCGGTATCGGACCGAGAAGACCCGTCGACGCCGCGCCGGCGTCGAAGCCGGGCTGCGCACCCGCGACCGGGAGGTGCGGCATCCGACCCATCCGAGCCTGCCTCGACCTGCCGATCCCGCGCGGTGGAACGACACGTCGCCCGGTCCGATCGACGAACGGACGATCGAAACACCCGACGCACGCGACCTCGCCCGGATCGTCGATCTGCACGTCGCGGCTGCGGATCCCGAGCGCGGACCGACCGACTGCTCGGGACCGAACGTCTTCATGCCGGCAGGTTCCCCCGGCGCGAACGCGCAACGATCACGCGCGTGCCCGCACGCGCCCCACCCCTCGAAAGAAGGTCCGAAATGCGCAAGATGACGACGCTACTGGCCATGTTGATCGCCCTTGGCGCCATGGGCGCCCAGGGCACCTCCGCCGTGGCGGCCATCTCGCCCTCCACTCCCGTCGCGGCCCAGTCCGGCGGGTGGCTCTTCGTGGAAACCTACGTCGATTGGAGCACGTGCGTCGATGCCGGCCAGGAGTACCAGCGCGAGGGCTGGCACGAGTGGAAGTGTTCCTACGAACCTATCGGCGTATACCGGCTCTTCATCCGGTGACAACACACCGGAGGGTGTGGGCACGGGAGCTGCCCGACAACCGTGCCCACACAGCGGCGGTCCTCCCGCCGGACGGCGAGGGCGGCCGAGTCGACCCGAACAGAGCCGGAAACAGCGCGATCTCCTCCGCGATCTGGCAGTTCGTGCCATGAACGAAGCCGAGCACGTCTTCGACTGGTTGCGCGTCGGCCGCCGGGCGCACACCCGCCGCCGAGTCGTGTCGATCCGCGGAGAGCTTGGGGGACGGATTTGAAACCGCCGCCGCGCGTCACCGGGCAGGTTGAACCTCGCGACCGGGCCGGACCCGGCCTAGGTTCGTCGAAGCAGGCAAGCAGGCCCGACCTCCCCCAGCCGCGTCACACGGCGCGGCGACGTCCGCCTGAGAGGAGTCCGCGCACAGGACCAGGAGCCGGCCGAGATCGACGGGGCCGACTCTTCCTCGCCGAACGACGCCGCGACGCCGAGTTGTCGACCGTACTCCAGGACCGCGACCGCATCGCCCGAGACCTGCACGACCTCGCCATCCAGCGACTGTTCGCGACCGGCATGACCCTGCAGAGCGCGACCCGCTTCATCGACCACCCCGAAGCCCTCGAACGCGTCGAATCGGCGGTGGACGCCCCCGACGACACCATCAAGGTCATCCGCTCCACGATCTTCTCCCTCAAGGCCCGGGACCGCGACACCGGCACCGGACTGCGCTCACGCTGCCTGCGCGAGGTGGACGCCGCCACCGAAGTCCTCGGCTTCGCCCCGACGTTGCGCGTCGACGGGCTGCTGGACACCGCCGTACCCGAGACCGTCTCCGCCCACGTGATCGCGGTATTGCGCGAGGCGCTCGCGAACGCGGCCCGCCACGGGCACACCAACCGGGTCGAGGTACACGTCGAGAGCGACGAGCATCAGGTGCGTCTGCGGGTACGCGACGACGGCGTGGGACCGCCCGCGACACCGACGCGCCACAGCGGACTGGGCAACATGCGCGAGCGCGCCGAATCCCTCGGTGGCACCTGCACGTTCGGACCCGCACCGGACGGCGGCGCGATCCTGGAGTGGCGCGCCCCGCTGACTTGACGACGTCGGAACGTCTTTCGACTCGGCCCGGCGGGGGACGCGTGATGCGGATGCCGACGACCGGATGCGGGTCGCGGTCGGGTCGCGCGGCCCCTGTCGCCGGGCCCATCGGCCCCTGTGCGGCGCGGGGAGATGCGTTGGCATGGACTCGGAAAAGGCACCGCCTTCCGCGTGGTTGCCGTTCGAGAAGGGATGATTCCATGTCTGCCATTCCACCCCCTCCCACCGGTCACGTGGTCGTCGGCGTGGACGGATCGTCCGCCGCGCTTGCCGCCGTCACCCAAGCCGCTTTGGAGGCGGCGAACCGCCGACTGCCGTTGGAGATCGTCAGCTCCTGGACCCTGCCCGACGACGGTCAACCGGACGCCTACGTAGGGCAGATGCGTCGGGAGGCGGAGGACGCGACGAAGGCGGCCGTCGCCCACGCACAGGCGCTGTACCCGCAGATCCGAACGATCGCCCGAGTCCGCCGCGGCCCCGCGCACGAGGTATTGCTCACCTCCGCCGCACACGCCTCCCTCGTGGTGATCGGCAGCCGCGGACACGGCCGGATGGCCGGACTGCTCCTGGGTTCGGTCAGCCTTTCGGTGGCCGCGTACACACCCTGCCCGCTGTTGGTCGTGCGCGACAGGCACGAGACCTCGGGCCGGCCGGACGGTTCCGGTGCGGGCCTGGTCGTGGTGGGCGTGGAGGGCTCGGATTGCGGTCCCGCCGTGGAAGCGGCCTATGAAGAGGCGCAGTTGCGGGACTTGCGGGTGTGTGCGCTGAATGCGATTCCGCCGGTCGTCCCCACCCCCATGGGGCTACCCGCGCCTACGATGGAGTCCCTGGCCGCGGAAAGTGCTTTGCGGCGGGCTGCCGTCGATGCCTCGCAGGCCGCCTTCCTGGCCAAGCACCCGGAGATCGAATCACAGGTGCGTGTCGTACGCGAGGGAGCGAGCCGGGCGCTGGTGGGGGCGTCCCGCGAGGCGGACTTGGTGGTCCTGGCCGCGCACCGCCGCACCGCGCGTTTCGGCACGCGCCTGGGCCGGGTCAGTCACACGGTCCTGCACCACGCGCATGCCCCCGTCCTGCTGTGCCGGTCGGTTGACGCGTCGCCCCGGTTCCGGCCGAAGTCCGGTGACCGGTGGCGTGGTTGGTCGCGGACTCAGGGAAAGCGCACGAAGCGGACTCCGACCCGAGGCGCTCGTCCCCGATCCGTCGGGACGACCGCCTTTTCGGCGTGGCTCCGTGAAGTCCACCGGCAACGTCGCGACGGCAACCGGCTGTTGGACCCGGCGATTCGGGCCGGTCGGCCCTGGGGCAGGGCAGGGGGATCGCGGGAGATTGGCGGCACGGCCCAGGAGAGCTCGTTCGTGGCCGAGCGCCGGGCATCGGGCCGGGCGCCACCAGGGAGGGAACCCGACATGGCAACCGCACACGACCACCGACTGTCCTCGCGCCTGCACCTGCCCCACCGTCCCGCCTCGGCGTCGCGAACCGGGACGGACCGAGCCGGATCCGATGTCGTGGCCGGTTCCCCGGCGATCGCCACGATCCGCACCACCGATGTCGCCGTGGCGGGCCTGCGCGTCCTGCTGGGCTTCGTGTTCCTGTGGGCATTCCTCGACAAGACCTTCGGCCTCGGCTACGCCACCGCCGACGGCAAGGGCTGGGTCGACGGCGGCTCCCCCACCAAAGGGTTCCTCTCCCACGTCGACGTCGGACCCATGGCCGGCACCCTGCGCGGCTGGGCCGGCGAACCCTGGGCCGACTGGCTGTTCATGCTCGGCCTGCTCGGCGTCGGCCTCGCCCTGATCCTGGGCATCGGCCTGCGCCTGGCGGCCCTGTCCGGCACCGCGATGATGGCGCTGATGTGGATCGCCGAATGGCCGCCCGCCAAGCACCTCGACAGCGGCAAACCCACCGCCTCCACCAACCCCTTCACCGACTACCACGTCATCTACGCGATCTCCCTGATCGCCCTCGCCGCGATCGCCGTCGGCAGCCGACTCGGCCTCGGCGCCCGGTGGGCCCGCCTGCCGATCGTCCGCGACCACCGCTGGCTGCTCTGATCACCACCGCGCTCACCACAAGCCTCGGCCGGGTACCGTCCACACGACGGACCCGGCCGAGTCATCTGCCGTCGCGACCCGCTCGACGGATGCGTACCGACAGGAGCCGAAAACCTTGCGCACTCCTCAGCCCCCACCCGAGGAACCCGCCCCCGAACCACCGGCCGCGACCCCGGGCCCCGGACGCGAAGAGTCCTACAGTGAGCCGCCCGAGCCGATCCGGCGGTGGCTCGCCCACGCGGTGCCGCCCGGTACGCCGACCCCGACATCGGTGGAGTGGCGCGCACACGGCCGGATCCGGGTGCGGCGACGGTGGTGCCCCTTCGAATCGCGGCAGACCCTGACCCCGCCCGCCGCGTTCCGCTGGGACGCGGATGTGCGCGGACCCGCAGGGGTCCGGATCCGCGGCTTCGACCGCCTGGACGCGGACGGCGCAGCAATGCGTTGGCGGCTGTTCGGCGTGGTGCCCTTCATCGGCGCGTCCGGTGTCGACGTGACGCGCAGCGCGGCCGGTCGCCTGGCCGGCGAATTCGTCTTCGTGCCCCCGTTCGCGCTGCACCGCGACGTGCGTTGGCGAGCGGTGGACGACACGCGAGCCGTGGCCCGTTTCGCCGTCGCCGGTTATGCGCAGGAGGTGACGGTGACCGTGTCGCCGTCCGGCGCGCCGGCATCGGTGTCCCTGCCCCGCTGGGGCAACCCCGACGGCCGTCGCCACCGCGAACACCGCTTCACCGCCACCTTCGACGGCGAGGTCTCGCACGGCGGATTCCTCCTGCCCACCGGAATCCACGCCGGCTGGGACGACACCGACGCCTTCATCCACTACGACATCGACGCCGCGAACTTCCGTTGAGCCCGACGACGGGCTCCCCCGTCACGGTTGCTGCAACTCGTTCCGCCGACACAGGTCGTTCGGTTCGGGTCGAAGACCCGCTCGGGTTCGAAAGTGGAGCGATGGGCGAAGACTTCGTAACGCGACGTCCCTTCGACCGCCGGGAGACGCCGGAACTGATGGCCGGGGACCCGATCGGGCGTGTCGTCGTCAGCGAGGGCGCTCTTGCGGCGGTGCATTCGGGGCGTTCGCCCTCGACGGGGAGTCGGTGGTCTTCCGCTCCCCCGCCGATTCCGCGCTCGCGAAAGCCGTGTCGGATGCGGTGTTCGCATTCCAGGCCGGCCACATCGACCCGGCCACGCGCACCGGCTGGACCGACCTCGTACATGGTCCCGGTCCCTTCGGCCCAGGCGCGTTCGCGCCGCCCACCGTCGGCGTCGCGTCGATCGCCTCGGCACGGCCAGGGTCGACGGTCCCGCCGTGGGGGGTCCGTCGGCCCTGTGTCCGGGTCTCGACGACCAGCAGTGTTCGGGGCAGGGACCGACACCCGTCGGCACCGGGCAGAGGGAGTTCACCGTGAACGTGCATGAGGGAACGCCACCGATCGTGGTGGGGGTGGAGGCCACCGACGCGGGCAGGCCGGCCGTAACGTGGGCGGCGGACGAGGCCGCCCGACGCCGGCTGCCGCTGCGTCTGGTTCACACTCTCGACTGGCCCACCGGCGCGGACCGCGGAACCGACTCGAACCCGCACCGACAGACCTGGGGCGAGCGGTTCCGCCGTTCCGGGATGCGCGCGCTGGACGAGGCCCGCGCGGTCGTGGCCGCGCGCCATCCCGCGTTGGTCGTGGAGTCGGTCCTGCTGGACGGTGCGCCCGTATCGGTGTTGCCCGGACAGGCGCGGGACGCGGCGATGGTCGTCGTGGGCTCGCGCCGGCTGTCGGCGATTACCGAACTGCTGCTCACCGGCAGCATCGCGACGTCGATCGCCGCGCACGCGAGGTGCCCGATCGTGGTCGTCCGCGAGCCCGAGCACACCAGTACCGACCCGCGCACGATCGTGGTCGGCGTGGACGGGTCGCGGCGCTCGGAACCGGCGGTGGCGTACGCCTTCGACGAGGCCGCCCGACGCGGCGCCACGATCGTGGCCGTGCACGTACGGCAACCGTCCACCGGTCTGATGGCCGGACTGCGCACGGGAGAGGAGATTCGGGAAGGTCGAATCCGTCTCGCCGAGGCGCTCGCCGGGTGGAGCGAGAAGTACCCGGACGTGTCGGTGCACCGCGAAGTCGTCGTCGGGCACCCGGTCCGGGTCCTGGCCGAAGCGGGCGAACACGCGCTGGCGGTGGTCGTGGGGACTCGAGGACACGGCGGCTTCGCGGGCATGCTGCTGGGCTCGGTCAGCCAGGGTCTGATCCACCACGCGCGCTGCCCACTGGTTATCGCCCCGGCCCCGGACGACGGGCACGTGCACACCCGTGACTGAGCGCCCGGGGAGACGCCGCTTTCCCCGACCGCGACTCGCACCCCCGCGACGGTCGTCGTTCACCGGGATCGACCGCCGGCCGAACGAGGACTGCGCCCCCGCGCTGGATGCCGCCTTCGCCCAGGCCCGAACCCGAGGACTCCCGTTGCGCGCCGTGCACACGTGGCACTACCCGGCGATGCCGGCCGGCGGCCTCGGCTGCGCCCCGGCCATGTGGGTCCCGGACGACTGGCGTGACGCCCAACGCGACGCCCTGGAACAGGCCTTGGCGCCCCTACGTAAGCAGTACCCCGACGTGGACGTCACCGAGGACGTCCACATCGACATGCCTGCCCGCGCCCTGATCGCCGCGAGCACCGACGCCGCCCTGGTCGTATTGGCCGCCCACCGCAACACCGGCCGCTTCGGTCCCAACCTGGGCCGCGTCACCCACGCGCTGCTGCATCATGCGAAGGCCCCGGTCCTGCTCGTCCCCGTCGACCACTGAATCAGGCAGCCGGATCCGTTGTTCCTCGCCCCGACCGGCGGCCGCCACATCGCCGCCGCCGCGCCCGCCGGACGGAAGGAGAGCCCGGATGAACCCCTTGCCCCCTGACCGCAACCCGATCACCGTGCTGCGCGGCAATCCGATGCACGTGCCGCGCCGCGCCGCGGCACGTTCCGGAAACCTTCCGGTGAGCAAACCGGATGACGAAGCGCGATCGGCGACGGCAATCGCCGTGACGGAGTTCGTGATGCGGGGCTCCAACGCGGACGGCGAGTCCACGGCGTATCAGCGGTGGGAACGTGCGACGACCCCGTGGCTGACACTCCTCGCGGTCGTCTCGTTGACCACGTTCGTTCTGGGCGAGGCGTTGCAGGCGCGCGAGCGTCCGGTGCTGTGGATCGAGTACGGAGTGTGGGCGGTCTTCATGACCGACTACCTCGTCAGACTCGGACTCAGCCGGGACCGTCGGCGGTTCGTGCGCTCCCATCCGCTGGACCTCGCCGCGGTCGCGCTGCCCGCGACGCGGGTCCTGCGCCTGATCGCGGTGATCGGCCGGATCGGTGCGGTCGCGCGGGGCGGGCACGCCGGCCGCCTGTTGGTGAGCACCGTCGCGGTGGTCCTGACGATCCTCGTCGCGGGCGCCGCGGCCGTCCTGGCGCCGGAACGCCGCACGCCGGACGCGAACATCACCGACTACCCGGATGCCCTGTGGTGGGCGATCAGCACGGTCACCACCGTCGGGTACGGCGATCTGCACCCCGTCACCGCCGAGGGGCGCTTGGTGGGGGCGGTGTTGATGGTGGTGGGCATCGGCATGATGGGTGTGGTCACCGCGACCATCGCCACCCGGCTGATCCTCCCCGAGCAACAGGCCGAGGAACGCCTGGAATACGCTCGCCTCGAGCGGCGCCTGCACGCCATGGAAGAGCAACTGAGGCGCCTGAACGACCACCTGTCCGCAGCAACACACACCGACTCCCCACACGGTGCCCCCGGCCGGCAGCCGGACCGCCCCTGAGCCGCAGACGGATGACGGCGGGAGCCGGGGATCCGCCTTCGTGCCGGGTGCCGCCCGGGCGCGCGGAGCCCGCGCGACGGCGGCCTGGGCGACACGCGAGCGCGAGCCGAAACCCTCGACGGCATCTGCTCCTTCGCGCCCGCCCCCGAACGTGGCACACTCCCGGAACGGCGCGTTCCCCCGAGCCGACGTCGACGCGGCCGCCGGCGTGGTGGCAGTCCGGTGCCCGTCGGTCCCCCGTCGTTCTCGCGAGAGGCCGGTCGGCTCGTCGCGAGCGGACGTGCGGTGTTCGGGTGAACGACGGGCAGGATGCGAAGCCTGCGGGCGCAAGCCTCGTCGGTCGGGGGAGGACGCCGGACCAACCGGCGTCACGGCAACGAGGAAGTGTTCGAGGCTCGTTGAGGAAGGCGGTGATGGCCGACACCGCCGCGGTCCTGATGGCGGGGCCGGTGCCGCGCACGCCGAGGCCGACGCGGACGGCGCCGCGATCCGCTCCCCGGCGGTCTCGATGTGTGGAACGTGGAGGAACGTCCGGACGGCCTGTCGTCGGGTCAGCCGTGGAGGTCGTCGTGTTCGTCGTCCCCGTCGATGTCGACGCAGATGTTGCCGCACGTCGGATCGGGGAAACCGACGATGTCGACGGTGTCCCGCACAGGTTGATCGACACGCGGACCGGATCTGGATCCGATTGCCCAAGGCCACCGACCGGCACGGGAACGGCTGCGGGCACCGGACGTCCCCATGGGAGCCGGCTGTTGGGCCCGGGGCCGGTCGGCCCTCGCGTGGGTACCGGGCCGGCGAGAAGCCGAAATCACGGTCCGGGAGCGCATGTTCGTGCCCGCGAGCCGGGCGGGGGCCGGCTTCGAAGGGGAGGGAATCGACATGGCAACGTCCCACGGCCTCCGCACTGTCACCGCGTCTGCGCCTGCCGCACCGTGCGACCTCGGCACCCCGGGCCTCGCCGATCGGAGCACGCTCGAGGCCGTGGCCCGCGACCGGGGATCGCCGCCACCGACACCACCGATGTCGCCGCGACGGGGCCGCGCGCCCTGCTGGGCTTCGTGTTCCTGTGGGCCTGCAAGGCGTTCGGCTTCGGCCACGCCACCGCGAACGGCAACGGCCGGGTCGACGGCGCCTCCCCCACTCCCCGAACGAGCAGGCTCGGCCGCCGACCGTGGCGGGGCGGGTTCCCCGTGGCGGTTCTCGACCTGTCGCCACGACCGTTGTACCCGGGCGTTACGGTCCATCCTCTGGGCGTCGGCTGTCGGGGTACCGGCCTCAGGTCGGATCCGCCGGGCGACGCGGAGTGGCTCGAGGCATTGCGCAGCGCAGCGCGACACGGCGCAACGCTGTTCGACACGGCCGACGGGTATGGTGACGGCCGCACCGAGCGCCTACCCGGCCGAGTACTGCGCGAGTTCCCGAAGGCGCCGGCGGTGGTGAGCACCGAGGTCACCATGACGGGGTCGGCGCCGCAGTTCGGATCAGTGACCGTATCGCCGGCTGCTCGTGTGGCCGATCGGATCCCATCCCGACGGGCCCGTCGCCCACGAACGAACCGGGGACGCGTCATCGTTCAGTCATACCATCGCCGTGCACGAGTGCGTATCTTCCAGGGCCTGCGCTTTTCGCTGGTGACCAGGACGTATTCCTCGGACACCTCAATCGAGCGCCACCACAGGCCGATGAAGAACCGCCCGTGGACCCACGCCCACCCTCCACGCCCGTTGAAGGTGTACACATCGACGTCGCCTCGGTACCCGCGACGCGCCCGCAGGACGACGACACGGTTGCCGCCGACGTGGCGGAGGAGTTCCGAGTCACAGCCCGAAATGCGGTGATCGAAAGTACGGACGCTCTCGATGGGAACCGCGGACACCTCCCACGGGTCCTCGCATGGCACGGTGATCAATTCCATCGACCCGCTGGTTCCCACGATCGTTTCCCTGGTGGGTGCGCCGCTGCCGAGCGCGGGATTCGACTCGAGTGACCGCCACAGGCGGCCGTACCTGTGCAACCAGCGCTCGCCCCGCCAGTGCCGGTCGGCCCGCAGCGCGGCCACCGGTCCGTGATAGCGCAGCACTTCCATTCCGCAGCCGGAAAGGAGTACGGACTCGCGCAGCGCCCGAAGCTCGCTCGCGCGCAAGAGCCGCACCTCCCAACGACTGTCGGGCGCCGAGATATCGATCACGACCCTCTCGCCCCAGTCCTCAGGGAACATGAACTGTGTGCGCGGACAATCCGGATGCAATCTCCGTGGCTCCCTGCTGCGATCGTCGACCCAGGTCTCGTTTCCGTCCTCGTCGGTCCTGGACGTGAAGTGCGGAACGCCCACCCGTATCCCCGGGCCCGACGTGAGCGCGACCTCGAATATCACGGGCTCGTCCCCCGACGGGCGCATCAGGCTCAATACCCGTGTTCCCGAACCGCGTTGCACGAAGGTTTCCCCGTTCGTCGGGATCGGGATCAGATGTGGCCCCGGTGCACTCGACTCGAGCGTGATCGACCACCGGTCGGCAGTTTCGACCACGACGAATTGCGTTCCCGCGAGGGGTATTCGCTGCGACGCGGCATTCGACTCGCTCCACTGTTCGGCCCGCTCGTCGGGCCCGGCCGGGTACAGCAGCACGGTGCAACCGCCCTCGCGGGCCGACGCGTCGACCGTCGCCACGCCACCGGGCCCGACGTACCGCACAACCTGCGGTCCCAGTCCCTGAATCGACTCGTCGAACTCGGGCGCCGACGCCGGATCCCGCAGGCGCAGCGACCAGTTCCCCGCCGTCACCACTCTCAGCCGCTCCACGGCCGCCGGCCCGGTGTCGAAGACCAGAATGCTGCCCTCGGACGCTTCGATCGGCCCTTCGTACAGGCACCTTCCACCGACCGATCCGGGCTCGGCGAGCGCCCATAACGTCAGACGTTCGCCGGACATCTTCGAGATCTCCAGCATCGCCGCGGTCCCCGGTCGGGGGAACATCACCTCGACATCGCCCGGGCCCACCCCGTGACACGTGTACGGCGTATCGTCGTCACGACCTTCGAATCCACTCACGATCGAACTGTTGCACGCGCACCCGTTCCGAGTTCGACCGGTTCACAACCTCTCGGCACCCACACTGTGAACAGCCGAGGGGCGCGCAATCAGGCATGCCACCGCGCGATCGACCACCGACCCGATCCTGCCGCAAACCATGACCGCGATCCCGCCGTGAGCATCGTGGACAGCACACGGTCCGGCGGCCATTTCACGACTGGCCGCCGGACCGTATCGTCTTCACTCAAGAGCCCCTGATGGTGCGGCCGTTGGTGAACGAGCCACCGAATGGCGGCTGCGGTTCCGGGTCTGTCATGGGGAGGTGAGGTCGTCGAACTCGCCGTCCTTGATGCCCGCGAACAGGGCTCGGATCTCGTCCACCGTCCATACCGACGGCGGCTTGCCGAGGTCGGCGTCATCGCGCAGCAGGACGTGCGACCCCCATCGGGCGAATTCGGGGCAGTTGCCCGAGTCCCCGCTGTGTGTCGACTTGCGCCAGGTCAGTGCGGTCTGGTCGAAGGAGGACGGATCGGGCTTGGGCGTCACGAGAGCTCCTTGAGCATTTGTTCGAACAGGGTGCGTGTGGCCTCGGGCGTCAGGGCCCGGGGGCAGGCCCTCGTTGTGCACGCGGCCTCTGGCCGCCGCCCACCCGGAGACCCACGCGGCGAACTGCACGATGACGATCCGAAAGCCGATCATCGGTCGACCCGAAAGCTCCTGCATCACCAGGCAGGACGACAACTCGCCCAGCAGGGAACCCCCCGGCCCGAGTGCCGCCACCCGCCGCGAGCGAGCCTGTGCCCCGTAGGCGACCAGGACCGCGAGCATCCACACCGCCAGGAACCACGGTGTCGCCATCAGCGGCGGCAGCACGGACGTGGCGACCATCGCGGCGAGCGGCGTGAACCGGCGCAGCACGAATGCTCCCGCGAAGAGCCGGATCGCCACGAACACCACCGGCACGGGCAGGCATCCGTGCCACGTCAGCGTGGAGACACCCAGCGACAGGACCACGCCCAGCGCGCCGGCGATCGCCACGTCCACGGTCACGAGCAGCCGGCGACGCGGCCCTGCTACGAGGTGTACTCCTGCGGCGTCGTCGAGTTCACGCATCGACGCTACGCGCGCGAGCAGGACGTGACTTCTGTCTCCGGGCCACCCTTCGCATCGTCCTCAGGTCGCAGCCACGCCCCGCCATCCCCCGCGCGACAGACCCGCCATGGTCTGTCACCCGCCGGACGCGCCCGGGCCCGGCGAGTTGCGAGGTTCGAGAGGTCGAACCCGCGTCGCCCTCCCACCGACTTCCCCATCTACCCCGCCGGCTTTCCGCCACCCGCCCGCCGACACGGAAGGAAGTGATCCCGATCGTCACGACCGATCACCCATGCCGCGCCGAGACCCCGGCCTCCGCGCCCGTCCGCGAGCCGGCGCGGGCCACCGGCCGGCTCCGTCGCGCAGTGGGCGGTGGTCCCGCGCCCTGCTGCTGGCGATCGCCTACCTGTTGGCCGCGAGTGTGGTCACGGCCGTCCAGACCTGGGTACTCGGGCCGGCAGACCGCGCCGCACCGGTCGACTGGGCCTCGACCAACCTCACCAACCTCCGCGGCCGACCGATCGAGTCACTGGCCGCCTCGGCATTCGTACTCGAACCCGAACGCTGGTCGCACCTCGCCGTCACCGGCCTCGCCCTGACTCCACTGACCGACCGCTTCGGCAATCGCCGAGCCACCCTGACCGCGACCACGGGACACGTGGCCGGCACGGCGGTCGGCCAGGGCCTGTTCGCCGCCCGGATCTCCCTCCACCACGCCCCGACCGACCTCCGCGACATGTCGGACGTCGGCCCGTCCCGCCTGGTGATCGCGGCACTGGCAGCGAGCCCTGACCGGCCGACGACGGCTGACCCGTGCCCCGGCGATCACCCTCCCGGCATGGCACGCACTCGCCTGGCCGGAGGGCATCACGCACGCGAACGTCACCGAAATCGGCCACCTGACCACCTGCCTCACCGGCGCCCTCCTCGGCGGCGCCCCGACACTCCGGAGCCGGGCCCGCCCGGCCAACTCCGGTGCGGCGGGCCCGCTTCGGCACATGCGCCTGCGCAGGGACAACGCCGGCCCTCAGCCGAATTCGCCACGAGTTTGACCGCCCAGGGATACACCACCAAGCTCGAAGCCGTGGTGGCGGTTGCCGCCGCCGTTGCCGTTGTTGCCTCCGCCCCGCCGGGGTCGAGGATGGCGCCGATGTCGATCGGGTACCGAACCCACCGAATCCCGGGGCCCGTACGGCCCCGGGACGGCGAGCCGGCACCGCACCGGGTCGACCCGGCCGGGATCACCGGTAGCCGTAGTCGGCCCAGTTGTCGATGACGGTTTGTTGCAGTTCTCGGGGATAGGAGCCGCGGAAGGATGCCGTCGTGCCGCGGGTGGTGCCGTGGAACTGTTCCGGGAGGAGGCAGCTGCTGATCGACTTGCCGCCCCTGCCGGAGCGGACCTCTTCGGGGGTCAGATAGGGCACCATCGGGATGCCGGGGGCCTCGGGGAAGTTGTACTCGCCCGTACCCGGGTGGTAGCGGGTGGCCATGGCCCAGACGACCTGGTCGATGTCGGTGACGTCGATGTCGTCGGCGACGAGGACGACCTTGGGCACCAGCCAGCCGACGTGCGAGGCGAACAGGACGTCGGCCACCGCCCGCACCAGCTTCGCCTCCGTGGTGCGCATCTCGCGCAGACGCCGCAGGTCGACGGAGACCACCATCCAGCAGCCGGCCGCCTCGTAGGAGCACCAGGCCAGATCGACCGGCAGACCCGCGGAGCGCAGCAGGTCCAGGGCCGCGGCGGAGATCATCGTGCCCCAGACGGTGTGATTCTCCTCCGGCGGCAGGCCGGCGGCGCAAACCGGCAGAATCGGGTCGTCGCGGTGGGTCACCGCCTCCACGTGGAAGACCGGCTGCGGCTTGCTCTCCGAAAACGCGTACCCGTGGTATTCGCCCATCGGGCCCTCCGGCGCCGTCTCGTCACGGCTGAGGTATCCCTCCAGCACGATCTCGGCGTTGGCCGGTACGTACAGGCCGTTCGTCTCGGTCCGCACCACTTCGACCGGGCTGCCGGTGAGCGCGCCGACGTAGCCGCCCTCGTCGACGTGCGCGGGCAGGGGCATGCCGGCGGCGGCCAGGGCGGCGGGCGGTGCCCCGAGCACCATGGCCCAGGGCGTGTGCTCGCCCCGCGCGCGCCACATCTGGTGGATCATGCCGATGTGCTGCTGCGGCATCGCGGGACCGACCAGGGTGTTGCGGTCGTGCAGCATGGTGCGGGCGACGGACCAGCTGGTCCACTCGCCGTCGGGGCTGCGCACGACGTGGAAGCCGTACGTCCCGAAGTACGGTCCGCCGTCCTCCTGGTGCAGCAACGGCACGGGGAACTCGTCCAGGTCGACCGCGTCCCCCGTCCGAATGTTCTGCTTGCACGGCGAATCGGCGACCACGACCGGCGGGAGCGGCGCCGCGTGCATGGCGCCGACCAGCTTCTCGAGGATGTCGCGCGGGCGGGCCCGGCGCGGCAGGCCGAAGTGCGCCGCGAGCCTGCCGTACTCCTGTGCGCCGGGTGTGCCGAGCCCGGCCGGCGCGCCGAGGATCCGAAAGCCGGGCGCCGCCCCGACGAGGGAGCCGAACAGGGGCGCCGGCGACCGCGTTTCGTATGCCCGTCGGGTGATCGCCCCCACCTCGAGGTGAGGATCGACGGCGCGGTCGATCGCCACGGCGTCCCCGGCGGCGAGGAGTTCGTCGACGAAGTCGCGGAAGTCGACCGCGGGGCCGTGCTGGGTCATGGGAAGGGGTCCCTTCTTCATCGGGTGTGTGGTGCCGGCCGGTACCGGATCGACGGTCGGCGGGGGCCGGCTTCCCGCTGCGGTGGCCGAGCGGGGTCAGGCGGCGGACGTGCCGTTGCGCGCAGCCCGCATTCCGGCCCAGCGACGGGCCGCGGGAGCGGACCGGCCGAGCTGATCGAGGACTCGGGAGGCGATGTGGTCGACGATGTCGTCGACCGTCTCGGGGCGGTTGTAGAAGGCCGGCATCGGCGGCACGATCGCTGCGCCCGCACGCGAGAGCGCGAGCATGTTCTCCAGATGGATCTCGCTCAGCGGCGTCTCCCTCGGCACCAGCACCAACGGCCGGCGCTCCTTGAGCACCACGTCCGCGGCCCGTCCGACGAGCCCCTCCGAGTAACCGGCGCGGATTCCGGCGAGGGTCTTCATGCTGCAGGGCACGATCACCATGCCGTCGGTACGGAAGGAACCGGAGGAGATGCTCGCACCCTGGTCCTCCGGGCCGTGCACGACGTCCGCCAGTTCGGCCACCTCGCGTACGGACCGGCCGGTCTCCAGTTCGATGGTGGTGCGGGCCCAGCGGCTGAGCACCAGATGCGTCTCCATGTCCGGGTCGGCGGCCAGGAACTCGAGCAGCCGGATGCCGAGTACGGCGCCGGTCGCGCCCGTCATTCCCACGATCAGTCGCATGCGGTTCGCTTCCCTGGGTTCGGTCCGGCCGCCGGGCGCCACGCACCGATGCCGGAGTGTTTCGGTCATGGTTCGACCGGCCCCCGGAAAACCGTTCGCGATCGTTCCGCAGCTCACGCTAGGCGTCGCTGGTGTCCGAGAAGCGATAGTCTCGGACACATCATGGGCAAAAACGGACACACCGACGGTGTTGCGGAAATCCCTTTCCCCTCCACACCGGGCGGGCCGCCCGGGGTGGAGGTCTTCGACCTCCCGGGCTGGACCGAGCGCATCGGCCGACACGGCATGGGGGCGTACGTGCCCGTCCGACCCGCCTTCCACGTGCTGATCACGGTGCGCACCGGTCGACTGCCGTGCGCGGTGGACCTCACCGACTGTGTGGTGGACAGCGGATCCTGGCTGTGGGTGCGACCGGGACAGGTGCTCCGGCTCCGATCCGGACCCGCTGCGCAGGGCACGGTCGTCGTCTTCCAGGCCGGCTTCCTGGACGCGGCCACCGTCGCGGCCGCCCACCTCGACCGACGGGCCTGGCGGCTTCCGCTCGCCCCCGTACCCGAGGCCCAGGCGCCGGTGCGCGACACCTTGGAGATGCTCACGAGCGAGTACCACCGGCTGGGAGACCTGCCGCTGGAGGTGCACGTCGACGTCGTCCGCCACCTGCTCGCCGTCCTCGTACTGCGGCTGGCCCACCTACCGGGCGGCCTGCGCAACCCGACCGCGGGAGACCTGACCTTCCGCCGCTTCCAACGCGCCGTCGAGGAGGGCTTCGGCCACACCCACCGGGTGGAGGACTACGCCGCGCGACTGGGCTACAGCGTCCGCACCCTGACCCGTGCGAGCACCGCCGCCGTCGGGCTGGGAGCCAAGGCCTTCATCGACGACCGCATCGTACTGGAGGCCAAACGGCTGCTCCTGCACACCGAGTTGCCCGCCGGTGCGATCGGGGACCGGCTCGGGTTCCCGAACTCTTCGGTCTTCACCAAGTTCTTCCGCCATCGCACGGGCGAGACCCCGGCCGGCTTTCGGGCCCGCGCCCACGGCAGCGGGACGTAGCGGTACGAGCACCTCGCCACGACCGGGCCGCGACAACACCACCTCGCGTCCCGCTCCGCGCCCAACGCCGTCACCACGATCCCGGCACCACGCCAACCCCCCACGCCGACGACGCCGACCAGTTTCACCGCCGAGCCCGCCCATGGCCCCGAGAGCATGGACGGCGACCCGGGGTAAAGCCCGTGGTTCGTCGTCCTTTTGATCGAGATCGCCGTGGTGGCCGCGACCACGGCCCTGGGATTCGCGTTAACCGTGAAGGGACCTGCGGCAATCGCGGGTGCCTCCCCGCTCACGGGGGCCGCCGCCGTCCGAGGTCTTCCCATCCGGACGCACGCGGCGGCGAATCACAGGCTCGCCATGGGCGTTCACAGGCGCATGGCCTCGACGAATGTTCGGATCCGACGATCCGACACATGGAACGGAAACGCCGTGCGACGCATCCTTCTCATCGCCAGTGGCAACAACGGCCTGACCCAACGCGCCGACCTGGCTCTTCGGGCGGCCGGCCACAAGGTGCGACTCGCCGTGGTCGCCGATGAGTCGGACATTCTGCAGGCAGTCGCCCCGGCGGATTTCGAAGTCGTCATCTGCCCGTTCTTGAAGACGCGCATCCCGTCGTCCGTCTGGAAGGCCTGGCCCACGGTCGTCATTCATCCGGGCGCGGTCGGCGATCGCGGACCTTCCTCGTTGGACTGGGCCATTGCCGACGGTGAGCCGCTCTGGGGCGTGACAGCACTGTCGGCCGTGGAGGAAATGGACGCGGGGCCCATCTGGGCGACGCGCACGTTCCCGATGAGTGAACCTCCGGCACGCAAGTCGGCCGTGTACAACGGGCCCGTCGCCGACGCGGCCGTCGCATGCGTTCTCGAGGTCGCCGAGAAGGCCGGGGATCCCGCCTTCCTCCCCGTGCCGGCAGAGCGATACCCGAGGGCGGTGCCGTCGGCTCGCCTGCGCCCGGCGATGTCACAAACGGACCGCGCGTTCCGGTGGGACTCACCGGGGCCGGACATCGTGCGATCGATCGCGGCGGCGGACGGGTTCCCGGGGGTGCTCGCGAACATCGGTTCCGGGTCCGCCTACCTCTACGACGCGCGCTTGGACGGCCCGGTCGCCGGAGCACTCCCCGGCACGATCGTGGCACGGCACCACGAAGCCGTGCGCGTGGCGGCCCGGGACTCCAGCGTATGGATCGCACACATGCGCGCCAGGACCGAACGCACGGCCCGTGCCTGCAAGCTTCCCGCACTGCAAACGCTGGCGCGCGGCGATTACGGCGTGGACGTCGCGGCCCTGCCCGAAGCGACGTGCTCGCCGTACACCGATATCGAGTACCGCCGTGAGGGCGACATCGGATACCTCACGTTCGACTTCTACAACGGTGCCATGAGCACACGCCAGTGTGGGCGACTCCTGTCGGCGCTGCGCGAGGCAACGGCCCGGGACACCAAGGTGCTGGTGCTGCGGGGCGGTTCCGAGTTCTTCTCCAACGGCATCCATCTCAACGTCATCGAGGCCGCCGCTCGACCGGCGTTGGAGGCGTGGCTGAACATCACGGCCATCAACGCCGTCTGCCGCACCATCCTCACCACCACCGGACAGGTCCTCGTCGCGGCGTTCGAGGCCAACGCGGGCGCGGGCGGTGTGATGCTTCCTCTGGGGGCCGACGTGGTCGTCGCCCGGCCGGGCATCGTGTTGAACCCGCACTACGCGACCATGGGACTGAGCGGCTCGGAACTGCACACCTACACTCTGCCCCGGCGCGTCGGCGACGCGACGGCCCGACGGCTCACCACCGACTGCAGGCCGATCGATGCGCAGACCGCGCTCGCCATCGGCCTCCTCGACCGCATCGGCCCCGCCGGGAAAGCCGACTTCGACGGGTGGTTGGCCGATCTGGCCCGGGCGGAAGTCGAAACACACGAGCAGACCATCGACACCAAACGCAAGACCCTGTCCGTCGACGGCGCCCTCAAGCCGGTCGCCGCGTACGAGGCCGAAGAACTCGAGGCCATGGCCTACGACATGTTCGCGGACCGCCAAGGCTTCGCGCACAAGCGCCACCGCTTCGTCTTCAAGCTCTGAGAGGGCGTCTCATTCATGTTGATTCGCCCTTGATGAGCCAGTACGCGCCTCGCCAGGTCTGGGTGGTTTCGCCGGTGACGCGTTCGAGCAGGTTGTCGATCATCGCGATGCGGATGTGGGCCTGCGAGCCGGCCGGGAGTACTTCGTAGTCCCTTGCCGGGCGGCGGTGGACCATGAGCCGGCCCAGGGATCGTTCGACGACCCATCGACGTGGGAGCACGTGGAAGCCCTTGACGTCGGCGTTGCGGGCGACGGTTTGACGTTGATGCCGAGCTGGGCGGCGTGCTCGACGACTCTGTTGCGGAAGCGGGTGTCGGCCCGGGCCGCTGCGAGTTGCGGGTGGGCCGCCTTGGCCTGGTCGAACAGCGGATGCCGATGGCGTTGTCCGAAACGCCGGCCGCGGTGACGATCACGGCGAGCAGCAGGCCGAGGGTGTCGGTGACTCCACGACGGTCTTCAGCCAACGCAGCAGGAGGTGGTTTGAAGCCTCCCTCCGCCGGGCGGCTCCGAGGGGCCAGAAAACGCCCAGGGGCGGACGAAAGCACGGGGCGGCGCAAGTCCGTGTCGTGCTGCCTGCAGCGGGACACCCTCGCAAGAGTCTGGCGTCTGCTGCCCCCGCGCATCCGCGCGCTCAGGCAACCGGAGCTCGACCGCACCGACGAACGATTTCGACAGGCGACGATTCCCTGGCCCGGATGCTCCGAGGACGAAGCCGGCTGGTGGAATCGACGCGTTCCCCGCCTCTTGGACGTGGAACGCTCCTTGCACCGCGAGGGCGACTGGCCATTGGGTTGGGAAACGATGCCGTTCCCCAAGCCGGATACCGTCGAAATCGCCGTCTGGGGATGAGGTCGCCCGAACACGGCCCGATTCACCAACAGTTCGGAGAAGCGTGCATCCGCTGCCCCGTCCTGCGGCCCGACCCCGAGCAGGTGCCCAGGCTGGAGGAGATCCGCGCCAACCCGGTCGACCGCCTCCAGGAGGCCAAGGAACAGGGCTGGCTCGGTGAGGTCGCGGCGATCGAGGCAAGCCTCGCCGCCGCCGTGCAGAAGCTCACCGCGATGCGCGACGTGTCTGCCCGGCACATCACCGTGCACCTCGGGATGCCCGACTTCCGAACCAGCGCAGGCCGTCTCAGCTCCGACCCGCCCGGCGGCTACCGAGGTTGGATGCGTGATGTCGCTGGTCGAAGTCTTGAAGTGCGAAGACGAGGGTTCGCCGCGCGCGGCATCATGCGAAGCTCACCAGAGACGGACTCTCCCGGATGGGTCGTGCGGCGTGTTGGCCTGGCTCCTGAGGGAAGCCCCCACTTCGCGGAGCTGCGCTAGTAGTGCTTTGTTAGATGTGGTTCCCATGTGTGCTGTTTTGGGTGCATGGTGGGAGGGTGGATCTCGGGGATGTGGAGCGTCTGCGGGAGGA